>CAYTOT010000004.1:0-42656 GCA_964439475.1 uncultured Alcaligenaceae bacterium
GCCTTGCCGGCCGCGCGCTGCCAGTCGGCGAGTGCGGCTGCAGGCGAAGGCTTCGCGGAGGTGGGATCGGATTCGGCCACGGCAGCGGAAGAGGGAAGCGCATCGCCATGCGGCGACGCAACACGCTATTCTAGCTGCCTGGAGAGAGGCCGGTGTGGCCAGCCGATCGGAACGTCGGTGGGCGTACCCGACGGGGGGAACACAGCGGCTGCCTCGATGAAGCGTGTCCAGACCGCGCGGCATCAACCTCGCGTTCCCGATGACGGAGGGCACCCGTGAGCGCCGCCATCCGACGGACAAGCGCATATGGCGTCGCCCGCCGGCACGTTCGCCTCGAGCTCGGCAAGCCACGCGTTGGCGTTGCCGTCGGAAGGCGCCCGCCAGTCGCCGCGCGGTGACAGGCTGCCGCCGGACACCACCTTGGGCCCGTTGGGTAACGCCGAGCGCTTGAACTGGCTCTCGGCGAAGAAACGGCGCAGGAACACCGCGAGCCATTTGCGGATGGTGGCGAGGTCGTAGGCGTGCCGCGCCGCCTCGGGGAAGGCGGGCGGCCAGGGCTCGCGCGATGCATCCTTCCACGCATGCCACGCCAGGAACGCGACCTTCGAGGGTCGCATGCCGTAGCGCGTGATGTAGTACAGATGGAAGTCCTGCAGCTCGTAGGGCCCCACCACCTGCTGCGTGCTCTGGATGTCGCCCGCGGCATTCGCCGGCACCAGTTCCGGCGAGATCTCGGTGTCGACGATGGCGAGGATCACGTCGCGCGCGGCGGCGTCGACCTGCCCGCTCGACGCCACCCAGCGCATGAGGTACTGGATGAGCGTCTTGGCGAGCGAGCCGTTCACGTTGTAGTGGCTCATGTGGTCGCCCACGCCGTAGGTGCACCAGCCGAGCGCCAGCTCCGACAAGTCGCCGGTGCCGAGCACGAGCGCCCGGCGCTGGTTGGCGAGGCGGAACAGGTAGTCGGTGCGCAGGCCCGCCTGCACGTTCTCGAAGGTGACGTCGTACACGGCCTCGCCGCGGGCGAAGGGATGGCCGAGGTCGGCGAGCATCTGCCTTGCCGCCGGACGGATGTCGAGCTCCTCGCCGGTCACGCCGAGCGCGCGCATGAGCGCCCAGGCGTTGTCCTTCGTCTTCTGCGACGTGGCGAACCCCGGCATCGTGAAGCCGAGGATGTTGGCGCGCGGCAGGCCGAGGCCGTCGAAGGTGCGCGCCGCGACGAGCAGCGCGTGGCTCGAGTCGAGGCCGCCCGATACCCCGATGACCACGTGCTGCAGGCCGGTCGCCTCGAGGCGCTTGCGCAAGCCCTGCACCTGGATGTTGAAGGCCTCGAAGCAATCGAGGTCGAGCTTCGCGGGGTCGTCGGGCACGAAGGGGAAGCGGTCGAGGGGACGAATGAGCCCGACGTCCGCGTCGCTCGCGACGTGCTCGAAGGCGACGCGGCGGAAGACGCGCTCCGGATGTCCCGCGGCAACGGCCGCGGCGTCGAACGTGGACGTGCGCATGCGCTCGAGCCGGATGCGCTCGACGTCGACGTCGGCAATGGTCATCTGGCTCGCGGCGGGAAAGCGCTCGGTGCGCCCGAGCACGGCGCCCAGCTCGTGGATCGTCGCCTGCCCGTCCCAGGCGAGATCGGTGGTGCTCTCGCCCGGTCCTGCCGCGGCGTACACGTACGCCGCCTGGCAGCGCATCGACTGCGAGGCGCAGAGGAGCTCACGGTCGGCGGCCTTGCCGATCACCGCGTTGGAGGCGGACAGGTTGCACAGGATCGTCGCGCCGGCGAGCGCACCCTGCGTGGACGGCGGCGCCGGCGCCCAGACGTCCTCGCAGATCTCCACGTGGAAGACGAAGTCGGCCATCCCCGATGCCGCGAAGAGGAGATCGGTGCCGAAAGGAACGCGCTGTCCCGCGACATCGATGTCGAGCCCGGCGATGCCCGCGCCCGGCGCGAACCAGCGGTGCTCGTAGTACTCGCGATAGTTCGGCAGGAACGACTTGGGTACCACCCCCGCGATCGCGCCGCCAGCGATGACCACGGCGCAGTTGTAGAGACGCTGGTTGCGGCGCAGCGGGGCGCCGACCACGAACACGGACGCCAGTTCGTGCGAGGCGTCGACGAGGCGGCGTAGGCCCGCGTCCACGGCATCGAGCAGCGCGTCCTGCAGCAGCAGGTCATCGATGGCGTACGCCGACAGGCCGAGCTCGGGAAAGAGCACGAGGTCGGCGTGGCGACGGTCGGCGGCACGCAGGAGGTCGAGCGTCTCGGCCGCGTTGCGCATCGGGTCACCGACTGCGGTGCGCGGCGTGCAGGCGGCGACGCGGACGAAACCCTGGCGATGCAGCGCGAAGAAGGGAACGGTCATGGCCGCCGCGGCGGGGAGGCAGGGGCTCCCATGGTAGCCCGATCGGTATCGGGTGCCGATCGGCACTTGACGTGCGATGCCTGTAGTCCGTGGATGAGGCGTCTCGCTGCCGTCGCGGTGAGGCGAAGTCCTACAGAAAGGCGCCGCACCGCCCGCTATCGTGGCCTGGCCGTCGTATCACCGTGCAGCGGTTCACGGATGCTCCGGCGGCGATTGCCAGGGCGAGGCATCTGCGCAAGCGCGCGGCAGGCACGCCAGGGGAGGATGCGGGAGCGTCATGAGCGGTTTGCGGGTGGCCCTGGTGGAAGATTCGGAGCGCATCCGCGCGCGCCTCGCGGAGACGCTCGCCGAGATTCCGAACGTCCGGGTGGCCTTCGTGACCGATACCGAGGGCGACGCCATCCGCCTCCTCGCCGCAGAGCCCTGGGACGTGGTCATCCTCGACCTGCAGCTTCGCTCCGGCACGGGGCTCGGCGTGCTGAAGGCGATGCACGAGTGGCGCGGCGACGCGCCGCACACGGCGATCGTGTTCACCAACTACGGCTTCCCGCAGTACCGCGACAGAGCTCTGGCGCTGGGCGCGCTGCACTTCTTCGACAAGGCGCGCGACCTCGATGCCCTGCGCGGCGTGCTGAAGGCGCTCGCCAGCAACGCCTGACCCGGCTTCGCCGTCCTTGTAGGACAAGTCCGGCAGGCCGGTTGCCGCGGTGTCCGACGGAGCGGGCCGTCCACCACGGGTATCCTCCTGCCTGTATCCATGAAAAAATCGCGCTTCCCGGGAACGCTGCGTCGTCTCCCTCGGGAGGCTCGCGGACATACGGGAGCATGCGCATGGCACCGCCTCAAGGCACGAACGGTTCGGGGGCCTACGATCCGCGCGCGGCCCACGCGGCAGGCACGCACGACCGCGCCGCCGCCTTCTCCAGCCGCGTGTCGACACTGCTGCGCGACGCGGGCAGCCTCGCGCGGGACCATCTCGAACTGGCGGTGCTGGAAGCCCAGCGCGCAGGCATCGGGCTCACCAAGGCGCTGGTGGCGGCCGTCGTCATCTCCGTGCTGGTGATCACGGCCTGGCTTTCGTTCGTGGCCGGGTTCATCGTGTGGATCACCGATCGCGGCCTGGACTGGCCCGCCGCCCTGTGCATCGGCGGGCTCGTCAATCTCGTGCTGGCAGTCGCTGCGGCACTGTGGATGCGCAAGCAGAAGGAGACGCTCACCTTCGAGGCCACGCTGCGCCAGCTCCGGGAGACGGCCGCCGAGGTCAAGGAGCTCGCCTAGATGGAAGACCCGCGGATCCATGCCGTTCACCTGCCTCGCGAGAGCGCGTGCCAGCGGCCGGAAGCCGCCCCGCGCTCGTTGACATGGCCGCACGGCGAGACCTGAAGATCGCGGCGCAGATCGGCGTAGTGGAGCAGCGCATGGCGCTGCGCCGCCAGCAGATCGCTGCCGACGTCGAGGCGACACGCGCGCACGCGCGACGCGCGGCGGACAAGGCAATGCGCTGGCTGCCGATCGCCGCGGTCGCCAGCGCGCTGGTGGTCGGGTTCATGGCAGCACGGCGCGGACGAAGGCCCGCCAGGGCACCGCTGTCCGTCGCGCCGATGCACGCGGCACCTCCCAAGCGCATGCTGGCCACCGTGCTGGCCATGGCAGCGGGCGCGCTGCGTTTCGCCGCGTCGGCCGAAGGTCGCATGGCGTGGCGGGCGCTGAGAACCGCGCGCGATCACGCAAGGTGGCCACGGCGCTGACGGGCAACGAGGGCACCGGCGAGGCAGCGGGGATCGTGACGAGGCAGCGAGGGCGAGCCGCGTCCGAAGACATGCGAACCGCGTCCGAAGACATGCGATCCGCGTCAGAAGACATGCGAGCCGCATCGATCCTGCCACGCCTCGCGGCGAGACTCGCCCTGGGCGCGCTTGCCCTCGCCGCCACCACGTGGGCCGCCGAATCCGTCACGCCCACGGACGCGGAGACGGCATTTGCGACGACCCTTGGCCAAGCCGTGAATGCCTATCGCGCAACGAGAGGCTTGCCGAAGCTCGAAGCCGACGCCTCGCTCGCGAAGCTCGCAGCGGCACACAGTGCGAAGATGGCCAGCACCGGCAAGCTCGACCACGACGGCTTCCAGGATCGCGTGCGACAGTCGGGATTTCCGCTGTGCGTGGAGAACGTGGGCTGGAACTACCGCAGCGCACAGGCGCAGTTGGACGCCTGGCGCCGATCGCCGGGCCACGACGAGAACATGCGGCGAACGAATCTCGAACGGGCGGGCGTGGCCAACGTGCACGGGTACGTGACGTGGATCGCCTGCGGGCCATGAGCCGCTGGTAGGACAAACCCGGATGACGGCGTCGCAGCCGCCTGGAGTAGATTGCGGGCTGGCGTACGCCTTGCCCACGACCTCCACCCGCACCGCATACCGATGACGGCGCTCTCCGATTTCGACGGCTATCTCTTCCGCCAGGGCACGCATCGGCGCCTCTACGACAATTTCGGCGCGCATCGCGACCGGTCCGGCTATCGCTTCGCAGTGTGGGCGCCGAATGCGCGCCACCTGTCGGTGGTGGGGGACTTCAATGCCTGGAGTGGCGCCGCGCACGCGATGCGCCGCCGCGACGACGGCACCGGCGTGTGGGAGGGCCGTGTCGACGGTGCCACCCCCGGCCAGCGCTACAAGTTCCGCGTGACGACCGCCGACGGACAGACCATCGACAAGGCCGACCCGTTCGCCTTCGCGACCGAGGTCCCGCCGCTCACCGCATCGGTGCTGGGCGAGCTCGACTTCCGCTGGCAGGACGCGGCATGGATGTCGCGGCGCGGCGAGCGGCAGGCCGCTGCGGCGCCCATGTCGATCTACGAGGTTCACCTGGGCTCGTGGCGCCGTGATCCGGCGGATCCGGCACGCCACCTGTCCTATGGCGAGATCGGCACGGCGCTCGCCTCCTACGCAAGGGGCATGGGCTTCACGCACGTGGAGCTCATGCCGGTGACCGAGCATCCGTTCTACGGCTCCTGGGGCTACCAGACGACCGCATACTTCGCGCCATCCGCACGCTACGGCCGGCCGCAGGACTTCATGGCGCTCGTCGACACCCTGCACGCGGAGGGGATCGGAGTGATCCTCGACTGGGTCCCGTCGCATTTCCCCAACGACGAACTGGGCCTCGCCTGGTTCGACGGCACACACCTGTACGAGCACGCGGATCCGCGGCAGGGCTTCCACCCGGAGTGGAAGAGCTGCATCTTCAACTACGGGCGCAACGAGGTGCGCGCGTTCCTGATGTCGAGCGCGATGTTCTGGCTCGATCGCTACCACGTCGACGGGCTGCGCGTGGACGGGGTGGCGTCGATGCTCTATCTCGACTACGCGCGCCACTCGGGCGAGTGGATCCCCAACGCCCACGGCGGCCGCGAGAACCTCGAGGCCGTGGCCTTCCTGCGCGAGCTCAACGACGCGGTGCACGCCGGCTTTCCCGACGTGCGCACGATCGCCGAGGAGTCGACGGCATGGCCGCAGGTCTCGCGGCCCACGGCGCAGGGCGGCCTGGGCTTCGGCCTCAAGTGGAACATGGGGTGGATGAACGACACGCTCTCGTATTTCCGGCGCGATCCGGTGTACCGGCGCTTTCACCACGACCAGGTCCGCTTCAGCCTCTGGTATGCCTTCAACGAGAACTTCGTGCTGCCGATCTCGCACGACGAGGTCGTGCACGGCAAGGGCTCGCTGATCGGCAAGATGCCCGGCGACGAGTGGCAGCGCTTCGCCAACCTGCGTCTGCTGCTCGGCTACATGTGGGGGCACCCCGGCAAGAAGCTCCTCTTCATGGGCTGCGAGTTCGCGCAGGTCCGCGAGTGGAATCACGACGCGAGCCTCGACTGGCACCTCCTGCACCTGCCGAACCATGGCGGCGTCCAGGCCTGGGTGCGCGACCTCAACCACGCGCTCGGCGCGCATCCGGCGCTGCACGCCGACGACTTCACCTCGGCGGGCTTTGCCTGGGTGGAACACGAGGACGCCGCGCGCAGCGTGCTCTCGTTCCTGCGCAACGACCCGCACGGCGGGCCGCCGATGCTCGTCGTCTGCAACATGACGCCGGTGCCGAGGCACGACTATCGCCTCGGCGTGCCGCGCGGCGGCTACTGGCACGAGGTGCTCAACAGCGATGCCGCCGCGTACGGAGGAAGCGGTCTCGGCAACCTCGGCGGGACGAAGACCGAGGCGGTCCCAGCGCACGGCCACGCGCAGTCGCTGTCGCTCGTCGTGCCGCCGCTGGCCGCACTCTTCCTCACGCCATCGCCATGACGCTGCGGCGCATGCATCGCCTGACCGGCGGGCGCGTGATCACGCCCACCGCCGATCCTGCCGCCGACCCGCTCTGGTACAAGGACGCCATCATCTACCAGGTGCACGTCAAGGCGTTCCGCGACAGCAACAACGACGGCATGGGCGACTTCGGCGGCCTCACGCAGGGACTGCCCTACATCAAGGACCTCGGCGTCAACACGATCTGGCTGCTGCCCTTCTACCCGTCGCCCTTGCGCGACGACGGCTACGACATCTCCGACTACCACGGCGTGCATCCGCAGTACGGCACGCTCGCCGACTTCCGGCACTTCCTCAAGGAGGCGCACGCGCTGGACCTGCGCGTGATCACCGAACTCGTCATCAACCACACCTCGGACCAGCACCCATGGTTCCAGGCGGCGCGCCGTGCGCCGAAGGGCTCGGCCAAGCGCAACTATTACGTGTGGAGCGACACCGACACCCGGTGGCCCGAGACTCGCATCATCTTCACCGACACCGAGAAGTCGAACTGGACCTTCGATCCGATCGCCAAGCAGTATTTCTGGCACCGCTTCTTCTCCCACCAGCCCGACCTCAACTTCGACAACCCCAACGTCGTGCGCGCCGTCGTGCGCGCGATGCGCTACTGGCTCGACATGGGGGTGGACGGCCTGCGCCTCGATGCGATCCCCTACCTCTGCGAGCGCGACGGCACGATCAACGAGAACCTCCCCGCCACGCACGCGGTCCTGAAGCACATGCGTGCCGAGCTCGACCGGAGCTACCGCAACCGCTTCTTCCTCGCCGAGGTCAACCAGTGGCCCGAGGACGTGCGCCCGTACTTCGGCAGCGGCGACGAATGCCACATGGCGTTCCACTTTCCGCTGATGCCGCGCATGTACATGGCGATCGCCGAGGAGGATCGGCACGCCATCACCGACATCATGGGCCAGACGCCCGAGATCCCCAACAACTGCCAGTGGGCGATCTTCCTGCGCAACCACGACGAGCTCACCCTCGAGATGGTCACCGAGCGGGAGCGCGACTACCTGTACCGCACGTACGCCGCCGACCGCCAGATGCGCATCAATCTCGGCATCCGCCGGCGGCTCGCGCCGCTCATGGACAACGACCGGCGCAAGATCGAGCTCCTCAACTGCCTGCTCATGTCGATCATCGGCTCGCCGGTCGTGTACTACGGCGACGAGATCGGCATGGGCGACAACATCTATCTCGGCGACCGCAACGGCGTGCGCACGCCGATGCAGTGGTCGTCCGACCGCAATGCCGGCTTCTCGCGCGCGGATCCGCAGCGGCTGTACCTGCCGCCGATCATGGACGAGGTGTTCGGCTACGCGGCGGTCAACGTCGAGGCCCAGCAGCGCAGCAGCGGGTCGCTCCTCAACTGGACGAAGCGCCTCATCGCCGCGCGCTGCGGCAATCGCGCGCTGTCGCGCGGCACGCTGCGCTTCGTGCGTCCGGGCAACCGCAAGGTGCTGGCCTACGTGCGCGAGCTCGACGGCGAGACGATCCTGTGCGTGGCCAATCTCTCGCGCAACAGCCAGCCCGTGGAACTCGACCTCGCCGCATGGAAGGGGCGCACGCCGGTCGAGATCCTCGGCAACACGCCGTTCCCGCCTTTGGGCGACCTGCCGTACTTCATCACGCTGCCGCCGTACGCCTTCTACTGGTTCCGGCTGGAAGCGGCAGCGGCTGCGCCCACCTGGCACATCGAGCGCAGCGCGCCGGAGGAGTTGCCGGTGCTGGTGATCCCCGACGGCCTCATGGCCGCGCTCGCCGTGCACGACGACTCCGGCGGCCCGTCCGCGCTGCTCGCGCGGCGCGTGCGCGAGCAGCTCGAGCGCGACGTGCTGCCGCGGGTGCTCCCCGCGCAGCGCTGGTTCGCCGGCAACGGCCATCCGATCGCCGGCGTGGCGGTTCGCGAGCGCGGCGAGTGGACGGTCCCCGGCAGCGACTGGCTGCTCGCCGTTGCCGATGTCGCCTTCCAGGGCAGCGGCGCGCAGACCTATTCGCTGCCACTCGCGCTTGCCTGGGAGACGGGTGACGGCTCCGCCCTCGCGCCGCTCGCCCACTGCACGCTGGCACGCGTGCGGCAGCGCGCCCGAGTCGGCATTCTCTACGACGCGTTCTGGGACGACGCTTTCGTGCGCACCGTCGCGTCGGCCATGGCGCGCGAGACGCGGCAGCCGCTCGCCGGCGGGGGGCTCGTGTACGCACACACCTCGCGCGTGACCGCGATGGGCGACGACTTCACCCACGCCGTCGCGCAGCCGATACAGCACCCTGCCTTCGAGCAGGTCAATACCCTCGTCGTCTTCGGCGAATCGCTCCTGCTCAAGGGGTACCGGCGCCTGCGCCCGGGCATCAGCCCGGAGATCGAGATGGGACGCTTCCTGACCGAGGTCTCTCCGTTCGCGAGCGCCGCGCCGCTCCTGGGCAGCCTCGAGCATGTGGCCCCCGACGGGGAGCGCACCGCGCTCGCCGTGCTCTTCGGTTACGTCGGCAACGAGGGCAACGGTTGGGACTACACGCTGGCGCACCTGCAGCGGGTCGTGGAAGATGCGCTTGCCCATGCGAGCGGTGCGGTCGCTGACGCCGCCGGCGCGGCGGTGCCGGCGCCGGCGCAGGAGCCAACGGCCGGCCCCGGCACGCTGCGCGAGGGCTTCCTGGCGCTCATGGACATCCTCGGCCGCCGCACCGCGGAACTGCACGCGGCGCTCGCCTTCGAGAGCGGCGACGCCGCCTTCGACCCCGAACCCTTCACCGCTGAAGACGCCCGCACGCTGCGCACGCGGCTCACCGAGAGCCTCGACGGGGCGCTCGACGCCCTTTCCGCGCGGCGCGACGCGCTGCCGGCCGTGCTCGCTCCCATGGCAACGCGCGTGCTCGCGGCGCGCGAGGCGCTGCGCGAGCGCGCGGCGAGCCTCGTCCCCGACGACATCGGCGCCGCCCGCACGCGCTACCACGGCGACTACCACCTCGCGCAGGTGCTGCTCACCCGGCACGACTTCGCGATCGTCGGCTTCGAAGGCGATCCGGCGCGACCGCTCGCCGCGCGGCGCGCCAAGCATTGCCCGCTGCGCGACGTGGCGAGCATGCTGCGCTCGTTCGGCTACGCCGCCAACTACGCCGTCTGGCACGGTCCCGCCCACACCGATGCCGATCGGGAGCGAATCGCCGGGCCGCTCGAGGAGTGGCGCAAGGACGCCACCGCGGCCTTCCTGGGCGGCTACCGCGTTCGCATGGCCGGGGTGCCTTCCATGCCCCCCGCCGACGTCGAGGCCGCGTTGCTCGACGCCTTCATCGTGGAGGGCGCACTGCACGAGCTCCGCTTCGAGCTTCGTCACCGGCCGGACTGGGTGGGCGTGCCGCTGCGCGCGATCACGCGCATTCTCCTCACGCCGCCGGCGGGCGCGTCGGCATGAGCGACTCGCACGGGAATGCCACCGCCGAACCCGCCGGCACGGTCGCGCCAACGCCGGGCGCCGGCGACCGGCCCGCGGAAGGCCCGGGCGGCCGTGCCATGGCGCGTGCCACGCGCAGCCCGCCCGCCGTGTGGCGCGGCGTGCCCTCGCCTCTCGGGGCGACCTGGGACGGCGCCGGCGTCAACTTCGCGCTCTACTCGGAGCACGCGGAGCGCGTCGAGCTCTGCCTCTTCGATCCGGGCGCACGGCGGGAGACCGCGCGCATCGACGTCCCGTATCGCACCGACTTCATCTGGCACTGCTATCTGCCCGAAGCCTTCCCCGGCCTCAACTACGGCTACCGCGTGCACGGCCCGTATGCGCCCGAACGCGGTCATCGCTTCAATCCGCACAAGCTCCTTCTCGATCCGTACGCGCGGATGATCGACGGCCCGTTCCGCTGGTCCGACGCGCACTTCGGCTATCGCGTCGGCGGCAGGCGCGAGGACCTTGCCCCCGACACGCGCGACAACGCATCGGGCATGTTCAAGGCGCGCGTGGTGGACTCGGCCTTCACCTGGGG
This sequence comes from uncultured Alcaligenaceae bacterium, assembly GCA_964439475.1. Lineage (GTDB taxonomy): Bacteria > Pseudomonadota > Gammaproteobacteria > Burkholderiales > Casimicrobiaceae > VBCG01. The sequence goes on from CAYTOT010000004.1 coordinate 10,657, forward strand.
CGACGACCGCCCACCGCGCACGCCGTGGACCGACACGGTGATCTACGAGGCGCACGTCAAGGGGCTCACCCGCCTGCACCCCGAGGTTCCGCCGCGCCTGCGCGGCACCTACGCGGGGCTTGCCGCGCCTCCCGTCGTCGATCACCTGCGGCGGCTCGGGGTGACCGCAGTCGAGCTCCTTCCCGTCCACGCCCTGCTCGACGACAAGCGCCTGGTCGAGATGGGACTGCGCAACTACTGGGGCTACAACACGCTCGGCTTCTTCGCGCCCGACATGCGCTACGCCGCGGAGGATTCGCTGTCCGAGTTCAAGACGATGGTCAAGCGTCTCCACGAGGCGGACATCGAGGTCCTCCTCGACGTCGTCTACAACCACACGGCGGAGGGTAACGAGTTCGGTCCCACGCTCTCGTTTCGCGGCATCGACAATGCGGTGTACTACCGCCTGCAGAAGGACGACCCCCGCCACTACCTCGACTACACCGGCACCGGCAACACGCTCTCCACGCTCCACCCCATGGTGCTGCGCCTCATCTTCGACAGCCTGCGCTACTGGGTCACCGAGATGCACGTGGACGGCTTCCGCTTCGACTTGGCCGCCACACTCGGACGCGAGGCCCACGCGTTCGACGCCAACGGCTCGTTCCTCGACATCGCCCGGCAGGACCCGGTGCTCTCGCAGGTGAAGCTCATTGCCGAGCCGTGGGACCTGGGCGAAGGCGGCTATCAGGTCGGCGGCTTTCCTCCGGGCTGGTCCGACTGGAACGGGCGCTATCGCGACACGATGCGCTCGTACTGGAAGGGCGACGGCGGCGCGATCGGCGAGCTCGCGAGCCGCCTCTCGGGATCGAGCGACATCTTCGCGCCCGGCGGACGCGGCCCCACGGCGTCGATCAACTTCATCACCGCGCACGACGGCTTCACGCTGCGCGATCTCGTCTCCTACGACGGCAAGCACAACGAGGCCAACGGCGAGGACAACCGCGACGGGGAGTCGCACAACCGGAGCTGGAACTGCGGCGTCGAGGGTCCGTCCGACGACCCCGCGATCCGCGCGCTGCGCCGCCGCCAGATGCGCAACTTCATCGCCACGCTGTTCTTCTCGCAGGGCGTGCCGATGCTGGTGGCGGGCGACGAGATCGGCCGTACGCAACGGGGCAACAACAACGCCTACTGCCAGGACAACGAGATCTCCTGGATCGACTGGAACCTCGACGACGAGGGCCGCGCGCTGCTCGAGTTCACGCGCATGGTGATCGCCCTGCGCAACCGCCATCCGCTGTTCCGCCGCCTCACCTTCTTCCGCGGCCGCGCGGTGCACGACGATAGCGAGAAGGACATCACCTGGCTGCATCCGGACGGCAGCGAGATGGACGACGAGGAGTGGGCCCAGGGCCATGCCCGCTCGCTCGGCGCGCACCTGTCCGGCCGCGGTCTTTCCGAGCGCGACGAGCACGGCGTGCCGGTCGAGGACGACGACCTCATGCTGCTGCTCAACGCGCACCACGAGGAGATCGGCTTTCGCCTTGGCGACGGGGACGGCCCGGCGTGGAACATCCTCGTCGACACGGCGAGCGAGGCAGGCGTGAGCGAGTTCGCCGCCCGCCCGGCGGGATCGGAGTATCCGCTGCAGGGGCGCTCGCTCGTTCTGCTGCGGCGGTCGCGCGAACCGTGAACGCCGTTCACGCGATGCCGTTCGGTGCCGAGGTCACGGCATCGGGCGTGCGCTTTGCGCTGTGGGCGCCGGGCGCCCGTGAGGTATCGCTCCTGCTCGACGGCGACCGCGGCAGGCGCGAGTTCGCGGTGCCCGCGCGCGGCGGGGGCTGGTTCGAGGTCACGGTCGCCGACGCCCGGGCCGGCGCACGCTATCGCTACCGCGTCGACGGCGAGCTCTCGATTCCCGATCCTGCTGCGCGATTCGTGCCCGGCGACGTGCACGGCGACAGCGAGGTCGTGGACCCCACCGCCTTCGCCTGGACCGACGATGCGTGGCGCGGGCGGCCGTGGCACGAGACCGTGATCTACGAGCTGCACGTGGGCACCTTCACGCCCGAAGGCAGGTATGCGGCGATCGAGCCCCGCCTGCCCGCACTCGTGGAGCTCGGCGCGACGGCGCTCGAGCTGATGCCGCTCGCCGATTTCCCGGGCCGGCGAAACTGGGGCTACGACGGCGTCCTGCTCTTCGCACCGGATGCGACCTATGGCACGCCCGACGAGCTCAAGCACCTCGTCGCGGCGGCGCACGCGCACGGCCTCATGGTGTTCCTCGACGTCGTGTACAACCACCTGGGGCTCGAGGGCAACTATCTGCACCGCCTTGCGCCGCCCTTCTTCGCCGATCGCCACACGCCCTGGGGCGCGGCGCTCAACTTCGACGGTACCGACAGCCGCAGCGTGCGCGACTTCGTCGTTCACAACGCGCTGTTCTGGATCGAGGAGTACCGCTTCGACGGCCTGCGCCTCGACGCCGTCCACGCCATCCACGACGCTTCGGACCTGCATCTGCTGAACGAGCTGGCACGCGCGGTGGCGGATGGGCCGGGGCGTCATCGCCACGTCCATCTCATCGTCGAGAACGACCGCAACGAGTCGCATCGCCTCGCGCGCGACGGCGAGCGGCGCGCATCCACCTTCACCGCACAGTGGAACGACGACTTCCATCATGTGATGCACCACCTCCTCACGGGTGAGCGCGATGGCTACTACGGCGACTATGCCGCTGATCCCCTTGCGCACCTCGGCCGCTGCCTCGCCGAAGGCTTCGCCTACCAGGGCGAGCCTTCCGCGCACCGTCGGCAGGCACGGCGCGGCGAGCCGAGCCGGTCGCTGCCGGCCGACGCCTTCGTCAACTTCCTGCAGAACCACGACCAGGTGGGCAATCGCGCCTTCGGCGAGCGGCTGGCGGCACTCGCGCCGCACGCCGCGCTGCGCGCCGCGGTCGGCGTGCTGCTGCTGTGCCCTGCCATCCCGCTCCTCTTCATGGGCGAGGAATTCGGCGGCGCCACGCCATTCCTCTACTTCTGCGACCTGGAACCCGGCCTCGCCGATGCCGTGCGTCACGGACGTCGCGCGGAACACGACGTGCTTCCGCGAGATGACGTGGACGCTGCCTTCCCCGACCCCTTCGATGCCACCGCGCACGCGCGAAGCATGCTCGACTGGGCGAGCCGCAGCGAGCCCGCGCATGCCGAATGGCTCGCGCTCTACCGCGAGCTTCTCGCCTTGCGCGCGCGGCACGTCGTGCCGCTCCTGCCGAGCCTTTCGACCGCAACGGCGCGCCACGAGGTCACCATGCCGGGCGCCCTCGCCGTGGCCTGGCCCACCGATGACGGCCGCACACTCCATCTCGAGATGCGCCTGCCGCCCGCACGGGGCCGTCCGCTGTCGCCGGTCGCGACCGACGCCCAGGTGATCTGGCAGTACGATCCCGACGATGCCGCCGGCTGGCAGGTACGCTTCCACATCGCGAGGACCATGCCATGAACGACTCGCCCATCACCGCTGCCGACCTCGATGCGCTGTGCCAGCGCTACGGCATCGCCCTGTCGTATCGCGACATCTGGTTCCACGATCACGCCACGCCGGAGGCCACCAAGCGTGCGCTCCTCGCGGCGATGGGCGTGACGCTGCACGGCCCTGACGCGGGCCGGGCACCGCAGCCTGGCACGCCGGCGCTGGTTCATGTCGAGGGCGAGCCCGACCCCGAAGTCGCGCTCGCGTCGAAGGATGCGCCGGCAAGCGTCCAGGCGCTGCGCTGGCGGCTCGTGCTCGAGGACGGCGCGATACGCGAAGGCGTCGCGCCTCCCGTGGCGGTCGATGCCGGCGCGCAAACCCGCGTCCGGTGCATGGGGCTCGCGCAGGACCTGCCGTGGGGCTATCACCGGCTCACGCTTTCGGCCGATGTCGAAACCGTGCACGACGTGGAGCTCATCGCGTGCCCGCGACGCTGCTCGCCCGTGCCGGGCGCCGAGGGTGCCCGCCATTTCGGCCCCGCGATCCAGCTCTACGCCCTGCGGTCACGCCGCAACTGGGGCATCGGCGACTTCACCGACCTCGCCACGCTCGCCCGGCTTGCCGCGGCGCAGGGCGCGAGCTTCGTCGGCGTCAACCCGCTGCACGAGCTCTTCGCCGACCGGCCGCAGGAAGCGAGTCCGTACAGTCCTTCGTCGCGTCTCGCGGTGAACACGCTCTACATCGACGTCGAGGCCGTGGCCGAGTACGGCGCGTCGCCCGAGGCGCGCGCGCTGGTGACGAGTCCTGCGTTCTCCGCGCGCCTTTCCGCCTTGCGCGCATCACCCCTCGTGGACTACGTTGGGGTGGCCGCCGCCAAGCGCGAGGTGCTCGCGCTGCTCTACGCCGCGTTCCGGCGCGACCACCTGGCGCTCGACACGCCGCGCGCGCGGGCGTTCCGCGCCTTCGCGATCGAGCGCCGTCACGATCTTGCCAATGCCGCGCGGTTCGACGCGTTGCAGGCGCGCTTCGCGAAGGATCATGGTGCCTGGGGCTGGCCGGTGTGGCACGACGACTACCGCGACCGCACCCATCCGCGCGTGGAGGCGCTCGCCGCCGAGCTCGCCGCCGACGTCGACTATCACCTCTACCTGCAGTGGCAGGCCGACCTGCAGCTCGGTGACGCGGCGCGTGCGGCACGCGAGGCCGGCATGGCGATCGGCCTGTATCGCGACCTGGCGGTCGGCGCCAATTCGGGGGGCGCGGAAACCTGGCACGATCCGCGGCGCTTCGCCTGCGGCGTCCACGTCGGCGCACCGCCCGACGAGTTCAACCAGGCCGGGCAGGACTGGGGCCTGCCGCCGTGGGTGCCGCACCGCCTTGCCGCCGATGGCTTTCGCGCATTCCGCGAGCTCGTCGCTGCCAACATGCGCCACGCCGGCGGACTGCGCATCGATCACGTGATGGGTCTCGCCCGCCTGTACTGGATCCCGGCGGGGGCGAGCGCGTCGGAGGGCGCGTACGTGCGCTATCCGCTGCGCGAGATGGTCGGCGTGCTGGCACTGGAGAGCCACCGCCACCGCGCGCTCGTCGTCGGCGAGGACCTCGGCACCGTGCCGGACGACTTTCGCGCCGTCACCTCGGGCGCGGGCATCCTCTCCTATCGCGTGCTGTACTTCGAACGCGCGCCGGACGGCGAATTCCTGGCGCCGGTCGCCTATCCGGTGCAGGCGCTCGTCACCATCAGCACGCACGACCTGCCCACCCTCGAAGGCTACTGGCAGGGCACCGATCTCGCGGCACGCGACGCGCTCGCGCTCTTTCCCTCCCCCGACCTGCGCGAACGCCTGTACGTGGATCGCGCTGCCGATCGCGAACGCCTGCCGCGCGCGCTCGCCCGCGAGGGCCTCGCCGCGCCTTCACCCACCGCGCCCGCGCTCACCCGCGACGAGGCCGCCGCGGTGCACGCCTACGTCGCCGGCACGCCGAGTGCGCTCATGACGCTCCAGCTCGAGGACGTGTTCGGGCAGACCGAGCAGGCGAACCTCCCCGCGACCACCGAGGACATGCAGCCCAACTGGCGGCGCAAGGTCGCGCTCGACCTCGAGGACTGGACCCGCGATGGCCGCTTCGCCGTCACCTGTGCGGCGATCCGCGCGCGGCGCCCGCGGGAGTGATGCGCGTCGGCCCGGTGGCCACCGGCATCGCCTGGCCGCGCCTCGACCCGTAGCGGTGCGCATACACCCACGTGAACTCCGCCCCGAGCAGGAAGATCTGCGCCGAGTAGTACACCCAGACGAGCAGGACGGCGAGCGAACCCGCCGCACCGAAGCTCGACGCCACGCTGCTCCTGCCGATGTACAGGCCGACCAGGAACTTGCCGATCCCGAAGAGCAGCGCGGTGACCAGCGCGCCGATCCACACATCGCGCCACCCGATCGATACGCGCGGCAGGATCTTGTACATGAGCGCGAACAACACCGTGATCACGGCGAGGCCCACGACGAAGTTGACGATGCGCAGGAGCCAACGATAGCTCTCGAACGTGCCGCCCCACCACGCCGACAGTGCCGCGAGCGCGGCGCTGACCACGAGGGAGGCCAGCATCACGAAGCCGAAGCTCATCACGAGCCCGAGCGAGAGCACACGGCCGCGCAGCAAGCCCCAGACGCCTCCGACGCGCGGCAGCGCGGGCGCCTTCCAGATGCGATCCAGGTCCGACTGCAGTTCCGCGAACACGGTCGTGGCCCCCACCACGAGCAGCAGGGCGCCCACCGCCGTGGCGACGATGCCTTCGGCGGGATCACTTGCGCTCGCCACCATGGCCTGCACGGCCTGTGCGCCGCGGCTTCCCAGCAGCTCCGCGAGTTGCCCGTAGAGATAGCCGCCCGCCGCCTCCTGTCCGAAGAAGAACCCCGCGATCGCGAGCACGATCACGATCAGGGGCGCGATGGAAAAGGCCGTGTAGTAGGCAATCGCGGCGCCCATGCTGGGGGCGAAGTCGTTGCGCCACGCCGTCACGGCCTCCCGGGTCATCGACCAGAGCGCGGACGGGGCGAGGGGGTTGCGGGTCATTCTGATCGGCTCCAATTGCCCACCGGGTGCGGCGCGGCGGACAATGCAAGCCGCCACAGAATCGAGACCCCATGGCCATGGCTTCGTTCCTTCGTTTCGCCTGGGTGCTGACCGTGCTGCTCGCAGCCACGTCCGCCCCGCTCGTCCACGCCGAGGAAGTGGGCTGCACCTCGACCACCGTCCGCCTCTTCTCGCCCAACGACAAGGTCTGCGTGTCCGCCTTCGACGATCCCCGGGTATCGGGCGTGACCTGCCACATCAGCCAGGCACGCACCGGCGGCTGGAAGGGTGCCGCCAAGCTCGCCGAGGATCCCTCGCGCTTCGCCATCGCCTGTCATCAGGTCGGGCCGATCGTGATCCCCGGCGACATGCCGCGCGAGGAGAGCGTGTTCAGCGAGAGCACGTCGCTCGTCTTCAAGAACACCAAGGTGGTGCGGATGTTCGACGAGAAGCGCAGCACCCTGATCTACGTCGCGGTGAGCCGCCGGGTCCTCGAGGGCTCGCCGATGAATGCGATCTCCGCGGTGCCGATCATGCCGTGGCGGGTGCGGTAGGGCTGAACGACTACTCGCCGTCCTCGCGGGAGGAATTGCGCAACGCGTCGCGCTCGTCCTCGGTGGGCAACTGCGGACGGTCGCGCACCGCGGGGACGAGACAGAGGAAGCCGAGCGGCGCATCGTCGGCCGCATGGAACTGGTGCCACGTCATCGGCGGCACGCGCACGAGGTCGTGCAGATCGAGCCGGTGCACGACGTCCCCCACGCGACACTCGCCGCGCCCGCGGATCACCATCACGTTGTGCACGTGCTCGTGGCGCTCGAGCGTGGTGTACCCACCCGGCGCCACCTCGAAGTAGCGAAGCTGCGCAGGGATCTCGTCGCCTTCGAAGAGCACCTGCCGCGTCACGTCGCGGAACGGCGCCCCGCCCTCCTCCTTGTAGCGAAGCGTTTCCACGTCGTCCCAATGAAAGCCGCCGCGATGGCGGCGCACGATGGAGTCGCTCACCGGATCTCCTGCGAGACCTGCCGCACGCGCTCCACGAACGCTGCCGCCACCGACGGCAACGCATCGCCCGCCTGCAGCAAGCCGCCCCCGACCAGCAGCATCACGTCGCGGCCATAGAATCCGAGCATCTCGTCGACGCGCTCCACGGGCATGCCGCCCGCGGGAACGGGAATCGCGGGCGCCACGTCCCCCATCGATCGCGTTGCCCGATGCGCGATCGCCCGGCAGGTATCGGGATCGTAGGCGAAGCGTCCGCCGTGATTGGGAAAGATCACTGCATCGGCACCGAACAGCCGGAACAGCGTTCCCAGGAGAAGCGGCGGTGCGATGCGCAGCGCGCCCGCGAACGACGGATGGGCAAGCACCGGCACCGCGAGATGCTCGCGCACGAGTTCCGCCATCACCGGCATGCCGGAGAGCATCGGCGCCACCAGCACCATCCGCGCGCCTGCCTCCTGCGCGAGCTTCGCCTGGGCGATGAGCGCCGACGGGCCACCCGACAGCGTGGGCGCATACACCGAGCGACCGCCCGTGGCCGCATTGGCCTCGTCCACGGCGCGCTGCACCACGGGCACGCGCTCCGCGAACGGCGCATACGCCTGATTCGCGATGCCGTGGTCGTCCTTGATCACGTCGATGCCGGCCCGGGCGAAGGCCCCCGCGAGCTTCGCCAGCGCCGCCGGATCGAGGCCCTGCGGCTTGAGGGCACTCGACGTGAGCCCGCGGCCGTGCGCGCCGGTCGCCTCGCGCACGCCCGCGATCCCGAAGCGGGGTCCGGGAAAGGCTGCGAGCAACGCGTCCGGCAGGACGAGATCGACCAGTTCCACGTCGGGTTGCATCGACGTGTTGCCAAATGCCATGTTCAGGAACTGCCCCGGTTCGAAGCCGGTGGTGGCCATCGCAAGCGCGACGCTGACGCGAAAGTGCGACGCGCCGTCGGGCTCGATGGCGGCGACGCGGCCCACGATGCCGTCCTGGATGCGCGCATCGCGGATCGCGGCCACCGGCATCTCGACGCTCTGCTCGACGGCGATCGCCGCGGCGCGGCGCTCGACGGTGGCGGCGGTGGCGGCGACGCGGTAGACGGCGAGGAAACGGTCGGGGGCGGGGTGCATGGGGGTCACATTACCAAACGCGTGAAGGTCGAGTGACCGCGGACCACCTCGCCCGCGATCTCACGGACGGGATCTCCCGCGGTTCTCAGCGGAGCTCCGCCTTGTCGAGCCCGTACGCCCGGTCGAGCGACCCTGGCGCGGTGCGCAGGGCCACGTGCAGGCGATTCCACGCATTGATCGTCGCGATGCGGAAGAGCAGCGTGGTGACCTCCTCCTCGCTGAACTGCCCGCGCGCCTCGGCATAGAGCTCGTCGGAAAGGCCGGTGGGCGCGATGCGCGTCATGGCTTCGGTCACGGCGAGCGCCGCGCGTTCCTTGGCGGTGAACAGCGGCGACTCGCGCCAGGCCGCCACGTGATGCAGGCGCAACTCGCGCTCGCCGTGGAGCTTCGCCTCCTTGACGTGCATGTCGAGGCAGAATGCGCAGCCGTTCATCTGCGAGGCGCGGATGTCCACGAGGAGGGACAGGCGCTTGTCGATGCGACCGCTGCCGGCGATCGCCACGCTGAGCTCCGAAAGCTTCCTGACGAGCTCCGGGGAATGCTCGGCAGCCGAGAGACGGGGTGATGGATCCATGGTCGTTGCCCTCCTGTAGGTATTGGCGGCGCGCTGCACGGTCGGTGGTCGCGCGGACTGCGAGCCGCCGCACCGTGCCTCGCGCCGGACCTGCGCGCTTCATGGCCGCAGGCAAGGTTCAAAGGGGATGTTCGCAGCAAGAGGGTAACGCACCCCCGGAACACGCGAGGATTACGCGGCGCGCGGGTCCGCGTCGCCCGTCGCCCGCGGCGCCGCCGATGCCGCCTCACCCCCGCGCGCTCGTGGCAGAATGAACTCGCCCGCGCGTCACGCCAAGCCGGCGTGCCCGCGTTGCGTGCATCGTCACGAGGGGTTTCGATGATCCGGCTCCGCAAGTTCTTCCTGTCCGCGCTGCTCCCCCTGGGCGCCCTGGCCCTGCTGCCGGCCGGTGCCGCGGCCGTCACCCGCGTCGACTGCGAGCGCGACTACAAGCCGCAGGTGGGCCAGCAGGGCAAGGATGTCGTGTGGGTGCCCACGCCCTATGAGATCGTACAGGGGATGCTCGGGCTCGCGCGGGTCAGCGCGTCGGACCTCGTGTACGACCTGGGCGCCGGCGACGGGATCATCGCCATATCCGCCGGCAAGCTCGGTGCTACCGCGGTGGGCATCGAATACGATCCGGCGATGGCGCGATTCGCCAAGTGCCTCGTGGAAGCCGACGGCATGAGCGCCCGCGTGACGATCGTCCAGGGAGACATCTTCCGGGAGGACTTCAGCAAGGCCAGCGTGGTGACCATGTACCTGCTTCCCGAACTCAACCGCTGCATCCGCCACCGCCTGCTCGCGATGCGCCCTGGAACCCGCGTGGTGTCGCACGATTTCCGCATGGACGACTGGGACCCCGACGACACGTTCCAGCACAGCTTCCGCATGGCGCACCTGTGGATCGTGCCGGCACTCGTGGAGGGGACGTGGATTGTCGAGGACGCGCTCGGCACGCGCGTCACCGTGAGGCTCACGCAGGCGTTCCAGAAGGTCGGCGGCGAGATCGTGGCCGGAGCGCCCAGGCAATCTCTGGTAGGCGCGACGCTGAAGGCCAACGAGGTCAGGTTCGCCTTCAACGACGCGCAGGGCGCGACACGCACGTTCACCGGCACCGTCGACGGGACCACGATGAAGGGGCTCCTGCGCAGCGGCAGCGCGCACATCGACGCCACCGCCGCGGCGCAGGGGCCGCTGCGTGCCGGCGCATGGTCGCGGATGGCGCAGGGCTGTCAGCGCTTCTACGGAGACTGAGGGGGGCGCTGGCGATGGCACCAGGAACATCCCCCGCAGCTTCCCGGCGCCGATGCGGCAGAGCGGTCCTCCTCGTGGTCACGACGCTCGTCTCGATGGGTGCACGGGCGGCACCGGTCGACGTGAACGCGGATGTGATCTGGGACGACAACGACGCAAGGCAGAAGTGCCCCAGGCTCTGCGACGCGAAGCACCTGTACTGGATCGGCACCTGGCGCAAGGTGGGGTGGATGGACCAGCCGGTGTGCGCATGCGACGACAAGGCTCCGTCGCCGCCGCCGAGCACGCCGATATCGGTCACCATCGGCATGCCCGGCTCGGGGATGTCGGCGCTGCCGCCCGCCGCCGTGACCCGCTACGACAACACCGATTTTCCCGCCAACGACATCCGCAACCAGCCGGCGGCCTCATACGAGCAATGCGCGGCCACGTGCCTCGGCGCCGCGGATTGCAGGGCATTCACCTTCTCGACCGACCAGCGCCGCTGCTACCTGAAGTCGGGGATGAGCGGAACGTCGCCGACGAACACGGCAAGCTCCGGGGTCGTGCATCGGACCACCAGCGCACCCGCCGCGTCGGTACCTCTCCCGGCGGCAGGGCCGTCCTGCAGCGTGGGAGGAACGGCCAGGTGCCCTGGTTGCTCGGTCACCTGTGGTCCCGGCCAGAACCCGATATGCGAGCACGGCGTCGAAGGCGCTGGCGGCGCGTGCGAAAGGAACACCTCGTGCCGATGCCAGTGAACCTCGCACGAGCGCGAAGACGCGCCTGCGTCGCCTTGCTCGCGTGCCTTGCCGGAGTCGCCTCGGCCCAGCAGCCGAAAATGTTCCCGGGCACCGTCTTCCCGGGCAACGATCTGGCGTCGGCACCGGCGGCCAGCCCCGAGGACTGCGCCAACCGCTGCATCGCCGAGCAGCGGTGCAAGGCATTCACCTGGATCATCAGCGAGCGACGGTGCATGCTGAAGTGGAACAGCAGCACCTTCGATGGCTCGCTCAACGCCGTATCGGGAATCATCGAGGGCCGGCCGGTGAGCCCGCCGCCAGTGGCAAGCGCACCGCCGGCCGCAAGCGCACCGGCAGCGACATGCGCGGTCCCCGACGCGCCACCGTGCGCCGGGTGCTCGGTCAGTTGCGCGCCCGGGCAGACACCGCAGTGCACGGGGGGAACCATCGGTGCAGACGGTGCGTGCACGGTGAACTCGAAGTGCCGGTGCCTTCAGCCCTGAACGGGCGCACGACCCCGATCGGGCCGACCGCCGGCGGCAGGCTGTTGCGCCCCGGCCAATCCTTCGCGATCAGCCGCGTCCGCTTCCCCTGGCGTCGCGGAACTGGCGGGCGAGCGCATCCGACGCGCGAGCGAGCAGCGACGTGTCCACGCCAACGGCCGTGAACGCCGTTCCGAGCTCGATGCAGCGCGCGGCGAACGCGGCGTTCCCGGTGAGGATACCGCTCGGCTTGCCGACCGCCGCGAGGCGCGCGATCGCGTCCTCGATGGCGGTGACCACCTTCGGATGATCGAGTTCGCCGACGAGCCCCATGCTCGCGGCGAGATCGCCCGGGCCGATGAACACGCCATCCACGCCCTCGACGCGCGCGATGTCCTCGAGGCGGTCGAGAGCGACTTCCGTTTCCACTTGGACGAGCACGCACAACTCGTCGTGCGCGCGCTGGCCGTACCGCGGCACCCGGCCGAAACCGGTCGCGCGGGTAACGGCCGACACGCCGCGCATGCCCCGCGGCGGATACCGTGTCGCCGCAACCGCGCGCTCCGCCTCCTCGACCGTCTGCACATAAGGGATCAGCAGCGACTGCACGCCGATGTCGAGGAAGCGCTTGATGAGGACCGTGTCGTTGCTCGCCGGACGCACGATCGGCGAGACCGGATAGGGCGCCACCGCCTGCAACTGCGGAAGGACGGTCAGCGGATCGCCGGGCGAGTGCTCCGTATCGAGGAGCAGCCAGTCGAAGCCCGAGCCCGCCACGACCTCGGCGGCGTACGCGCCGGGAAGGGTGCACCACAGGCCGAGCTGCGGTTGCCGGGCCGCGAGGGCACGCTTGAAGCGATTGACGGGGAGGTCCATGCGGGGTCTCGCCTGCGATGTGGAGTGGTGCGTGCGCTGGGCACGCGAGGGTGGATCTTATCCGCAAACGTGCGGCGTGGCGCGGCCTCGCCGACGACACCGGAGGTCGGGCAGTGCTGCGTCGCGCCGGTGACATCACTGCGGTGGCAATGTCGCCCGCGTACCAGCGCCTGCACCGCAGGCTGCGTGCAGCGGGATGGCCGGACACGTCGTGGCAGAACGATCGTCTCGCCGCCGCCGGCCTGCTCGCCCACGTACGCGAACTCGACGAGCGCAGCCTGCCTGCGCGTCGTCGATCCCAAGGCTCTGGGGGCGGCACTATTCGACGGCGTTGGACACGGCAAGGCCTTTGGTTGCGGATTGCTGATGGTGCGACCGGTGGGTTAAGCTCGACCATTCGCATTGTGGAGGACTCGCCATGCCTACCCTGACCACAGAAGACTTGGTGCGCGCACCGGAGCGACTACTCGCCGAAGCCAGGAGCGGTGAACTCACGGTCGTCACCGATCATGGACAGACGGTGATGCTGGCGTTGCCTCTGGAGCAAGGTGCGCCGGTACAGGTCATGCTCGTCGATCTGGCTGCGCAGCTCTACGACCGCGATTTGATCAGCCTGGAGCGTGCCGCACGCGTCGCCGGCTTATCGTACAGCGAGACCATCGACGAGTTTGGCCGACGCGGCATCGCGACAATTCGCCTCACCCCGAAAGAGCTGGAGCGAGAGCTTGCCGACTTCGGGCACTGACCCGATCGGCGCGTCATCGACGAGTCACGAAACGCCCCCACAAGGACGGATCATCGTCAGCGATGCAGGGCCGCTGATCTCGCTTGGGCGACTCGATCTCCTGGGCTTGCTGGGTGAGCTGTTCGCCGAGGTCCAAGTGCCCGATATCGTGCTCGAAGAGTGCTTGGCACGACCGGCCAATGTCGATGCCGAACGTATCCGACAAGCAATTGCGGATGGACTCCTATCGCGCTGCCCTACACCCCTAACTCCGCCGCCACCCGGTCTTGAACCCGGTGAGGCTGCCGCCATCGCGCGGGCACTCGAGGTCGGCGCCGCACTGCTGATGGATGACCGCGCTGGACGTGATCGAGCGATTGCGCTCGGCCTCCACGTCACCGGAACGATCGGTGTACTCGTGCGAGCACGGCGCAGGGCCTCGATCGGACCGCTTGCACCCCTGTTGTCTGCGCTTCGCGCAAGCGGGCAGCGCCTCAGCGAAGCACTGGTCCGCAAGCTCTGATCGAAGTCGGCGAAGTTCCCGAGTGACGCACCTCCTTTCTCCGCTGAAGCCGCTTCCGATCAAGGAGCGAATGTCGGTGGTCTTCGTCGAGCGCGGCGAGATCGACGTGCTCGACGGCGCCTTCGTCACACGTCCCGCGGCACCGGGACCGGGACGCCCGTTCCTGGGATCGTGTTTCCGCCCCCCGGCCGGACGTCGATCATGAACCCCGCGAAGAACTCGCCCAGCGCGTCCACGGCCTCGAGCGGGAGCACGTGCGCCACATACTGGTCCGGGCGAACCACGACCATGCAGCCCCGCTGGCGATCGATGCCGCGGAGGTCGAATACGTCGCTCCCACCCTTGAAGTCGGGACAGAACACCTTCTCGTAGTCGACGAGTCCGAAGCGGCCCTTGCGCGGCAGGAGCACCGGCGGCATGTCGCGCACGGCGAGATCGCGATGGCCCTGCTGGAAGATCGCGCGCAGGTCGATCACGGAATCGATGTCGTGTCCCGGCGGCGTGAACCGTGCCAGTGGCGACCGGTCGCTCGCGAGAAAGTCGCACAGCGCGCGCAGCCTTGAGTCCCCTTCCCGCGGTGCGCGCGCATCCGCGAAAGCGTAGATGCGCCAGGCGCCATCGGCGCGGCCGGCATGGCCAAGATGCACGGGCCTGGCATCCACGAGGCGAATGACCGGCGCCGAATGGAAGCGCATGCCGATGGTCAGGCCCGTCGCGAGGTGCTGGTGCGCGGAATCGCCGCAGATCACGGACGGCGCATATCGCGTCGCCGTGCCTGCCGTGAAGCGGCCGTGCGACACGAAGTAGGACTGGAATGTCTCGGGGTCCACGCCCTCGCCGTCACCCGCGCTTTCCGAATCCTTGGGCGGCGAGCTGAACATCTGCGCAAACTCGCGATCGAAGTCGATCAGCTCCTCGGCGATCGCCTGGCGCTCCGCCGAATAGGTGCGCAGCAGCTCGGCAGGACTCAGGCCGCGCAGGACTGCGGCGAGCTTCCAGCCGAGGTTGAACGTGTCCTGCATCGACACGTTCATGCCCTGCCCTGCTTTCGCGCTGTGCGTGTGGCAGGCGTCGCCTGCGATGAACACGCGCGGCAGGCGCGACGGGAGCTCCCCTGCCGGCACGTCGTCGAAACGGTCGCACAGGCGCTGGCCGATCTCGTACACCGACCACCAGGCGATGTCCTTCACCTCCAGCGTGTACGGATGGAGGATGCGGCGCGCCGCCGCGACGAGAACGTCCGGCGTGACGTCCCTGGTGGTGAGATGCTGGTCTGGGTCGAGGGCGTCGAGCTCGATGTAGAGGCGCACGAGATACCCGCCCTCGCGGGGGATGATGAGCATGTTCCCATCGTGGGCCGAGTGGATCGCCGCCTTGAGCCGGATGTCGGGGAAGTCGGTGACCGCGAGGGTGTCCATCACGCCCCACGCCTGGTTCGCGACGTCTCCCACCAGCGTGCGCCCGATCGACTGCCGGACGCTGCTGCGCGCGCCGTCGCAACCCACCACGTAGCGCGCCCGGACGGTCTCCTGGCGTCCCCCGGACTGCGCGTCCGTGCGCCGAAGCGTGACCGTCACCGGATACTCGCCGGAAGGGGCGATCTCGACCTTCGTCGCTTCGCGGCTGTAGTGCGGAACGAGACGCGTCGGCGATTCGCGCATGACCTCGAGCAGGTACTCGTGCACGCGCGCCTGGTTGCAGATCACGTGCGGAAACTCGGAGAGGCCGTCCTCCGTATCCTGGATGCGACCGCTGCGCACGATGCGCGCGCGATCCAGCGGGTCCGGCTTCCAGAACACCGTCTCGTTCACCCAATAGGCTTCGCGCACCAGCCGCTCGGCGAAGCCGAACGCGTTGAACATCTCCACGGTGCGGCAGGCGATGCCGTCGGCTTGGCCGAGCTCGAGCGGGCCCGGTCGACGGTCGACGATGCGCGTGCGGATCTGCGGAAACGCGGCAAGCTGCGCGCCAAGCACGAGACCCGCGGGGCCGCAGCCTACGATGAGCACGTCGACTTCAGCGGGAAGGCTCTCCGCGGGGTCCATCGCCGCCGGTGCTGCAGGATGCACCGCCGGATCGCCGGGCCTGTAGCCATCGAGATAGAACTGCATGCTCCGCCCTTCTCCGGATGCCCCCGTAGCCCGCGACCTCCTCGAGCGAGGGGCGCGCGCACTTCCGAAGACGATCACGATCGATCGAATCCCCCAGTCGCGAGGCAGAAGCTCCGCCTTCGAATACTCGGGTCGAACCGCATGCCGCGTTTCGTGGTGCAGCAGGAAAGTGGTGTTTCGGCGGGCAGCAAGTAGCTGCTCGAGCTTTCCAGCGGGGTCAGGTCCTGCTGGGCGGGATCTGACACGGCGGCTCTCCTTCAGATCTCAACCGATGGTCGTCGCATTGCCAAGTCGGAGGGCGAAACTAACGTGCGCGCGTCTTGAGCCACTCGCGCAGGGCGGCGTTCATGCGCGTTTGCCAGCCGGGGCCGCCCGCGCGAAACGCGTCCAGCACATCGCGATCGAAGCGCACCGTCGTCGATTCCTTGTTGCTGCCAACCGGTCGACCGCGCTTCCTCGCGAGCGTAATACCTGCCTTCATCTCATCCGTAGTCAGCGGGCGCTCGCCCTCGTCCTTGCCGTCCCACACGAAATCCTGCGCAACGGGAACAGCACGAGTGGCGGCGCGCACCTGCTCAGACGTCATCGAATTCGTCTTGGAGCCAGCCATCGCATGCCTCACATTCCTGCCTGCTTGTCCGGCGAAAGCTGATGAAGCGCGCCACACCGTCGCGCTCGGTGTACACCACCGTCGGCCCGTCAGAAAGCCCGGCGCGTAGGACACTGACACCACCCGCTCCTCGCTGCTCGCAGCACCAGCACGTCCGTGCGGCAGCGGGAATCCGGCACCTCGCCTGCATCGGCGAAGTCCAGGCCGTGCCTGCGCAGCTTGGCTTGGCGCTTGGCTTCGCCCCCGGTCATGGGTGCGTCCATTCATTATTGTCGTAACACTTAATAGACCCGTCAAGCCTCGTGCTGCTGCCGTTGCGGATAGGAATCCAACGTCGGCATGGAGGACGCATCGGGCTTGGTGGCGCCGGCTCGCGTGCGGGTCGGGCGCAGCGGGGTGTGGGGAAGGTGCGGTTGGAGCGGAGTTGGACGCGTTGAGCGGCGTCGACATGGTCATAGATCAGGTGTTCGGCATCGAGCTCGCGTAAGCGGTCCACGGCGAAGGGTGGGCGGGCGCAATGGCGCAGCAGGCCTTCCCGCCCGGCGCGGTCGGCGGCCTCGATGCGTACCGAGGCATCGACGGAGAAGCCACCGTCGTGGGCCCATTGCGCCATCGCCTGGGCGTCATCCTGCGTCAGTAGACCGCAGCGCACGAAGCTCGCCAGGAGTCTGCGACGTAGTGTGGCTTGCACGCTGGCGATGGCGGACGGGTCGATCGCGGTGGCCGGGTGCAGCGCGGCGTCTCGTTCGAGGAAGCAGCGCAGCTGACCTGACGCAGGGCCCCCGTTTCCTGCGATGATTCGTGGCAATCGGCGGCCATGCGCACTCCACGGCAATCCATCCGATTCGCCACGAGCGACGACGGCACGCGCATTGCGTGCGCGGAGTCGGGCGACGGGCCGCCGCTGGTCAAGGCCGCCAACTGGCTTTCGCACCTCGAGTTCGAGTGGGACAGCCCGGTGTGGCGGCATTGGCTCACCGAGCTTTCCCGGCGCTATCGGCTCATCCGCTACGACCAGCGGGGCTGCGGGCTGTCCGATTGGAACGCAGAGGACCTGTCGTTCGACGCGTGGCTGCGCGACTTCGAGGTGGTCATCGACGCGACCGGGATCGAGCGGTTTCCGATCCTGTGCATTTCCCAGGGCGCTTGCCTCGGCGTCGCTTATGCGGTCAAGCATCCGGAGCGCGTCACGCATCTTCTGATCCACGGCGGCTACGCACGCGGCCGGGCGATGCGCGCGGAAACCGGTCGCCAGCGCGAAACCTCCGACATGCCGCTCAAGATGGTCGACCTGGGATGGGGTCAATCCAACCCCGCCTTCCGCCAGGTGTTCACGTCGCATTTCATTCCCGGCGCGTCGCTCGAGCAGCAGCACTGGTTCAACGAGCTGCAGCGCACCTCGACTTCGCCCGCCAACGCGATGCGCCTGCTGACCGTCGCGAGCGCGATCCAGGTCGAGGACCTCCTGGCCAAGGTCTCGTGCCCGACGCTCATCCTGCACGCGGTGAACGATGCCGCCGTTCCCTTCGAGGAAGGGCGGCTCATGGCAAGCCTCATCCCCGGCGCACGGTTCGTGCCGCTCGAAAGCGCGAACCACCTGCTCCTCGAATCGGAGCCGGCGTGGCGGCGGTTTCTCGAGGAAGCCGGGTCGTTTCTTCCGGGCTCGACGAGCGCGAGCCCCGCGTTTGCCGACCTCACGCCGCGCGAACGCGATGTCGTCGAACTCATCGCCCGGGGCCGCGACAACGCGCAGATCGCGGCAAGCCTGGGTCTGAGCGAAAAGACGGTGCGCAACCACATCACCCACATCTTCGCCAAGCTGGAAGTGGAGAACAGGGTGCAAGCGATCGTGCTCGCGCGCAACGCGGGCTTCGGCAGCGCATAGGACTGCGGCCCCACGATTCCCGAGCCTCCAGGCAAGGTCCCGGGACCGTCGCCTCACGCGCCGATTCGCGGCCATCCCGACAATGCGTCTCATCGCGGAGAGGTCCGCGCCCACCCCCAAGGAGAGACGCATGCAACCCGCAACGCTCGACAACGACAAGCGCTACGCCAAGGCTGTCGAAGTGTCCAAACGCATCCGCTGGGACATCGACCGCGACGTGATCCGCGGCCGTTCGTTCGACTTCACGCAGAAGTTCCTGCCCGATGGCCTGTCGCTCGTGCCGCGCCTGCGCTTCCTGCACGAAGGCGAGGCGCGCCTCGTGAGCCAGATCCAGGGCCGCACCTACGCCAAGATGTTCGGGCTCGTCGAGCGCTTCATAGGCGCCAAGATCGCGGAAGTGACCCGCGACCACTGGCTCGGCGACCAGGTGGCGTTCGAGGCGCTCGTGCGCTTCACCGACGAGGAGCTCAAGCACCAGGAGCTGTTTCGCCGCATCGAGTCGATGATGGCGGCGCAGATGCCGCAAGGCTACGCGTTCCTGCCGCAGGCCAACGACGTCGCGCGCTTCGTCCTCGCCAAGTCGACGTGGGGCGTGCTCGCGCTCACCTGCCACATCGAGATCTTCACGCAGGCGCACTACCGGCAAAGTATCGAGCCCGACGCGGCGCTGTCGCCGCTGTTCAAGGACATCCTCTTCTTCCACTGGCGCGAGGAGTCGCAGCACGCGATCCTCGACGAGATCGAGCTCCGGCGCGAGGACGCGAAATTGGGGGACGCGCAGCGCGATGCGGCGGTCGACGACCTGATCGCGCTCGTCGCCGGCGTGGACGGACTCCTGCAGATCCAGGCGAAGGCCGATGCCGATTACTTCGCCTCGATCTGCGGCCGCGATCTCGCAGGACAGGAGCGCGCAGAGGTCGACGCGCTGATGCTGGCGGCCTATCGCTGGCAATACATCGTGTCCGGTGCGCAGGAGAAGCGCTTCACGGACATCCTGCAGGACGTGCTGACGGCGGCGCAGATGCAGCGCGTCGGCAGCGCGCTGGCGCCGCTCGTCGAGGCGACGCGCCGGGCATCGTAAGCGCGAACTGAAAGGCTGGGACGCCATCCACCCGAGGAGCGCAACGCGCTGATGGCAGAGCAGATGAAACTGATGAACAGTGGCACGGCCATGACGGGCCGGATGGGCCCGGGTGCTGATCGTGCCCTGCTCTATGTCGGCTTCGGCCGCCCGGGCGAGAGGCGCCGGCCGCCGCGCGAGACGCCGCTCGAAGTACTGCAGCGCCGCCTCGCCAACGGAGAGATCACGCCGCAGCAGTACGAGGAACGCAAGACTTTGCTCGACCGCAATGGCGGGGGCAGAGGCTGAACCAGGCGCTTGTCGGCAGTGACACGAAGGGAATCGCAATGGACACGACACACCACGAACACCGGACCGCGGCGTCTCGACCGCGGGAAACCGGCCGATCCGCGAAGGTCGCGCTGGCGATGGCGGCCCTCATCGGCGCCTTCTACCTGCTGCGCGAGCATTGGAACCACGTCGCCGGTGCCTGGATCTGTTTGCTCCTGCTTGCCTGCCCGTTGCGGCGGGTCACTGTGGCGACCGGCGCCACGACCGTCGCGGTACGCTATTCAGGAAGCGTGTAGCGCGCATTGACCAGCTTGCGGATCGCGTCGCGTGTCTGCCACGGCGCGAGATCGGCACGGCGCTCGATGCGCTCGGCCTCGTTGGCCAGAAACTCGTCGTGGATCGCGTCCCGGAACCAGCGCGAGTAGTCGTTGCGCCGCAGATGGAACATCCAGGTGGCTTCGTCGATTCCTTGGGCGATCTGGCAGAACACCGCGAGGTTCTGCGCCTTCAGGTTGTGCCGGTCATCGGGTCCACGAAAGTAGAAGCTGTTCCAGCCGAGATGCCCCTCCGCATACTTGCGGCGGTGGCGAATGCGCTCGGCGCGGGCCCGCGTCGCGCGCAGCGCGAACGGCGATGGCTCAGTGCCTGCGAACCAGGCGATGACCTGGTCGGCCCGGCGCGTGAGCCCCTCGGGCCAGGCCAGCTCGTGTCCGCTCGCCTGCGCGAACTTCGCCAGCGTCCGCTCGGGGGAGTCGCCGATGGCCACGACCACGTCGATCGGCGTCAGCACCGCGGGCGCGATGTGGTCGGGATGGACAGTCACGAGGATCGTTTCGCGGAGCTTCAGGGGCAGGACGGCCTCCACGTGACCCCAGGTCTCCGGCAGCATGTGATGCGCCTCGTCCAAGACGAGCCAGTGCGGCCGGCCGGTGCGCGCGCGCATCGCCTGCAGGTTCGGGACGAGCTGCGCGAAGTAGCCCGGCCGATCGCCCAAGGGGATGCCCAGGAGATTGATGCTCAGATTGATCTTGGGATCTTCGAGGATGGCCAGCACCTCGGCCACACCTGGTGAGCGGGTGTGATCGCCAAGGGCGACGACGTCGCGCTGGGTGCCGTAGTCGCCTTCGGGATCGACGATGCAGACCTGATAGTCCTTTTCGATCAGGCGTTCGATGATGCCTGCGGTGAACGTCGACTTCCCGCAACCCGAGGGACCGGCAACCAGGAGGTTGTGGCCGTACGGTGAAAGCCGCACCGCGCTTCCATCGTCGCGTCGGCCGAGGTCGATCAGGTTCTGCACGATCCTGCCGCGCGTGCGCTGCAGATCGTTCGCGATCAACTCGTCGATCAGTTCGACGACGCCGTCGCCGTTGGCGGCCCCGGTGACGATGGCAGCGATCTCCTTGATCGAGGTGGCCGCATTGGCCACGGCCACCGCGCACTCGCAGCGGCTCAGGAACGAATGGTCGTTCTCGCCATCGCCGATGCCGACGAGCTCGTGCCTGGACAGACCGAGTTCCCGAAGCGCGTACTCGAGGCCGGTCGCCTTGTTGACCCCCGCCGGCAGCATCATCACCGCGTCCCGGTTACCCACCACCTGTGTCTCGAGTCCCAACTCCCAGATGACGTTCTGGACGGTGGCGCGCTGCGGGGCCCAGGTACCGAGCATGACCTTGCCGACTTCCAGAGGATCGACACCGCATTGCCGCAACCTCTCCACTAAGCGCGCGGGCGGCGGATCGGCCAGTTGCGTTTCTTCGCCGCTTGCCGGGTTGTAGAGGATTGCACCGTTCTCGGCGACCACGAGATCGAACAACCGGATACACGGACACAGCGCCAGCAGATCGTCCAGTCGTCGCCCCGTGACCAGGATCGCGCGCCGGCCCGAAGTCCGCAGGCGTTCCAGCGCGCGCTCCGCACGCGCAGTCACCCGGTCGTGCCCGGCGAGGGTTCCGTCGTAGTCGATGGCGACCGCAAGGTAGCGCACGGTCGTCTCCTGCGCGCGAGGTCTCGATACGGCAGACGGTAGCACGTCGTGGCCGGGCGCGCGGCAACTCGCACGCCGGACTGCCCGCTCAGCCGGTCCCGCGGCACGACGGCGCGCGTCACCGACGACGTGCAACGATCCTGTCTCGCGGCTGTTGCGCTCAGTCGGTCCCGCAGCACGATGGCGCGCAGCACGGCGCCGCGCCTGCGCGTTCCCCGGTCGAGCGGGACATGGGATCGGCCGCCGCTGGCTTCGTCGCCCGCACGAACGCGCTGACGAGCTTTGCGTCGATCGCATCCGCCAGTCCTTCGACGTCGGCGCCCCGGCCAGCGAAGAGGTCCCGTGCATCGCTCGCGCTGTAGACGCGCGTGACCTCGATCGCGGGATCCCCGAAACCTGCCGCGGCGAGCTTTCCCAGGTACTCGGTATCGGACAACGCCCCGGCCACGCATCCGGCCCAAAGCTCCAGGCTCGCACGGATCGACTGCGGCATCTCGCCCCGCACGACGACGTCGGAGACCGCGAAGCGTCCGCCGGGCTTCAGCACCCGAAACGCCTCGCGCAGTACCCGGTCCTTGTCGCCCGACAGGTTGATCACGCAGTTCGAGATGATCACGTCGACCGAGTTCGCAGGCAGCGGGATCGCCTCGATCTCGCCCTTGAGGAAGCGCACGTTCGCAAGGCCGCTCGCCGCCTTGTTGCGCTCCGCGAGCTCCAGCATGTCGTCGGTCATGTCGAGTCCGAACGCCATGCCGGTCGGACCGACGCGGCGTGCGGACAAGAGCACGTCGATGCCGCCGCCCGACCCGAGATCCAGCACCGTCTCGCCTGGTTGCAGCTCTGCGAGCGCGGTCGGGTTGCCGCAGCCGAGCGATGCCGCCAGTGCGTCCTCCGGAATCTCACCCGCCTGCGCTGCGTCATAGAGATTCGACGTGATCGGATCGGTGCAGCAACTCGTGCTCGTGCCGCAGCAGCCGCCCTTCGTGCCGGTGCCGACGCGCCGGGCCGCCTCGCCGTACTTCTGGCGCACCAGGTCCTTGATGCCGCTTGTGGCATTCACCACGTCGCTCGTTGCGTCTTTCATTTCCGTGGCACTCGCCATGGTTCATCTCCTCCTGTCACTTGCAGCACACGACGCGCTGCGGCTCGATCACCTTGTTGCGGGTACAGCACTCGGCATAGAGGAAGCCGAGCAGATCCCGCAGGGCTGCCGTGTTCGCCGAGCAACGCAGGAACGTGCCTTCGCGACGCACGCTC
This sequence comes from uncultured Alcaligenaceae bacterium, assembly GCA_964439475.1. Taxonomy (GTDB): domain Bacteria; phylum Pseudomonadota; class Gammaproteobacteria; order Burkholderiales; family Casimicrobiaceae; genus VBCG01. The sequence continues at coordinate 33,640 of CAYTOT010000004.1, forward strand.
ACGAGCTCCTCGTGGCGGAGCTTCTCGAGGTGGTGCGACAACGTCGAGGCCGCGATGTCGAGCTCCGACGCGATGTCGCCGACCACCAGCCCCTCGGGATGCGCTGCCAGCAACAACCGAAGGATGCGCAGCCTCGGCGGGGTGCCCATTGCCGCCAGCATGTCGGCGTAGCGGGTGGTCTGCCGCGTGTCGTCGTGCTTTCGCATATCCAAGACCTTATCCAAGACCTCAATATTTCACGTTTCTAGATTAATCGAAATATGAGGGGGATGTCAACACCAGAGTCCGTGAAGCGCAGGCGTCGTGAGAACGGCAGCCACGCCGGCGACGGGAGCCACGCGTCGCATTCGCCGCGGACGGGCGCTCCGGAATTCCTTTCAATACACGATCGTGCGCCGGCGTCGGTCGGCGGCACGCATCATGAACTGCACGGCGCCGCCGCGACCGTGACACTCGGCGATCAGGGTCTGCGGATCGACACCCTGCGCGTCGAGCGCGTCGCTGCAGGCATGAAGACGCGCGCCGTGCGCGACGGCCTCGCGCATCGCGTCGAGCCCCGTCTTTGCATGATGCTCGCTCGGCCGCAATGCCGCCGCGAGGCCGGGTGCCAGCAATTGCACGCTGCGTACCGTGAAGTAGGTCTCCACCGGGATGTCCATCGCTGCGGCTGCGGCGGCGTGGAAGAAGGGAGTGGCGAGGCGCTCGCTGCGTTCCGGGTCGGCCGACCAGAGCAGGATGGCGATCCCTGCGACCGGATCCTCGGTGCCCACGACCTTCGGGCGGCACATGTAGACCTCGCCGGCGTCCGCGATGCCGAGCCCCGTGATGCCTGCCGTCGCCGTCGAGCCGGCACCACACCTTCCAGCAGCACACTGTCTTTCAGCCGCTCACGGATCGTCCGCGCGTCGTACTTGATGCGTGCCGATAACTCATCCGTGGTCAGGTACGTGCGCCATAGGAAGCTGCGCGCGACTGTCACAGAAAGTGGCGCAGGACTGTCACAACCCCAAACGACAACGGCCTGCTGTGGAATTCTTCTAGTTTTGTCCCAACGTCCCAGTTGAATTGTCCGCCTTTTCGTCGGCTGAGCACTGTGCAACGCAATCTGAGCACATCGCCGTCCCACTTGAATTGTCCCATTTTTCAGGAATCCCAGAATTCCTGTCCGCCTTTGCAGGCGGGCGTCAACGGCCGAGTTGCGCTTCTGAATGAAGCATCGCAAAACTTGGACGATGGTGGTTCGGGTCGGTCCGATACCGCTGGTGGCCGTGGTGGCACGGCCAGTCGCACGCCGGCGCAAGTGCCGCAAGGCAGGCAACGTTCTCAGGGGGCTTCCGCACGGCGGGCATGCAGAATGCAGTCCACCGCAGGCCGCTTAGCGCGCGTCGGGAACGAGTTCCCGCTGGTCGCTACCCAGGTCGCGTAAGTTTCGCGGGCTGCGCATTGAAATCAAGTGCATGAGCGCTAGTGATTTCAATCTTGAGATGCGAACACAGGCGCTGTCTGTTGCTCTCTTCCATATGGAACAGACGTATGTGAAATGCTCCTAGTGATTGAAGCATCTTGAACGCGAACGGATGTTGCTCCAGGTCCTCCGCCAATCTGCGCAACAGGTCTATCGGCAGCGGTCCCGCTCGCATAAGACTCGTTGCTGCTTCAATCAGGCGGTATGCATTAGTCGGGTTTCGGGTGACAACCGCACGAACGTCCTCTGCGAGCTTCTCACTCCCGACGAACTGGGCCGTGCGAGCGACCAACCCCGTGCAAACCTGGCCGATGACAAAGTAGCCCGTTCGCTTCGCAAGCTCCCTTCTTCGTTCTGGCGCCATTTCAGGATGTGTCTTCTCGATAGATGACTCAATTTCCTTAGCGAATGCTTCTGGGTCCTTCGCTACTGCGTCAACTATTGCGCGCATTAGGCGCAACGGCCCGTCGAACACATCGGCCAGATAGGTCTCTTTGAGAGCCCGCTCAAGGGAGCCGTAATAGTTCTTCAGTATCTGACCCAGGATTTCACACGTCTTCAGAAGGCGCACAATCTCGACCATCAATGCGACCTCTTCGCGCGGGCTGGCCTCTGCCATTTCCTCCTTCGCCTCCATCTCATCTTGAAGGCGCCTCGCCTGCTCTTGATTCTTGTCGACGTTCGGAGCCGCAAGCAGCACTTGGGATGCCTCTTCGACAAGGGCGCCGATTCCTTCGACATCCTTGTCGAACTGCATTGGAGGTGCCTTTTCTTCCGGCAAGCTGCTCTTCAGTACCGAAACAACCTGGTCGATGACCCAGTGGTCATTTCTATGGTGAGTGAGAAAGAGGATAGCGTGCCCGTTCTCGCGTCGATGCAGCTGCGCGCACCATTCTCCCACCAGGCGACGCACCTCTTCATTGTCCAGATTGTTCGCCAGGTACTTGCCGAGGAAGAAATAGTAGATGTACGGATACGCAAACGCATAGTGCTCACCGTGTTGCCGCAGGATTTTGGCGCGGACGAGCAAAGCCAGCCGGCTCGCGAGGTCAACGCTTGTGAATCGTTCAGAGAACGCCTTGTTGAAGTTTCTGAGTTCAACGAACCCCAACTCCTTGTACTTCTCGTGGCGAAAGAGCCACGCCAAGTTCGCTAGATAATTGAACAACTCATCCAACTCTTCGGTTTTTACCCCGGCCGCCCCCAAGCTGCGAGTAATCAGGAACTGGTAGTAATGAGCAAACCCGCTATTCTGTAGGTCCGCCTGCTGCTGCCTGTCGCAGCTCTGAAGGAGAATCAGAAGGTATATCGGGAGAGACGGCACGAGATTTCTGCCGACTATCGAGTCCAAGATTGTTTCGACCGCGAAGACGCGCTCGTCCAACTCCTGTTTGGTAGTGACGTTGCCACAGAGGCACCATTTGCGAATCAGCTGATGCCGCAGTCGGTGTCCGAAGGGAAGTATCGCGTATGTCGAGTACTTGCTTACCGCCGCGGCAGCCTCTTTCCCTATGAGTTCGGCAATTTCAAAGCCCTCGCTTGCCGTGGCGAGAACGGCCGTGTGTTGCGTTTGGAGAAGCGTCAAGACCTTTTCAAGTCCTTTGGCGCCACCGGAAATGCGGTCGATATCGTCAATCAGGGCGACGAGCTTCAGTTTCGGTGCTAGGGCGACCTCACCCGGCTTCGCATATTGACGTTGCTGCTCCCGCTCAATGGCCTTTTGAAGCTCTCTGGACGACGTAGAGGAGAGTGCGCCGCCACGCAGGTATATGGGAACAAAACCTCGTTGATGCAGTACGCGATAGGCATGAAGCAGTAAGGTCGTCTTTCCCCCACGCTCATCTGCCATGAACAAATGCATTGACCCTGCGCCGATTTGGCCAACAACGGAATCAGCGCCAACAATTTTCTCGTCCTCGCCTGCCAAGACGGCCAAGTCTGGATACACGAACACGTCATCCAGCTCAATCGTATCCTTCATCGGATGATGGAAGTCGCCTCCCGGGTCGCGAAGAACCTCTCGGAATTCGTTGGTAAGTTGATATTGACCTCGGGCCTCAACCGTCGAGTTCCGGAGGGTTCGAACCAGTTCCTCGCCTGCCCGCCGTACGCCGTCGTCGAAAACGCTAAACCGTTGCTCTACTACCTCGTTGGCAATCGTGTCGAACCGCAGCACCGAAAGCCCTGCATCGACGGAGCGTTCATGCGGCTGTAACGCTGGCGCCTCGTAGAAGAGGCTTTCCCCAGACAACGTGTCAGTTATCAAGCCGGAGTTCGTGACGTGCTCATGTCCAGACAGGATTGCGTCAGCATGCGCATGTAGCTGCGTCCTCAAAGGATGGTAGGTGGATTGGCAGTACCAATTGAGCGGGTGATGGATGAGTGCCAGTCTCATTGAACACGGTGCGCTCAGTTGGTCTTCGAACATTTCAACCGGGAATACTAGTTGGCCGGGCTGTTCAGGTAGCCGAGACATCCAAGCCGCGTTAATAGCTGAGAGTCGGACAACAGCGTTAACGAAGGTCAGCTCGTATTCGGTCCAGAGAGGGTGGTCGGTCTTGGGGGTGAGCGTGGTGATGCCGGCCCTGAAGCTGAAGAAAGGCGCTTGTACTGAGGTGCACAGGCGCACGATGGAATCATCCCTCGCCAACGAACTGTCCTGGACCACCTGGCCAATGAGGATGGACCGTGATTTCTCCTCGGGGAGCAACTTGCAGTCGTGATTGCCCGGAACCAGCACTACATCGACCAGCGGGCAGCCTTCTTTGCGGAGCTCCGTCGCGATGTCAGTCAGAAATTGGCCGGCCACCTCGTATTCCGCTTCTGTGCCAGAGAATACGATGTCGCCCGTAACCACAATTAGGCACGCGGCACTATCGCGGGCGCTTTGGAACGCTGAAGCTGCGATTGCGCCCGCCTTGACTACGATTCGGTCTGTCGCACTTCGCAGGTGAATATCGCTGAGATGGAGAATCGTAAGTTTCATGGCGCTGGTTGGCGTTTGTTTGCGTTGACCGCGCGTTGTCGGGAGAAACCCAGGTACGTTAGCGAGGCGAGTATTCCTTGCATCGCCGTCAAGACACGGTCGTCTTTCAGCAGCTGCTCGGCAATCTTGTTGTGCCCTTCTTGCCCCTCGATGATGATGTCGGTAAGAACCTCCTTGAAGTCCCCCATAGCGAACTGTTCGAGGTTGTTGCTGGCAGCCTGCTCCGCCAGCTTGGGGCTCTCCATGAGCTTGCCCTGGATGGTCGTCACGTAACCGACGAGGTCCGCTTCGGTGAGGTCGCCGGCGAAGAGGTCGTTCATCTTCGCCACGATTTCCTTGAGCTGCCGCTGCTCCTCGGTCAGCGCCTTGCCGCTGCCAGCCTCGCTCGCGGCTTGGAGCTTCACCACCTCCCCGGCCGCCAGGTCGAGCGTCTGCTCGCTTTGCTTCTGCAACCGATAGTGGGTCAGTTGGACCTCGGAGTTGAGGTCGAGCAGACTCGATGACCCATGCTCGGCAATGCGCGGCATCAGGTTCTTGCCGAAGGCATACAGCTTCTCGAGCTCCGGGTCGTTGTAGTCGATGATTTGGGACAGGAAGTCGTACATCCGCAGGAAGGTGCCCAAGTCCTTGCGGAACTGGTCGGCGGCCTCCTCGTCCTGCGCCTGGAAGCGGTCGGCCGCGGGCTTCAGGTAGGCGTGCAGCGAGGCCTGGGTGCGCTTGGGGTCGAAGAACGCCTGGGCGAAGCCGTCGACCTCCTTGCGGAAGTACACCCCAGCTTGGTCGAGCTTGGTCTGTAGCTCATGGACGAGGTTGGGGTCGGTGGTTGCTTCGAGCTGGGCGCCCCGGTAGTACGGCTGGAAGCTCTTGAGGATGTCCTCGGGCGGGTTCACGAAATCGAGGACGAAGGTGTCCTCCTTGCCCGGAAAGGTGCGGTTCAGGCGCGAGAGCGTCTGTACGGCCATGACGCCGGACAGGCGCTTGTCGACGTACATGGTGTGCAAGAGCGGCTGGTCGAAGCCGGTCTGGTACTTGTTGGCCACGAGCAGGACGCGGTACTGGTCGTCCTTGAACGCCTCGGCCGGTTCCACGCCGCCAATCTCCGGGTTCAGGCTCGCCTCGGTGCTTTCGCTGCCGTCCTCGGGGTCGACGATGGAGCCGGAGAATGCCACCAGCGTGCGCAGGTCGGTGTAGCCGCGCTCCTTGATGTACTTGTCGATGGCGACCTTGTAGCGCTTGGCCGCCAGACGCCCGGAGGTCACCACCATGGCTTTGGCACGCCCGCCAATCCTGGCCATGACGTGGTCGCGGAAATGCTCGACAATGACCACCACCTTCTGCGCGATGTTGTAGGCGTGCAGCGTCGCGTAGCGGCCGAGCGCCTTGCGCGCCTTCTGCTCCGGCACCAGCCGCTCCTCGGCGGCCGAGGACAGCTTGTAGAACGCCTGGTAGCTCGTGTAGTTCTTGAGGACGTCCAGGATGAAGCCTTCCTCGATGGCCTGGCGCATCGAGTAGGTGAGGAAGGGCTCCGGGAGGCCGTCGGCACCCGGCCGACCGAAGAGCTCCAGGGTCTTGGCCTTGGGCGTGGCGGTGAAGGCGAAGTAACTCACGTTCTCCGGGCGCTTGCGAGCGGCGATGACGTTGTTGATGACGTCCTCGGCGGTTACGTCGTCGGGCTCGAGCAGCACGTCGGGCTCGAGCTCCCCGTACGCCGCCTGCGGGACATCCTTCGCCCCCGGCGCGTCTACCTTGCTGGTGGTCAACGCCTGGCGCAGCTTCTGCGCCGCGGAGCCGGTCTGGCTCGAGTGCGCCTCGTCGATGATGACCGCGAACCGGCGCTCTCTAAGTTCACCCACCTTGTCCAGGATGAAGGGGAACTTCTGCAGCGTGGTGACCACGATGGGCACGCCGTCGCGCAGCGCCTTCGCGAGCTGCTCGCTGTTGACGTCAATCTTCTCGACCACGCCCTCCTTGTGCTCGAACTGGGCGATGGTTGCTTGCAACTGCTGGTCGAGGACCCGGCGGTCGGTGACCACGATGACCGAGTGGAAGACTCGCTCGTCATGGTCGTCGTGGACGTTGGCGAGCCGGTACGCCGTCCAGGCAATCGAGTTCGACTTGCCTGACCCCGCCGAGTGCTGCACCAAGTATCCGTGGCCGGCGCCCTCCCGGGCGGCGGTCAGCGTCAGCTTCAAGACGCCGTCGAGCTGGTGGTAACGGGGGAAGATGAGCGATTCCTTGGTCACCTTCTTGCCGCCGACTTCGATGTCCTTGCGCTCCAGGTGCAAGAAATTGCCGAGGATGTCGAGCCAGACGTTGCGCGACCACACCGTCTGCCACAGGTACCAGGTCGGGTAGCCCTTGTCGGCCGGGGCGGGCGGATTGCCGGCGCCGGCGCCGCCCTGGCCGTCCGGCTTGCCCAGGTTGAACGGTAGGAAGCTCGTCGCCGGACCCTCGAGCCGGGTCGTCGTGAACACCTCGTCGGTCGATACCGCGAAGTGGACGAGGCAACGGGTGCGGAACTGCAGCAGCGGCTCGGCTTCCTTGCTCTTGGGGTCCTTGGGCAGCCGGTCCTGGCGGTATTGCGCCACGGCGTCGGCGATGTTCTGGGTGAGGTCGGTCTTGAGCTCGGCGGTGGCCACCGGCAGGCCGTTGACGAAGAGCACCAGGTCGATGCTGTTCTCGTTGTGGAGGCTGTAGTGGAGCTGGCGGATGACCGTCAGGCGATTGGCGGCGTACCATTCCCAGAGCTTCGGGTTCTTCCGGTTGGCCGGCATGAACTGGCACAGGAAGAAGCGCGCGTCGCGGTCCTTGAAGCCATGCCGCAGCAGGTGCAGCGTCCCCCAGCGGTCGAGCTGCTCGGCCACGCGCTTGGCCAGCATCTTCTCGGACTCCCCGTTGTGCCACCGGCGGAACTTGGCCCACTCCTCGGGCTGGGTCTCCTTGACGAAGGCCACTAGGTCATCCGGATACAGGGCGAGCTCGCGGCTGTAGCCCGTGGCATCTTTGAGGTGCGTGCGAATCGCCCATCCGTGGGCGCGCAGGTGGTCGGTGAGCTCGTCTTCGAAGATGCGCTCGGTGTGTACGGACGATAGCTTGGGCATGGGGACGGGCGTTGCTCGCGTGGCTCAGGTGGGTATAGCCGTCTGGCCTGTGACCGCAGTAGAAATCAGTGAGGAGCGATACTCGCGGAGGCGGGCAAGGTGTTCGTGAACGTGCAGCACCAAATCCAAGGCGGATTTCTGCAAGACGCGCACCTGTTCGACCAATTGACCTTGTTCCTCGATTGGCGGAAGCGCGACCACAAGGTCCCTGATGACGTCCTGTGAGATGTTCTGCATGGAAAAGCTCGCGCCGTTGGCGCCGAGTTCAATCTGGCGACGCGATGCGTCAATGCGCAGCACTAGGACCGCAAAATCCGGGCGCACCTGTTCGGGGTTGAGCGCAAGTCGATAAAGCTTGTCGCACAGCAGGAGGTTTGGGTAGTCGCGCTCTACGAGCGCCGCCATGCCGACCAGTTCGCGCGTGTTGGCACGCGAAACCAGCACGTCGTTCTTGCGGATAACGCAGGTCAAATCGGGCGGGGTGCCGGTCGGTAGCGCCTTGTTCTCGGTTGCATCGAACGCTTCCCCATTGACGCATCCGACCTTCAGGACCCCCCACTCATCAGTTTCGGCCGGGCGGTTTTCGCATTGTGGGCTCCACCCTTGCTCGATTCCAAAGAGCACTCGCTTAAAAGCCGTGACCCGCCAACCCTTCGGGGCCCTCGGAACGTAAGCGTTCCCCGTCGGCTGACTGCGCGCGGCCTGCATGCCCTCAGTCAGCAGGCGGGATACCTCCCCGCGGACGTAACTGGCAACAGCGCCAAGTAAGCCCTCCTTCTCCGCAATCAACGCATCAATCCGCGCCGTCTTCTCGTCGAGGAAGTTGGCGATGCGCTCTTGCTCTCCCTTTTCGGGTAGCCAGGCAAGCTCGTTGAGGTAGCTCTCGGAGTCTAAGTTCTGGATTCCGGAGGTCTGCTTTACGTGCGGAAGATTGCGCCCAGCGGCGTACAGAGCCTGAAACACATAGCGAACGAACCGAGGCTCACATTGCGGAACGACGGGCATTCGCGCGACAAAGTTGGAGCAAACGGCCCTGATGTCGTGGTTGAACATCACGACATTACCGACGGGCGCTTGCTCGCCGCCGCCGGATTTCTCAATCAACAGGTCGCCGGTGCTCAACAGCCGTCTCGCGAGATAGCTCTCGGGTACAGCTCGGACGGTTGGGAAGTCGCCCAACAGGACTTGGCCGTGCTCCTTGTCAAAGTCTGCGACGCGGACGACGACTACGTCGTCGTCCGCGCCGTTTGGTTCTTCCCCCCAAATGCCGTTGAAGCAGCCCTCGACTGCGTACTTCAGCCTGCGCCGTGGCATGGCGCCAGACGTCACTGGAGCACTCCCTTCATCAACTCCACAAACCGCTTCTCCATCTCCCGAATCTCTTCCGCGATGACGTGCGGCGGCCGCGGAGGCTTGTAGACGTAGAAGTAGCGGTTGAAGTTGATTTCGTAGCCGACCTTGCCGG
>CAYTOT010000004.1:42756-173933 GCA_964439475.1 uncultured Alcaligenaceae bacterium
GGCTTGTAGACGTAGAAGTAGCGGTTGAAGTTGATTTCGTAGCCGACCTTGCCGGTCTTGCCGTCCTTCTCGTCGACGATGTCGGTGTTGACCCAGGCGTCGGGCACGTGCGGGGCCACCTCGCGCGCGAAGTAGGCGGCGATGGACTCGTCCAAGGGGATGTTCTCGGTGTCGCGTCGCTCCGGGTCGTAGGGCTTCTGCCCCTTCTTGACCTTCACCTCCACCCCCGCCGGCGGCGGACGGTCGACGGTCACCTTGCGGTAGCCGAAGAAGGTGGTCGGAAAGAGTTTGCAGACGGCCCGTGGGGGCTCGTCCTCCTTCTCCGCCGGCGGGGTGCCGTTCGCCTTCGCCGGCTCCCGGTATTCGAGGTGGAACGTCGCCTCCGCGGCCATGGTCGAGTAGACACCGACGATTTCGTCGATTTGGGCGTCGGTCACGTACACCCGCTTGTTGCCGAGGCTCTTCTTCATCTTGGCGTACATGCGGGTGGCGTCGATGAGCTGAACCCTGCCGGCGCGCTCGGCGGGCTTGTTGTTGTCGAGCACCCAGATGTAGGTGGCGATGCCGGTGTTGTAGAAGAGGTCGGTGGGTAGCGCGACGAGGGCGTCGAGGAGGTCGTGCTCAAGAATCCAGCGCCGAATCTCCGACTCCCCGGAGCCGGCGTCGCCGGTGAAGAGCGGACTGCCGTTGAGCACGATGCCCAGGCGACTGCCGCCCGTACCGTCCTTCCCGACCGGCCGCATCTTCGAGATGAGGTGCAGCAGGAACAGCATCGAGCCGTCCGAGATGCGCGGCAGACCGGGGCCGAAGCGGCCGCCGAAGCCCTTCTTGGCGTGCTCGGTCTTGACCACCTCGGCGACCTTCTTCCACTCCACGCCGAAGGGCGGGTTCGACAGCATGTAGTCGAACTTCTCGCCGGGGAAGGCGTCGTGGGAGAGCGTGTTGCCGAAGTGGATATGCTCGGGGTTCTGCCCCTTGATGAGCATGTCCGCCTTGCAGATGGCGTAGGACTCGTCGTTGAGCTCCTGGCCGAAGAGCGCCAACTTGCCGGAGGCGTTCATCTCGGCCAGGGTATTGGCGGCTACCGACAGCATCCCGCCGGTGCCGGCGGTGGGGTCGTACAGCGAACGCACCGCGCCCGGCTTGGTGAGCGCCTCGTCGTCGCCGGCGAAGAGAATGTGGACCATGAGGCGGATGACCTCGCGCGGGGTGAAGTGCTCCCCGGCGGTCTCGTTGGAGGCTTCCGCGAAGCGCCGGATGAGCTCCTCGAAGACCAATCCCATCGTTTCGTTGGGGACCTTGTCCGGGTGCAGGTCCACTGCGGCGAACTTCTGCACCAGCATGAACAGCAGGTTCTTCTCGTCGAGTTCGCGCACCCGCTCGAGGAACTTGAAGCGCTCGAAGACATCGCGGGCGTCGGGCGAGAAGTCGCCGAGGTGGGCGACCAGGTTCTGGCGGATATGCTTCTGGTCGGCGAGCAGGCCCGGCAGGGTGAAGCGGCTGACGTTGTAGAAGGCCTGCTTGCTCTTGCGACGCAGGAAGACGTCGACGTTCACGCCTTCCTTGGTCCGCTTCGCGTGCTCCGCGACCACCGCGTCCTTGGTCGGCTCGAGGACGCAGTCCAGCCGCCGCAGGAGGGTGAAGGGGAGGATGACCTTGCCGTAGTCGGACTGCTTGTAGTCACCCCGGAGAAGGTCGGCGACGGACCAGAGGAAGGCGGCGAGTTCCTGGAAGCTCATGAGTCGTTGTGGTTGGGCGGGAAAGCGGTACTTTGTCAAGCAAAGACCGTGACTGCGAACATTTCTCGTGGGAAACAGACCGTATTGCCACGAGATTTATCTGGCGCGCCGCAGAGCAAATGCTTGATTGATTGTAGGAATTCTAGTGAAGTGGCCATGGCGACCTCGGGATGAGCCTGAGCAACGGCCTATGTCCCTACGCCGCAGACGGTAACGCCGCTAATGGCCAGTTCGAGCCCCGCAACGTCAAACCCGTGCCGGAGTGAGGCGTATTTCTGTTGTAATCGTGGGCACCGCGACCCTGGCAGACGACGGGGTTGGCGCGGCGCTAGTTTCCGCGAACCGGCCGGATGTCGAGCTGGGCCACTCCCATGGCACGAAGCGCACGCAGCGCGAAGCCAAAGCTAAAACTACCGCGGCTGACGCGACTGATGAGATTGCGCTCCGTTTCCTCGGCGCCGGCGGCGCTCATCATGCGAGCGAGCATCTTGTAGGTCACACCTCGACGCTGCATCTCCGCCCGCAGTATCCGGCGCGCGTCACCGTCCTCCGCCGCCGCATTGCTCTTGCGACTGGCTGTCTGTTGTCTCGGTGCCCGTGCCATGTGTCGTACCGTAAGCCGCCAGCGGCGTCCATGCAACTTGAGTGTCTTGATTTCGCCTCTGATGTCATGTAATCATGACATTCACGACGTATTCAAGACAACGTATAAGGCGCCCATCCAGACTCCCGAGAAGTCAAATCGACCTACGAGCGACGAGAATGCTTTCCGACCGGGATGCAGAGTCCATCATGGCCACGGTGAGGATGCCGGAAGCTGGGCGGGCTCTTGTGCGCAACGCACGCAGCCATCCGCCGGCTCGCCCGCTGCAGCGGCGTATGGACACGGTGCGAACCCGGTTCATCAGCCGAAAGATGGACCGCGCCTTGCTGGCTGAGAGCCGCACCATCGAACTCGCCGCCATCGTGTTGAATGAGCACCGCGAGGCCACCCTGGAGATGTGGCCCCAGCCGTTCCGCGTGGACCTCATGTTGCAGGGGGCCAACGGAGCCTACCGGAGCACCCATACGCCCGACCTACTCATCCTCGAGAAGGATTCGATTTACGTCGAGGAGTGGCGCGACGAGGACCGCCTCATCAGGTTGGCAAAACAACGCCCACTCGACTTCGTTCGAGATGCGGATGGCACCTGGCACTTCGTTTCCGCAGAGAAGCACTTCGGCGCGCTCGGACTGCCGCACCGGCTTCGCTCGTCCGCCGAACTGCCCAAGAAGCTCGTCACCAACATCGGGTTCCTCGAACACCATATCAGCGAGGACGCCCCGCAGCCGCCGGCAGACGTACTCCAGCGGCTTCGCCAACTCTTCTCCCGTCACGCCGCCATCCCTCACCTGCAACTCGTCCATGAGCATGGCTTCGACGCCGGACATGTCTTTCAGGCTGTCGCAGCAGGTATCGTGTTTGTCGACCTCGAGAAGCAACGCCTCGACCAGGTGGAGAGCCTCATCATCTATCGGAATGGCGTGGCAGCCGCGATGGACGACTGTCTCCGGTCCAGCCCTCGCACACCGACCCCGAGTTCCGCGATGCGCTTGCAGGAAGGGACGGAGCTGGTCTACGAAGGCAAGCGATACACCGTAGGAATGGTTGGCGCCGAGACCGCGAGTCTCATCAGCCCGCAACATCGCACGTCGCAGGTGCCGCTGGCTCATCTCGACGCGCTGTTCGAAAGCGAGCACATCGAAGCACGGCACGTCGAGGGGACACAACCTACCTGTCTCGGCGCGTTCGCCGACGCCCGCAGGCTCGAGCGGGCGTGGAAGCGCATGCGGATGCTCGACAATCCAGAAGGAGCCTCGGTGTGCCGCCGTACCCTACGCCGCTGGCGACATAAGATGGCCGGCGCGCAAACCCGCCAGACACAACTGGAGGCACTTCTCCCCGAGAACCCAGGTCGACCCGGCCCCCGGATGTCGCCCGAGGTCTTGGCGGCGGCCGAGCGCGCCCTCCGCGAGCATCACAACACACCGAAGGCACCGTCGGCATCATCAACGTTCCAGTTTTTCGTTCATCTCTGCGCGCAGGATGGGCTCCTTCCGATGTCGCGGACATCCTTCTATCGCTGGTTGCGCGATGGAAAGGAAAGCATACTCAAGCGAGAGGGAAAGAAGCAGGCGTACCAGCAGGCTCCGATTCCGCTGGTCTTCGAGGACGACCAGCCCGTGCATGGCACGCACCCGCACAGCGTCGTCTACATTGACCACACTTGCCTGAACCAGTTCGTCAAGGGCATGAACGTGGCGAATCTGGGCAAGCCATGGCTGTCAGTGGCGATAGATGGCAGCAACAGCGAGCCAATGGCGCTCTACATGGATTTCCGCTCACCGAGCGCGGCCTCCGTCCTCATGCTGTTCCGCGATTACGTCATCCGCCAGGGACGCCTTCCCGACACCATTGTCCTCGACAATGGGAGCGAGTTCCACTCGGCCGCCCTGCTGATGTTCTGCGAATTGTTCCGCATCAATATCCGTTGGCGACGCCGGTCACGACCGCGCGATTCAACGCTGGTGGAGCGATTCTTCGGGACAACCGAGACCGAGGTCTTGGCAAGCCTCGACGGTAACACGCGAGCCCTCAAGGACCCTCGAAGTGTGGCCCGGACCCATCAACCTGACCTCTACATTGAGTGGACGCTGCCAGCACTGCACGGCGCCTTCGAGCACTTCATGTTCCACATCTACCCGAACCGGGTGCACCCACGGTTCGGAATGACGCCGCGGCAAGTTCGGCAGCGCCAACTGCATGAGCTCGGCGACCGGGAGCATGTTCACGTCAGATACGACGCCATGTTTCGGTTGATGACCTCCGTTCATCCGGGCCACGCCATCCGCACCATCGACCGCCAGCGGGGCGTCTTCGTTTCCGGCATCTACTACTGGCACGACGCCTTCGCCAAGGCCGTCGGAAAGCACGAGAAAGTGGAAGTCCGGCTGGAGATGTGGTGTGCCCGCGCCGTCTACGTCCTCATGCGGGGGGAGTGGCTGGTTGCACAGGCTCGGGATGGCGGTCGGCTCGAGGGTCGCTTCGTCGCCGAAGTCGAGACAGCGCTGCGCCAGGAGCGCTCCGCGCGGAAGCGCCTGGCGCAGATTGACGCTAACAGCCCGACCCAGGCCGCTCAGAAAGAGAGACTACGCATGCCCGAACTCTGGGATGCGCGGCTACGCGACCAGATGACGGAGGCCTATCACCTGTACGCGCGCCTGGGAATGGTCGAAGCGCTGGATGAGGCCAAGAACCCGCGTGCGCGAGAGTTCCATGTGGGTACGCCAGTGCGCCCCGACCCTCAGCTCCTGAGCCGCGTTCAAGAGGAACTGCATCAAGAGCAGCTTCAGGACGAACATGGGCAGCCTTGGACATCGGCAGATGGAGTCGTGAACGAAACGGTGAGTGCGCCGAGCGTGGTTGATTCGGGTGGCGACTCCCGTATTCCCGCAGTAATTGAGACTCAAACGGAAGTGGAAGCGGAGAAGGATGAGGAATATGGATACTTCTAGTGGTGCAACGTCAAACGCGCTAGCCATAGGCAATTCGCGGTCTGGCTCGAGACCCTCGCACAAAGGTCGAGTAGGAAGAACAGTGGCATCGGACCACAGCCTGAACAGCAAGGTCGTCCCAGTCACGATTCCCCTCTCTCAAGGGCAGGTTGCCGCACAGGACGCCTTCTATCAAGTGAGATTGTTCCACCCGAAGCTGCGGGAAGTCGTCCACCAGCTGGAGCCGTTGCTGAGCACAACCAACGAATCGACCATCAACCTCGTAGTCGGCGCCACCGGGGTCGGAAAGACTACGCTCACCCGCGTTCTCGTCAAACAGCTCGAGGGCAACTATGCCGGCTTGGCCGATGCTGACCCCACCTGTATTCCCGTCGTGGTGGTAGAGGCATATGCAACCGGAGAGGCACGACATGGCTTTCGTGAACTGTTCCGCGACATCCTCTGCCAGCTTGGCAATCCGGTATCGGATAAGGCCTGCGGCATCGAACGGGATGACGGCTATATCCGGCTGCGTCCGCAGTCGGGCTCGACAATTGCATCGTTGCGGCGACAGCTCGAATCGGCGCTCAAGCACAGGAAGGTTCGCGTATTGGTCATCGACGAGGCCTACCACCTGTGTCGCTACGGTAAGGAATCGGCCGTCCTCGATACGTTCAAGTCGCTGGCGAACACGACGGGCGTGAAACTCGTGCTCATCGGCTCCTACGACCTGCACCAGTTGATTGAGTCGCACGCTCAAGTCGCCCGACGCACGTCCGTCATTCTGTTCGAGCGCTACCAAGTCGGTGTCCCGAACGACCACGAAGCGTGGAAACGCATCGTCCGTGGATTGCAGGAGAAATGGCCGTGTCCTCAGGTTCCGAATTTCGAGAAGGCATCCGACATGCTGCTGGAGGCCTGCCTCGGATGTGTGGGGCTGCTCAAGTCGCTCTTGCTTGAGGCGAGTGCGATGCAGCTGCGCAATGGCGGCGTGTGGGATATGAGCTTCCTGTCTCGTGCCGCCAAAGCCTCGGCCATTCTCGGCGTCATCCGGCAGGAAATTCAGAACGGTGAGCAACGGGTCCGGGAGTCCATACAAGGTCAGTGCCTCTGGGACGAGAAGGCACTGAAGCTGCTCTCCGAGGCTCTCGGAGTTGGACATGCCTGAGCATTCGCAGCGTAGTGTCCTCTTCGGACTGGAGCTTCGTGGTCGCAACACCGGTGCAGTCGAAAGCGCGAGAAGCTACCTGCAGCGGCTGGCCTTCGCGCACCACGTCAAGCCGGGGCGACTTCTGAACGAACTCGCTCACTTTCTTCCAACCGCGCGCGCCGGCGTCGGACTGGGGGACAAGGTCAATGCGCTGCATGTCAGTGGCATGGGACCCGCGGTGCGCATGCTCCGGGACGGCCTGGAACACGCGACCCAGCAAGACCTTGCACAGGCCTGCATGGACCGATTTGCACACGTGCTCTCTGCACAACGAATGACTCGCCGTGCGGAAGGTCTCCACTGTCAGGAATGCGTGCGGCAACTGGGTGACGATGGGCTGCCCCACGGGCAACTGCTGTGGGAGTTGCAGGTCGTCAGTGCGTGCCCCATTCATGGCGTGCGCCTGACCAGCAGCGATGAGTGCGCGGGCCAAGGTAAGGCGCTGCCGTTGAATGCGCGGCCGAGCCTTGCCGGGGTGTGCCGCGCGTGCGGTTCCATCGGCTTTCGATGCACAACCGCGCATCCAACGCCCGCCAGTAGTTCGGAACTCTGGGTAGCACGGCAGGCGGCCGCCCTCGTCGCGCTGTCGCCGGCGGAGTGCGCGCTGCTCACTCCAGCGTCTGTGCGCGCCGGCATTGGTCGAGTCGTCAAGGATTGCTTCGGAGGTCAGCCGGTCAAGGCCGCGCTCGCAAGTGGCTTGGCGCGAGCGACAGTGCTGACTTGGATGAAGACACCACTGCTGCCGAGTCTCGACACGTTGCTGCGCCTCTGCTGGACGTCCAACGCGAGCCTTGTTGACCTGCTTCGTGGCCAGCACCATGCCGTCTCGGACACCGGCACCGATGGTGACGCCAGGAGCGAGTGCGAGGTGAAAGAGCGAAGCTATCGCCGTCTCAACGTCGATTGGCTTGCGGTACGCCAAGCGCTGTTGCAGGAAGTTGAAGCAAGTGAGTCACGGAGCGTCGAAGCGGTCGCAGCCGCATTCGGTGTCAACAGACGCCAACTTCTTACGAAGCTACCTGCGGAGACGAGGGCGCTTGGCCAGCGAACCAAGGCCCGGACGCAGCTGCGCATGCAGCAGCGAGCCCGAGAACTGGAGGCGAGGTATGAGGCGGCCGCTCGGGCGCTCGCCCGCGATGGCCTTAACGTCTCTACCAAGTCGCTACAAGAACGCAGCGGACTGCCGGTCTATGCGAGCCGCAACCATCTGCGCGCCCATGCCCTTCAGGCAGTATTCGAGCGTTCCCGAACTGGCATGCAGGACGGGCCGTAGACCCTTCCGGCAACCGAACGAAGAAGTGACAAGGGCGTGCCCCCCTGGGGACACGCCCTTGTTCTATTCAGGAATCGCCGCTAAGCAGAGCGTGAAACGTGGCGAACTGCGCCGCGTTTCGTCCCACAAGCTTTGTCCACCCCGAAAATCCCACAAGCTTTGTCCATTCCGGACAAAGCTTCTGGGATTCCACACCTGCGCAAGCGCAGGCCGTTGAATTGATTGGTTGCGGGGATAGGATTTGAACCTATGACCTTCGGGTTATGAGCCCGACGAGCTGCCAGACTGCTCCACCCCGCGGGCGAATAGTATCACGAATCGCCGACGCCGCGTGAATCGGAATCGGGGCCGCGCGGTCGAGCCGGGTGGTGGCATTGCCAGCGCCGCGCTCCCGCAGCGACCGGATCTTGCGCGCCATCTCGCTGCCCATCGACCATTGCGGGTCCGCGGGCGGGGCATAGCCCGCGGCCGCCTCGCGCGCTGCGACCGCCTTCCGCGCGGCGCCGAAGGCCGCGTCGAACGAGTTGAGGTGCGCCAGGCCCTCAGTGAAGAAGGCGTCGCCGAAGAGCGTCGCCGGCGCGCGTCCGCTGCACCCGAAGGACGCGCGATCGGCGGCGGCATCGGTGATCACGAGCGTGAACTCGTCGGCGAGCGCCTCGACGAAGGTCCCCGAGTAGCACGCCGACACCACCACGATGCGCCACTTGATGCCGGCATCGTCGAGGAGCTGCTTCAATCCGCTGGGGCCGAGCTCCACCAGCGACAGCGGCGGCTGCGCCGCCTGCAGGCCCCCGTCGCGCACCGCCGGTGCGGCGAGATAGAGCATCACCACGTCGTTAGCGGGGTCGATGATGGCGCCGACCTCGTTCAGCACCTCGCGCAGGTAGGTCACGGTCGCGAACGGCGCGGTCACCAGCGTACGGGGGCTGTTCAGGAGCACGAGCGAGCGCCCTCGCGTCCCCCAGCGGCTGTCCATCGCCTGCTGCGCGGCCTCCACGCTCGCGCGATACGCGTCGTCGCCGCCGTAGGGTGCGAATCCCACGAAGTAGAGGTCCGTTTCTCCGCCGCGCTCGTCTTCGAGGTTGTCGAGCGCGTTGTCGAGCAGGTACGACTGCGCGGCGAGCACGGCTTCCGAGCCGGCATTGAGGCCGGGTACGGTCGCCTGCGCCTGCGCCTGCGTCGGCTCGGCATCGGCAGAGCGCCACCATGGCTCGCTGTCGTAGATCGCATCGCCGAACCAGATCGGCGTGGACAGCAGGAGGCCGCCCAGGATGGCCCGCAGCCACAGGTACGACGGCGGCGGCGAGAACGCCACCGCCACGCAGCGGATCAGCAGCAGCATGATCCACAGGAGGAAGAAATAGTCGAGGGCTCCCGCAAGGTCCTCCCAGCCGCCGCCTTGCAGCGCGACCGACGCCCCGTAGTGCAGCACCTGCACGACGGGCAGCGACGCCATCACCAGCACGACAACGGCGAGGGCGGCCTGCCGCTGGCGGACGAAGATCGCGACGATGGCGGCGCCGAGGACGAGCAGTGCCCCGGAATACAGCTCCGCACCCGCGCCGGCCGCCACGAACTCGCGCGGCGCCGGTGCGCGCAGCCAGTCACCGGCGATATCGATCGCCGCGGAGAGCAGGAACAGCAGGACCGCCTGCGACAGGTCGATCCTGAAGTCGAGCCGGCTCACCCGAAGGAAGCACGCGAGCCTGAGTCCCGCTCGCAGGTTCCGGACGAAGTTTGCGAACGCGAGGCCCATGGGCGTGCGCGGCCGGCCGCAAGTGTCAGGCGGCCGCCGCGTGCTCCTCGATGCAGGCCTTCACGCGTGCGGCGTCGGCAGGCAGCACGGTGAAGCGCTGTGGCCGTTCCTCGAGTCCGGCGAACGCAGCGGGGCGCCCTGCTTCCGCGCCCAGGGCCTCACGGATCGTGGCGCCGAACTTGGCCGGCAACGCGGTCTCGAGACAGACGGTGAAAACGTCCGGATCGCGTACCTCGAGTGCCGCCTTCACGCCGTCGGCCGTGTGCGGATCGATCGTCACCCCGTAGCGTTCGTGCACGGCGCGAATCGTGGCGATGCGATCGGCGTGCGTACTCCGCCGCGACACGAAGCCGGCGGCCTGCACCTTGGGCCAGTACGGTGTTGCGGCGAGGTCGAAACCGCCCTCCCTCGCCACCTTGTCCCACAGCATCCGCAGCGCGACAGGATCGCGTCCCACCACGTCGAACACGAAGCGCTCGAAGTTCGACGCCTTGGAGATATCCATCGACGGCGACGACGTCACGTGCGTCTCCGCGGCGCCACGGGGACGATAGCGTCCCGTGCGGAAGAACTCGTCGAGCACGTCGTTCTCGTTGGTGGCGAGGATCAGCCGGCGGATGGGCAGACCCATCGCGCGCGCCACGTACCCCGAGAGGATGTTGCCGAAGTTCCCTGACGGCACGGCGAAGTCGACGACCTCGGCATCGCTGCGGGTGGCCTGGAAGTACCCGGAGAAGTAGTAAACCACCTGCGCGGCGATGCGCCCCCAGTTGATCGAGTTGACGGCGCCGACGGCATGGCGGGCCTTGAACCCGGCGTCGCCGTTGACCGCCTTGACGATGTCCTGGCAGTCGTCGAAGGTGCCTTCGATCGCGAGGTTGTGGATGTTCGCGTCGGTGAGCGAGAACATCTGCGCGCGCTGGAAGTCGCTCATGCGGCCGTGCGGCGACAGCATGAAGACGCTCACGCCCTTCTTGCCCCTGAGCGCATGCTCGGCGGCGCTGCCGGTGTCGCCGGAGGTCGCGCCGAGGATGTTGATCGTGCGATGCTCGCGGGCGAGAACATGCTCGAAGAGGTTGCCCAAAAGCTGGAGCGCGATGTCCTTGAAGGCGAGCGTGGGCCCGTTCGACACGTGCAGGAGCCCCAGGCCCGGCGCAAGCGTGGTGAGCGGCGTGATGGCCCCGTCGCCGAAGATCGCCGGCGTGTACGTCGTCCGCACGATCCGCGCGAGGTCGGCGTGCGGGATGTCGCCGATGAAGCGCGACAGCACGGCGAGCGCGAGGTCGGCGTACGCCAGCGGACGCAGCGCTGCCAGTTCGACGGCGCCGAAACCCGGGTACGCGACCGGCACCGCGAGGCCGCCGTCGGGTGCGAGCCCCTCCAGCAGGATGGCGCAGAACGGCTGCGGCTCGGCGCTCCACGCGCCGCGGGTGCTGATGTAGCGCATCGCGATCTCCGGCGTCAGTTGAGCTCTTCGAGGCGGATGCGCACGATCTTGCCGCGCACCGTGGGCAGCCCCTCGATATGCGCGATGGCGTCGTCGATGCTCTTCTCGACGGTGCGATGCGTGAGCAGGATGATGTCGGTGTTGTCCTCGCCCTCCGGCGGCTCCTTCTGGATCATGGCGTCGATCGAGATCTCGCGATCGGCGAGGATGCGCGTGATGTCCGCGAGCACGCCGGGCTTGTCGTCCACGCGCATGCGCAGGTAGTAGCTCGAGACGACGTCGCCGATCGGCAGGAAGGGAACGGCGGTGAGCCGGTCGGGCTGGAAGGCGAGGTGCGGCACGCGGTGCTCGGGGTCGGCGGTGTGCATGCGCGTGACGTCGACGAGATCGGCGATCACCGCGCTCGCCGTCGGCTCCGCGCCGGCGCCGGCGCCGTAGTACAGCGTTGCGCCCACGGCGTCGCCCTTCACCAGCACGGCGTTCATCGCGCCCTCGACGTTGGCGATGAGGCGCGTGGCGGGGACGAGCGTGGGGTGGACGCGCAGCTCGATGCCCTCGCGGCCGTTCGCCTTCGCCCGCCGCGTGATGCCGAGGAGCTTGATGCGGTACCCCAGCTCCTCCGCGTAGCGGATGTCCTCGCGGGTGAGCCTGCTGATCCCCTCGGCGTAGGCGCGGTCGAACTGCATCGGCACGCCGAAGGCGATCGCCGACATGATGGTGAGCTTGTGCGCGGCGTCGATGCCTTCGACGTCGAAGGTGGGATCGGCTTCCGCGTAGCCGCGCTGCTGCGCCTCCGCGAGCACGTCGGCAAAGCTCCGGCCCGTGGCGCGCATCTCGGAGAGGATGAAGTTCGAGGTGCCGTTGATGATGCCGGCGAGCCACTCGATGCGATTGGCCGTGAGCCCTTCACGCAGCGCCTTGATGATGGGCACGCCCCCCGCGACCGCCGCCTCGAACGCCACCATCACGCCCTTGGCCGACGCGGCCGCGAAGATCTCGTTGCCGTGAAGCGCGAGCAGCGCCTTGTTGGCGGTGACGACGTGCTTGCCATGGGCGATCGCTTCGAGCACGAGCGTGCGCGCGACGTCCGTGCCGCCGATCAGCTCGCACACGATGTCGACGTCGGAGCGCCGCACGACCGACGCGAGGTCGTCGCTCAACGTGACGGCGGGCGCGTCGGCGATGGCGTCGCGGGCGCGGGCGATCGTGCGCGTGCCGATGGCGGTGATGCGGATGGGGCGCCCGGCGCGGCGGGTGATCTCTTCCTGGTTGCGGCGGAGGACGTCCCAGGTGCCGCGGCCGACCGTGCCGAAGCCCAGGAGGGCCACGTTGAGAGGATTCATCATCATGTGTTCCGGCGGCGATAACCCTGCAGGAAGCGGCCGACGCGCCCCATGGCCTCGGCGAGATCGTCGCTGTTGGGGAGGAAGACGAGGCGCAGGTGATCGGCCTGCGGCCAGTTGAACCCGGTACCCTGGACCACCAGCACGCGCTCGGCCTCGAGGAGCTCGAGGATGAACGCCTGGTCGTCGTCGATCGGGTACATCGCGGGATCCAGACGCGGAAAGAGGTAGAGCGCCGCCTTTGGCTTGACGCAGGTCACCCCCGGGATCGCAGTCAGGAGGTCGTAGGCCAGGTCGCGCTGGCGCACCAGCCGCCCACCCGGTTTCACGAGATCGTCGATGCTCTGGTAGCCGTGCAGCGCCGTCTGGATCGCGAGCTGGCCGGGTACGTTGGCGCACAGACGCATCGACGCGAGGATGTTGATGCCTTCGAGGTAGTCGCGCGCATGCCGCTTCTCGCCCGAGATCACCATCCAGCCGCTCCGGTAGCCGCAGGCGCGGTAATTCTTCGACAGGCCGTTGAACGTCACGAACAGGAGGTCGTCGGCGAGCGAGGCGAGCGACACGTGCTGCGCCCCGTCGTAGAGCATCTTGTCGTAGATCTCGTCGGCGAACACCACGAGCTGGTGCTCGCGGGCGACCTGGCAGATGTCGCGCAAGAGGTCCGCGGGATAGACCGCCCCGGTGGGATTGTTGGGATTGATCACCACGATGGCGCGCGTGGCCGGCGTGATCTTGCGCCGGATGTCGGCGATGTCGGGGAGCCAGCCGGCGCCCTCGTCGCAGAGGTAGTGCACGGGGCGCCCGCCCGACAGGCTCACGGCGGCCGTCCACAGGGGATAGTCGGGAGCCGGAACGAGCACCTCGTCGCCATTGTCGAGCAGCCCCTGCATCGACATCACGATGAGCTCGGAGACACCGTTGCCGATGATGATGTCCTCGAGTTCGACGCCGGCGATCCGCTTCTCCTGCGTGTAGTGCATGATCGCCTTGCGCGCGGAGAACAGGCCCTTGGAGTCCGAATAGCCCGATGCCTGCGGCAGGTTCACGATCACGTCGTGGCGCATCTCGTCGGGCGTGTCGAAGCCGAACGGCGCCAGGTTGCCGATGTTGAGCTTGATGATGTGGTGACCCTCCTCCTCGAGGAGGCGGGCGCGCTCCAGCACCGGGCCGCGAATGTCGTAGCAGACGTTGGCGAGCTTGGCGGACTTGCGGATGGCCTTGTGGCCGCTCGCGGTCATGCTCATGCGACCTCCACCGGGGACTCGTCGCGGCGGAGCATCTCGCGAATCCCGCGCACCGCCTGCCGGATGCGATGCTCGTTCTCGATGAGCGCGAAGCGCACGTGGCCGTCGCCGTACTCGCCAAAGCCGATGCCGGGCGACACCGACACCTTGGCCCGGGCCAGCAGGCGCTTGGTGAACTCCAGGGAGCCGAGGTCGCGATAGGGCTCGGGAATGCGCGCCCACACGTACATCGACGCCTTGGGAACGTCCACCATCCAGCCCGCCTCGTGCAGGCCCTTGACGAGCACGTCGCGGCGCGCCTGGTAGCGGCCGGTGATCTCGCGCACGCAGTCCTGCGGGCCCTCGAGCGCCGCGATGGCGGCGACCTGGATCGGCGTGAACGTGCCGTAGTCGTGGTAGCCCTTGATGCGGCCGAGCGCCGCGACGAGATCGCGGTTGCCCACCATGAAGCCGATGCGCCAGCCCGCCATGTTGTAGCTTTTCGACATCGTGAAGAACTCGACGGCGACCTCACGCGCGCCTTCGACCTGCATGATCGACGGCGCCTGCCAGCCGTCGAAGGTGATGTCGGCGTAGGCCAGGTCGTGCACGATCCAGATGCCGTACTCCTTCGCAAGCGCGACGAGCTTCTCGAAGAACGGCAGCTCGACGCACTGCGCCGTGGGATTGGCCGGAAAGTTGACGATCAGCATCTTCGGCTTGGGATAGCACATGCGGATCGTGTGCTCGAGCCCGGCGAAGAAATCGACGTCGGGCGTCATCTGCACCTGCATGATGTCCGCCCCCGCGATGACCGGTCCGTAGATGTGGATCGGATAGCTCGGATTGGGCACCAGCACGGTGTCGCCGCGGCCCAGCGTGGCGAGCGCCAGGTGCGCGATGCCTTCCTTGCTGCCGATGGTCACGATGGCTTCGGTGTCGGGATCGAAGTCCACGCCATAGCGGCGCTGGTACCAGTGGCAGATCGCCCGGCGCAGCCGCGGGATCCCCTTGGACACGGAGTAGCCGTGGGTGTCGGGCCGCTGCACCGTCTCCACGAGCTTGTCGACGATGTGCCGCGGCGTGGGGCCATCGGGATTGCCCATCCCGAAATCGATGATGTCCTCGCCGCGGCGGCGCGCCGCCATCTTGAGCTCGGAGGTGATGGAGAAGACGTAAGGAGGCAAGCGCTCGATGCGCTCGAACGACGTGACGGGCCGGGAAGACATTGCGAAATCCTTGACGTAAGCGCCCGGAACCGTCCGAGCGACGTAAGTGGCCGCGAGATGCGACCGGCGGGCATTCTAGCAGACGGCGCGATTCAGCCCGGCAGGTCGCGTCCGCACAGGCCGCATCCGCTTGCCTCCGTCCGCTCCGCGCCGCCCTGCACGTTTCGGCGCAGCAGGCACCCTGCGAGGCGGGCCGGGGCGATCACATCGTGTAGATTGGCGGATGGACATCGCCTTGCCGGCGCGACGCCCGAAACTTGCGACCCGCGCACGCCGCCGTCACCTCGCCGACATGAAGTTCCACCTCCAGGCACCCAACGCCAACGTCGTGACCGGCACCGGCCCGGGGTGGATTCGCGTGGGCATCACCGAGTACCGCGACAACGTGGTGCTGCTCCCCGACAGCGTGGTGACAGGCTGGGCTCCGCAGGGACTCGACGCGCTTGCCGAGGCCGACTTCGCGAGCCTGCTCGCGCACGAGCCGGAGATGGTGCTGCTCGGCACCGGCGACCGACAGCACTTCATCCACCCGCGCCTCACGCAGGCACTTGCGGCGGCCAGGATCGGCGTGGACGTGATGGACACCCGCGCCGCATGCCGCACGTTCAACATCCTCGTTGCGGAGGATCGCCGGGTGGCGGCGGCGCTCATCGTGCGTCCGGCGTAAGCGTCACGCCGCAAGCACGCGCGCGAAGCCTTCTTTTCTAGAAAACATGCCATTCCTGTGCGTGTGCCCAACTATCGACGAGCCTGGTTATAGTACGAGAATATGATTCGAAGACACGTTTCGTCGAAAAAATAGCAATCAGATAACAACACAGAGGCTGAAAGTGATATGGTCAACCATTGAAACGAGTCCAGCGAGAACGGGATTCAATGACTGCGCAGACGTCGGAATATCTCCTTCTGGACGGGCGGTTCGAGATACTCCATTCGCTGCCACTCGAACCCTATCTGGAGCCACGCGGCATCGACATCCGCGAGTTGTCGAGTGACTTTTCCACCGGGCTCTGGCGAGGATATGTCGGCATCTGGGAGGTGTTCGAGGGCGATCTCTTTCTGATCGGCCTTTTCGACTACAACGACGAGCCGGTCAATCTTGCGAGTGTGTTTGGAGACCGGCAACTTCCGATCCGAGCCGACTGGTTCACGGGGCGCCTGCAGATCGATCGCGGAGAGCGCCTCACTTACTGGCACATGGGCTGGGGCAGCCAGTACGCCGAACGGCTGCGCCTGTATGTCGAACAGGGTCGCGTGGTGGCCCGGCGTCGTTATGACCAGCGGAAGGTGCTTCGCCGGCACTACAACGCGAATTTTGAACGGAACGAAGAGTTTCGCAGGCAACTGGCCGAAAAGGGATCGACTGCGTTAGGCGGGTTGACGGAAGCGGGGTTGAAGGCATTGGGGCGGCCACCCTTGGATGACGAGGACCTGTGGCCTGCCGGCCTGAGCGAAGATGAGCTGGCGCAGTTGGGACAGTCGATCCTGATCCACTGCAACCGGCCGGGACCGATTGCGGGGAGCGCGCTCCTCTAGGTTGCCTGGAGAAATGGGGTCGCGTTTGCTTGCATGGTTCGGAGCGCGCCGCTTGCCTGCAGGGATGCAGCGCGGGTGGGTTGTTCACGTGTCCGGGGTGCCGAGTCCCGGGTCTCGCTGAAGCCCCCCCGGTGAATGCGTTCCGGCATGGCGCACCGCCCCGTACAGGCCCGCCACTTCCTCCGGCACCCGGCGCGCGAGGTCCGACGCCAGCTCGCTCGCCGCGATCTCGTCGCCCGCCGCATGCACCGCGAGCCACCGCGCGTGGAGTGCCGCGACCGCCTGGAATGCCGACGACGACGCAAGCCTCTCGTCACCCACCAGCGCCAGCACCTCCATCGCCCCGACCCGCCCCCGCAGGTGCACGCTCGACAGGGGCAGCCATGCGAACCGCGGCGCCGCCGCCGCCGTACGCGCCCCCGCGATGATCGGGACGCCGAAGTCCTTGGTGATCGACTCGATGCGCGACGCGACGTTGACCGCGTCACCGATCGCCGAGTAGTCGAGGCGCTGCGGCGAGCCGAAGTTGCCGACCGTGCACATGCCGGTGTTGAGGCCCACCCCTGCGCGCAGGCGCGGTGTCTCGGGATCGGCCAGCGCCCGGTTGCGCGCCTCCACCCGCGCGACGATGGCGAGCGCCGCGCGGCACGCTCGCGCCGCATGGTCGCGCTGGTCGAGCGGTGCGTTGAAGAACGCCATGATCGCGTCGCCCACGTATTTGTCGACGGTACCGCCTTCGGCCATGATGGCCTCGCTCGCGAGCGTCAGGAACTCGTTCACGACCTGCGTGAGCGCGGCCGGCGACAGGCGCTCGGACAACGCCGTAAAGCCACGCAGGTCGCAGAAGAGGATCGTGAGCTCGCGCTGCTCGCCGCCCAGTTCCGGCAGCTTCTGCCGGCTCGCGAGGCGCTCGACCATCGCGGGGGCGAGGTAGCGGCCGAACGAGCGGCGCAGGTGCCGCCGCTCGCGGTCGAGCAGTCCGTAGCGATACAGCGATAGCGCCACGAACGTGAGGCCCACCGCGACGATGGGCAGCGCGACGGCGTGCCACGTGCCGTGCCGCGACAGCGCCGCCTGCGCCACGATCGCGAAGGCCGCCACGATCCCGAGCGTGACCAGCGCCGCCGCCGACAGCGGCAGGCGCGACACCGCCAGTCCCATCACGACGGCCGTGAGCAGCATGGCGCCCACTTCCAGCCACCACGCCGACGCCGGACGCGCGAGATGGCGTCCGTGCAGGATCGCATCGACCACCGTGGCCAGGCGCTCGACCCCGGGCATCACGGCGGTGAACGGCGACGGGAAGGTATCGCGGGTGCCGAGCGCATCGGCGCCGATCAGCACGATGCGATCGCGGAACACGTCGGCCGTCACCTGTCCTTCGAGCACCTGCCACAGCGGGATGGTCTCGTAGCTGCGCGCGGCGCCGCGATAGTTGACGAGCATGCGCATTTGCGCGTCGGTGGGCACGAAGCGATCGCCGATGGCGATGCCGCGTCCGAGATCCACCTCGACATCGCTCCACGGCACGCCGAGGTAGCGCTGCGCGATGCGCACGGCCATCGACGGGTAGTAGTCGAGGTCGAATTCGATGACGGGATAGTCGTAGCGCGGCGCGCCATCGACGTCGAAGGCGATCAGCATGTGTCCGAGATCGGCGCTGCCGACCGCGTCCGGCACCGGCAGCACGACATCGGTGGGCTCGAGTGCGAGCCCACCGAAGCCCTGGCTCTTGCGCAGCTTCGCATAGGCATGCTGTCCGACGAAGTCGCCTCGCGACTCGCGCGCGGGCCCGGCGAAGCGAAACGTGAACGGAACGACCACGTTGCCGGCGGCGGCGATGGCCGCGGCAAGCGCCGCATCCCCCTCGATCGCTCCCCTCTGGCCGGCGGGGCTCGCCGCGAAAAGCACGTCGATGCCGATCACCCGCGCCTTCGCGGCAGCGAGGAGGGCGACCGCCTCCGCGAGCTTCGCGCGCGGAGGCGGCCAGCTCCCCAGCATGTCGACGCTGCGGTCGTCGATCATCACGAGCACGACCTCGTGGCCGGGCGGCAATGGCCCGCGGACGCGGATCTCCAGGTCGAGCACGGCGAGCTCGAGTCGGCGCAGCCACGGGATGTCGAGCGAGCGGAACTGCAGCGCGGCGAACACCGCCATCACCGCGAGCGCGATGCCGCAGAGCGCGAGGTCGCGCAGGCGGCCGGGCGGCATGATGCCTGGCAGCGTCCCGTCAGGGCAGGGAGGTGCGCGCGAGCAAGGCGGAACGTCGCGGCGCGCCCCATTGCGCCGGCGGCGTGGGCGAGCTGCCGCGACGCACGTCGGTGCCCGTCTCCGGCTGG
This sequence comes from uncultured Alcaligenaceae bacterium, assembly GCA_964439475.1. Taxonomy (GTDB): domain Bacteria; phylum Pseudomonadota; class Gammaproteobacteria; order Burkholderiales; family Casimicrobiaceae; genus VBCG01. The sequence goes on from CAYTOT010000004.1 coordinate 61,389, forward strand.
TCGAGGAGCACGGCGCCGGCCACCGCCGCATCGCGGCTGCGTACTTCCACGCTACCCGAGAGCACCACCACCCCGGTGTTGTCGGGCGTGGCTTCGATGGCCCAGTCGGTGCCGCGCACCGCAGCGATGGCGGTCTCGGTCTCGACCTCGAAGCGGGCGCCCGGCGTGGCCTTCACCACGAGCAGGCGCAGCGCACCGGAGAGGAGCTCCACGCGGGTGGCAGGCGCCGTGCGCGTGGCCACGTCGGCGATGCGCACGCGGCTGTTCTCGCCTACCGACACGATGCTGCCGTCGACCAGTTCGATCTTGGCCTTGCCGTTCGCGGCCACGATCACGAACGTGGCGCGAACCTGCATGTCGACGGTGAGGCGGACGCGCTCGCGCCCCGCCTCCGCCACGACCTCGCCGCGCACCGCGAGCACCTTGCCGACGACCGCATCCGCCGCGTGCGCCGCGCCCGCAAGCGCGACGAACGCGCATGCCAGCATCAGGGCGAGACCGCGCGCGAGGGCGCGCATGTTCATCCCTCCACCAGCGCGCGGACGTGCTCCGCGGCGCTGCGGCCGAGCGCCGACAGCGAGTAGCCACCCTCGAGCGACGACACGATCCGCCGTTGCGCATGCCGTGCAGCGACGTCCATGAGCGCTCGCGTGACCCAGGCGTAGTCCGCCTCGGTGAAATTGAGCCCGGCGAGCGGATCCTCGCGATGCGCGTCGAACCCTGCGGAGATGAGGATGAGCTGCGGCTTGAGCTTTTCCAGCGCGGGCAGCCAGCGGTTGACGACCGCCGCGCGGAACTCGTCGCTGCCCGCCCCCGCCGGCAGAGGCACGTTGACCATGTTGGGCGCCGGATCCTCGAAGCCGCAATACGGATACAGCGGATGCTGGAACGATCCGACCATCAGCACGCGCGGATCACCCTGGAAGATGTCCTCGGTGCCGTTGCCGTGGTGGACGTCGAAATCGACGATGGCCACGCGCGACAGGCCGTGCTCGGCCAGCGCATGCGCGGCGCCGACCGCCACGCTGTTGAAGAGGCAAAAGCCCATCGCGCGACGCCGCTCGGCGTGGTGTCCCGGCGGACGCACGTTGCAGAATGCCGTTGCGCACTCGCCAGCCATCACCATGTCCACGCCCATCACGACGGCGCCGGCGGCATGCGTCGCGGCGTCCAGCGAGTGCGGATTCATGGCCGTGTCGGGATCGATGTAGTGCAAGCCCTCCTCGGGGCTCGCCGCCTCGATCGAGTCGATGTAGGCGTTGCCGTGCACGCGGGCGATCTGCGCGCGCGTGGCCGGCGTGGCCGTGCGATGCAGGAGATAGGCATCGAGCCCGGAGGCGATCAGCCGGTCGTTGACCGCGTCGAGGCGTTCCGGACACTCGGGGTGGTAATCCCCCATCTCGTGCAGGGCGCAGGAAGGATGGGTAATGTAGGCGACGGGCATGGTGGCCGCGGATGTGGAGAGGTTGGCGGTCCGCCAGGCGGAGTGTACCCCGCGCCTGCCGGACGTGACGAGGCGAGGGGCGCCCGTTACAGTGACGATGGTCGGGTTCTTGCTTGCCTTCCCGTCGCGCCACCCGTCTGCGTACCGTGCGCCCGGCCGGCGCATGAACGGCCACCCTGCCGCCCGCGAACGCCCTGCACCAACGCTCCGCCTGCCACTCTCTGCCCATCGACATGTCCCTACGCCCCGCCTCCGAGCCGCGCACCCCCACCGCCGCCCGCCTGGGACAGATCCTGTCCCAGCTCGGCCGCATCGTGGTCGGCAAGGACGAACCGCTGCGCCTCGCGCTCGCCTGCCTGCTCGCGCGCGGTCATCTGCTCATCGAGGACATCCCCGGCGTGGGGAAGTCGACGCTCGCGCAGGCACTCGCCGCAACCCTCGGCCTCAAGTACTCGCGCATCCAGTTCACGAGCGACCTCCTGCCGGCCGACGTCCTCGGCGTGTCGATCTACGACGAGCGCAACCAGTCGTTCCGCTTCCACCCCGGACCCATCTTCAGCTCGGTGGTCCTGGCCGACGAGATCAACCGCGCACCGCCGAAGACGCAGAGCGCGCTGCTGGAAGCCATGGAGGAGCGCCAGGTCTCCCTCGATGGCCAGACCCGCAAGCTGCCCGACCCCTTCTTCGTGATCGCCACGCAGAATCCGATCGAACAGATCGGCGCCTATCCGCTGCCCGAATCGCAGCTCGATCGCTTCCTCATGGCCATCGAACTCGGCTATCCCGACCCCGCGGCCGAGCGCGAGCTCCTGGCCGGCGGCGACCGGCGCATGCACATCGGCGAACTCCCGCCGCTCGCCGACGCCCCCACGCTCGCCGACTGGCAACGCGAGGTCGTCGACATTCATGTGGCGCCAGCGCTCCTCGACTACGTGCAGGCCCTCCTCGCGGCGTCGCGCGGGCATCTCGGCGGCGGCAGCGGCGATGCCGCTGCCCGGCGCGGGCTGTCGCCGCGTGCCGGGCTCATGCTGCTCAACGCGGCGCGCGCGCATGCTCTCATCGCCGCGCGACCGATGGCCCTGCCGGAGGACGTGCAGGCCGTGTTCCCGTCGGTGGCGGGGCACCGCCTCGCGGGAGGCACGCGCGCGGGCGCCGCGCAGGCGCACGCGCTGCTGCGCGCCCTGCCGCTTCCCTGAGGCGACGCGCGAGGCGCCGATGGACGCGGCAACCCTCTCGCCGACGGCACGCGCGTCGTGGTTCGCGCGGTGGCGGACGCGCTTCTTCCGCAAGGCGGCGTCCGACCTCACGCCGGTCGTCCTGCGGCACTCGCGCATCTATCTTCTTCCGACGCGGCGCGGGTGGGCGCTCATCGCCACGCTCGCGATGATGCTCCTGGGCTCGCTCAACTACTCGCTCGCGCTCGGGCTCGGCGTGACGTTCGTCCTCGCCGGACTCGTGGCCGCCGCCCAACTGCACGCGTTCCGCAACCTCGCCGGGCTGAAGATCGCCCCGCTCGCAGCCGGTGAAGCGTTCGCCGGCGGCACGCTCGACTTCACGCTCGCCCTGCATGCCGGCGCCGTCGCGCGCCACGACATCACCATCGAGAGCGCAACCGCGAAAGCGGGTGGCAACATCGCGGCGGGCACCGCGCTCACGATCGCGCTCGCCGTGCCGGCCCGCGCCCGCGGACGTCAGGCGCTCGGGCGCGTGACGCTGTCGTCGCCGTTTCCGCTCGGCTTGTGGCGCACCTGGGCCTACGTGCACTTTCCGCTGTCGGGCCTCGTGTTCCCCGCCGCCGAGATCAATCCGCCCCCGCTGCCCGCCGGGCACGCCGGACACGACGCGCTCGCGCACGGAGCGAGCGACGACGCCGACCTCGCCGGTCTGCGCGAATTCCAGCGCGGCGATCCGCCGCAACGCGTGGCGTGGAAGGCGGTGGCGCGCGGCGCGGGCTGGTTCAGCAAGGAATTCGACGGCGCCGGTGGAGGCGGACCGGCAGCGCTCTCGTGGGATGCGCTTCCCCCTGCCATGACGGTGGAAGCGAAGCTCTCGCGGCTCACCGCATGGACGCTGGGCGCCGAACGCGCAGCGCGTCCCTTCTCGCTCGCGATTCCCGGCACGTACCTGCCGCCCCGGCAGAGCCGCGAGCATCGGCTGGCCGCGCTCACCGCGCTCGCGCTCTACGCGGAGCGCTGACCCGGATGACGATGCACACCCCGGCGCTCCCCTGGCCGCGCTGGATCAGGGCCCCGGCCGGACCCACCACGCGGGTGCTCGGCCGGCGGGAGCTGCGCTGGGTCGGCGCACTGCTGGTGGCGGCGCAGTTGCCGCAGGCCCCGCACCTGCCCATCTGGGTGGCGATCGCGGGCCCCGCGCTGGTGCTCGTGCGCATCGCGCTGCTGCGCGACGATCCGTGGCGGCCACAGGCGCCGCCTGCGCGCATCCCGTCGTGGGCGCTCGTGATCTTCGGCGTCGCTGCCGCGATCGCGGTGCGGCAATCGTTCGGCTACCTCCTCGGCCGCGATCCGTCGGTGGCATTCCTGTACATCCTGGTGGCGATCAAGTATCTCGAGACGCGCTCGGCGCGCGACGGCTCGCTGCTCGTGTGCCTTGCCTGCTTCCTGCTGATGACCCCGTTCTTCTACAGCCAGTCGTTCCTGGCGGCGCTGGCGGCGCTGCCCGCGGTCGTGCTGGTGGGCGTGGCGCTCGACGTCCTCGCGATCGGACGCCTCGACGACGCCAGCGCGTTCCGTCCGCGCGCCGCACTGCGCCGCAGCGTCGTCATGATCGTGCAGGGCCTGCCGATCGCGTTCCTGCTCTTCGTGTTCTTTCCGCGCCTCGCGCAGCCGTTGTGGGGCCTTCCGACCGACTGGACGGCGCGCTCGGGCCTCTCCGACTCGATGTCGCCCGGACAGATCAGCGAGCTCTCGCTCTCCGACGAGGTGGCGTTCCGCGTGGAGTTCGACGGCCCCGCACCGCCGCCGCGCGACCGCTACTGGCGCGGCCCCGTGTTCTCCCGCTTCGACGGCCGCACCTGGTCGGGCTTTCCCGTCGGCGCAGCCACAGCCGGGCCCGCGATCGAGGGCGTGCCGGCCACCTATACCGTCACGCTCGAGCCCAACGAGCGGCGCTCGCTCTTCGCGCTCGAGCTTCCCGCCGGGCCGCCCGTTCTGCAGTCCGGTGCCGAATCCCTCCGCGACGTGCGCGCCCGCGTCACCCGCGATCAGCAGGTGCTCATGACCGTGCCCGTGACGCAGGCGGTGCGCTACACGCAGCGCTCGCTCCTCACGCAATCGTTCCCCGCAGCCTCGCCCGGCGAAGGTCGCCTGAACCTCGGCATCGGCGAAGGCAATGCGCGCACCATCGCCTTCGCCCACGAACTCCGCGCACGAATCCCCGACGATCGCACCTTCGTGCAGGCGATCCTCGAGAAGTTCAACCGGGAGAACTTCGTCTACACGCTCGCCCCGCCGTTCTACGAGCGCGACCCCGTGGATCGCTTCCTGTTCGAGGAACGTCGCGGGTTCTGCGAGCACTACGCGAGCGCGTTCGTGCTGATCCTGCGGGCTGCGGGCATACCGGCGCGGGTGGTGACGGGCTACCAGGGCGGAACGACCAACCGCGACTACATGATCGTGCGCCAATCGGATGCGCACGCCTGGGCCGAAGCCTTGCTCGACGGCCGGTGGACGCGCTTCGACCCCACCGCCGCCGTCGCCCCATCGCGGGTCGAGGTCGGGCTGGGCGGCGCCCTGCGGGCCGGCGAGCCGCTGCCCTTCCTCGCCCGGCTCGACGTCACCTGGCTCACCCAGGTGCAACTCGCGTGGGATGCCTTCAACTACGACTGGCGGCGCACCGTGATCGGCTTCAATCGCGAGCGCCAGCGCACGCTGTGGCGCGACTGGAGTCTCGACCAGTTCGCACCCTGGCAGGCGGTCGCGCTCATCGCGGGGCTCGTGGGCGCATGGGCCGCGCTGGTCGTGGGCTGGCTCATGTGGAAGCGCCGCAAGCAGGAGCGCGCGCTCGTGTTGTGGCACGATCTCAACCGCCGCATCGCGCGCGCCGGCCTGCCGCGGCAGCCGCACGAAGGCCCGATCGCGTTCACTTCCCGTGCCGCCGCGCGCTGGCCGCAGTTCGCGATCGCCTTCGCCGCGATCGGGGAGTCGTTCGCGGCACTGCGCTACGGCAACGTGAGCGCGTCACGCGAGCGCACGGCACTGGTCGCCACGCTGAAACGTGCGATCGACGTATTGCCGGCGCCGGCGGCACTGCGGAGGGCGAGGTAGGTCGCGTCGGGAAGGGTGCGCGGTAGCGCCTGCTCTTCTCCACGGTCACGGCTGCATCGTCGATGGCTTGATCGGATCCTTACGACCATGAAGAAACTGGCGGTGTGGCTGCAGAAGGCGTACAGCCTCAATTACGTGGGTGTCCTCGTGGGCTTGCTCGGATTCGCTGCCGCGATGACGCCTTCGCTCCTGCCGCGCCCGCCCCTGTTCATCGGCGTGCTTGCCGCCAGCGGCTTCATGCTTGGCTACGGAGTCGGTGTCGCCATATACAACCTGTACTACTGGACGGTGGACAGGCCCCCACCGGAAAGTGCGAGGCATACCCCCGGCGCGCTGCTCTACATCGCGGCTGCGGTGGTCTTCGTCGCTGGCATCAGCCTCGCGCAGGTGTGGCAAAACAAGGTAAGACAGTTGATCGGCATGGAGCCCATCGACGGTATCGAGGTGCTCGGCATCCTCGTCTATTTCGTCGTCCTGGCGACGCTGGTGCTGATCCTGGCGCGCGCGGTTCGCAAACTGTTTCGTGTGACGAGCACGAGAATGTCCAGGTTCAGGATCGTGCCCAGGCGCCTGGGTCTGCTTCTGAGCCTGATCATCGCGACGGTCATCGTCGTCGCCATCGTCGATGGCGCCATAGTCAGTACCGTCAAGGCGCGACTCAACGCCACGTACGCCGCCATCAATCTGCGCACCAACGCCGGTGTGGAAAAGCCGACATCGCCCCTGCGGTCGGGGGGTCCGGAGTCCCTGGTCGATTGGGATACGCTGGGTCGGCATGGGCGAAGCTTCGTCGGCTCGGGGCCCACCGCCAAGGACATTCACGACTACACCCGGCAGGCGGCCCTGGAACCCATTCGCGTCTATGTCAGCGGGCAGCAAGCGCCGTCACCCGCAGCCCGCGCCGAGCTTGCCGTCAAGGAGCTCATGCGAACCGGTGCGTTCGAGCGCAAGGTGCTCATCGTCTCGACCACCACCGGCTCCGGCTGGATCGAACCGGCCAGCGCCGCCGCCATCGAGTACATGCACGATGGCGACACCGCGCACGTCACGATCCAGTATTCCTATCTTCCGAGTGCCCTGGCGCTGATGGCGTCTCGCACGGAGGCCACCGACAGTGGCCGCGCGCTGTTCGATGCCGTGTTCGATCGCTGGGAGCAGATGCCGAAGGAACGGCGTCCCACCCTGATCGTGCAGGGGTTGAGTTTGGGTTCGTTCGGGGGACAGGCTGCCTTCAGCAGCGCCGCAGACTTCGCCATGCGCTCCGATGGTGCACTCTTCCTCGGCACGCCCGGTTTCAGCCAGCCCTGGCGCAACTTCACGCGCAACCGCGACCCCGGCAGCCTGGAGATCAAGCCGATCTATCGAGGCGGGCGGATCGTACGCTTTGCCAACGATCGTCAGGACCTGCATCGGATGCTGGGCGACTTGCGAGGCCCGCGCGTGTTGTACCTGCAGTATCCGACCGATCCCATTTGCTGGTGGTCGCCGGATCTCATGTGGCACAAGCCGGACTGGCTGCGCGAACCCAAGGGTGAGGGGGTATCGGACAGTCTGCGCTGGTTTCCGGTCATCACATTCCTGCAGATTTCGCTGGACCAGTACTTTTCCAACCACACCCCCAACGGGCACGGCCACAATTACGCACCCGACATCGTTGCCGCCTGGGCAGCCGTGGTGCCGCCCAATGGGTGGACGGTGGACAAGTCCGAGAGCCTGCAGAAGTTGATCGACCAGCGATACGCCGATCCGCTGTAACCGTCCCCGGCAACGCCGATACCAGCCTATGCCCGACTTGCATGGGGCGCCGCCGCCCGCGCCGCCGCATACCCCTCGTACCACGCGAGGCACTCCGGATTGGCCACCGCATCCGGATTGACCACCTTGGCGAGCGGCTCGCCGAGCAGCAGGCGCTTGACCGGCACCTCGAGCTTCTTGCCGGTGAGCGTGCGCGGGATCGCCTGCACCGGCACGATGGCATTCGGCACGTGCCGCGGTGAGAGCGCGGCGCGGATCGCGCCCACGATGCGCGCCTCCAGCGCCGCATCCAGCGCGACACCTTCGCGCAGGACCACGAAGAGCGCCATGAACGACGGCCGGCCGAGGTACTCGAGGTCGATCGCCATGCTGTCCTGGACCTCCGGCAGCGCCTCCACGGCGCCGTAGAGCTCGGCGGTGCCCATGCGCACGCCGCCGCGATTGATCGTGGCGTCGGAGCGGCCGTAGATGATCGCGCCGCCGCGTTCGGTGATCTCGAGCCAGTCGCCGTGCCGCCACACGCCCGGATACAGGTCGAAGTAGCTGTCGCGATAGCGTACGCCGCCGGGGTCGTTCCAGAAGAAGAGCGGCATCGACGGCATGGGCTGCGTGCAGACGAGTTCACCAACCTCCCCCACCACCGGCGTGCCGGCTGCGGACCACGCCTGCACCGCCGCGCCGAGGCAGCATCCCTGCATCTCGCCCGCGTAGACAGGCAGCGTGACGTTGCCGCCGACGAAGGCGCTCGCGAGATCGGTGCCGCCGGAGATGGGATTGACGAAGCAGTCGTCGCCCAGCTCGCGCTGCAGCCACGCATAGCCGTCGAGCGACAGCGGCGAACCGGTGGAGCCGACGGTGCGCAGTCCGGCGGGCCGCATGCCGCGCAGGTCGACCTGCGCCTTCATGCACGCGTGATGGAAGGCGGCGCCGGTGCCGACGAAGGTCGCGCGAGCGTCGCGGGCGAAGCGCCACAGGGCGCCGGCGTCCGGCCAGGCGGGGTTGCCGTCGTAGAGCAGGATCGTGGCGCCCACGAGGAGGCCTCCCATCTGGCAGTTCCACATGATCCAGCCGGTCGTGGAGTACCAGTGGTAGCGGTCTTCCGGGCCGAGATCGTTGTGCAGGGCCATGACCTTCACGTGCTCCAGCACGATGCCGCCGTGGCCATGCACGATCGGCTTGGGACTCCCCGTGGTGCCCGACGAATAGACGATCCACAGCGGATGGCCGAACGGCACGCGCTCGATGGCGAGCTTCGCGTGACCCGCGCATGCCTCGGCCCAGGCGAGCCGCGGGACGGTGGACGATGCGGCAATGCGCGGCGCCACGTCGATCACGAGCCGCAGCGATCCCGCGAGCGCACGCTCGATGTCGGCCACGACGTCGCTGCGGTCGAATGCCTTGCCGCCGTAGCGATAGCCGGTGGCGGCAACGAGCACCGTGGGCTCGATCTGGCGGAAGCGGTCGACCACGCTCGCAGCGCCCATGTCGGGCGAGCACAGCGACCAGATGGCGCCCACGCTCGCGGTGGCAAGGAAGGCCACCACGGCCTCGGCGCCGTTGGGCAGGTACGCCGCGACGCGATCGCCGCGCGCCACGCCGTGAGCGCGCAGGCTGGCCGCCAGCGCGGCGACCTGGCGTTCGAGGTCGGCCCACGAGAGCTCGCCTGGGGCTTCGTCCTCCCGCGCCGTCACGAGCGCGGGGCGCCGCGGCGTGGCGTGCCGGAACACCTGCTCCACGTAGTTGAGGCGCACATCCGGGAACCACTGCGCGCCGGGCATCGTCGCAGGATCGAGCGCGCGCGCGGTGTCGCCGTCGTGGGCAATCGCGAAGTGGTCGATGATCGTGCGCCAGAAGTCGCCGGGCAGGGAGGTGGACCACTGCCAGAGCTCGTCGTACGTCGCGAACGTGAGGCCGCGTTCGCGCGCGAGCCAGCGCAGGTACGCGGTGATGCGGGCACGCTCGATGCGCTCGGGCGTGGGCGTCCACTGGGGTGTGAGCGTCATGGAGGTCGCCGTCATCGCCGTCGTACCTCAATAGGACTTGGGGAGCCCCAGCACCTTCTCGGCGATGAAGCAGAAGATGAGCTGCGGGCTCACCGGCGCGATGCGCGGCAGCATCGACTCGCGGAAGTAGCGCTCCACGTGATACTCCTTGGCATAGCCCATCCCGCCGTGGGTGAGCACGGCCGTCTCGCAGGCGCGGTAGCCGGCTTCGGCGCCGAGGTACTTCGCGGCGTTGGCTTCCGCGCCGCAGGACCTGCCCTGGTCGTAGAGCCAGGCGGCGCGCAGCATCGTGAGGTCCGCCGCTTCCAGCTCCATCCAGCGCTGCGCGAGCGGATGCTGGATGCCCTGGTTCATGCCGATGGGCCGGTCGAACACCACGCGCTCCTTCGCGTAACGCGCGGCACGCTGCAGCGCGGCCCGGCCGAGGCCGATCGCCTCGGCGGCGAGCAGGATCCGCTCGGGATTCATGCCGTGGAGGATGTAGTCGAAGCCCTTGCCTTCCTCGCCGATGCGGTCGGCCACCGGCACCACGAGGTCGTCGATGAAGAGCTGGTTCGAGTCGACCGCCTTGCGCCCGAGCTTCTCGATCTCGCGCACCTCGATGCGCGCGCGGTCGAGATCGGTATAGAAGAGGGACAGCCCGCCGCGCGGCTCCCGCACCTCCTCGATCGGCGTCGTGCGCGCGAGCAGCAGGATCTTGTGCGCGACCTGCGCGGTGGAGATCCAGATCTTCTGTCCGCTCACGACATAGTGGTCGCCCTGCCGCACGGCGCGCGTCTTGAGCTTGAGCGTGTTGAGACCGGTGTTGGGCTCGGTCACGCCGAAGCACGCCTTCTCCTCACCCGCGATGAGCGGCGGCAGCCAGCGCCGCTGCTGCTCGGGCGTGCCGAATACCACCACAGGATGCAGTCCGAAGATGTTCATGTGCACCGACGACGCCGCCGCGATGCCGCCCCCGGAGGCCGCGACGGTCTGCATCACGATCGCCGCTTCGGTGATGCCGAGGCCCGCGCCACCGGCGTCGGCCGGCATCGCCACGCCGAGCCACCCCGCCTTCGCCAGCGCGGCGTGGAAGTCGTGAGCAAAGCTGCCTTCGCGATCCCTGGCGAGCCAGTAGTCGTCGCCGAAATCGGCGCAAGTGCGCGCGACGGCCTCGCGAATGGCGATCTGCTCGTCGGTGAAGGCGAAGTTCATCGCGTGGCTCCCGGGTGGTCGCGGCCGCGCACGGCGCGCTCGGCGTAAAGCTGCGCGACGGCAGCGTCGTCGTAGCCCATCTCGCGCAGGATCTCGTCGGTATGCTGGCCGAGCAGTGGCGGCGGCAGCACGGGCTCGTTGCGGATGCCGTCGAACACGATCGGCTGGCCGACCGTCTTCACCGGACCGTAGGCGGGGTGCGCGAGTTCGCTGATCATGCCGGTGGCGGCCGTGTGCGGATGTCCGAGCACGCTCGCGAAGTCGTTGATGGGGGCGCACGGGATGCCCGCGGCATCGAGCGCCGCCATCCACGCGGCGCGCCCCTTCGCGCGCAACGCCTCCTGCACGCGACCCACGGTTTCGGGGCGATGCGCCACCCGGGCCGCGTTGGTGGCGAAGCGCGGGTCGCCGGCGATCTCCGCGATCCCGGCTACCGCGCAGAACTTCTGCCACAGGCTGTCGTTGGCGACGCCGAGCAGCAGCGGCTCGTCGGCGGTCTCGAACGCCTGGTAGGGGCAAAGCGACTCGTGACCGGAGCCACACTTGGCGGGCTGCGTGCCGCGCTCCCAGTAGCCCTGGTAGAAGTATGCGAGAAAGGCGAGCGCCGTCTCGTACAGCGACACCTCCACCAGCGTGCCCTTGCCCGTGCGGTCGCGCTCGAGCAGCGCCGCGAGGACACCGCACAGCGCGTGGATGCCGGTCGTCTGGTCCACCGGCGAGAACGGGCTGCGTGACGGACCGCCGCCCTCCTCCCCCGTGATGGACATCATGCCGCTGTACGCCTGCAGGATCACGTCGTAGCCCTTGCCGGCGGCCAGCGGGCCGCGTCGTCCGAAGCCGCTGATGCTGCAATGGACGAGCCGCGGGTTGTCCGCGGAAAGCGATGCGTAGTCGACGCCGAGCCGCGCGGCGACCCCCGGGCCGAAGGATTCCAGCACCACGTCGGAGGCGAGCGCCAGGCGCCGCGCCACCTCGCGTCCCCCCGCCGTCTTCATGTCCACGGCGATGCTGCGCTTGTTGCGGTTGGCAGCGAGGAACACCGTGCCGTCGTCGCCGCGAAACGGCGGCCACTGGCGCGTGTCGTCGCCGTGCCCCGTGGGCTCGAGCTTGATCACGTCCGCACCGAAGTCACCCAGGTACTGCGCGCACAACGGGCCCGCCAGCACCTTGGTGAGATCCAGCACCTTGCACCCTCGCAACGGCGTCATTCCACGCTCCTCCTTTGGGGCCGGGCCAGATTGGCCCGACATCTTGCGATGGCCACTTGGTCGAGCGGCATTGGTCCGGCGGGTATCGATCCGATCTTTTTGGTCTAACCATTGACTTGTCCGATAATACTTGCTACGGTGCGCCCATGTAAAGCGCCGCGATCGCTCCGTCGTTGCCTTCGCTGCGCGTTTCGCCCGCCACCACGAGCCCATGCCCGACGACACCCCTTCGCCGCTGCCGGCCCTCTCGCTCGAACCCATCCGGGTCCCGAAGTCGTCGGACGTGCTGGCCGATCAGCTCCGCCGGCACATCCTGAAGGGCGTCCTCACCCCCGGTTCCCTGCTGCCGGCCGAGCGCGACCTCGTGAGCCAGACCGGCCTGTCGCGGGGATCGGTGCGCGAGGCGCTGCGCCTGCTCGAAGCCGAGGGGCTGGTGGTCACGCGTCCGGGACGCTCGGGCGGCTCGGTTGCCTGCCAGCCCGACGACGAATCGCTCGCCAAGTACGTGAGCCTCTTCGTGCACGGGCGTGGCATCACGCTCATCGACCTCCTGCAGACGCGCGAGACGCTCGAGCCCTCGCTCGCCGCGCTCGCCGCGCGCAATCGCACCGCCGACGAGCTGCGCGAACTGGAGGAGCGCACGCGCGGCGTCGAGGAAGCCTTCGACGACGTGCCGCGCTATCTCGCGGAGAACGTGAAGTGGCACTGCGCGATCGCCACGGCCAGCCACAACGAGCTCCTGCGCGCCTTCATGGTCGCGATCTCCAGCATGGTCTACAAGGCGTCGGCGATCCAGGACTTCGCCACGCCCGACGTGCGCACCGTCGTCATCAAGGCGCATCGCCGGATCCTGGCGGCGATCGCCGATCGCGACGCCGAGGCCGCGCATCGGCGCATGGCGCGGCACCTGGCCGCGCTGACCTCGCAGATGCGCAGCTTCCCGCACGCGCCGCTGACGCTCGACTGAGGGTCCGTCGAGGCGCCTGCCGTCGCAATCCACCACAGCCGCGTGAACCAGACGGGCGTCCACGCCAGACGCCGCGAACACGCCATCGAAGGAGGTATCGCAATGCTCAAGCAATGGTTCGGCGCCGCATATATGGCGCTCGCTCTCGCGACCACCGGCCCTGCCCTCGGGCAAGCCTGGCCCACCAAGCCGGTGCGCGTCGTGGTGCCGTTCGCGGCAGGCAGCGCCACCGACATCATGGCGCGCATCATCGCCGACGAACTCCGCAATACGTTCGGCCAGGCGTTCATCGTCGACAACAAGCCGGGCGCGTCGGCACAGATCGGCGCCGAGATCGTCGCCCACGCGCCGCCCGATGGCTACACGCTCTTCATCACCACGAACACGTCGCACGCGGCGAATCCGTTTCTCTTCAAGAAGCTCCCCTACGACCCGGTGAAGGACTTCGCGCCGGTGGCGAACATCATGCACATCCCGGTGATCATCGTCACCAACGCGAAGTCGAACTTCGGCAATCTCGCGGATCTCGTCGCCTACGCCAAGGCCAATCCCGGCAAGGTCTCCTTCGGATACGGCAACAGCATCGGCCAGGTGGTGGGCGCCTCCTTTGCCAAGCAGACCGGCATCAATGTCATCACCGTGCCCTACAAGAGCACGCCGCAGGCGATCACCGACCTGCTATCGGGCCAGATCACCTATTCGGTGGCCGACATGGCGTCCGCACAGGGCTTCGTGAAGGACGGACGCCTGAAGGCGCTCGGAGCGTCGAGCGCCAGGCGCATGGCGCTGCTGCCCGACGTGCCCGCGATTGCCGAGACCTCGGGCCTCGCCGGCTTCGAGGTCATCGCGTGGGTCGCGATGTTCGCGCCCGCCGGCACGCCCAAGGAGATCGTCGACAAGCTCAACGCCGCGGTGCGCGCGGCGCTGGCCAAGCCCGAGGTGAAGGAGAAGATCGCGGGCTTCGCCGCGGAGCCCGCGCCCGGCACGGCCGAGGACCTGGCGGCGTTCGTCCAGTCGCAGCTCGTGAGCTGGGGCAAGAGCATCAAGGACGCGGGCATCGAGCCGCAATGAGCGCCGCCGGATCGGACCGGACCGGCCCGCTCTCACCGCGCCCTTCAATCGCGAAGACAAGACCATGAGCATCGACTTCTCGCTCGACGACCACGTGGCCACCATCACCATCAATCGTCCCGAGCGCATGAACGCGATGGACGCCGAGCACTATGCGGCGCTGTCCGACGCGTGGATTCGCGTGCGCGACGATCCCGCGATCCGCGTGGCAATCGTCACGGGCGCGGGCGAGAAATCGTTCAGCGCCGGTGCCGATCTCAAGTCCTTCGTCGGCGCGAATCCACCGCTGCAGGAACTCCTGCTCACGCAGAAGGCCCCGATCCTCAATCGCGGGCTGGAGGTGTGGAAGCCGGTCGTCGCCGCCGTGAACGGCTACTGCCTGGGCGGCGGCATGACGTTGCTGCTCGCCACCGACATCCGCATCGCGGCGCCGCATGCCACGTTCTCGGTCGCCGAAGTCAAGCGCGGCGTGTTTCCCGCCAACGGCGGCACGCAGCGCATCGCGCAGCAATTGCCGCACGCGATCGCGATGGAGCTCCTGTTGCTCGGCGACGCGGTCGACGCGCAGACCGCGCTGCGCTGGGGCCTCGTCAATCGCGTGGTGGAGCCGCACGCGCTCATGTCCACCGCGATGGACTTCGCGCAGCGGATCGCCCGCAACGCGCCGCTCGGCGTGCAGGCCGCCAAGGAGCTCGCCGTGCGCAGCCGTGACTGCGACCTCGCCACCGGGCTGCGCCTCGAGCAGGTGATGCTGCGCGTGCTGCAAACGTCGAACGACGTCCGCGAGGGGACCACGGCGTTCCGGGAAAAGCGCCCGCCGGAGTTCACGGGGTCGTAGGGACGCTTCGTGCCGCCCGCCTCGCGCACGGCAGCGAAGTCCGGACCATCACCTCACCTTCCATGTGTCACCCGTTGACCCGCGTCATGAATGAATGGAGGAAGCCTTGAAGCACTCGCCACTGCGCCGCAACCTGCTCGCCGGGCTCGCGGGCCTCGCCGTCGCGACCGCCCTGCCCGTGGCCGCACAGGGCACGTATCCCGATCGCCCGATCAAGATGATCGTGCCGTTCTCCGCCGGAGGCGGCACCGACGCTGTGGGCCGCATCGTCGCCAAGGGGATGTCCGATCGCCTGGGCCAGCAGGTCGTGGTCGACAATCGCGCCGGCGCAGGATCCACGATCGGCACCGCGGTCGTCGCCGCGGCACCGCCCGACGGCTACACGCTGCTCTTCGCTTCGGCCTCGCACAGCTACTCACCCACCGTCTACAGCAAACTGCCCTACAAGCCGGACGACTTCATCGCCGTCGCGATCATCAACACCACGCCGCTCATGGTCACGGTCAACCCGACCAAGATTCCGGCGCGCGACCTCCAGTCGTTCATCGCGCTGCTCAAGGCCAATCCCGGCAAGTACAACTACGGCTCCTCCGGCACCGGCACCACCCTGCACATCGGGGCCGAGTACTTCAACACGCAGGCCGGAGTGGACGTCGTGCACGTGCCGTACAAGGGCGAGGCGCCGGGGATGAAGGACCTTCTCTCGGGCGAGATCGCCTACATGGTGAACCAGGCGTCGAGTTCGGCGCCGTATCTCAAGTCCGGGCAGCTCGTCGGCCTCGGTGTCACCACGCCCAAGCGCGTGCCGTCGATCCCCGACGTGCCCACGGTTGCCGAGGCCGGCATTCCGGGTTTCGCGGGATACGGCTGGAACGCGATCCTCGTGCCCAAGGGCACGCCACGCGCCGTGGTCGACAGGCTCAATCGCGAGATCAACAGCGTGATCGCGAGTCCCGAGGTGCAGGCGAAGTTCATGGAACTGGGTCTCGGCAACGTCGACCCCACTACGCCGGACGCCGCGTCCGCATTCATCGCCGCCGAGACCGTCAAGTGGGCGCCGGTGATCAAAGCCGCCGGCATCAAGGGCGGCTGAGGAGCGCCGCGTGAGTCCCCCCGGCCGACCCAGGAGCGAACAAGCCCCGGAACGCGCCAGCGCAAAGGGCAGCCCTGCGAGTGCCGCAGGGCCATCCCACGACACGCGCCCCGCGGAGGGAGATGCGCGCGGCGCCGTTCGGCATGATCATGGCAGCGTTCGCTGCGACGTTCATGAAGGCATGAGCGTCATCACGCTCGACCGGCCGGAGCGCCTGAATGCGCTCACCGTGGAGATGCGCGAGGCGCTCGGCACGTGCTTCGAGCAGGCCGCGCGCGACCCCGCCGTGCGCACCGTGCTGCTGCAGGCGGCCGGCAAGGCGTTCTGTGCCAGCGGCGACGTGTCGCGCATGGGCGATTTCACGCCGAAGTCGGGTCGCGAACTCCTCAAGCTCGCGCACCGCATGGTGCGCAACCTCGCCAGCATCGAAAAGCCTGTCGTGGCTGCCGTGCGCGGCGCGGTGGCCGGCATCGGCTGGAGCATGGCGCTCGCCTGCGACATGGTGATCGCGTCGGATACCGCGCGGTTCTCGCAAGTGTTTCGCAACGTGGGGCTCGTTCCCGACGGTGGCGCCGTATGGTTCCTGACCCAACACCTGGGCGCCATGCGCGCGAAGGAGCTGGTCTACACGGGGCGGCGCATCGATGCGCAGGAGGCGCTCGCCCTCGGACTGGTGACGCGCGTGGTGGCCGACGACGAACTCGACGCCGTCGCCCTGCAAACGGCGCACGAGCTCGCGCAGGGGCCCACGTTCGCGCTCGGCATGGCCAAGAAGATGTTCAGGCTCATGCACCAACCCGATCTCGAGACCCTGCTCGACGCCGAGGCGTGGGCGCAGGGCCTGGCCCTCCTGACCGACGATCACCGGGAGGGCGTGCAAGCCTTCTTCGAGAAGCGCAAGCCACGCTTCACGGGATCCTGATCCCCGCAGCTTCTCGCGCGCCCGATGGCTCTTGCCGCCCGCGTGCGCGCCGCATCCTTTCCCACCGACACCACCATGACCCTCCCACGCAAGAACCTCAAGTCGTTCCTCTTCGTTCCCGGCGACAGCGAGAAGAAGATGGCCAAGGCGCAGACCTTCCCCGCGTCGGCGCTCGTGCTCGACCTCGAGGACGCCGTGTCCGTGGAGCGCATCGGCATCGCGCGCGACATGGTGCGGGAGTTCCTGCTCGCCCATCGCGACCGATCGCGGCAGCAGCTCTGGGTGCGCATCAATCCGCTGTCGACGCCGCTGTCGCTGCCCGATCTCGTGGCCATCGTGCGCGGCGCCCCCGACGGCATCATGCTGCCCAAGATCGAGGGCGCCGCCGACCTCGCGCTGCTCGACCGCTACCTCACCGCGCTCGAAGCGCGCGACGATGTCGGCGCGGGCAGCATCGCGATCCTGCCCGTGGCCACCGAGACGCCGCAGGCGATGTTCGCCGCCGGCACCTACCGCGGCGTGACGCCACGCCTCGCCGGCCTCACCTGGGGCGCCGAGGATCTGTCGACCGCCTTGGGCGCGAGCACCAATCGCGCGGAGAACGGCGAGTACGATTTCACCTACCTCCTCGCGCGCTCCACCTGCCTGCTCGGCGCCCACGCCGCCGGGGTGCAGGCGATCGACACGCTCACCGCCGACTTCCGCAACCGCGAGCGCCTCGACCACGAGATCCGTCTCTCGCGCCGCGCGGGCTTCACCGGCAAGATCGCGATCCACCCGGACCAGGTCGAGCCGATCAACCGGGGCTACATGCCCGACGAGACCGAGCTCGCGCACGCGCGCGCCGTCGTCGCCGCCTTCGCCGCCGCCGGAGGAGCGGGCACCGTGCAGCTCGACGGCAAGATGCTCGACAAGCCGCATCTGACGCAGGCGCAGCGCATCCTCTCTCTCGCCTGACGAAAGGCAACGACCATGGCCGGCCTCTGGTTCGAGGATCTCACCGTCGGACGCACGTTCGATCACGCCCTGCGCCGCACCGTCACGGAAGCGGACAACGTCTTCTTCAGCGCACTCACCATGAATCCCGCGGCGCTGCACCTGGACGAGGAGTACTGCCGCACGCAGACGGAGTTCGGCCAGCGCATCGTCAACAGCGCCTTCACGCTCGGCCTCGTGGTCGGCATCTCGGTGGGGGACACCACGCTCGGCACCACGATCGCCAACCTCGGCTGGGACGAGGTGCGCTTCCCTCGTCCCCTCTTCCACGGCGATACCGTGCACGTGCAGAGCGAGGTCGTCGAGGCACGCGAGAGCCGTTCGCGCGGCGACGCCGGCATCGTCACCTTCGCGCATCGCGGCTACAACCAGCGCGACGAGCTCGTGTGCAGTTGCAAGCGCGCGGCGCTGATGCGCAAGCGCACGGTGGCGACATGATCGCGGCGCTCGTGGTCGTCTCGAAGGCCCTCGCGGGAGCGAACGGGTCCTGGAGCGGGTCGCCACGGAGGGAGATCTCATGAGCATCCCGATGGAGTCTTCCCGGCGCAATCGCCAGGTCGTCCTCGCGTCGCGCCCCGTCGGCATTCCGCAGGCGGAGCACTTCGCGATCGTCGAGCGCGACGTGCCGGATCTGCAGCCGGACGAGTTCCTCGTCCGCAACGACTTCCTGTCCGTGGACCCCGCGATGCGCGGCTGGGTGAATGCGGCGGCGAACTATTCGCAGCCCGTGGCCATCGGCGAAGTGATGCGCTCGTTCGCTGCCGGCGAGATCGTCGCGAGCCGGCATCCGGCGTTCACCGTGGGCGAACGCGTGATGGGCATGCTCGGCTGGCAGAGCTATACCGTGAGCAATGGCAGCGGCATCCGCCGCAAGGTGCGCGAGACCGACCTTCCGCTATCGCTGTCGCTCGGCGTGCTGGGCCTCAACGGCGTCACCGCCTACTTCGGTCTCCTCGAAGCGGGGCAGCCCAGGCCCGGCGAGACGGTCGTCGTGTCGACCGCCGCCGGGGCCGTGGGCTCCGCGGTGGGCCAGATCGCCCGGCTCTCGGGGTGCCGCACCGTGGGCATCGCCGGCGGCCCGCAGAAGGTGGCGCTGTGCCGCGAGGTGTTCGGCTTCGATGTCGCGCTCGACTATCGGGACCCCGACTTCGCCCGGCAACTCGCCGCGGCATGCCCGGGCGGCGTCGACGTGTACTTCGACAACACCGGCGGCCCGATCAGCGACGCCGTCGCGGCGCAGCTCGCCCGGCACGCACGGATCGTGGTCTGCGGCACGGCATCCGTGGCCTCGTGGGATCCGTGGCCGACCGGCCCGCGCATCGAGCGACACCTCCTCAACAAGGCGGCGCGCATGCAGGGATTCCTGGTATGGGACTACGAGCACCGCTACGAGGAAGCGGTGGCGAGGCTCGCCACGTGGGTGCGCGAAGGGACGCTGCGCTATCGCGAGGAGATCCTCGACGGGCTCGAGGCCGCGCCCGATGCGATCGCGGGGCTGTATCGGGGCGAGAACCTGGGGAAGCGGGTGATACGGGTTCGGCACGCGTGAAGGCCGCCACGACCGGAACGCATGGCGACTCCAGGATGCCTGCGACCGTCACCGGGAATGCCAGGACAGAAAGGAAGCGCGGCGTCACCCGGCTCGCGGCTGCGAGTCGCGCAATGCGCGCTCGAAAGGTCGTCGCGACCGTCGTGTCGAGGCCGTCGGTGACGCAGAAGCCCCGAAGCGACCATGAGACGCCTAGAACAACGCCTCCTTCGTGAACCCTCGCCGCTCCAGCTTCCCCTTGAGCTTCCCCAGCGCCTCGCCCTGGATCTGCCGCACGCGCTCGCGCGTGACGCCGATCTCCGCCGCCAGCTCCTCGAGCGTGGTCACCTCGCAGCCGTTCAATCCGTAGCGGCGTTCGATCACGAGCCGCTGCCGCGGGTTGAGCTCGGCGAGCCAACCGGCGACCGACGCCTCGATCGCGCTGTCATGCAGCAATAGCTCGGGGGCGCGCGCGTCGTCGTCGGCGATGCCGTCGGCCACCGTCAGCCCGGACTCGCGATCGATGGGTGCGTCGAGCGAGAGCATGTGCTCCTGGTGGCGCAGGAGCTTCTCGACGTCGGCCACCGGCTTGCCGAGCAGGTGCGCGACGTCCTCGAGCGAGGGATCCTTGCCGCCGGGCGGGGCATGCGTCTCGAGGTGCCGCAACGCGCGCAGCACCACGTTCAGCTCCTTCACCACGTGCGCCGGAAGACGGATCGTGCGCGACTGGTTCATGATCGCGCGCTCGATCGATTGCCGGATCCACCACGTGGCGTAGGTGGTGAAGCGGAAGCCTCGCTCCGGATCGAACTTCTCGAGCGCGTGGATCAGCCCGAGGTTGCCCTCCTCGATGAGGTCGGGCAGCGCGACGCCGCGGTTCGTGTAGTGCCGCGCGATGCTCACCACGAGACGCAGGTTGCGCTCGATCATGATCTGGCGCGACTCGAAGCTGCCCTCGCGTACCGCCCGGGCGTGCGCAAGTTCCTCGGCTGCGGTCAGGAGCGCGTGCTGGCCGACATCGTTGAGGTAGAGCTGGGTGACATCGGTGACGAAGTCGCCGGAGATCCCCGCTGCGGGCTCCTCGAGCGGCAGGTCGGCGGAGAAGCGATCGGGCTCGGCGCCCGCCTCGTCGGGCGGCAGGTCGTCGCGATGCGGAGCGTGGGGGTCCACGTCAGGTCGCGCATTCGCCTGTGGCGAGGGTCACGCAGGCGGAAGGTAACGGGTTGGATCCATGGGCTTGCCCATGCGGCGGATCTCGAAGTGCAGCTTCACCTCCGATGCGTCGGTGTTGCCCATCTCCGCGATCTTCTGCCCCTTGGTCACCTTCTCACCCTCCTTGACGAGGATCTCGCGATTGTGCGCGTAGGCGGACAGGTAGGTCCTGTTGTGCTTGACGATGATGAGCTTGCCGTATCCGCGCAATCCGGTGCCCGCGTACACCACGGTGCCCGCCGCGCTCGCCAGCACCGGCTGGCCCGCGCTGCCGGCGATGTCGATGCCCTTCAGGTTGGCTGTCTCGGAAAAGGTCCCCACGATCTTGCCCTTGGCGGGCCACACCCAGTCGAGATTCTCGTCGTCGCCGGCGACGCCGGGCGGCGTGTCGGCCCTGGGCGCCGCCGCCGGCGCGGACGACCCCGACGCGGCGGATCCCGGTGCAGTCGACGCCGCAACGCCTCCGGCAGGGGCCGCGGGCGAAGACGGCGCAGGCGATGCCGACGCGGTAATCACGGGCTCCTGTACGGGCACCGGAGGCGGGCGTGCAGCATCGCGCAGGGCCTGCTCGGAGTACGGTTCCTTGAACGCCTTGGGCTGCGCCTTCAGCGTGTCGGTGTTGCGCGCCTGTGCGACACCGCTCGCGGGTCCGGTCGCGGGCGCCCCCGCCGCGCTCGCCGCGGGCGCGCCCGGTCGCGATTCGACGACCGGCGGCGCCGTGCGCAACGGCGCGGTGACGACTCCGCTGGCGGCGGCCACCGGTGCCGGTTCGCCGGGCGCCGTCAATCGCAGCACCTGCCCCGCGCGAATCAGGTTCACGTTGTCGATGTTGTTCCACGCGGCGAGCTCGCGATAGTCGAGCCCGGAGTCGAGCGCGATCTGGAACAGCGTGTCGCCGCGCTTTACGGTGTAGGTCGGCCCCATGTCCGCACCCGGGGCCGGCACCGCCGCGGTCGCGGGTGGAGGGGGTGGCCGCGAGGTGCGATCCTCGACGGGCGCGCGCCGCTGCGAGGCGCAGCCGGTGACCACGAGCACGGCAAGCGCGAGCACGATCGGGCGCCATGCGCGGATCGACACTGACGGCATCGGGGATTGCGAGATCAACGAGACGGGCATCGACGGATCGACAAGGACATCGCGCGATCGTTCACGCCAGTCCGGAGAGCAAGGGCACGAATCTTACCGCATCGAGCGTCTGCTCCCTGATGCCGGCGGGGGTGGCCTCCAGCACGGTGAGGCGCTGCACGCCCTGCTCGTCGCCGGGTCGCGCGAGCGGAAACACCATGCGGCCGCCGGGCACGAGGTAGCGCAGGAGCGCCGTGGGCACGACCGTGGCGCCGGCCGTGATCACGATCGCATCGACGGCGAGTTCCTCCTTCAAGTCGTGACTGCCGTCGCCATGCTTGAGCGACACGTTGACGAGCTTGAGCGAGGTGAGCGTGCGCCTGGCCTTGGCCACGAGCGCGCCGATGCGCTCCACGCTGAAGACGTGCCTCGCGACGTGGGCGAGGATGGCCGTCTGGTAGCCGCAACCGGTGCCGATCTCGAGCACGTCGCCGAGCGCGCGCCCGTTGCGCGCGAGCTCGGTCATGCGCGCCACCACCCACGGCTGCGAGATCGTCTGTCCATGGCCGATGGGCAGCGGCACGTCGTCGTACGCGCGGATGGCGAGCGCCTCGTCCACGAACACGTGCCGCGGCACCGCGTTCATGGCGGCCAGCACGACCTCGTCCCTGATGCGGGCAGCCCGCAGGTCCGCGTCCTCGATGCCGGTGCCGCGCAGGCGTGCGACCATGCGCGCGCGCGTGCGCGCCGACGTCATGCCGATGCCGGTGCGCTGCCGTTCCCTCTCGCTGCCGCCGAGCGTCCCCATCGCCCGTCTCCAGGTTCCTATGCCGTTCGGTGCCGGCGGCGCGCACGCGCCATCGCCACGTCAGCCATCGAGCCACTCCGCCACGCCGCCCATGAGGTCACGATGCGTGAGGTCGATCTGCAGCGGCGTGACCGAGACATACCCTTCGGCGACGGCGTGGAAGTCGGTGCCTTCGCCGGCATCCGCCACCGCCCCTGCCGACCCCACCCAGTACATCGTCTCGCCGCGCGGGCTCTTCGTGGGTATCGTGCTCTCCGCCTTGTGGCGGCGGCCGAGCCGCGTCACCCGCGTGCCCTTGAGCTCGGCGAGCGGGATGTCAGGCACGTTGACGTTGAGGAGCCAGGCTCCCGCCGGCGCGCGCGCATGCCGCTGCACGATGTCCACGGCCACCCGCGCCGCGGTCTCGAAATGCGCAGCGGTCTTCGAAGCGAGCGAGATCGCCACCGACGGAATGCCGAGCAGATAGCCCTCGGTGGCCGCTGCCACGGTGCCCGAGTAGATCGTGTCGTCGCCCATGTTGGCGCCGAGGTTGATGCCCGAGACCACCATGTCCGGCAACTCCTCGAGCAGGCCGGTGACCGCGAGATGAACGCAATCGGTCGGCGTGCCGTTCACGAAGAGGAAGCCGTTGGGCGCGCGCCGCACGCTCAAGGGGCGATCGAGCGTGAGCGAATTGGAAGCTCCGGAGCGGTCGCGTTCGGGCGCCACCACCGTGACCCGCGCGTGGGCGCGCAGCGCACCGGCAAGCTGCTCGATGCCCGGCGCGAAATAGCCGTCGTCGTTCGATATGAGGATGCGCATCGCGGACCGTCGAAGCGTCGCGCGAGGGTGAAGCCCATCTGCGACGATCGATTATAACGTCGCCCTGCCCCGGATTTGCCGTCAGCCGCTGTTGCGCAGACCGGCGGCAAGGCCGTTGATCGTGAGGTGGATGGCCCGCTTCGTCCGCTCGTCGTTCTGCCCGGCGCGATAGCGCCGCAGGAGCTCGACCTGCACGTGGTTGAGCGGGTCGAGGTAGGCGAACCGGTTGCGGATGCTGCGCAGGAGCGCGGGATTGTCTTCGAGGAGCTGCGTGCGGCCGGTGATCGCGCAGTACGCGCGGACGGTGCGCTCGTGCTCGGTCGCAATACGGGAGAATATCGTCTGCCGCAGCGCAGGGTCGGGCACGAGCTCGGCGTAGCGCGAGGCGACGGCAAGATCGGACTTGACGAGCACCATCGCCATGTTCGACAGCACGCTGCGGAAGAACGGCCACTTGTCGTGCATCTCGCGCAGGAGCGACAGGCGCCCGAGGTCGCCCGCCACCCAGGTCTCGACCGCCGAGCCCGTGCCGTACCAGCCCGGCAGCATGAGGCGGCACTGCCCCCACGAGAACACCCACGGGATCGCGCGCAGGTCCTCGATGCGCGTCGATGCGGTGCGCGACGCCGGACGGCTCCCGATGTTGAGCTCGGCGATCTCGGCGATCGGCGTGGCGGCGCGAAAGTAGGCGACGAAGCCCTCGGTGCCGTAGACGAGTTCGCGATACGCCCGGTGCGCCACCGCCGCCAGCGTGTCCATGGCGGCGTGGTACGCCGCGCCGCGCTCGCCCAGGCGCTCGGCATCGGCGAGGCTCGCTTCCATCGTCGCCGCCACCAGCCCCTCGAGGTTGCGCCGTCCGAGCTCCGGGTCCGAGTACTTGCTGGCGATGATCTCGCCCTGCTCCGTCACGCGGAGGCCGCCCGTGACGCTGCCCGCGGGCTGCGCGAGGATCGCCTCGTACGACGGGCCGCCGCCCCGGCCCACGGTGCCGCCGCGTCCGTGGAACAGGCGCAACTTCACGCGGTGTGCGCCGAAGGTCTCGACGAGCCGCATCTCGGCCCGGTACAGCGCCCAGTTGGCGGTGAGGTAGCCGCCGTCCTTGTTGCTGTCGGAGTAGCCGAGCATCACCTCCTGCCAGTCGCCGCGCGAGGTCACGAGGCGGCGGTAGAGTGGCAGCGCGAAGGCGGCGTGCATGATGGCGCCGCAGTTCGCGAGGTCCTCGATCGTCTCGAAGAGCGGGACGACGTTCACCGCGAGCCGCTCGCCGCGCAGCAGTCCCGCCTCCTTGAGCAGGACCGCGACCTCGAGGAGGTCCGACACCGACGCGCACTTGCTGATCACGTAGTTCGGCACCGCGACGGGGCCGTAGCGGCGATGCACGTCCGCGGCTCCCTGCACGATCGCAAGCTCGGCGCGCGTGCGCTCCGCGTAGTCGAGATGCGGCGACACCAGCGGGCGCGGCGAGGCGATCTCGGCGACAAGCAGCGCCACCCGCGCATCCTCGTCCAGCGTCAGGTAGTCCGGCACCACGCCGGCCCGGGCAAGAAGGTCGGCGATGACGTGCTCGTGCACGTCGGCGTTCTGCCGCAGGTCGAGCGAGGCGAGATGGAAGCCGAAGGTGTCGACCGCGCGGATGAGCGGCAACAGCCGTCGCTGCGCGAGCGGCGCCGCGCCGTGCGAGGCGAGCGAGTCGCGAATGACCGCGAGATCGGCCACGAACTCCGCCGGCGACGCGTACGCCGGCAGCTCCACCTGCTGGGCGCGTGCCGCGTGGCGCCCGGAGAGCGCAAGCGAGGTGGCCGCCACGCGGGCGTAGACGCCGGTCAAGGCCTGGCGGTACGGCTCGTCGGCGCGATGCGGATTGGGATCCTGCGCTGCGGCGGCCAGCGCCGCGAGCCCGGGCGTCGGCTTCACGAGGCGGGTCGACAGCGACAGCTCCGCGCCCAGCGCGTGCACCGACTGGAGATAGTGCTCGAATGCCACCGCCGCCTGCGCGCGGATCGCATAGGCGAGCGTGTCGGCGGTGACGAAGGGATTGCCGTCGCGATCGCCGCCGATCCACGAGCCCATGCGCAGCACGGGCGGCACGGTGAACTCGCGGCCGTAGGCGCTGGCGAGCCCGATGGCCAGGGTGTCGGACACGCGCGGAACTTCGGCCAGGAAGGTGTAACGGTAGTAGGCGAGGCCGTTCTCGATCTCGTCGTGTACCGTGAGCTTCGACAGCCGCAGCATCGCCGTCTGCCACAGCGACAGCACCTGGCGATACAGGTCGGCCTGCCATTGCGCGAGTTCGTCGGGCGCGAGCGCGATCCGGTCGCGCAGGGTGAGCAGACGCACGATCTCGCGCTCGCAATCGAGGATGCTCTTGCGCTGCACCTCCGTGGGATGCGCGGTCAGCACCGGGGACACCAGCGCCCCGGCGAGCCAGGCTTCCATGCCGTCGGCGGTGACGTGGGCAGCGATCATGGTCGCAAGGGCGCCGGCGAGGCTCTCGGGCTCGGGTCGCGGATCGGCAAGAGCACGCTGGCGCCGGCGCCGGTTCTGGTGCACGTCCTCGGCGAGGTTGGCGAGGTGCGAGAAGTACGAGAACGAGCGCACCACGTGCAGCGTCTGCGCGATCGGCAGGTCGTTGAGCAGTGCGGAGAGCTCGTCACGGATGCGCGGCGCAGTCTCGGCGTCGGCACGCCGGAAGCGGATCGCCGTCTGGCGCACCGCCTCCACGCGCGCATACACGTCCTCGCCGACGCAGGTGCGCACGACATCGCCCAGGTAGCGGCCGAGGAGGCGCGTGTCGTCACGCAGCGGAAGGTCGCGATCGCCGGTGTCGTCGGACATGACCGCCATGGCAATGGCCACGTCTACCGCGAGGCGAGGTACTGCGCGCGCAGACGCTCGCCCAGTGCCCATACCGCCGCGGCGTACAGGCGGCTCTTGTTGTAGCGCGTGATCACGTAGAAGTTGGGATAGGCGATCCACAGGCTGGTCGCACCGCCGGCCCCCTCCTCGAGCAGCAGCAGGCCCACCGGTTCGGGCACCGGGCCGCCAGCGGCATCCCGCAGGTCCACGCCGTCGGCCTGCCATGCGGCGAGCGGACGACGCTCGCTGATGCCGCCGTCGAGGCGGCGCAGCGCGATCGCCTGGCCATCGTTGCTGACCGTTGCCGCTGCGAGCACCGGCTGCCCGCGCTGCCAGTCGTGGCGCGCGAGGTAGTGCGCGACGCTGCCGATCACGTCGGTCGGGTTGCGCCACAGGTCGGCGTGGCCGTCGCCGTCGAAATCGACCGCGAAGCGGCGGTAGCTCCCCGGCATGAACTGCGGCAGGCCCATGGCGCCGGCGTAGGATCCCTTGGGCACGAGCGGCGAGAAGTCCTGGTCGCGGGCGAGCAGCAGGAATTCCTTCAACTCGCCGCGAAAGAAGGGCCCGCGACGCGGGTAGTCGAAGGCGAGCGTGGCGAGGGCGTCGATCACGCGATGGCTGCCGGTGTAGCGGCCGTAGAACGTCTCCACGCCGATGATGGCCACCACGATCTCGGGCGGCACGCCGTACGTCGCCTCGGCCCGTTCGAGCGCGCGGGCGTTGTCGCGCCAGAACTGCACGCCGGCGTCCACGCGCGCCTGCGCGAGGAAGGGGGCGGAGTATGCGAACCACTTCGGCGGCTCCAGGAGCGGCCGGTCCATGAGCTCGACGATCCTCGGCTGGAACTTCGCGGCCGCGAGCCAGCGCTCGACATCGCGTTGCGAGAGTCCGGTATCGCGGGCGAGCTCCGCGGCATACGCACGCACGTCGTCGCGCGTGCCGTATCTCGTGGCCGCCTTCGCCGGTGACGCCTTTACCGATGTCCTCGACCCGGTCCTTGCGGGCGCTGCCTTGCCAGTCGACTTCGACGCCGTCGACGGCTTGGCGGCGCCGGAACTTCCATTCGACGGCGCCGTCGCCTGCGCCGCAACGGCCCACACGAAGGCACAGCACAGGACGACGAACGGCTTGAAGGACACGAAACGCTGCAATCGGAAGTCGACGGGCACGGCGCGCGGCGTTCGCCGCCTGGCAGGCACGGGACGCGGCATCCGGAGGTGAACGAATGGTACCATCGCGCCCGCTCGCGCCGGGGCGTCGCGCCGCTCACCGGCTCCGCGTGCCGCAGGCATGCCGCGAGGGCTTCCCGATGTACACCCTCTATCCGTTCGCCCGCCCCTTCCTCTTCGCGCTCGATGCGGAGACGGCGCACACGCTCGCCCTCGACGGCCTCGATCGCGCGGCATCGCTCGGCATCACCGCGCGTCTCGCGCCGCGGCTGCCGGCGTCGCCCGCGAGGGTCATGGGCATCGACTTTCCCAACCGCATCGGGCTCGCGGCGGGGCTCGACAAGAATGCCGCGCACGTGGACGGGCTCGCGACCTTCGGCTTCGGCTTCATCGAGGTGGGCACCGTCACGCCGCGGCCGCAGCCGGGCAACCCCCGGCCGCGGATGTTCCGCATCCCGCGCGCGCGGGCGCTCGTCAACCGGCTGGGCTTCAACAACGGCGGCGTCGCCGCGCTCCTCGACAACCTCGAACGCACGCGCTACGCGGGGATACTCGGCATCAACATCGGCAAGAACTTCGACACACCCAACGAGCGCGCCGCCGACGACTACGTGGCCTGCCTGCGTGCGGCATACCCGCGAGCGGACTACGTCACGGTCAACATATCGTCGCCCAACACCAAGGGCCTGCGCGACCTGCAGGCCGAGGAAGCGCTGGCTGCGCTCCTCGTCACGCTCAAGCGCGAGCAGACGACGCTCGCCGACCGTCACGGCCGCTACGTCCCACTCGCGATCAAGATCGCGCCCGACCTCGATGACGACGCCGTGCGCGACGTGGCGCGCGTGCTCCTCGCGCAGGGAATGGACGCGGTGATCGCGACCAACACGACGCTCGCGCGCCATGCGGTGCAAGGCATGCCGCATGCCGGCGAGGCGGGCGGCCTCTCCGGCGCGCCGCTCTTCGAGCGTTCCACCGCCGTGGTGCGGATACTCGCGCAGGCCCTCGACGGCGCGCTGCCCATCATCGGCGTCGGCGGCATCGACAGCGGCGCTGCTGCACGCGCCAAGCTCGACGCCGGCGCGTCGCTCGTGCAGCTCTATACGGGCCTGATCTATCGCGGACCGGGGCTCGTCGCCGAGTGCGCCCGCGCCGTCGCCGGCTTCGTGCCGCGCGCCGCAAGGGCGCCTTGATGGCGGCCCCGCCGGCGGCTGCCGCCGCCGGATCGTTCAGGCTGCCGGCCGCAGGTACACCATGATCTTGCTGGTGGCCTCCGCCGCGACCTCGCCATGCTGGTTGGTCGCCGTGCCGGCAAGCTCGACGATGCCGGCGCTGTGCCTCGGCTTGGGCACGAGTCCCGTCACCTTCCATGCGATCGTGAGCGTGTCGCCGGGGCGCACCGCGGCCAGGAACCGTACGTTGTGTTCCAGATAGGCCATCGCGGTGCCGTGAAAGTGCATGCCGACGGGCCCGCCCATCAGGGCGCCGGTGAGCATCCCGTGCAGGATGCGGCCGCCGAAGCGCGATCGCTTCGCGAACTCCTCGTTCACGTGCAGCGGATTGAAGTCGCCGACATAGCCCGCACCGAGCACGAGATGCGCGTCGGTGACGGTCATGGCGGAATCGAAGGCCTCGCCGACGGCAACCTCGTCGAACCAGCGGCCCTGGGGTGTCATCGGATGGTCCTCCCGGTCTCACCGCCGGCGGGCCCACGGGCGTCCGGGCCGTGCAGCGGTTCCCAGCGAAAGCCGCCCGCCGTGACGCCCTGCACGAGATGCGCAAGTCCGGCATCGACGCTGGCCGCATCGCCCTTGACCCCGAGCTCGATGCGCCGGCCGCCGTCAGGCAGGATCGACGGGAGGCTGAAAAGCTTGAGCATCGGAAAGCGCGCGACGTTCTCCTCCATGAGCGAGAGAAGCTGGCTCTCGCCGGCGTCGTGGACGATGATCGCGCGCTCCACCGGCGCCGCCTGCACGAGCGTCGGATAGTGCGTGGCAAGAACCCAGTCGAGCATCGGCCAGGCCATCTCCGGGAATCCGGGGAAGAAGTGGTGATCGCGAATCGAGAATGCGGCCACGCGATTGACGGGATTGGGCACGATGCTGCTGCCAGCCGGAAACTCCGCCATCCGCACTCGATTGGGGTATGCCTCGCTGCCCCACCTGGCCTCGAGCTCGGCCACCGCGTCCGGATGGCGCACGAGCGGCACGCCGAGCGCCGCGGCGGCGGCCTGCCGCGTTTGATCGTCGGGGGTCGCGCCGATGCCGCCGCACGAGAACACGATGTCGCCGCTCGCGAAGGTCGTGCGCAGCACGGCGGCGATCTGTTCGCGGTCGTCGCCCAGGCAGTACGCGTAGGCAAGGCCCAAGCCGCGTGCGGCCAGCGTGGCGATGACGTGCGGCAGGTGCTTGTCCCGCCGCTTCCCGGACAGGATCTCGTCGCCGACGATGAGCAAGCCGATGGCCATGCGCCGTGCCCGCGACGTCAGCCCGGGGAAGCCGCGCCGGCCTCCCGAGCGGCGCTCCGGAGCGAGGCGGGCGCAGCGGGGTCCAGGAGAGCACTCAATGCACGGCCTCGCCCTCCGGCAGGGTCTGCTCGATCCTGGCCATCATGTCGGTGAAGGCACGATCGATGAGCGGCTCGGCCTCCACGACGCGTGCGCGGTCGGCACGGAACCGCTCGGCGAGCTCCTCCGCCGTCATCGACAGCGCCTTCTGGCCCTGGCGGTTGGTGAAGAGGTAGGTGCCGCGCAACGGGCTCACCCACGCGAGCTTGGCGAACACGAGCTGAGCATCGTCGCCCTCGAACTCGATCCACATGCCGCGCTCGAGGCTCCGCGCGATCTCGAGGTAGTCGTCGGCGATGATCTCGTGCTGCGGTTCCGGCGGCTCGGGCTCCGCCTGTTCCATGGCATCGGCGAGCGCTTCCGCCCGGGCCGCGCCGGCGTCGTCGCCCGCTGCCTTGGCGAGCTCCGCCTGCGCGCGCGCCTGCTCGGCCACGGCCGACGTCGGCGACGGCACGGCGGCAAGCGACGGCTTGACCGCCGCGGCATGCGCTTCGACGAGGTTGGTCATGAACGACTCGCGCTCGTCAGACTCCCAGCCGCCGCGCTGCATGCCGGCGGTCAGGCGCTTGAGCAGCGACGGCAGCAGCGCGACCAGATGACGACGGTCCTCCGGCGATCGCTTGGGCTGCACGCTCCAGACGAGTTCCTCGAGCGTCCCCACGCCCGCGCCCCAGCCTTCGCTTTCCTCGCCCTGTGCGAGGTACACGTGCTCGAGCGCGCCCTGCCACTTCTGGCGAAGGAACTGGGCGAGGAAGTTCGGCACCGGCGAGGACTCGATGCGCTTCTCGATCTCGGCCTTGACGACCACCGAGGCGATCTGTTGCCGGTCGCGCTGCTCGACCTCGTCGGCACCCGACTGGATGTTCTCCTCGGCGGCGGCCTGCTCCTCCTCGAGGAAAACCTGCAGCACGTCGCGCTGCTCGTCGAAGATCGCGAGATCGGCGTTGAAGTCGTCGAGGATGCGGTGGACGATCGCATCGATCTTCCGGTACAGCGGATCCTCGGACCCCATGGCGGGCGCCCAGCCGAGCCCGGCGTGTGCGAGCTCGTTCACGAGCAGACGCGCAGGATGCGTCTTCCGCGCGAAGAAAGCGCCGTCGAGCATCGCCGCCTTGAGCACCGGGATCTGGAGGCGCGCGAGGAGCGCCTTGATGCCGTCGGGCAGGTCCCTCGTCTCGAAGATGAAGTCGAACAGCATCGCGACCATCTCGATGGTCATCGACTCGAGCTGGTTCGCCTTGGCGCCGAGCGGGGAGTCCTTGAGCTCGCGCAGCACGTTGTGCAGGCCGTCCGGGATGCCGGAGAACGCGACCTGCGCGCCACCCACCGCGAAGTCCGTCTGGCCCTGCTGCAGGCGCGTCAGTCCCTCGTGCAGGTCGTGCGTGGAGATGAGCGGCGCGCCCGGCACGTAGCCCGACGGCGTCGGCGGCATCGGCGCGAACGCACCGGGCGGCAGCGAGCCCGGCAGGCTGATCACGGGGAGATCGTTGTCCTCCGACGCCGGCTGCGCCGACGAGGGTGCCGGCCCCGGTGCCCCCAGCGATGGCGGATACGGGGGGACGGCAGAGCCTCCGAAGGCGGGCAGTCCGCCGGGAGACGCGGCGACGCTGCCGCCGTACATGCGCCGGAACATCGCCATCACGTCGACCTCGGGCGTGGGCGCGGCTGCCGCGGGCGGATGCGCCGGCTTCGCGGCGGCACGATCCGCAGCCCCGCCCCGATTGATCACCCCACCGCGGCCGATGGCCGGGATCATGTTGAGGCGGCCCAGATGCTGGTTGAGGTGCTGGTAGATGGCGTTGATGTCGCCGAGCGGCGCCTGGTTCAGATCCTTCATGATCTGGAACTTGCTGCGCCGGTCGGTCTTCAGCGTACCGACCGCCTTGGAGAACGCGCCGACGATCGTGGCCGGCCCGAGGGGATTGGCCTCGGTGGCAAGATCGGCCTTGCCCATGAGGTAGCCCATGCCGCGGTTGAGCGTGGCGAGCTCGTCGTGGCATAGGTTCTCGACCACGCGGGTGATGTTGCCGGCGAGCACCGCTTCGTCCATCGACTGCGTCTCGACGAGTGTGAGGTTCGCGGCGTCGACCTGGTGGAACTCCTGCTTCTGCTCGGTGCGGCCGGCCACCCGCTCGTCGATCAGCCTCGTCAGCTGGCGTTCGAACTCGGCCATGAGGGCCGCGCGCTCGCCCTTCAGCGTGCCCCGCGCATCGAGCAGCATCTGCTGCTCCTCACGGACGTCGGTCCGGCTCGCGCGGTCCATGAGCTGGTCGCTCACGCGATCGAGGATCTGCGCGAACGCCGCCGTCAGGCGCTTCACGGCCATGTCGCGGCACTCGTTGAGAATGCGGGCGAGTTCGCGCGATGGCTGCCGCTTGGCAACGGCCTCGGAGGTCGTGGCGTTCACGTCGTTGGGAGGATCTGGCTTATCTGGCTTGCCTGACTGGTCAATGTGTTAGGCAATGATGTCGCTAAGTTACTGTAGCACGCGGGCCGGACCCGGACACGCTCTGCCGGCGAACGGCCACGAAGTTCCGGGGTCAGCGTGCCATTCCTGCCCGCCCGCCGCCGGACGACGGCGGGCACGGCCCTCGGGAGAACGACGTCCGCCCGCCTCGGTCAGGGAGCCAGGTCGGCCCAGGCACGCTCGACACGCTTGAACGATACCGGAAACGGCGTGCGAAGTTCCTGGGCGAAGAGGGACACGCGCAGTTCCTCCAGGAGCCAGCGGAATTCCTCGAGCCGGGGATCCTGCCGTCCGGCCATCCGGTCGGCGTCCCGCCGCTCCTCGTAGCGCCGCCACCATTGCGCCACCTGCTCCGCGTGCCGGGCGTCGCGGTCGGGACGCTCGGCATGTTTCGCCATGCGGCGGTCCAGCGCAGTCAGGTAGCGCGGAATCTCGGCGAGTTGCGGCCACGGGGTCGCGGCGAAGAATCCGGGATGCACCAGCGCGTCGCGGATCGCCCGGACCTCGGCGTGGAGCCGCGCCGACCCCCGGGACCCCGCGGCCAGCCGCTGCGCCAGCGCATGGTGCCGTGCGGCGATCTCTCCCAGGAGACGGAAGGCGCCGTCCATCACGGCAGGCAGGCGCGTGCGCGCCCGCCTGACCTGCTCGGCAAACTGGCGCTCCGAGCGCGGCAACGCGTCGTCGGCGAGGAACGCGCGCGCGCCAGCGGCAGCGAGCACGTCCTCGAGCAGGCGGTCGGTGGGGATGGTCGCCTTGAGCTTGAGCGCGGCGTCGTTGAACGCGGGCCCTCCCCGGGCGTAGCGCGACGTCGCGTCGCGCAGTGCGATTCCCAGGAGACGCACCACGCCGGCGCGCGTGGAGGCCTCCGCCGCGGCGCGCGTGTCGAGAAGTGCGAGCGCCACCGAGTCGCCTTCGTCGACGAGCGCCGGATAGCCCGTCACCCGCGCGCCCTGCCGGGCGACGGCGATCGATTCGGGCAGGTCGCCGAAGTCCCAGCTCACGATGCCCCGGCGCTCGAAGGACGGATCTGCGCTGGCGAACGAGAGGGCCGCCGCCTCGCCGAGTTGCGCACGCAAGGCAGTCAGGTCACGGCCGGAGGCGAGCTCCCTGCCGGCATCGTCGACGACGGCGACGTTGACCATGAGGTGCGCGGGCAGCTCGACGTCGCGCAGCGCCGCGGGCTCGATGCGCGTGGCAAGACGTGCCTCGATGAACGCACGCAGGGCATCGGGCAACGACGCCTGGCCATCGGGGTCGGCGTCGAGGAAGGCCGTGACCGTGTCGGGGACCGGGATCACGCGATTGCGCAGCGCCTTCGGCAGCGCTTTCAGCAGGTGCGTCACCTTGTCGCGGACCATGCCCGGCACGAGCCAGGACAGGCGCGCCTCGGGAAGCTGGTTCAGTAGCCGCAGCGGCACCGTCAGCGTGAGGCCGTCGAGGGGATGGCCGGGAGAGAAGCGGTACTTGAGCGGCAGGGCGACGTCGCCCAGGCGGAGGATCTCCGGGAAGAGATCGGCGGTGACCGCCGCGGCCCCGTGCCGCATCAGGATCTCGCGGGTGAGGAACAGCAGGCGCGGCGTCCTGCGCTCCGCCTCCTCGCGCCAGCGTTCGAACGTGGCCAGGGAGTGAACCTCCGGAGGCAGGCGCTCCGCGTAGAACGAGGCGATCGTCTCCTCATCGACCAGCACGTCCTGCCGGCGCGCCTTGTGCTCGAGATCCTGCACGTCGGCTACCAGCGCCCGATTGTGGGCAAGGAAGCCGCCACGGGTGCGCAGCGCGCCCGGCACCAGCGCCTCGCGGATGAAGACCTCGCGCGCGGCATCGGGGTCGATGCGGCCGAAGGACACCGGACGTCTCGGGACGAGCGTGAGACCGTAGAGCGAGACCCGTTCGCTCGCCACGACTTCGCCGCGCCGCTCCTCCCAGTGCGGCTCGAAGTGATCGCGCGTCACGCGCTCGCCCGCGACCTCCTCGATCCAGTCGGGTTCGATCCTGGCCGCGCAGCGCGCATACAGGCGCGAGGTCTCCGTGAGCTCCGCCGCCAGCACCCACCTCGCGCCCTTGCGCGCGAGGCCCGATCCGGGATGCAGGTGGAAACGGATGCCGCGCGCGCCCTGGTAGCCCTCGTCGGCGTCGGCCTTCACACCGATGTTGCCCAGCAATCCGGCGAGGATCGACTTGTGCAGCGACGCGTAGCGCGCCGCGTCGAAGGCCGCGGGCAATGCCGCGCTCCACTTCCACCCCGCCTCCTCCAGCGTCGCCACGAGCTGGCGGTGCACGTCGCGCCACTCGACGAGGCGGAGGAACGAGACGTACTGCGCGCGGCAGGCATCGACCGTGCGGCGGTGTGAGAGCTTCTGCGCGCCGAGGTCGGCGAAGAACTGCCACAGCGCGACGAGCGAGAGGAAGTCGGACCGATCGTCGCGAAAGCGCAGGTGCGCCTGATCGGCCGCCTGCTGCCTGTCGAGCGGCCGCTCGCGCGGATCGGGGACGGCGAGCGCGCTCGCGATCACCAGCGCCTCCGCGAGGCAGTTGCGCTCGCGCGCCGCGAGCACGATGCGGCCGATGCGCGGATCGAGCGGCAGCCGCGCGAGCTCGCGGCCGAGCGGGGTGAGCGCGAACGGCCGCCCCCGGGACGCGCCGCCTGCGGAGCGCTCTGCCCCGGAGGGACCCCCGGCGGTGGCGTGTGCCGCGTCCACCGCGCCCAGCTCCTGCAGCAGCTGGTAGCCGTCCGCGACGGCACGCGGCGCCGGCGCCTCCACGAACGGGAACGCCGCGACGTCGCCCAGGTCGAGCGCGGCCATGCGCAGGATCACCGACGCCAGCGAACTGCGCAGGATCTCGGGATCGGTGAAGCGCGGACGCTTGCCGAAATCCTCCTCGGTGTACAGACGCACGCACACGCCGTCCTGCACGCGGCCGCTGCGCCCGGCGCGCTGCTGCGCGGCGGCCTGCGACACCTTCTCTATCTGCAGCAGCGTGGTCTTGTTGCGCACGCTGTAGCGTTTGACGCGCGCGAGCCCGGCGTCGATCACGTAGCGGATGCCGGGGACGGTAAGCGAGGTCTCGGCAACGTTGGTGGCAAGCACGACGCGCCGCCCCGAGCTCGGCGCGAACACGCGCTGCTGGTCGGCCACCGAGAGGCGCGCGAAGAGCGGCAGGATCTCTACGGCGCGCGCATACGGGCGCCGCGCGAGGCTCGCGCGCAGCAGATCGCCGGTCTCGCGGATCTCGCGCTCGCCCGGCAGGAAGACGAGGATGTCGCCCGGCCCCTCGCGCCACAGATCCTCCGCAGCGCCGACGATCGCCTCCTCGAGATCCTCCTCGTCGTCGGCACCCTCGCCGCCGCCCTCCTCCGACACGACGCTCCTGTCGCCGGCAAGCGGACGGTAGCGGATATCGACGGGGTACATGCGCCCCGAGACCTCGATCACCGGCGCCGGCTTGCCGTCGTGCGCGAAGTGCCGCGCGAAGCGGTCGGCATCGATCGTGGCCGAAGTCACGATCACCTTGAAGTCGGTGCGGCGCGCGAGGAGGTGCGTGAGGTACCCCAGGAGGAAGTCGATGTTGAGGCTGCGCTCGTGCGCCTCGTCGACGATGATCGTGTCGTACGCCGCAAGGTCGCGGTCGCCCTGCGTCTCGGCGAGCAGGATGCCGTCGGTCATGAGCTTGACGTAGGCGCCGGGCCTGGTCTGGTCGGTGAAGCGGACCTTGTAGCCGACCGCCTCGCCCACCGGCTGGCCGAGCTCGTGCGCGATGCGCGTCGCCACCGCGCGCGCGGCGATGCGCCGGGGCTGCGTGTGCCCGATCATGCCGCGCAGGCCGCGCCCCGCCGCGAGGCAGATCTTGGGCAGCTGCGTGGTCTTGCCGGAGCCCGTCTCGCCGGAGACGATGACCACGCGATGGCCGCGGATCGCGCGCTCGATGTCGCCGGCGCGCTGCGCGACAGGGAGGTCGGGCGGGTACGCGATCGCGGGACACGCGGCCTCGCGCGCCGCCCGGCGCTCGATCGAGCGTTCGAGGTCGGCCGCGATGCGCTCCCACTCGGCGCGCGGCACTCGCTGCCCGCGGGCACGGGCGATGCGGTTCGCCAGGCGCGCAGCGTCGGCCGCCATCGCCTGTGCGAGGCGCGCTTCGAGGTCGGCGGAGAGTGCCGGCGGGATGCCGGTGCGCGGAGGTACGGCGGTGGACATGAATGGCCCGGACCGGACCGGAACGGGTCGCGCGGCTGGCGGGCCCATTGCAGGGGGTTTCCGGGGGTCGAATTCTACCGCGCAGCGCGCGCGAGTCGGTATGATCGGCCGGCGAGCCCCGACCCCGCGGGGCTGCCATCCTTGCTCGGGAGACCTTCATGCGCTACGTGGACTTTCCCCGCGCCCGGCGAGTGGTCCTCGCCGTGGCCATCGCCGCGACCCTCGCCTCGCTCGTCCCCGCTGCCGACGCCGTCACCCTGCGCTGGGCCGGTCGCGGCGACATGCAGACCACCGACCCGCATTCGCAGAACGAGAACCTCACCAACAACATCAACAGCCTCGTCTACGAATTCCTCGTGCAGCGCGACAAGAAGCTCGGCCTCGTGCCTTCGCTCGCCGAGTCGTGGACGCAGGTCGATCCGACCACCTGGCGCTTCAAGCTGCGGCCGGGAGTCAAGTTCCACGACGGCACGCCGTTCACCGCCGACGACGTGGTGTTCAGCTACGAGCGAGCGCGCGCCGACACTTCGCAGCTGCGCGCCTACTCGAACGCCGCGGGCATCCCGAAGAAGATCGACGACCTCACGGTCGAGTTCACCACCAATGGCCCGAACCCGATCATGCTGGAGCACGTGGCCACCATCAACATCATGTCCAAGGCGTGGTGCGAGAAGCACAAGTGCCAGAAGCCGCAGAACTTCGCGGGCAAGGAGGACATGATCACGGCACGCGAGGCCAACGGCACCGGCCCCTACTCACTCGTCTCGCGCCAGCCCGACGTGAAGACCGTGCTCAAGAAGAACCCGAACTGGTGGGGCATCAAGGCGGGCTACTTCACGGGCAACATCGACGACGTGGTCTACACGCCCATCGTCTCCGACGCCACGCGCGTGGCGGCGCTCATCTCCGGCGAGGTCGACCTCATCAACGATCCCCCCCCGCAGGACGTGCCGCGCCTGTCGCAGACGCCCAACATCAAGGTGATCGAGGGCGTGGAGAACCGCATCGTCTTCCTCGGCATGGACCAGGCGCGCGATGAGCTCCTCTATTCGAGCGTCAAGGGCAAGAATCCCCTGAAGGACAAGCGCGTGCGCCAGGCGCTGTATCAGTCGATCGACATCGACGCGATCCACAAGAGCACGATGCGCAACCTGTCGAAGCCGACCGGTGGCCTCCTGCCGTCGCCGATCATGTCCGCCCCGGAGATCGAGAAGCGCCTGCCGTACAGCCGCGACGCCGCGAAGAAGCTCCTCGCGGAGGCCGGCTATCCCGCCGGCTTCGAGGTCACGCTCGATTGTCCCAACAACCGCTACGTGAACGACGAGCGCATCTGCCAGGCCATCGCCGCGATGTGGTCGCAGATCGGCGTCGCGACCAAGGTCAACGCGATGCCGCGCACGCTGTACTTTCCCAAGCTCGAGAAGACCGATACCAGCATCTTCATGCTGGGCTGGGGAGGTGCCTCGGTCGACGCCATCTTCACGCTGCAGCCGGTGCTGTCGACGTGGAACGGAAAGGGCGACGGCGACTTCAACTACGGACGCTTCAGCAACGCGAAAGTCGACGAACTCACCGCCAAGGTCAAGGTCGACATGGACCAGAAATCACGCCTGTCCGAGATCCACCAGGCCCTGCTCGCCCTGAACGCGGAGGTCAACCTCATCCCGCTGCACCGGCAGGTGATCCCGTGGGCATCGCGCAGCAACGTGACCACGATCCATCGCGCCGACAACAACGTCACGCCGTACTGGACGACGCTGAAGTAGCGTTCGGGAGGCTGCCCAGATAGCGCGTGGCCCACGCGGCGACCGCGCCGAGAACCACGAGCTCGACGGCGAGGAGGATGAAATTCGACGCGACGGGCGCGAGCATCGTCCCCTGCACCGCCTCGAGCGCGATACCCGTGGCCACGAATGCCGGCACGGTGCGCAGGTCGTAGCGCAGGACGAGCCAGCCGAACGCGAACGTGGAAGCGCCTTCGATCGAGCCCTTCGCCAGCGATTGCAGGAGGTCGGAACCTGAGGTCACGCCGGGCGCCGCGCTGGCCAGCGCCAGCACCACGCAGACGAGGAGGAGGCGTCGCGTCCAGCCCGCCGTGGCCTGCGTGAGCAGCGCGAGGAAGAAGAGCGTGAGGGCAGATGCCGGCACCAGCGCCAGCGCCGCGAAGACGGCGGAAAGCCACGGCCAGGCGGCAGCCGCGGCACCCGGGTCCGGCCACGTCGGCAAGCCGGGCGCCGCGATCGCCGCGAGCGCGGCGCCGATGCCGGCGGTAGCGAGCGCGGCGCAGGCACCCGCTGCCCAGGGCGGCAGGCGGCCGGCGAGCGGCAGGCGGGGTGCGCGCCGGGCGTAGTGCACGCCGATGGCGGTGACGAGTCCCAGGAGCAGGGCCGCCACGAGCCCCGCGGCGCCGATTCCCAGGAGCGCAGTCAGGATCTGGTTGGACAGCGGCTCCACGGTCGAAAGGCCGAACGCGCGCGCCGGCCATGAGTTCGCGGCACTCGCCAGCACCGCCGCGAAGGCCAGCACCGCCATGATCCAGAACGCGCGCGCATCGTAGCGGCGGCGACTCCACGACACGCCGGCGTAGACGAGGACACCGACCGCGAGTGCGGCGGCGATGCCGCCCGCCACGAGCCGGGCAACCTGCCGCGTGCCGTCCTTCTCCTCCTCCGCGCGCAGCCATGCCTCGGGGATGTACAGCGAGCGTCCGGCAGACACGACCTCGTCGCCGCCGATGGCGACCTGCACGCGCGCCTCGCCGCCCTTGCCGACGTTCACCTCCGGATCTGCATACGCGAACACCCAGTCGCGACGCTGCGGCTGTTCGGACTGGTCGGCGCCGCGCAGCACCAGCCTCGGTGCGATCGCGCCGAACTCCTGTCCAAGCGTGCGATCGACGATCGCCTGCGCCGCGGCACGGTCGAGCTTCGCACCGGGACGATCCTCGGGCAGGCGATGCACGACCTGGCGAACCACACCGCCGGGACCGATCGTGACGCGCCATTCCTCCGCGCGCTCGGCCACGCTGCCCTCGAAGCGCGCGAAGCGGACGTCCCACAGCGGGGGCGCCAGCGCATTGCCCACGAGCGCGCGGTATGCCTGCGGACCGGCCTCGCGCCAGACGAACGCATGCCATCTCCGCTGCACGCCCTCGTCGAGCGCGTAGCGCGGGATCGCGAGGCGCTGCCACTGCGCGCCCAGTGACACGCCGCGCGCAGCGAGAACGCCTTCGGCGACGGCGATCGCTTCGGCGCGGGAGAGGCCGAGCGGAGGCGCGTCGGCCCGCATCGGCGTCGCCAGCGCCCACGCGGCGAGACCGGCGAGGCCCAGCACCGGCAGCGCGCGCTGGAGCGCCGTCGCGTAGCGCCGCGACTCGTCGCGCGCGATGTGCCCTTCCCCGGCGCGGCCCGGCGGCGCACCCGCGGCGCCCGCGCGCGATCCCTTCTCGTCACGCGCCGCCGCGGCCTCCCCGCCACGACGCCATCCCGCGTTGCGCAGCGCCGGTGCGAGCTCGCCCCACGCGCCCTGGCGTGCGCGCCGCGCGAGCACGATGGCGAGCGGAACCAGGCCCGCGGCGATCACCACGCCGCGCTGGAGCCCGGCATCGGATGCGTCCATGAGGAAGACCGGAATGGACATCAGCACGAGATCGAACATCGCGTGCAGGATGATCGTGGGCACGAGGCCGTAGCGCAGGAAGATCGCCGCCCACACGAGGGACGGCAGCACCAGTTCCACGAGCCGCGAATAGGCGGGAAAGCCCGGATAGTTCGCGTGCGCCGCGCCGAAGACCGCCGCCTGCAGCACGAACGCGATGACGATGCCCGACGTCCGATGCCCGAAACGCGCACCGATGAGCGCACCGAGCGCGAGCGGGATCGCGCGGAAGAGGCATTCCTCCATCATGCCGGCCTGCAATGCCTGGGCGATCGGGGAGATCGCCGGAAAGTACGAGGCGAGGATGTTGGGGTCGGTGAGCTGCTCGGAAGGCTGCCACCAGCCGAGCCAGCGGTTGGTCGCGTAGTAGAACGTCGCGACGAAGGCAAGCTCGATCGGCACGAAGAGGTAGCCGCCGGCGGTGCGCCCGGCGATCGCGCGCGTGCCGGCGGCATCGCGGGACCACACGCGCCAGAGCTGCGGATGGTCGCCGAAGGCCTGCCGCGACAGGCCCTCGGCGGCCATGAACACGAGCCCGAGCGCCAGGCCGCCGGCGACCAGCGTCAGCGCCGCCATTCCGAACTGCTGCACCCAGAAGTTCGACACGTCGAGTGCGGTGTTGAAGCCGAACCACGCCGTGGGCGTCTGCGCGAGCCCCGAGAGGGCCGCGAGGCCCGCCACCACGAACCCCGCGACGAGCGCCGGACGGACCGCGAGCACGCGCCGGCGCAGCAACCACAGCGAGCCCACGATGCAGCCGAAGACACCGTACAGCACGCCGCCGACGATGGTGGCGACCTCGGCGATCGTGTTGTTGGTGCTGCGCATCTCGCGGTAGCGCCGCTCGAAGGCTTCCGGAACCCAGAACACGGGATCGATCCCGACGAGTTCATCGCCGGCGACGGCCAGCTCCAGGCGGATGCGCGCCTCGCCCAGCTTCTCCGCACGCTCGAGCACGAAGCGATGGTCCACGCGTCCCGACGGCCGCGTCTGCTGTGCCTGGTCGAGTAGCGTGTAGGGTGCCAGGTCCACGTTCCAGTCGCGCGCGGCGCGCTCCTTCGCGACGGCCAGCGCGGCGTCGGAGGCGAGCGCCATCGTCTTCGCATCGCGCACGTAGGTGTCGGGGACGCGGCGCACGAAACCATTGACCGAGCCGTCCGGCTTGAAGGAGATCGACGCCTCCTCGATCACGCCGGGATGGAACAGGCGCACCTCCCACCAGTACGGCGCGTAAAGCCCACCGGCCACGAGTGCTGCGAACGCCTGCTTGCCGCCGCCTTCGAGCTCGACGTAACTTTGCGCCTGGCCGTCCTGATTGAACACCGTCGCCTGCCGGCCCCCGTCGGGGAGGAGCGCGTTGCGCGTCGCGAGCTCGCGTGCCTTGGCGATGGCCGCATCGCGCGGCATCGTGACCTTCAGGTTGACGATGGGCATCGCCTGCGGGAAGAGCTTCCACGCGACCGCGAGGCAGGCGAGCGAGATCGCCAGGAACGCGATCCAGAAGAGCGGCCGGCGATCCCAGGCGATCATCGGGCGACCGCCCGCGCGACACCCCTCGTCCCCGATCGAGTGTTGGGGCGGACCGGCGGGCCCGTCCTCCGACCCTCGCTGCTCACGCGCGCAATCCGATGACGCCGCATGCGGCGAGGCGGTCGAGTTCGGCGTCGGCGATCCCCAACCGCTCGCGCAGCACCTCGCGCGTGTGCTGGCCGAGGAGCGGCGGCGCACGCTCCGGCGCGAGCGGCGTTCCGGAAAGCTTGAAGGGCGGCGCCACCAGCGGCACGGTTCCAGCGAGCGGATGCGGCAGCTCGATGCGCATGCCGCGCGCGACGACCTGCGGATCGCGCCAGACCGCGTCGATGCGGTTGATCGGACCACCCGGCACCCCTGCGGCCTCCAGCGACGCGAGCCAGTCGGCCTGCGCGCGCGTGCGGAGCACGTCGGCCACCATCGGCACCAGCACGTCACGGTTGCGCACGCGATCGGCGTTCTTCGCGAAGCGCGGGTCCTGCGCCCAGCCGACCCCCGCCACCTCGCAGAACTTCGCGAACTGCGAATCGTTGCCGACGGCGAGGATGAGATGCCCGTCGGCGCAGGCAAAGGCCTCGTAGGGGACGATGTTGGGATGCGCGTTGCCCATGCGCCCCGGTGCATCGCCGGTGACGAAGTAGTTCATGTTGAGCACCGACATCATCGCCACCGCCGAATCCATGAGCGCGAGGTCCACGTGCTGGCCGACCCCGCTGCGGTCACGGTGGGCGAGCGCCGCCTGGATCGCCACCGCCGCGTACATGCCGGTGAGGATGTCGGTGATCGCGATACCCGCCTTCTGCGGCCCGCCGCCCGGCCGGTCGTCGCGCTCGCCGGTCACGCTCATGAAGCCGCTCATGCCCTGGATGATGAAGTCGTAGCCGGCGCGCTCCGCGTAGGGGCCGTCCTGTCCGAAGCCGGTGATCGAGGCGTAGACGAGGCGTGGATTGAGCGCGGCCACCGTGGCGTAGTCGAGACCGTGGCGCGCGAGGCCGCCGACCTTGAAGTTCTCGACCAGGACGTCGGCCTGCCGCGCGAGCGCGTGCACGAGGTCGCGTCCGGCCGGGCGCGTGAAGTCCACCGCGACCGACAGCTTGCCGCGGTTACAGGCGAGGTAGTACGCGGCCTCCGACGTCTCGGCGCCGCTCGCATCGCGAAGGTACGGCGGCGCCCACGCGCGCGTGTCGTCGCCGGTGCCCGGGCGCTCGATCTTGATGACGGTCGCGCCCAAGTCGGCCAGGAGCTGGGTGCACCACGGTCCCGCGAGCACGCGGGAGAGGTCGAGCACGGTGAGGTGGGCGAGCGGCTCTGGCCGCGCGCCAATGGGCAAGGGGGTTGAAGACATGCCTACGTTCGAGGGGCAGGCTGAGTCGATCCGCGCCGCCACCGCCTGTTCCCGTCGTGGCAGGGCATCAGATGATCGCCTGCAAGCCCTTGTCGGCGATGACGTTGAGCAGCTTGAGCGCTGGACCGGTGGGGCGGGTTTCGCCTTGCTCCCACTTGCGTACGGTCGAGGCCGTGGTGTGCAGGTGATGGGCGAACACCGGCTGGCTGAACTTCAAGCCTTCGCGCAGGCGCTTGATGTCGATGGCGCTGAACTCCCGCACCGGCGGCGGGCAGATCGCGTCGAATTCGCGCATCGTCACCTTGCCAATCGCTCCCGCTTCCTGGAGCGCTGCCAGGTCGCCGCGCAGCGATTCAATGATCTTGCTCACAATGCACCTCCACCAAAACACCCGACTGCAACGCCTTCGCCAACGCTTCTCCGGTCAGGCCCAGGAACACCTTGCCGGCGAACTGCAGCGCTTCCCTCTCGTCGTCCGTGATGTTCGCCTTGTCGTTCTTGGCGAATTTGCCACGACGTCAGGACTTCAGCGCCGCCAGCACCTCGTCCAGCATCTTCTTCGCATCCCCGAACAGCATCCGGTTGTTCTCCTTGTAGAACAGCGGATTGTCGACACCCGCGTACCCCGACGCCATGCTGCGCTTCATCACGACGGAGTGCTTCGCCTTCCACACCTCAAGCACCGGCATGCCGGCGATGGGGCTCGTCGGATCCTCCTGGGCCGCCGGATTCACGATGTCGTTGGCGCCGATCACCATGGCGACGTCGGCGTCGGGGAAGTCCTCGTTCAATTCGTCCATCTCGAAGACGATGTCGTAGGGCACCTTGGCCTCGGCGAGCAGCACGTTCATGTGCCCGGGCATCCGCCCGGCCACCGGATGGATGCCGAAGCGCACCTTCACCCCGCGCTCGCGCAGCGCCTTGGTGATCTCGTAGACCGTGTGCTGCGCCTGCGCGACCGCCATGCCGTAGCCGGGGACGATGATGACTTCCTTGG
This sequence comes from uncultured Alcaligenaceae bacterium, assembly GCA_964439475.1. Taxonomy (GTDB): domain Bacteria; phylum Pseudomonadota; class Gammaproteobacteria; order Burkholderiales; family Casimicrobiaceae; genus VBCG01. Next base: position 105,357 of record CAYTOT010000004.1, read on the forward strand.
CGTCCTTCAGCATCTCCGCGGTCTCGACGGCGGAGATCGGCGTGACCTCGCCCGCAGGCTCGGCGCCGCCGCCGGCAGCCTTGGGCGCGCCGCCGTCGCTGCCGAAGCCGCCCGCGATCACGCTGATGAAGTTGCGGTTCATCGCCGTGCACATGATGTACGACAGGATCGCGCCGCTCGACCCGACCAGCGCGCCGACGACGATCAGCAGGTCGTTGTTCAGCATGAAGCCGGTGGCCGCCGCCGCCCAGCCCGAGTAGCTGTTGAGCATCGACACCACCACCGGCATGTCGGCGCCGCCGATCGCCATCACCATGTGGATGCCGAAGAGGAGCGCGATCACCGTCATCACGATCATCGGCAGCATGGCGTCCTGCACGCCGTGCGCGCTGGCGAAGCGGTAGCCGAACCAGATCACCAGCAGGAGCCCCACGAGATTGATCCAGTGCCGGCCCGGAAGCAGGACGGGCTTGCCGCTGATCTTGCCCGCGAGCTTGCCGAACGCGATGATCGATCCCGAGAACGTGACGGCGCCGATCAGCACGCCCACGTACATCTCGATCTCGTGGATCGTGCGCTCGGCGGGCGTGAGGTTGACGGACACCGCCGGATCGATGAAGTTGGCGTAGCCCACGAGCACCGCGGCGAGGCCCACGAGGCTGTGCATCGCCGCCACGAGTTCCGGCATCTGCGTCATCTGCACGCGACGGGCGGCGATGAGCCCGATGATCGCGCCCACGATCATCGCGACGACGATGTACGGCAGGCCGGCCGCGGTGACCTGCGGTCCGAACACCGTGGCGAGCACGGCGATCGTCATGCCGACGATGCCGTAGAGATTGCCGCGGCGCGCCGTCTCCTGGTTGGAGAGGCCGCCGAGGCAGAGGATGAAGAGGATGGTCGCGCCGAGGTAGGCGACCGCGGAAAGGCTCGTCGTCATGGTCGCGGCCCCTTACTTGCGGAACATCTGCAGCATGCGCTGCGTGACCGCGAAGCCGCCGAACATGTTGATCGTGGCGAGCGCGATGGCGCCTACCGACAGCCAGCGTATCCACTCGTTCGGCCGCGACAGGTCGGCGGAGATCTTCGTGAGGTCTGGCGCGATCTGCACGAGCGCGCCGATCGCGATGATCGACGACACCGCATTGGTCACGCTCATGAGCGGCGTGTGCAGGGCGGGCTTCACGTTCCACACGACCGTGTAACCCACGAAACACGCCAGCACGAACACGGTGAAGTGACCGAGGAACGACGGCGGCGCGTAGCGGCCGATGAGCAGGAAGAGCAGCGCGCCCACGCCGAAGAACACCGCCGCCTTCGTTCCCGCCATCGGGCCCGTCCGCTCACCGTGCGCGACCTTGGCGGGCATCGCCGCCGCTGCAGGCTTGGGCGGGGGTGCGGCGGGCAGCTTCGGCGGTGGTGCGGGCCAGGTGACGGCACCGTCCCTGATCACGGTCAGACCGCGGATCGCGTCGTCCTCCATGTTGACGTTCACCGTGCCGTCCTTGTTCTTGCACAGCTCCTCGGTGAGGCGCAGCAGATTGTTCGAGTACAGCGTCGACGATTGCGTGGCAAGCCGGCTCGCGAGATCGGTGTAGCCCACGATGGTCACGCCGTGCTTGACCACCGCCTTGCCCGGCTCGGTCAGCTCGCAGTTGCCGCCCTGCTCGGCCGCCATGTCCACGATCACACTGCCGGGCTTCATCGACTGCACCATCTCGGCGGTGATGAGCTTCGGCGCCGGCTTGCCGGGGATGAGCGCGGTAGTGATGATGATGTCGGCCTCCCGCGCCTGCTTCGCGTACATCTCGCGCTGCGCCTTCTGGAAGCCTTCGCTCATGACTTTGGCGTAGCCGCCGCCGCCGGAGCCTTCCTCCTCGTAATCGACCTTGACGAACTCGCCGCCGAGCGAGACCACCTGGTCCGCCACCTCGGCCCGGGTGTCGTTGGCGCGCACGATCGCGCCCAGGTTGGCCGCGGTGCCGATCGCGGAGAGCCCCGCCACGCCGGCCCCCGCGATGAAGACCTTCGCCGGCGGGATCTTGCCGGCGGCCGTGACCTGCCCGTTGAAGAAGCGTCCGAATGCGTTCGCCGCCTCGATGACGGCGCGATAGCCGCTGATGCCGGCCATGGACGTCAACGCATCCATCTTCTGGGCGCGCGAGAGCTGGCGCGGCAGGGTGTCGATGGCGAGCACCGTGGCCTTCTTCGCCGCCAGTTGCTGCATGAGCTCCGGGTTCTGCGCCGGCCAGATGAAGTCGACCAGCATGCCGCCTTCGCGCATGAGCCCCACTTCCGCGGGCGTCGGCGGGCGTACCTTGAAGACGATGTCCGCCGCCGCCCACAGATCGGCGGCCGTGGGCAGGATCTCCGCACCCGCAGCGCGGTAGGTGTCGTCGGCGAAGTTCGCGGCATCTCCCGCGCCGGTCTCGACCGCGACGCGGAAACCCAGCTTGATGAGCTTGCCGACCACGTCCGGCACCGTCGCCACGCGCTTCTCGCCGGGGAACGTCTCCCGCGGCACTCCGATCGTCAACGCCATTGACTTTTCTCCCTTGGTCCGCGGAGCACTTCGGGCTCCACGCAAATGCTGCGATGGGTCCGGCTGCTCGCGTGCGCGCGAAGGCGCAACGAGGCCGGACTCACCCCCTACACGGCCGCAGCGATCGCCTTGCCGAGGTCCGCTGTCGTCGCCTTGCCACCCAGGTCCGGCGTGCGCGGCGAATCCTTGTCCGCCAGCACGCGCTCGATCGCGTCCACGATTGCTGCACCCGCCTTGGCATAACCCAGGAAGTCGAGCATCAGCGCTCCCGACCAGATCTGTCCGATGGGGTTGGCGATCCCCTTGCCCGCGATGTCCGGCGCCGAGCCGTGCACGGGCTCGAACAGCGACGGGAACTCGCGCTCGGGATTGAGGTTGGCCGACGGCGCGATGCCGATGGTGCCGCACACCGCAGGTCCGAGGTCCGAGAGGATGTCGCCGAAGAGATTCGAGGCCACGACCACGTCGAAGACCTGCGGCCGCTGCACGAAGTGCGCCGACAGGATGTCGATGTGGAACTGGTCGGTGCGGATGTCTGGGTAGCCCGCTGCCATCGCCTTGAAGCGCTCGTCCCAGTACGGCATGGTGATGGAGATGCCGTTGGACTTGGTGGCCGAGGTGACGTGCTTCTCGCTTCGCGTGCGCGCGAGTTCGAAGGCGTAGCGCATCACGCGGTCGACCCCCTTGCGCGAGAAGCACGACTGCTGGAACACGATCTCGCGATCGGTGTCGGGATACATGCGTCCGCCCACCGATGAATACTCGCCTTCGGTATTCTCGCGCACCACCACGAAGTCGATGTCCCCCGGCTTGCGGTTGGCGAGCGGTGTCGGGATCCCCGGCATCAGCTTGCAGGGCCGCATGTTGACGTACTGGTCGAACTCGCGCCGGAACTTGATGAGCGAACCCCAGAGCGAGACGTGGTCGGGGACGAGCGCCGGCCAGCCGACCGCACCGTAGTAGATCGCCTCGAAGGGCGCAAGCTGCTCCTTCCAGTCGTCCGGCATCATCTTGCCGTGCTTCGCGTAGTAGTCGCAGCTCCAGTCGAACGACGTGCAGGCGAGCTCGACCCCGAACTTGCGCGCTGCCGCCTCGACCACCCGCATGCCTTCGGGAACCACTTCCTTGCCGATCCCGTCTCCGGCGATCACCGCAATACTGTGTGCAGCCATGCCCGTCCGTTCCTGCGGGTCCTCCCCGCTCGCGCCCGATAGTCTACGCAAACTCGGCCGGACGGCGGGCGAGGGTCGGTGAATCGCGTGCCGCCGGGTTGAGCGCCCGGCCCGGGCGCGGGTGCCGGCGTGGTACCTTCACCCCTTCGAGACGAGGCCCGACGCCAGACGCCGCCCGCGTCCCCGGTCCCCGCCCACCCCGTCATGCATCCCTCGCCCGCTGTCGACGCTCGCGCGCGCCACCGTCGCGCCGTCGCGATGATGGTCGTCGCCGCCATCTGCTGGTCCATGGGCGGCCTCCTCGTCCGCACGCTCTCCATCACCAATGCATGGGAGATCGTCTTCTGGCGATCGCTCTTCATGACGTTCTTCGTCGCCGGCGTCCTCGTCGTCATGCATCGCCACGGGGTCGCCGCCGCGGTCCGCAGCGTGGGCCGTCCTGGCCTTCTCGCCGGCCTCTTCCTCGCCGGTACGTTCTTCTTCTTCATCGGCTCGCTCACCCGCACCACGGTCGCCAACACCTTCGTGCTGATGAGCGTGTCGCCGTTCCTCGCGGCGCTTGCTGCGCGTGCCTTCCTGGGCGAGCCGGTGCCGGTGCAGACCTGGATCGCGATGGCGATCGCCTTTGCGGGCATCGTCGTCATGGTCGGTGGCGCCGTCGACGGCGGCCAGCTCGCGGGCAACGTGATGGCGCTCGGCGTATCGCTGTGCTTCGCGGCGCACATCACGGTCCTGCGCCGGTTCCACGCCACGGTGGACATGCTGCCCGTGGTGATGATCGCCGGACTGATCGCGCTGCTGCCTGCGTTCATCCTCGCCGGTCCCTTCGCCGCCACGCCGCGCGACCTCCTGGTGCTGGCGTTCATGGGCTGCGTGCAGCTCGGCGCAGGGTGCCTGCTGGCCACCGCGGCGTCGCGCACGCTCTCGGCCACGGAGCTCGGCCTCCTCGCGCTCCTCGAACCGATCCTGGGGCCCATCTGGGTGTGGGTGCTGCTCGGCGAGCATCCGGGCCGGCATGCGCTCATGGGCGGTACGCTCGTGCTGTCGGCAGTCATCGCCAACCAGCTCTTCGTAGCATGGCGCACGCGCAACCGCATGCAGGCGCCGGCCTCCTGCGGTACCCGCACGGCATCGGAGACATGCGCACCGGCCGTCGCCGCGCGCCCAGCACCTGCGGCGAGGTCGCGCACACCGTGACGCTGCCGGACTACCCGTCCGGCTTCCTCCCGGCGCTGGCCTTCGTGGTCGCGATCGCCGGCATCGGCAAGGGTGCGTTCGGACAGGGCACCGCGGGACTCGCGGTTCCTCTGCTTGCGATGTTCGTCGCACCCGCGCAAGCCGCCGGCATCATGCTGCCGCTGCTGTGCCTCATGGACATCTTCGGCGTCCACGCCTACAAGCGGTCGTGGTCACGCGCGGACGTCACGGCCCTCCTGCCCGGCGCGTTCGCGGGCATCGCGGTCGGTGGACTCGTCTTCGGCGCGCTGTCGCCCGACGCCGTGCGCCTCGTCATCGGAGTGATCTCCGTGGTGTTCGCGCTCAATGCCTGGTTCCGCTTCACCGAGCGCATCGCACGGTTCCTGGCGCGCACCGAAGGACCTCCCGGCAGGCTCGCCGGCGCCGCATGGGGAGCGATGTCCGGCTTCACGAGCACGCTCGCGCACGCCGGCGGTCCACCGTACACGATCTACATGCTGGCGCGCAGGGCGGACAAGACGACGTTCGTCGCCACGTCGGCGGTGTTCTTCCTCGCAGTCAACTACATCAAGCTCGTCCCGTACTGGCTTCTCGGGCAGCTCAACGTGGGCAACCTCACCACGGCCCTCGTCTTCGCGCCGCTGGTGCCGCTCGCGGTATGGTTCGGTGTCTGGCTGCACCGGCGGATCCCGCAGGCCGCGTTCATGCAGGTCACCTACACGCTCCTGCTCGTGACGGGGCTGAAGCTCGTCTACGACGCGTTCACGCTCTAGCCCGGGAGCGCACCCGCCAGAGCGTACCCGCCGATTAGGCGCGCGAGCCCCCTCCGCGCTATCATGCGCGCCACTTCCCGTAAGGCACGCCCGCGTCGCGGGCCCCGCCCATGAAGCAGACCTTTCTCGACTTCGAGCAACCCATCGCCGAGCTGCAGCAGAAGATCGACGAGCTGCGCTTCGTGCACGAGGACTCGGCCGTCGACATCTCCGACGAGATCTCGCGCCTGTCCAAGAAGAGCCAGCAGCTCACCAAGGAGATCTACGGCAAGCTCTCCTCCTGGCAGATCGCGCAGGTGGCGCGCCATCCGCAGCGCCCCTATACGCTCGACTACGTCGCCGGCATGTTCAGCGATTTCCGCGAGCTGCACGGCGACCGCGCCTACGCCGACGATCCCGCCATCGTGGGCGGCCTCGCGCGCTTCAACGGCACGCCGTGCATGGTGATCGGCCACCAGAAGGGCCGCGACACCAAGGAGAAGATCCACCGCAACTTCGGCATGCCGCGCCCCGAGGGCTACCGCAAGGCGCTGCGCCTCATGAAGCTCGCCGAGAAGTTCGGCCTGCCGCTGTTCACGTTCGTCGACACGCCCGGCGCCTACTGCGGCATCGGCGCCGAGGAGCGCGGGCAGTCGGAGGCGATCGGCCGCAACCTCTACGAGATGGCGGGCCTGCGCGTGCCGGTGATCGTGACGGTGATCGGCGAAGGCGGCTCCGGCGGCGCACTCGCCATCGCGGTCGGCGACGTCACGCTCATGCTTCAGTATTCGACGTACTCGGTGATCTCGCCCGAGGGCTGCGCCTCCATCCTCTGGAAGTCCGCCTCGCACGCCGCGGATGCGGCGGAGATCCTCGGCATCACGGCGCCGCGCCTGAAGCAGCTCGGCCTCATCGACAAGGTGGTGAACGAACCCCTCGGCGGCGCGCACCGCGATCACGCGGCGATGGTCGTCACGCTGAAGAAGGCCCTCACCGACGCCTTGCGCCAGCTCGCCGACCTGCCCGTGGACACGCTGCTCGAGCATCGTGAGGAGCGGCTCCTGGGCTACGGCAAGTTCAAGGAACTCTCGCCCGGGTGATGCGCCGCCCGCTCGCGGGTGCACCCGGCACGAGGACCGTGGCCGACACCCCGTGCCTGGCGTGACGATCGACGATGCCACCCTCGCCCGCGCGCTGGACGACGCGGTGGGCGCCGCGCTCGCCCGCGACCTGCCGCGACGTGCGACGATCGCGGTCGCCCTGTCCGGCGGCCGGGACTCGGTGACGCTGCTCGCCGCGCTCCTGGCAGCAACGCGCGAGCGCGGCCATCCGCTGTGCGCCCTGCACGTGGAACACGGCCTGTCACCCCATGCCGCGCGCTGGCAAGCCTTCTGCGCCGATCTGTGCGCGCGACTCGGCGTTCCTTTTCACGCAGCGCAGGTGCGCGTCACCCGCGGTGGCGGCGAAAGCCTCGAGGCACTGGCTCGTCGCGAACGCTATGCCGCGCTCGCCGGCCTGGCCACGGAAGCTGGCGCCAGTCACGTGGCGCTCGCCCATCATCGCGACGACCAGGCCGAGACCTTCCTCCTGCAGCTCCTGCGTGGGGCGGGGCCGCGGGGTCTTGCCGCCATGCCCGCGGTGCGCACCGGTGCGCATGGCTCGCCCGTCTGGTGGCGACCGCTGCTCGGGATCGAGCGCGCCTCCATCGACGCCTACCTCCGGATCCATCGCCTGACGCACGTCGAGGACGAGAGCAACGCCTCCTCACGCCATCGCCGCAATGCGATCCGCCTCGGCGTCATGCCCGTGCTGGCGGCGCTGGCGCCGGCCGCACCGGCCGCGATCGCCCGGGCAGCGGCGCACCAGGCCGACGCCGTTCGTCTCGGCGACGATCTCGCCCGCATCGACGCCGCTGCGCGGGCCAACGACCGCCCGGCGATCGACGCGCCGGCCACCGGCGGCGCGACCCTGGCCTGCGGTGCGCTGCGCGCCCTCGCCCCCCATCGCGCGCGCAATCTCCTGCGCTTCTTCCTGCGCGAGCAGGGCCTCGCCGCTCCCTCCACCGCGCGCCTCGACGAGATGCTGGACCAGTTCACGGGCACGACACCGCTGGCGCGCGTGGAGATCCGTCACGACGGCCTCGTCCTCGGCCTGCACCGCGACCGCATCCACGTGCACGCCCCGGCGCCACCGCCCTACGAGCTTCCCTGGCAGGGTGAAGCCGCGCTCGACCTCCCCCATGGCGTGCTCAGCTTCACGCGCGCCCCGGACGGCCTCGATGTCACCCGCATCACCGGCCCCGTCATGGTGCGCTCGCGTCGCGGCGGAGAGCGCTTTCGCCTCGCCGCGAATCGACCGCGGCGCTCGCTCAAGGCCACGCTGCACGAAGCCGGCTGGCCGCAGTGGGAGCGCCGCGATGTCCCGCTCGTGGTCGCCGGATCCGATGTCGTCGCCGTCCCGGGGCTCGGCATCGACCCGGCCTACGCAGCCTGCCCCGGTTGCGGGGGCGTCGCCATCGGCTGGCTGCCCGCGCCGCTGCGGACCGGTCACCGGTAGCCGGTCCCGCCGTGCTCGCGCGTCCCGTCGTCACGCCGACCTGCATCGGCACGGCGAAGCGCAGGCGGCACGCGGGCAGGCGAGCGATCGCCGCCCGCGTGATCCGGGGTCAGTCGGCGTAGACCCCGGCCTTCTGGATGATCGGCCGCCAGAGGTCGATCTGCTGCTTCAGGTGCGCGCCCAGCGCGTCGGGCGTGGCCTTCGCCGCGGGCACGGGCTCGGTGCCGAGCTCGGCGAAGCGCGTCTTGACGTGCGGATCGGCGAGCGCCACCTGGAGCGCGCCCGAGAGCTTGTCGACCACCGCCTTGGGCGTGCCGGCCGGCGCATACAGGCCGTGCCACACGGCGACGTCGGCGCCCTTGATGCCGGATTCCTGCAGCGTGGGGACGTCGGGCAGCGAGGGCACGCGCGTGGGCGTGGTCACCGCGTACACCTTGATCTTGCCGCCCTTGATCTGACCCGTGGTGTTGGTCGTCTGGTCGCACATGAGGTCCACCTGCCCGCCCAGGAGGTCGTTCATGGCGGGCGCCGTGCCCTTGTACGGGACCGTGGTGAGCTCGACCTGCAGCGTGGACATGAGCAGCATGCCGCACAGGTGCGAGGCCGACCCCACGCCCGCATTGGCGTAGGTCACCTTGTCCTTGTTGGCCTTGACGTAGGCCACGAGCTCCTTCATGTCCTTGGCCGGGAAATCCTTGCGCGCGACGATGGTCATCGGCACGTCGGTCACGAGGCCGATCGGGGCGAAGTCCTTCAGCGGGTCGTAAGGCAGCTTGCGGTACAGGGTGGGAGCGGTGGACTGCCCGATGTGGTGCAGCAGCACCGTGTAGCCGTCGTTCTTGGCCTTGGCCACGCGATCGGCGCCGATGGTACCGCCGGCACCGCCGTAGTTCTCGACCACCACCGTCTGCTTCAGGTTGGTCGACATCGCCTGTGCGATGAGGCGCGCGACGGTGTCGGTGGGGCCGCCGGCCGCGAAGGGCACGACGATGGAAATCGGCTTGCTGGGGAAATCCTGGGCGCCGGCCGGTGCGATGAGGGCGGCGAGGGCGAGCCCGGCCACGGCGTGCAAGGTCTTGCGGAACATGGACGATCCTCCGAGAAAGGAAACGAGGGAATGAGGCGCGCGGGCGCTGCCGGAATGACCTTTCTTGCCCTGCCAGCGGCTTCCGGTCGGCCGATGCCCGCATTCACGCGCCGCAATGGTAGCGGAAGGCGCTGCGGACGGACACCTCTGCAACGATGTTGCGGCGATGCGGTTTGTCTGCCGTCAATAGGCCGGCGCAGCCCTCGGGCAGCGGTCGGGTCCCACGGTTTCCGGTGTCCGGGCGCGCCAACGGGCAAGGGAGGCGCGACATCGGCGAGCCCGGCAGCCGCCCGAGGCTCGGCACGGGGCGCGGCCGCCCTGGCTCCGAGCGTCGCCCGAGGCCGCCGTGCTAGAATAATCGATTTATTTTCGAACCTTTTCCCTTTCCGGAGCACCCAATGGCGGTCGAACGCACGCTTTCCATCATCAAACCCGATGCCGTCGCCAAGAATGCGATCGGCGAGATCCTCGCCCGCTTCGAGAAGGCCGGCCTCGAGATCGTGGCCGCCAGGATGGCGTGGCTGTCCAAGGCTGAAGCCGAGGGATTCTATGCGGTTCACAAGGAGCGGCCCTTCTTTCGTGACCTCGTGGGCTTCATGATCTCGGGCCCGGTCATGATCCAGGTGCTCGAAGGCGAGGGTGCGATCGCGAAGAACCGCGAGCTCATGGGTGCCACCGATCCCAAGAAGGCCGCGCCGGGAACGATCCGCGCCGACTTCGCGCAATCGATCGACGCCAATGCCGTCCACGGCTCCGATGCGCCGGAGACGGCAGCCAAGGAGATCGCGTACTTCTTCCCTGCGCTCGCCATCTACTCGCGCTAGGCCGACAATCGCAGCAAGCGCGTTCGCCGGCACCCTCGTCATGACGACCAACCTGCTCGACCTGCCCCCCGCCACGCTCGCGGACTGGCTCGCCGCCCGTGGCGAGAAGCCGTTCCGCGCGCGGCAGGTGTCGCGCTGGGTGCATCAGCGGTTCGTCGACGACATCGGCGCCATGACCGACCTCGCCATGGCGTCGCGCGCCGCGCTGGCGGTCGACGCAGTGATCGCGGGCCCCACGGTGGTTCGCGACACCACGGCCGCCGACGGCACCCGCAAGTGGCTGCTCGACGCCGGCAACGGCAACGCCGTGGAATCGGTCTACATTCCCGAGGACGACCGCGGGACCCTGTGCATCTCGTCGCAGGCAGGCTGCGCGCTCGACTGCGCGTTCTGCTCCACCGGCAGGCAGGGCTTCAACCGCAACCTCACGACCGGCGAGATCATCGGCCAGCTCTGGCACGCCAACCGCACGCTGCTGGCCGAGGGCGTCGTGAGCGCGCCGGGCGGTCCCGAGCGCGAACTGCGCCCCCTCGGGGGGCAGGAAAGCCGCGACAGCGGCGAGCGTGGGGGCCGTCATCGGGCGTGGACCGGGCACGGCCGCCCGCCGGTCACCAACGTGGTGATGATGGGCATGGGCGAGCCGCTCGCCAATTTCGACAACGTGGTCGGCGCCCTGCGTCTCATGCTCGACGACAACGCCTACGGCCTCTCGCGCCGGCGCGTCACGCTGTCGACGTCGGGCATCGTGCCGGCCATCGACCGCCTGCGCGAAGCGTGCCCCGTGGCGCTCGCGGTGTCGCTGCACGCACCCAACGACGCGCTGCGCGACCAGCTCGTGCCGATCAACCACAAGCACCCGCTGGCCGAGCTGATGGCCGCGTGCCGGCGCTACCTGCCGGCCGCGCCGCGCGACTTCATCACCTTCGAGTACGTGATGCTCGACGGCGTGAACGACCAGGACACGCACGGTGCGGAGCTGGTCGAGCTCGTGCGCGACGTGCCCTGCAAGCTGAACCTCATTCCCTTCAACCCGTTTCCCGGGACCGGGTTCCGCACGAGCCCGCGCTCGCGCATCCTGGCGTTCCAGCGGCGCCTCATGGACGCGGGGCTCGTGGCCACGATCCGCAAGACCCGGGGTGACGATATCGATGCCGCCTGTGGCCAGCTTGCGGGCCAGGTGCAGAACCGCGTCAAGCGGCGCCTCGCCGTGCGCATCGTGCCGGCGCGCCCGCAGCCCACGGCGACCTCATCCTGATGCCTTCGAATGCACTCCGCGGCCCGCGCGCCGCGCCGCTCGCCGCGCTGCTCCTCGCTGCCTCGCTCGCGCTCGGCGGCTGCGAATCCGCACCGAGCAAGCAGGGCGCGACGCCGCCGCTGCCGCCCGTGCCGCAACCCCCCCCGTTGCAGGAGGCGCCCGCGCCCGTGCGGGCGCAGCTCCACGCGGACATCGCCGCCGGCTACTACGAGCGTGGGCAGATGGAAGTCGCGCTGCAGGAGCTCGACGCCGCGGTCAAGCTCGATCCCAAGAACGCGAAGATCTACAACGTCTACGGCCTCGTGTACGCGATGCTGGGCGAGAACGCCAAGGCGGCCGCCAACTTCCAGAGCGCGCTGGAGCTCGCGCCCAACGACTCCGAGATTCGCCAGAACTGGGGCTGGTATCTCTGCTCGCACGGCAAGGCCCGCGAGTCGATCGCCGAGTTCGACCTCGCGGTGCGCAATCCGCTGTACCGCACGCCGGACATCGCGCTCCTCAACGCGGGCAAGTGCTCGGTGGAGATCGGCGACACGCGACGCGCGGAGGACTACTTCCGCCGCGCGCTGGCGGTGAATCCGGGCAACGGGCAGGCGGCCTACAACCTCGCGCTGCTCAAGTTCCGCGAATCGCGCTACGACGAGGCGCGGGTCATGATCCGCCGGGCGACGCAACAGCAATTGGCGCCGCCCGAGGCGCTGTATCTCGGCATGTGCATCGAGCGCGGCCTGGGCGATCACGCGTCCGAGGCATCGTACGTGTCGCAGTTGCGCAATCGATACCCGGATTCGCCCGAAGCGCGCGCGATACCGCCGGGCAAGTGCGAGTAGGCGCCGGCATGGAACCGAAGGACCGTCGCGGGGACGAATCGCCTCGAAGCGCGCCGGCGCGCAGGGGTGCCGCATGAGCAGTTCCGACGACGTCGCGGTCGACGTCCCGGGCCCCGCTGGCGCGCCCACGCCGGGCACGCTCGTGCGCGAGGCGCGCGAGGCCGCCGGGCTGTCGATCGACGACGTGTCGCAGCAGTTGAAGCTCGCGCCGCGCCAGGTACAGGCGCTGGAGGCCGACGACTACGCGCAGCTCCCGGGACGCACCTTCGTGCGCGGCTTCCTGCGCAACTATGCCCGCCTCCTCGGACTCGACGCCGACGCCCTGCTCGCCGCCCTTCCCGACGGCAGCACCGCGTCGCTCGACCGCCCGGCGATCTCGCCGACCACGCGCGTCATGGGCGAACTGCCGGCCGATGGTGCATCCAGGGCAGGCAGTGCCCGATGGATCATTCCTCTCGTCTTCGTGGCGATCGTGGCGATCGCCGCCGCCTACCTCTGGCGTCCGGGCGGCGAGCGCGCGCGCAGCGCGCCGGCGGGTGCGCCTGCCGGGCAGACGCTGCCCATGCCCGCGATCCCCGCACCCGCAGCGGCCCCCGCCACCGCACCCGCGCCCGAAGGCGTGCCCGCCGGCTCGCCCCCGCCTTCGTCCGCGTCCGGCGCCTCGTCCGCGTCCGGCGCCTCGCCCGCGTCCGGCACCTCGCCCGCGTCCGGCGCCTCGCCCGCCGGCCCCGCGGCAGTCCAGAGCGATGCGAGCACGCCTGCGGCGGCGGCCTCCGACACGCCGCTCGTGCTCGACTTCCGCGGCACCTCCTGGGTCGAGGTCAAGGACGCGCGCGGCAACGTGCTCCTCTCCACGATGGGCTACCCGGGCGCCACGCATGCCGTCGGCGGCGTCCTGCCGCTCGAGGTGATCCTCGGCAACGCCGAAGCGGTGCAGGTCTCGATTCGCGGCGAGCCCTTCGACACCACGGCCTACGTGAAACAGAACGTCGCCCGGTTCCAGGTGAAATGACGATCGACGCCACCACCCCGAAACGTCACCGCACGCGCGGCGCCACCATCGGCGGCATCCGCCTGGGCGGCGAAGCGCCCATCGTGGTGCAGTCGATGACCAACACCGACACCGCCGACGTCGTGGCCACTGTCGCGCAGGTCAGGGCGCTCTCGCTCGCCGGATCCGAGCTCGTGCGCGTCACCGTGAACACGGCCGAGGCTGCCGCCGCGGTCCCGGCGATCCGGGAGAGGCTCGACGCGCAGGGCATCCACGTCCCGCTGATCGGCGACTTCCACTTCAACGGCCACAAGCTCCTGACGGCCTACCGCGAATGCGCGCAGGCGCTTGCCAAGTACCGGATCAATCCGGGGAACGTCGGCAAGGGCAGCAAGCGCGATCCCCAGTTCGTGACGATGATCGAGAAGGCGATCGAGTTCGGCAAGCCCGTGCGCATCGGCGTCAACTGGGGCAGCCTCGACGCCGACCTCCTCGCGCGGATGATGGACGACAATGCGCGAAGCGCGCGTCCGCAATCCGCCGAAGGCGTGATGCGCGAGGCGCTGATCGCTTCCGCCGTGGGCAGCGCGCAACGCGCGGAGGCGCTGGGGCTGCCGGGCGAGCGCATCGTGCTGTCGTGCAAGGTGTCGGCGGTGCAGGACCTGATCGCCGTGTACCGCGAGCTCGCGCGTCGCTGCGACTATCCGCTGCACTTGGGCCTCACCGAGGCCGGCATGGGCAGCAAGGGCATCGTCGCCTCGACCGCGGCGATGGCCGTGCTGCTGCAGGAAGGGATCGGCGACACCATCCGCGTATCGCTCACCCCCGAGCCCAACGGCGACCGCACGCGTGAGGTGATCGTCGCGCAGGAGATCCTGCAGTCGATGGGCCTGCGCTCGTTCGTGCCGCAGGTGACCGCCTGTCCCGGCTGCGGCCGCACCACCAGCACCTATTTCCAGACGCTGGCGGGCCGCATCGAAAGCTATCTGCGCACCTCGATGCCGGCCTGGCGCGAGCGCTACGCGGGGGTCGAGAACATGCACGTCGCGGTGATGGGCTGCGTGGTCAACGGTCCCGGCGAGTCGAAGCTCGCCAACATCGGCATCTCCCTGCCCGGCACGGGCGAGACCCCGGTCGCCCCGGTGTACGTCGATGGCGAGAAGACGGTCACGCTCAAGGGCGACCGCATCGCCGAGGAGTTCCAGGCGCTCGTCGAGGCCTACGTGCGTTCGCGGTACGGCGGCGAGGCGGCACCTCCGGAGCTCGCGCCCGCGAGGAAGACGATCGCCATCAAGGCTGCCCTCGCGTGACCGCATGATCGACCCGACGACAGCGCCCGCGCAGGCGCCAGCCGCGAAGCCCGCCGCGCCCTCCCGGCCGGCGAAGCTCCAGGCCGTGCGCGGCATGAACGACATCGCGCCGAAGGACGCCGGCCTGTGGGAGCTCTTCGAGGACACCGCCCGCAGCGTGTTCGCGCAATACGGCTACCGCAACATGCGCGTGCCCATCGTGGAGCCGACGGCGCTCTTCGTGCGCGGCATCGGCGAGTACACCGACGTCGTCGAGAAGGAGATGTACACCTTCGAGGACAAGCTGAACGGCGAGTCGCTCACGCTGCGTCCCGAGGCCACGTCGGGCATCGTGCGCGCGACCATCGAGCACAACCTGATCTACGACCGGCCGCTGCGGGTGTGGACCGCGGGACCGATGTTCCGCCACGAGCGTCCGCAGAAGGGACGCTACCGCCAGTTCCACCAGATGGACGCCGAGGCGCTGGGCTTCGCCGGTCCCGACGTCGACGCGGAGCAGATCGTGATGCTCGCGCGCCTGTGGAAGACGCTGGGCCTGTCCGCCATCAACCTGCACATCAACTCGATCGGCAACGCCGGCGAGCGCGCCGTGCACCGCCGCGAACTCGTCGCCTACTTCGAGCGGCACGCCGACGTCCTCGACGCCGACGCGCGCCGCCGCCTGCATGCCAATCCGCTGCGCATCCTCGACAGCAAGAACGAGGCGATGCAGGCGATGATCGCCGGGGCCCCGCAGCTCGTGGATTTCATCGAGGACGCGTCGCGCACGCACTTCGAGACGCTGCAGCGCCTCCTCACCGACGCCGGCCTCGCCTACACGATCGACCCACGGCTCGTGCGCGGCCTCGACTACTACAACCGCACTGTCTTCGAGTGGATCGACGACAGCGGCGCCCTGGGCGCGCAGGGCACCGTCGCCGGCGGCGGCCGCTACGACGCGCTCTTCGAGATGCTCGGCGGCAAGCCCTCCTTCGCCTGCGGCTTCGCGATCGGCATCGAGCGGATGATCCTGCTGCTCGAAGCGGTCGGCGCGAAGGACGCGCAGGCGCCGCTCGCCTACGTCGTGCACGACGGCGAAGATGCGGGGACGCTGGCCCGCAGCGTCGCCGAGGCCGCGCGCGACGTCGGACTCGCCATCGTGGCGAACGCCGGCGGCGGCAGCATGAAGTCGCAGATGAAACGGGCGGACGCGAGCGGCGCCGCCTATGCACTCATCGTCGGTGACGAGGAAGCGCGCACCGGCACGGTGGCGATCAAGCCGCTGCGCGGCGGCGGCGAGCAGTTCGCCGTGCCGTCGCGCGAGGTGGTCGCCCGCCTCGCCACGCTGGCGCGCTAGCGCGGAACCGCACGTTTCGCCGCGCCGTCCAAGCCCGCCCGCGACACTCTCCGAACGACCGCAACGACCGCAACGACCGCAGCAACGATACAAGGACGAACATGGCAGTCTACGATTTCCAGGAACAGGAACAGCTCGACGACCTCAAGGCCTGGTGGACCCGCTGGGGCAATGCCGTCACGATCGTCGTGGTGATCGCCTGCGCCGTCGCCATCGGCGTGCAGGGGTGGCGCTGGTACACGGCGAGGCAGGCCGACGAGGCCGGCGCCCTCTACGCAGCCCTCACCGCCGCTTCGCGCGGCAACGACCTGCCGCGGGCCAAGGACACGACGGCGCAACTCACCGACCGTTTCGCGCGCACCGGCTACGCCCCGCGCGGTGCGCTGGTGCTCGCCAAGCTGCTCTTCGACAGCGGCGACGCCGCCGGCGCGAAGACCCAGTTGCAATGGGTCGTCGACCACGCCGACGAGGACGAACTGAAGGAGATCGCGCGCTATCGCCTCGCCGAGATCCTCCTCGACGAGAAGAAGTACGACGACGCGCTCAAGGTGCTCGACGCGAAGCATGGCGCGCCGTTCGCGGGCCTGTACGCGGACCTGCGCGGCGACGCTCTCGCCGCCGCCGGCAGGACCGACGAGGCCAAGGCAGCCTACGAGGCCGCCCTCGGGAAGCTCGACGCCAAGTCGCAGTACCGGCAATACGTGCAGGTCAAGCTCGAGTCGCTCGGCGGCACCGCCCCCACGCTCGCGCCGGTGCCGGCGCCCGCGGGTGGCGGCAGCGGGCCCGCGGCCGCCGCCGCACCGGCGACCGGCCCAGCACCGTCCGGGAAATGACGGCCCTCCGCTCACCCGCCGCGCGCACGCAGGCGTTGGACGCCGTGCCCGCCGTGCCCGCCGTGCCCGCCGCGCACGCCCCGTCCGGCGCGCTCCGAAGCCGCACGCCGGGCCGCCTGCGCCTGGCCGCCGCAGCGACGGCGACGGCGATCGCGCTCGCCGGCTGCGCCACCTCGACCTTCTCGATCTACGACTACCTGCCGGTGCCGCCGGCCTTCTCGCTGCGCTGGCTGTGGGACAGCAACAAGCCGGGGCCGCTGCCCGAGCTGAAGCCATCGGCCACCGCGAGCGTGTCGTGGCAGGCAAGCGTGGGCAAGGCCGTCCCCGGATTCGCGCCCGCCGTGCTTCCCGACGCCATCTACGTCGCGGCCATCGACGGCTCGATCGCGCGGCTCGATCCCACCAACGGCCGCCAGGTGTGGCGCGCGCAGGCCGGCAAGACGATCTCCGCAGGGCCGGGTGCGGATGCCGACACGATCGTCGTGGGCACCGACAAGGGCGAGGTTCTCGCGTTCGACAACACGGGCAAGCCGAAGTGGACCGCCCGCGTTCCCACCGAGATCATGGCGCCGCCGCGCGTGGCCGATGGCGTGGTGGCGGTCTTCGTGGGAGACGGCTCGATCCACGCGTTCAATGCCGCCGACGGCAGCAAGAAGTGGGTCAACCAGCGGGTCACGCCACCGCTCACGGTGCGCAACTACGCGGGCGGCACGTCCACGCGCGGGGGCCTCTTCGTGGGCACCGCCGGCGGACGGCTGCTTGCCATCGACATGGCTTCCGGCATCGTGGGCTGGGATGCCACCGTCGCCAATCCGAAGGGCGCCACCGAGCTCGAGCGCATCGCCGACGTCACGTCGTTGCCGCTCATCGACGGCAACCAGGCATGCGCCGTCGCCTACCAGGGGCGCGTGGCGTGCTTCGAGATCACGCGCGGCACGCTCAACTGGTCGCGCGACATCTCGAGCCTCGCCGGCATCGCCAGCGACGGCAAGAACATCTACGTCACCGACGACAAGGGCGTGGTGCAGGCCCTGGACCGCAGCAACGGCGCGTCGGTGTGGAAGCAGGACCTCCTCGCGGCGCGCAGGATCGGCGGTCCGCAGGCGGTCGGCGACTTCGTCGCGGTGATCGACGTCGAAGGCTACATGCACCTGCTCTCCGCCGCCAACGGCGCGTACGTGGGACGCATGGCGACCGACGGCACGCCGGCCACGGGACAGCCGGCGTCGTTCCTCTCCAACATCCTCTGGCAGTCGGCCGGCGGCAACGTCTACGCGGTCACCGCCAGGTAGCGTCCGCCGCGCGCATCCCGCGCTGTGGCCCGAAGGCGTCGCCGGAAGCGAGAAGGCCCTCCATGCTGCCCACCATCGCGCTCGTCGGACGCCCCAACGTCGGCAAGTCCACGCTCTTCAATCGCCTGACGAAGAGCCGCGACGCGCTGGTGGCCGACTTCCCGGGCCTCACCCGCGACCGGCACTACGGGCGCGCACGCCTTTCCGAGCGTGCGTACTTCGTGGTCGACACCGGCGGCTTCGAGCCCAAGGCGACCAGCGGCATCCTGCACGCGATGGCGCGGCAGACGAGGCAGGCGATCGCCGAGGCCGACATCGTGATCTTCATCGTCGACGGCCGCGACGGCCTCGTGCCGCAGGACAGCGTGATCGCCGATCTCCTGCGCAAGTCCGGCCGGCCCGTGCTCGTCGCGGTGAACAAGGCGGAAGGCCTCGCACCCGAGCGCACCGTGGCCGAGTTCCACGAGCTCGGCCTGGGCGATCCGGTGGCCATCTCCGCTGCGCATGGCGAGAACGTGCGTCCGCTCATCGAGCACGCGCTCGACCTCGCCACCGGCGCGGGCATCGACGGCGAGGACGATGCGCCCGCCACACCGCCCGCGGACCGCGAGCGCCCCGACACCATCAAGGTCGCGTTCGTCGGCCGCCCCAACGTCGGCAAATCCACGCTCGTCAACACGATTCTCGGCGAGGAGCGGGTGATCGCCTTCGACGAGCCCGGCACCACGCGCGACGCGATCGGCATCGACTTCGAACGCGGCGGGCAGAAATACACGCTCGTCGACACCGCGGGCATCCGGCGCCGAGGCAAGGTGTTCGAGGCGATCGAGAAGTTCTCGGTCATCAAGACGCTGCAAGCCATCGAGGATGCGCACGTCGTCGTCCTGCTCCTCGACGCGCTGCACACCATCACCGAGCAGGACGCGCACCTGGCCGGCCACATCCTCGATGCCGGCCGCGCGCTCGTGGTGGCCGTCAACAAGTGGGACGCCGCCTCCGGCGAAGTCCGCGAGCAGGCGAAGCGGGACTACGAGCGCAAGCTCGCGTTCCTCGACTTCGCGCCGCGCCACTTCATCAGCGCGAAGGACGGCGCCGGAGTGTCCGCCGTGCTGAAGTCGGTGCGGGAGTCGTTCGCAGCGGCGACGGTCAAGCTGCCCACACCGCGCCTGACGCGCACGCTGCAACTGGCCGTCGAGCGCCAGCAGCCGCCCCGTGCGGGCCTCGTGCGCCCCAAGCTGCGCTACGCGCACCAGGGCGGGGTGAATCCGCCGCTCGTCGTGATCCACGGCACCGCCCTGAAACACATTCCCGACGCCTACCGCCGCTACCTGGAACATTTCTTCGCCGAGGCGTTCCAACTGCGCGGGACTCCCCTTAGGATACAATTCAAGGCGGGTTCCAATCCCTATGCGGACCCCCCTCCGCGGCGGCGCTGATACCCGTCCGATCCCGCCGCGGCCGAACAATAAAGCGGAGCTCACGACCATGAGCAACAAAGGGCAAATGCTACAAGACCCGTTCCTGAACACGCTGCGCAAGGAGCATGTCCAGGTGTCGATCTACCTCGTCAACGGCATCAAGCTGCAGGGGCAGATCGAGTCGTTCGACCAGTATGTGGTCCTGCTCAAGAACACCGTCACCCAGATGGTGTACAAGCACGCGATCTCCACGGTCGTCCCCGCCCGTCCGGTGGCGATGCCGCACCACGCGCCGAGCCACGACGGGGACAGCTGACGTTGTCAGCTGTCCGCTGTCAGCTGTCCGCTATCGGCTTTCAGCTGTCAGCTATCGGCAAATGCGCATCCAGTCGGCTCGCTGCGCAGTTGCCGACAGCTGACAGCCGATGGCTGACAGCGGATAGCGGATAGCGGACATGTTCGAGCGCCCCTCGCGCGGCAACCGCGCGCTCCTCGTCGCCCTCGACCTCGGCGGTGACGACCCCGGTTATCGCCGCCAGGAGATCGCCGAGCTCGCCGCGTCCGCCGGCGCGATCGTGGCGGGCACGGTCACCGGCAAGCGTTCCCGCCCCGATCCCGCCTTCTTCGCCGGCCGCGGCAAGATCGAGGAGATCGAGGCCCTGCGGCGCGCGACCGCCGCCGATCTCGTGATCTTCGACCACGCGCTGTCCGGGGTGCAGCAGCGCAACCTGGAAGAGAAGCTGCAGTGCCGGGTCGTCGACCGCACGAGCCTCATCCTCGACATCTTCGCGCTGCGCGCGCGCAGCGCCGAGGGCAAGCTGCAAGTCGAGCTGGCGCAGCTCGGGCACCTTGCCACGCGACTGGCCGGGGGGTGGACCCACCTCGAGCGGCAGAAGGGCGGCATCGGCCTGCGCGGCCCCGGCGAGACCCAGCTCGAAACCGACCGGCGCCTCATCGGCAATCGCGTCAAGGTCCTGCGCGACCGCATCGCGCGGGTGGCGCGCGGCCGCGGAGTGCAGAGCCGCACGCGCCGCCGCCGCGAGGTGCGCACCGTGGCGCTGGTCGGCTACACCAACGCGGGCAAGTCGACGCTCTTCAACCGGCTGACCGGTGCCCGGTCGCTGGCCATGGACCAGCTCTTCGCAACCCTCGACACCACCTTGCGCAAGGTCTACGTCCCGGGCGCGCAGCCGATCGTGCTCTCCGATACCGTAGGTTTCATCCGCGACCTGCCGCACGATCTCGTCGCGGCGTTCCGGTCGACCTTGACCGAGGCCGCCGACGCCGATCTCGTCCTGCACGTGATCGACGGCAGTTCGCCGGAGAGGGCGATCAAGGAGGCAGCGGTCGAGGAGGTGCTGGCGGAGATCGGCGCCGCCGGGGTGCCCCGCGTCGCGGTCGTCAACAAGATCGACCTGACCGGCATTTCCCCCGGAATCGAGCGGGACCCCTGTGGTAACATCACCACGGTTCGCGTGAGCGCCCAAAGCGGCGCCGGATGCGACGACCTCCTGGCAGCGCTGGCCGAACGCTTTCCCGAGGGCGCGGCCCATCCGCTCCCACCAGCAGAGGTTGCGATCGACGACTCCGCAGCGCGCTCCCCTTGAGCCGATGCGGGGTACCCCCAACTTCGGCTCGTATGCCCATCCTCCAAGCAGTCACATCCACGGATAGTCACGACTGATGTCCCTCAACGATCCCCAATGGGGCAAGCGCGGGAACAGCGGCGGGGGCGGTGGCGGCGGGCCACCCGACCTCGACGAGATCTGGCGCAACGTCAACCGCCGCATGAGCGAGCTGTTCAACCGTCGCGGAACGAGCGACGGCGGCGGCGACGGCAGCGGGCCGCCTCGCCGCGGCCTCGCCATCGGCGGTGTGGGCCTCATCATCGGCCTCGTCCTGCTCGTGTGGCTCGCGAGCGGCTTCTACATCGTCGACGAAGGGCGGCGCGGGGTCGTGACCCGCTTCGGCAAGTACACCGAGACGACACTCCCGGGACCGCGCTGGCACCTGCCGGCGCCGATCGAGGCGGTGGAACTCGTCGACTTCTCGCAGGTGCGCACGGTCGAGCTCGGCTATCGCAACACCACGGCGAACCGCAACGCCAAGGAAGCGACGATGATCACCGAGGACGAGAACATCATCGACATCCAGTTCGCGGTGCAATACAACCTCATCTCTGCCGAGGACTTCGTCTTCAACAACCGCCGCCCGGAAGAGATCGTGAAGGTCATCGCCGAGTCGGCGATTCGCGAGGTGGTGGGCAAGGCCAAGATGGACTTCGCGCTCTATGAGGGCCGCGAGCAGATCGCGCAGCAGACGCGCGATGCCATGCAGCGCTCCCTCGATCGCCTGAAGACCGGGGTGTCGGTGCAGAAGGTCACGCTGCAGAGCGTGCAGCCGCCGGAGAAGGTGCAGGCGGCCTTCGACGACGCCGTCAAGGCGCAGCAGGACCGCGTGCGGCTCGTGAACGAGGGCCAGGCCTATGCCAACGGTGTCGTGCCCCGCGCCCGCGGCCTGGCGTCGCGGCTCCTCGAGGAAGCCAACGGCTACAGCACCGAGGTCACGCAACGCGCCGAGGGCGACGCCGCGCGCTTCCGCTCCATTGCGACCGAGTACGCCAAGGCGCCGGGCGTCACCCGCGACCGCCTCTACCTCGACATGATGCAATCGGTGCTCGGCAACACGAACAAGGTCGTCGTGGACCAGAAGCAGGGCAGCAACCTGCTCTACCTCCCGCTCGACAAGCTCATGCAGCAGTCGCAGTCGTCCAGCGGCGAGTCGCCGGACGGCAGCGTCGCGCGTCCACCCGTCGCGCCCGTTCCCGAGCCCGCACCGGCGGCGAACGCCGATCCGGCGCGCTCGCGCGAATCGCTGCGCAACCGCGAGCGCTAGGAGACCGGCCATGCGACTCACCATGCCCCTGCTCGCGCTCATCGTGGCGCTGCTGCTCGTCGCCTCGCAGGCGGTGTACACCGTCGACCAGACCAAGTACGCCATCCGCTTCCAGTTGGGCGAGATCGTCGACATCAACGACCGCGCCGGCCTGTACTTCAAGCTCCCGCTCGTGCAGAACGTGCGCTACTTCGACCGCCGCAACCTCCTCCTCGAGAACAACGACGTCGATCGCGTGGTCACGTCGGAGAAGACGCCGCTCGAGGTCGACTTCGTGGTGCTCTGGCGCATCACCGACGTCAAGCAGTACTACGTCGCCGTGCAGGGCAACGAGGACGCGGCACGGGCTCGACTGTCGCAGACGGTGCGCAGCAACCTCGCCGAGGAGTTCAACAAGTCGACGATGCACGAGGCGATCTCCACCGGCCGCGAAGGCATCATGAACGAGACGCGGCAGAAGGCCGACCAGGATGCCCGCAACATCGGCGTCGAGGTCGTCGACGTGCGACTGCGCCGACTCGCCCTGCCCGCCGACGTCACCGGCCCCGTGTATGCGCGGATGGAATCCGAGCGCCGGCGCGTGGCGAACGAGTTGCGCTCTCTCGGCGCCGCCGAGTCGGAGAAGATCCGCGCCGATGCCGATCGCCAGCGTCAGGTGATCCTCGCCGACGCGTACCGCCAGGCGCAGAAGATCAAGGGCGAGGGCGACGCCAAGGCGTCTGCCATCTACGCCACGGCCTACGGCACGCAGCCGGAGTTCTTCGCCTTCTATCGCAGCCTCGAAGCGTACAAGGCCGCGTTCCGCCGCAACGACGTGATGGTGCTCGAGCCGTCGGGAGAATTCTTCAACTACTTCCGGCAGTCGGGATCGGGCCGCGGCGCCGTGCCGCGGACGCCGGCGAAGTAGCGGGCCGGCGCCCCCCCGGCCACCCGTCGTGCGATCCCCCGCCGTGGCCACGGTCGCCGCCCGTGCCGACGTCATGACCGCTTCCTGCTGACGTGGATGCGCTGTGGACCGCGCTGGCCATGCTGCTGATCCTCGAAGGACTGCTGCCGTTCGCCGCGCCGAAGCTGTGGCGTGACACGTTCCGCCGCATCGGTGAGCTCTCCGACGGGCAGATCCGTTTCATGGGACTCGCCTCCGTCGTCGCCGGAATCATCGCCCTTCTCCTCATCCAGCATGCATAACTGGCTCCTTCCCGAAGCGATCGAGGACGTGCTGCCGGCGGAGGCCGTGCGGGTCGAGGCCTTGCGCCGCACGCTGCTCGATCACTTCGGCAGCCGCGGCTACCGCCTCGTGCAGCCGCCGCTCGTCGAGTACCTCGACTCGTTGCTCACGGGAACGGGACGCGACCTCGACCTGCTCACCTTCAAGACGGTCGATCCGATGTCCGGCCGCATGCTCGGCCTGCGCGCGGACACGACACCACAGGTCGCACGCATCGACGCGCACCTCCTGAACGGGCAGGGCGTCACGCGCCTGTGCTACGCGGGCAGCGTGCTGCGCACCGCCGCCGCACCCGGCGATGCGCGGCAGGTGATCCAGATCGGCGCCGAGCTCTATGGGCACGGAGACATCGCCGCCGATTGCGAGACCATGCGGCTGCTCGTCTCCGGGCTCGCCGCGGCCGGGGTGGACGACCTGCACCTCGACCTGGGGCATGTCGGCCTGTACCGGGCGCTGGCGCGCGCCGCAGGGCTCGACGGCACCGGCGAGGGCGACGACGCCGAACTCTTCGCCGCGCTGCGCGACAAGGACGTGCCCGCCGTACAGGCGCTCACCACGCCGCTGCCGGAGCCCGCACGCGGCGCGCTGCGCGCGCTCGCCACGCTCTACGGTCCCGCCGACGAGACGCTCGCCGCGGCGCGCCGGGCATTGCCGGCGTTGCCCGACGTCGCCGCGTCGCTCGATGCGCTCGCTGTGCTCGCGGCGGCGGCCGAAGGCGTGCGCGCGCTCGACGTCGATCTCGCCGACCTCCGCGGCTATCACTACTACACCGGCGCCACGTTCTCGGTGTTCGCGCAGGACGCGAGCGGCGCCGTCCGCGATTGCGGCCGCGGCGGCCGCTACGACGGCGTCGGGCGCGCTTTCGGTCGCGCGCGTCCGGCGACCGGGTTCTCGATGGACCTGCGCCATCTGGCGTCGCTCGCGCCGCGCCGCGACGAGCGAGAAGCCATCGTTGCGCCGGCCAGTGCCGATCCGGCGCTGGCCGACGCAATCGCGGACTTGCGCGCGCGCGGCGAGTGCGTGATCGTGGCGTTGCCAGGGGAAAGCGTCGAGGGCGCCAGGCGGCTCGTGCGCGGCGCCGCGGGGTGGAAGGTCGAGTAGGGCAAGCGGCCACGATCCCGCGAGGGCAGGCACCGCGGATGCATCGCCGGCCGCTCGTGGCAACATTCGTGGGCCGGTGACCAAGAGAGATTGGCCGGGAGAGGGGTGACATGGGCAAGAACGTGGTCGTCATCGGCACGCAGTGGGGTGACGAGGGCAAGGGCAAGATCGTCGACTGGCTGACCGAGAGCGCGGCGGGCGTGGTGCGCTACCACGGTGGCCACAACGCGGGCCACACGCTCGTGATCGGCGGCCGCAAGACGGTGCTGCGCCTCATCCCCTCGGGCGTGCTGCGCCCCAACGTGGGCATCTTCGTCGGCAACGGCGTGGTGCTCTCGCCCGCCGCGCTGCTGCAGGAGATCGGCGAGCTCGAGGCCGCGGGCGTGGAGGTGCGATCGCGGCTCCGGATCTCGCCGGCCTGCCCGCTCGTGCTGCCCGTGCACGTGGCGCTCGACCAGGCCCGCGAGAGCGCGATGGGCGACGAGAAGATCGGCACCACCGGCCGCGGCATCGGCCCGGCCTACGAGGACAAGATCGCGCGCCGCGCGCTGCGCGTGCAGGACCTGCTCGATCCCGACCGCTTCTCCGTCAAGCTGCAGGCATTGCTCGAGCTGCACAATTTCATGCTCGTCAATTTCTACCGGCGCGATCCGGTGTCCTTCACGAAGACGCGCGACGAGGCGCTGGCGCACGCGCTCGAACTGCGACCGATGGTCGCCGACGTGGCGGGCTTGCTGCACGAGGCGCGCAAGCGCGGCGATTCGCTGCTCTTCGAAGGCGCGCAGGGCGCTCTCCTCGACATCGACCACGGCACCTATCCCTACGTCACCTCCAGCAACTGCCTCTCCGGCGCCGCGGCGTCGGGCAGCGGCGTGGGGCCGCAGATGCTCGACTACGTGCTCGGCATCGTCAAGGCGTACACCACGCGCGTGGGCACCGGCCCCTTCCCCACCGAACTGACCGACGACGTCGGCGCGGGACTCGCGAGCCGCGGGAAGGAGTTCGGCTCGGTGACGGGCCGCCCACGGCGCTGCGGCTGGCTCGACATCCCGGCGCTCAAGCGCTCGCTGCAGCTCAACGGCGTCGACGGACTGTGCATCACCAAGCTCGACGTGCTCGACGGCATGGCGAATCTCCAGGTATGCACGTCGTACCGCATGGACGACCGCGAGGTTGATCTCATTCCCACCGGAGCCGAGGCCGTGGCGAAGTGCGTCCCCGTCTACGAATCCTTGCCCGGCTGGACCGAATCGACCGTCGGGGCGAAGTCGTTCGACGCCCTGCCCGCCAATGCGCGGGCCTACCTGCGGCGCATCGAGGCGCTCACCGGCGTGCCGATCGCGATGGTGTCGACCGGACCCGATCGCGACGAGACGATCCTGGTGCACCACCCGTTTCGCTGACGTGCGGAAGGCCGCCCCGCCGTCACGCGCGGGAACCGGCCGCGAATGGCTGGCAAAGCCGGTCGATTCAAGGTAGAAAGACGGACGAAAAAATCAGCGGAGACGCGCCGCAATGAGCCTCAAGGTCACGTGGGACGAGTACAACACGCTCGTGGAGCGTCTGGCACACACCGTCCACGAATCCGGCTTCCACTTCAACCAGATCATCTGCATCGCGCGCGGCGGCCTGCGCGTCGGCGATGTCCTGTCGCGGATCTTCGACCAGCCCCTCGCGATCCTCTCGACGCACTCGTACACGGCGGAGGGCGGCACGCTCCGCGGCGAGCTCGTGATCGCGGAGCACATGACGATGACCAAGCCGCGCCTGGGCGACCGCGTGCTGCTGGTCGACGACATGGTCGACTCCGGACACACGCTGGCGGCCGTGCACGCGGAGCTGCCGCGGCGCTTCGCCCACATCACCGAGATCAAGACGGCCGTGCTGTGGTGGAAGGCCTGCTCCGTCTTCAAGCCCGACTATTTCGTCGAGTACCTCGCCGACAGTCCCTGGATCCACCAGCCGTTCGAGGTGTACGACGACTTGCGGCCCGACGAGGTCGGCGCGCGGCTCGCGGGGGGCTGACACCGCCCGGGGCGGCCCATCCGCCGCCCGCGCGCCACGCCTATCCCTTCCTTGCCGTCTTCCTGCCGGTCGACGTGGCCTTCTTGGCGGCCGCTTTCGTCTTGCGCACCGCCTTCTTCACCGTCTTCGTCGCGCCCTTCGCGGCCTTCCCGGCGGTCGACGCCACCTTCCTCGCGGCTGCCTTCGTCTTGCGGGCTGCCTGCTTCGCCGTCTTCGCCGCGCCTTTCGCCGCCTTCCGGACGGCGCCCTTCACAGGGGTCTTCTTCGCGGTCGCCTTCGCGGTCGCCTTCGCGGTCTTCTTCGCGGTCGTCTTCGCGGTCGTCTTCGCGGCCTTCTTCGCAGGCTTGACGCCCACCGCCTTCTTGACCTTGCCCGCCGCCTTCTTCGCCGTCCGGGCCGCCGACCTTGCGGTGCTCTCGACCTTGCGCTGCGCCTTGCCGAGCATCGACGAGGCGTCCTTCTCGACCACCTTTGCCTTGCGCACCACGGCCACCCTGGTCGCCTTGGCCTTCTTCGCCACCACGGTCGCCGCCTTGTCCGCGGCGTCTTTCGTGTCTGCCACCGCCGTCTGCGCCTTCTCGGCGATCGCCGAGCCGATCTCCTGCGCCTTCTCCCTGGCGGCATCCACCACTTCGCTGATCCTCGTCAGCAAGCTCTTCTCGTCGCCCATCGCATGATCTCCCGTTGAAGGACCGCAACGCCGCGAGCATACCAACAATGATGGTGCCGAAACAGCGTGGCGCCCTGCATGCGCATGCTAACGTTGGCGCCGCGCGATACGGCGCGAACGGTTCGGGAGACCGCATGCGTACCACCCTTCTCATCGGCCTCGCCTTCGGCGGGGCGCTTGGCCTTTCCTCGACGTCGGGTCTTGCCCAGACCGGCTACTTCGAAGGCGTGACCCCGCGGCCCGCCGACGTCTTCGATCTGCCCGCGAGCCTCACCGTCACACGCAGCGCGCCCCCGGGCGGACGCGAGGGCGCCGTGATCCCCGCGCTCTACACGCACGTCACGACCGACCCCGATGCGCGTACCTACGAGTGGGCCACGCTCTCGATCCTCAAGAACTACAGCAACCACGGCGCGAACGTGGCCACGTATGGCCAGGCGCACAAGTTCGGCCGCGGCACGTCGTGGGCGGGCGTGATGGAACTCCAGGACAGCAACGGCAAGGGCGGCTTCTATGCGCTGGAGGTCGACGCCTACAGCACCGGCCCGAGCCCGACGCCCGGCAGCCAGCAGGGCGACCGCGTGGGCGTGGGCATCATCCTCGGACGCGCCTTCAACACCGGCCCCAAGGCCACCATCGACTATGGCGTGCTCGTGGCGCCGCAGGGCCTCGACTCGCGCGAGGCCGACGTCAACTACGGCATGATGGTGTTCGGCGAGTGCCGCTACGCCTGCTATGCGATGCAGGCCGGCAACAAGATCGCCTACGAGGAATCGGCGACGATCGCGAGCAAGTTCGATCCGGACACCGGCCGCTGGGGCCTCTACAACGGGGACCGGCCGCTCTTCGAGGTCGACGTCGCCACCGGCGAGTTGCGGGTGAACGGACGCGCGGTGGAGATCAAGTACAAGGACTGAAGGTTGGGCTTCGGCGCCGGGGCCGGCGCCGGCAGTCCTGACTTCGCGCAGGCCCCGACTTCGCGCAGGCGCAGGGCGCTCCACGCAGCGCGCGCCTGGGCGGCGCCGTTAGAATGGGCGTTCCACGACACCCATCGCCCGGATGCCATGACCGACACAGCTGCCCCTTCCCGCCACGCCATCCGCAACGTTCCGCCCTTTCGCGCCGACCACGTCGGGAGCTTCCTGCGCCCGCGCGCGCTGCTCGACGCTCGCGACAGCTTCGCCAAGGGAGCCATCGATGCCCCGGCGCTGCGCAAGGTCGAGGACGACGCGATCCGCGACATCGTCAGGTTCCAGGAAGACCTCGGTCTGCGCGGCATCACCGACGGCGAGTTCCGGCGCACCTACTTCCACATCGACTTCCTGACGCAGCTCGACGGCGTCGAGACCAAGGGCGGCATCGCAGTGAGCTTCCACAGCAACGCCGGCAACGTCGACTTCGCCCCGCCGGTGATGCAGGTCACGAAGAAGGTCAGGCACTCGAAGCCGATCCAGCGCCGCGACTTCGAGTTCCTGGCCTCCGTCACCAGGCGCACGCCCAAGGTGACGATTCCGTCGCCGACGATGCTGCACTTCCGCGGCGGCCGCAACGCGATCAGCAGGGACGCGTATCCGGCGCTGGAGACGTTCTTCGACGACGTGGCGCAGGCCTACCGCGACGAGATCGCCGACCTCGCCGCGGCGGGCTGCACCTATCTGCAGCTCGACGACACCAACCTTGCGTACCTTTGCGACACGAAGATGCGCGAGGGCGCGAAGGCGCGCGGCGACGATCCGGACGAGCTGCCGCGCCGCTACGCGAAGCTCATCAACGCGGCGATCGCCACCAAGCCGGCGTCGATGCGCGTGTGCGTGCACCTGTGCCGCGGCAACTTCAAGAGCGCGTGGGCAGCCGAAGGCGGTTACGAGCCGGTCGCCGAGGTGCTGTTCAACGAGCTCGCGGTCGACGGCTACTTCCTCGAATACGACGACGCCCGCTCCGGCGACTTCGCGCCGCTGCGCCACGTGCCGAAGGGCAAGACCGTGGTCCTGGGGCTCGTGAGCACCAAGCTCGACACGATGGAGACCAAGGACGACGTGAAGCGCCGCATCGATCTCGCGGCGAAGTTCATGCCGGTCGAGCAGATGGCGATCTCGCCGCAGTGCGGCTTCAGCTCCACCGTCCATGGCAACGAGATCGCGGTGGCCACGCAGGCCGCGAAACTGAAGCTCTGCGTCGATGTCGCGAACGACGTGTGGGGAGAGGTGTGATCCTGGTGTCGGGTATCTGCCTGACACCGGCTGCTGGCACGACTGGGAGACGATCGATGAGCAACTATGCCTTGAGGATTCCTGATTCGCTCTTCGACTACGCCAAGCGCTGCGCCGAGGAGGAAAACGTGTCGATGAACCAGTTCTTCGTGATGGCCATCGCCGAGAAGGTCTCGGCGCTCAAGACCGAGGCTTACTTCCGCGAGCGTGCCGGCCGCGCCGATGCATCGCGCGCGCGAGCGGCGCTGGCAAGAGTCCCGGACGTGCCGCCGCCGCCGGAAGACGCGCTGCCGTCGCAGGTGGCGCACGAGCCTGCGACCCGATACCGCGTTGGCAAGCGGGCAGTGTCGCCTCCTGCCAAGCCCAAGGAGCGGTAGGCGCGATAGGAGGTCATCCGTTCGGGGTCGGAGGAGCCCGCGGTCGCTGCGCCGTCGGCTACTCCTGCACGGCCCGCTCGCGAGCGAACTTGCGCAGGGTAGCAGGATGCTCGGCCGCCAACGCAATCAGCGTCTTCGCCGCTCCGCGTGGCTCCCGCCGACCCTGCTCCCATTGCTGCAACGTGCGTACCGACACGCCGAGCAATTGCGCGAACTGCGACTGCGACAGCCCGGCCGCCGCCCGCGCACGCGCGGCGAACACCTCCCGGACGTTGCCGTCGGCACCCACCCTCCATACGCGACCGATCCGTCCTGCTTTCACGTCTCGAATGCCTTGCAGCAACTCGGCATTCAGATCGCGTGCGGCATCACGCGCCCGCAACTGACGTTCAGTCAACTTCGGCATGATCGGTACTTGACGAACGTCGGCAGCTCGACGAAGGTGAGTATGGTGGTTTATACGCCATTGGCGCATATTGCGTCAACTTGCCCGGGTCCGCGCTTCTCGCCCCGCTTCGCCGCGTCCGACCCGCAGCATTGGCAGCCACCCGCTCCGGACTTACCATTCCTCCGACAATGGCGTCTGCTTTCCATGGATGAGAACACCGTGTCCGTTTCCACCACTCTTTCCATCGGCCTCGTCGGCTACGGCGAAGTCGGCAGGATCTTCGCCTCCGAGCTCGTCGCGCGCGGCGTCGCGCGCGTCACCGCCTGGGACATCCTGCTGGCCGATCCTGCAACCGCGGCGCCGATGAAGACGCACGCGGCGCAGGCCGGCGTGACGCTCGCCGGTTCGATGGCCGCGCTGACCGGCGCGGCCGACGTGATCATCTCCGCGGTGACGGCATCGCAGGCGCGCGCGGTCGCCGACGAGGCGGCGCGGACGATCCGTCCGGCGACGTGGTTCATGGACCTCAATTCGTGCTCGCCGGGCGCCAAGCAGCGTTCCAGCGAGCGCATCGATGCGGCCGGCGGCCGCTACGTCGAGTCGGCGGTGATGACCACCGTTCCCGGCTACGGCATCCGGGTCCCGATGCTGCTGGGCGGTCCGCACGCCGCGGGATTCCGCGAGCTGATGACGCCGCTCGGCTTCGACATGCAGGTGGCTGACACGCGCGTCGGCATCGCGTCGGCCACCAAGATGTGCCGCAGCGTGATGATCAAGGGGCTCGAATCGTTGCTGGTCGAGAGCCTCACCTCGGCGCGCGCGTACGGTGTCGAGGACCGCGTGCTCGCCTCGCTGCACGAGACCTTCCCCGAGCTCGATTGGGAGAAGATCGCAAGCTACATGGTCATGCGCACGGCGCTGCACGGCAAGCGCCGCGCTGAGGAGATGCGCGAGGTCGCCGTGACGGTGCGCGAGGCCGGGCTCGATCCGTGGATGGCGAGCGCGATCGCCGAGCGGCAGGACTTTATGGCGAGGCAGAAGGAGGCCGCCGGGCTCGCGCAGGTGCCAGAGGACGCGAACTGGCGCGAGTATGCGGACCGGCTGATCGCTGCGGTCGGGGCGAAGCGGAAGGACGCGGCGGAGTGAGAGTCTTCGAGGCGCCCGCGCAAAATGGCAATCCGCTCTCCGGGTAGATCGGTTGAAAGCTGACTTGTAAAGGTCCCGGAGAAAATCCGAGCCCTTGCATATGCTGGTGGATGGTTGACGAGTTCAATTCCGTCTCTGTCGCTTGAATGGCAATGCAGTGGGCGTGAGTGGGTGCGATCAGGCTTTGCGCTTCAGCCGCTCGACTTCGGCGTGGAAGGTCGGGGTCAGGTCTGCGATCAGGGCTTCGATGTCACGCACCTGATGTTGAACCGTCAGCACCGCAATGCCTCGCGGCACAAGGTCGTAGATCACGAAGTGCTGCCGCGCCGGAATCATCAGAAACGGAGCCGAACGGTACTGGCGTAGGCGGCCCTTCTGCGGGTTGGCAGCGGCAACACCCATCGCCGCGTACAGGTCGGCGAGGTACTGATCGGCAACGTCATCCCCCCATTCGCGGCGTGACCGCGTGTAGATGCGGCGCAAATCCAGCGCCGCATTTCGGGTCAGCAGGAACGTGGCGGGTGATGGCGCGTCATTGCCAGCCATCGGCTTCCTTGCGGTCGAGCACCGCCATGTCGGCCTTGAAGTCGCCGCTGGACGCAAAGACGCGGCCCGCCGACAAGTCGCGGTAGCCAGCGAGGATGGCATCCTGGACGAACTGGCCGTCGCGCCGTTCCATGTCGCGGCGGATCAGGTCGCGCACGTATTCGCTGGGTGTTTCGTAAAGCCCCGCCTCGCCGACC
The DNA here is from genome assembly GCA_964439475.1 of uncultured Alcaligenaceae bacterium. GTDB lineage: Bacteria > Pseudomonadota > Gammaproteobacteria > Burkholderiales > Casimicrobiaceae > VBCG01. The sequence goes on from CAYTOT010000004.1 coordinate 137,535, forward strand.
ATTCGATCCACGAACTCAGCCAAAGGTTGCGACAGGCGGGCGTTGATGCGTTCGGGCATGGGAACCTCCCGGAGTGGGGCGATCAGATTGGAATATTGTCGCACGGATGGCAGTCTTTGTCGCAACTATTGCCACGAAAGAGAACAAGCAACTGTGCTGGCACCTGATTTCGCTCGTTCCGCCCAGAGGAGTCACGGGCAAGCCGTTGTCACAACACAACTGCGCGGTTCTCGCCAAATTCGCGCTGTGCCTCGACGCGATACCCCATCGCCCGATAGCCCTGCTGGCGCTTGTCCCACATCCGCAGCAAGGCCGGATGGCCGGTGTCCACGAAGTCGACGATGCGAACGTCGGTCCTACTGGCGTGTTCGCGGTGCAGACGCCCGGCGTACTGCTGCAGCGTGCCCTTCCACGAGACGGGGATCGCCAGCACAATCGGCGTCGTCGCCGACCTCGTTGATGCGTTCCTGCGACGGGATCACGTCGTCGTCGCACGCCATCACGCCCACCGCCCGAAGGTCGAGCCTCTTGGCGAGGTGCATGGTCCCGATGGAGGCATGGCCGCCCGCTCGGGCGGCCGGCAGCTCGCGGCAATCGGGGACAGGCGGTCCGGGGCCGCTCGCGGCAGACCTGCCTCTGGGCGGACTTGCTAGACTTCCCGCTTCCGCACGGTCTTCACGCAGCGCGTGTCCGCGCTCCCGCGTGTCGTCGACTTCCCCCTACAGCGATCCGTGAACATCCTCGAGTACGTCGGCCTCGACACCACGCGCGTCGGGACGCAATACGAAAAGGTTCGCCGCGCCATCGAGCGCGACGATTTCCGGCAGGCCGACGTGAAGAAGCTCGTCAACGTCACGCACGGCAGGTTCTATCGCGCGAAGCTCGATTATGCGAACCGGCTGCTGTTCACGATCGTGCGCCACGAGGGCGCCACCTACGCGCTGATGCTCGAGGTGATCGAGCAGCACGCCTACGACCGGTCGCGTTTCCTGCGCGGCGCGGCGATCGACGACGACCGGATTCCGGCCATCGATGCGTCGGCGGCCGCCGCCGAGGCCACGCCGGTGCGCTACATCCACCCGGACCGGCGCGAGATTCACCTGCTGGACAAGGTGATTTCTTTCGACGACGCCCAGGAGGCGGTGTATCGGCTGCCGCCGCCGCTCATCATCGTCGGCAGCGCTGGTAGCGGCAAGACCGCGCTGACGCTGGAGAAGATGAAGCACATCGAGGGCGAGGTGCTCTACGTCACGCTCTCCGCGTATCTCGCCCGCAGCGCGCGCGACCTCTACTACAGCCACGGCTTCGAGCATGGCGGACAGGACGCGAGCTTCCTCTCCTACCGGGAGTTCGTGGAGAGCCTGCACCTGCCGCGCGGGCGCGCGGCCGAGTGGCGCGACTTCGCCGGCTGGTTCTCGCGCCAGCAGCAGGCGTTCAAGGGCGTCGACGGGCACCAGGCATTCGAGGAAATCCGCGGCGTCATCACCGCGGAGGCCGGCGGGCCGCTCGACCGTGGCGCGTATCTGGCGCTGGGCGTTCGCCAGTCGATCTTCGCAGACGCCGATCGCTCCCGCCTCTACGACCTCTACGAGCGCTATCGCGCGTGGCTCGTCGAGGCGGGCCTGTATGACCGGAACCTCGTCGCCCACGAGTGGCGGCGTCACGCCGCGCCCCGCTACGACTTCGTGGTCGTCGACGAAGTGCAGGACTTCACGATGGTCCAGCTTGCGCTGGTGCTCGCCACGCTGAAGAAGCCCGGCCGCTTCCTTCTGTGTGGCGACTCGAACCAGATCGTCCACCCCAACATGTTCTCGTGGAGCCGGGTCAAGACGCTGTTCTGGGGCGACGAGTCGCTCGCGCAGAAGCAGGGGTTGAGCGTGCTGCGCACCAACTTCCGCAACGGCCGCGAAGCCACGCGGGTGGCCAACGCGCTGCTGCGGATCAAGCATCGCCGCTTCGGCTCGGTCGACCGCGAAAGCAATTTCCTGGTCGACGCAACCGCCGGCGAGGAAGGCACGGTCGCCTTGCTGCCGGACTCCGATGCCTCGAAGAAGGAGCTGAACCGCCAGACCCGGCAATCGACGCAATTCGCCGTGCTGGTCATGCGGGACGACGACAAGGCGGAGGCGCGCCGGCACTTTCACACCCCCCTCATCTTCTCCATCCACGAGGCGAAGGGTCTGGAATACGAGAACATCGTCCTCTACCGTTTCGTCTCGGCCAACCGCGCCACGTTCGCCGAGATCGCCGCCGGCGTCGAGGCGTCCGATGTCGCAGGCGGCGATCTCGAATACCGGCGGGCGAAAGACAAGACCGACAAGTCGCTCGAGATCTACAAGTTCTTCATCAACGCGCTCTACGTCGCCCTTACCCGCGCGGTTCGCAACGTCTACCTGATCGAATCGGACATCGACCATCCGCTGCTGCAGCTTCTCGAGGTGCGACGCAGCGCAGGCGAGATGAAGGTCGAGGCGACGGCTTCGAGCCGCGACGACTGGCAGAAGGAGGCGCGCAAGCTGGAGCTGCAGGGCAAGCAGGAGCAGGCGGATGCCATCCGCCACGACATCCTGCGCGAGGCCCCGGTGCCGTGGCCCGTGTTCGACGAGGCGCGCGTGCGCGATACGCTCGCCAGGGTATTCCACGATCCGGCTCCGGGCGGCAAGGCGAAGCAGCAACTCCACGAGTACGCCGCCTGCTACGGCGAACCGGTGCTCGCCGACTGGCTCGCACGCGACGCGCATTTCTCCGCTGCGCGGATGGGCACGCAGCAGTCGACCGCCCTCGGGCGCAAGCATTTCGCCGCGTACTTCTCGCTGCGAATCAAGGACGTCCTGCACCTGTGCGACCGTCACGGCGTGGAGCACCGCACGCCGATGAACCAGACGCCGTTGATCGCCGCCGCCGCCGCCGGAAACGTGGCCCTGGCCGAGGCGCTGCTCGCGCGCGGCGCCAATCCGGAGTTGACCGACCACCTTGGGCGCAATGCGCTGCACTGGGCGATGCTCGAAGCGTTCCGTGACCCGAAGTTCGCACGCGGGCCATTCGCGGCGCTCTACGAGCTAATCGCGCCAGCGGCGGTGGACGTGATGGTCGGCGAGCGGCTGGTGCGCATCGATCGCCACCTGTCCGAATATTTCCTGTTCCAGACGTTGTGGGCGCTTTTCAAGTCTCGCTTCACCTCGTTCAAGTGGCGCGAGCACGGCGGCTTCGAGACCACCGCCATCCTCGAGGCCTGGCAACACCTCCCGCACAACGTCGTGCGCCCGGAACGCAACAGGCGCCAACATCTGTCGCACCTGCTGTCACGCAACGAGGTCGACCGCGACTATGCGTACAACCGCCGGCTGTTCGTGCGCGTGCGCCACGGCTGGTACCAGTTCAACCCCGCGCTCGCCCTGCGGCGGCGGGGCGCTTCGGGCGAAGCGTGGGTGCCGATCTTCGACGCGCTCAATCTGCGCTTCGTCGCCGAGTGCGCCGAGCCTTACCTTTGGCCACGGATCGATGCGCTGCTCGCGATGGCCGGAATGCCGCCGATGGACGTACCCATCGGCGGCGGGCGCGCCGCGCAGAAGATCGCCGCCGAGCGCGAACGCCATGAGGCCTTGCGCCGCGCAATGGAGGCCAGGCGGCAGGAGGTTGCGCTCGCCCAGGCGCAGGCCGCGGTGGAAGCGCCACCCGCGCCCTTGTCCCTCCAACCTGCTCCCGTGTCGTCGCCGCCGCCATGGGGAACGAAAGAGGCGCGGCGTCTCGAGATCGAGCGCGTAAGGCGGCAGATCGCCGACAATGCCGCGAAGCGCGACCGCGACGGCGACCCGTCGAAGTCGTCGTAATCCGGGTTCCCCGGCGCGCGAGGCTGCCGCGCCGCGGTGACCCGGTCGTTCGAGTCACCGTTCGGTCGCCGGTTCGCGCGCCGCCGGTTGCCGGTCTCGACGATCACGGATTCGAGCTCGCCGCGGACGTGGGGCCGGAACCGATCCTCGCAGTAGTGCTGGCACCTGCGGTGTCGGGCCCAGCACGCCACGCAGTCGATGACGCCCCTCGGCCGTCACAGCTTGCCGAGCCACGCCGACAGGTCGTGCAGCGTCTCGCGCAGCACCGCGAAGCGGCGTGCCCCGAGATGCGCGGCCCATTCCTTCTCGATGCCCGCTACGCAATTGCGCAGCAGGGGCACGAGCGTCCATCCGCGGTCGGTCAGGCGCACGACGAGCGTCGCGGAGCGCGGGTCGACGCCGCGCGCGACATAGCCCCGGCGCTCGAGATTCGCAAGCACATAGTTCATGGCCTGCCGGCTCATGTCGCACTGGCGGGCGAGGTCGATCGGGCGCCGACCGTCCGGCCCCGGGTACAGGAAGATGCGCAGCTCCGTGGGCGTGACCGGGTGGCCGTTCTCCTCGAGCGTGGCGAGGAGGCGGGCGACCACGATCTCGTGCGGAAAGCGCAGCAGCGAGCCGATCATCGGCGTCAGGCGCGAGCGGGTGCGGGTTCTGGGGTCGGTGTCGGTTGACATGTCCGTAAAATGTTTGTACAGTCGCTCGTACAGCATTTTTACTTCCGATGGAGAGTCTGCCATGAACGACGATCGTGCGCCAGGCGCCGCCGAGACGATTCGCATCGGCGCCATCGAGATCCGCTACCTGCAGGAGTCCGGCGACGGCGGCCGGATGGGCTGCTTCGAGATGCGCGTGCCGCCGAACGCCATGGTGCCGCCGCCACACAGCCATCCGGGCAACGAGGAACTCGTCTACGTGCTCGAGGGGAAGCTGCGCTACACCGTGGGCGCGACCACCCGCGATCTTGGCGCCGGCGATTGCATGGCTACGCCGCCCGGCGAAGTGCACGCCTTCAGCAACCCGAACGCGCAGCCGGTGCGTGCGCTGGTCATCAACACGCCGGATATCGGTGCCGAGTACTTCCGCGAAGTGGCGTCGGTCGTCGGCCGCGGCGGGCCGCCTGACAAGGCGGCGCTCGCCGCCGTCATGCGCAGGTTCGGGCTCGTGCCGGCGGCGCCGGCCCAATGAGCGCGGGGCCGCCCTCGTCGCGACGCCGGGAGCACGTCATCGGGATCGATTGCAGCCCGCAGGTGGGGCCTCTGACCCGACGTCCGCTCGGCAGGATGACCGCGCTGCCCAACGCCGCGCCTCACCGCCCCGGCGTCGCCTCTGGCCCCACGCCCCACGGCGGCGGGGCGATGGCGACGATCTTGCGGAACAACTGGCGGAACGCCTTCGACGCCGGCACACCGACGATCGGATCGTCGTTGGACGCGAAGGCGGCGTCGATCGCCTCCCAGTCCTCCTTGGTGAGCGACTCCGCGGCGAGCGGCAGGACTTCGTCGTTCTCGGTGCGCATGTGCTTCCAGTGGAAGTGCGCGTAGCGCTCCAGGCCCTCGGCAAAAGCGTCGAGCGCCTTGGGATCGGCGCGGAAGGCTTCCCACTTGGCCTTCAACTCGAAGAAGCGCTCGCCGCCGACCACGTGCTCGCGCTCGAGGCGGTCGAGCAGCGGCGCGGCGTCGGGCCGCCGCACGCGCAGCCGCGCGAACAGGTAGTCGTCTTCCTTCGGGTGGTGAAGCTTCTCGGGAAAGGTCTCGATGTAGTGGAACATCGCGCCGATCAGGGCGTGGTCGGCCGCGATGCTGCCCGACCGGATCCCGCCGACGATGTGGCGCAGCCCCTCGATCACGGCGGTGATCGCGCGGTGCTCGTCCTGGATGATGCGGATGGCCTTCATGGCAGCTCGAAAGGTCGGTTCTGCGCCGCGGACCGAGGGCTCGCGCCGCGAGTCGGTGATGGGATCGTCCTGCGATCGGCGGCCCCGCGCCGCATCAGGACACCGAGACCAGCTTGTTGAGCGTGGCCGGATCGGCGAGGAGCGAGTCGCTCGACGAGCGGTGGACCACGCGGCCGCGCTCGAGGACGATCGCGTTGCGCGTCAGGAGAAGCGCGAGCTTCGCGTGCTGCTCGACGACGATCACCGCCATGCCGCCTTCCGCGACCAGCTCCTTGATCACGTCCATCAACTCGTGGACGATGATCGGCGCGAGCCCTTCCATCGGCTCGTCGAGGAGCAGCAGCGACGGATTGACCATCAGCGCGCGCGCGATCGCCAGCATCTGCTGCTCACCGCCGGAGAGCTGGTTGCCGAAGTTGGCCTTGCGCTCCTCGAGCCGCGGAAAGAGCTGGTAGATGCCCTTCACGTCCCACTTGCCGGGACGCGCCACCGCGGTGAGGTGCTCCTCCACCGTGAGCGACGGGAACATGAAGCGCTCCTGCGGCACCCAGCCCAGGCCCGCCCGGCTGCGCGCGTGCGTGGGCATCGCCTTGAGGTCGCGGCCGCGCCAGGCGAGCGTCCCGCCGCGCAGGTGCGTGAGGCCCATCAGCGTGACGAGCAGCGTCGTCTTGCCCACGCCGTTGCGGCCGAGCAGCGCAAGGCTGTCGCCCTCCTCAAGCGAGAACGACACGTCGTCGACGACGACACCCTCGCCGTAGCCCGCGGTGAGGTGCTCGACGCGAAGGAGCTCAGCCATGCTGCGCCTCGCCGAGATACACCTCGCGCACGCGGGGATCGTTCGCGATCTCGTCCGGCGCTCCCTCGACCAGCACCCTGCCGCCGACCAGCACCGTGATGCGCTCGGCGAAGCGGAACACGAGCTCCATGTCGTGCTCGATGAAGAGGATCGTGACGTCCTTTGGCAATCCCGCGATCACCCCGAAGAGCTCCGCGCTCTCTCCCGCGGGAATGCCCGCCGCCGGCTCGTCGAGCAGCAGCACACGGGGCTTGGTCGCCAGTGCCAGCGCGATCTCGACGAGGCGCTGCTTGCCGTAGGCAAGGTTGCGCGTGAGCGTGTTCGCGTCGCCGGACAGCCGCAGCATCGCGAGCAGCGCTGCCGCCTCGTCGGCTTCGTCGTGTCCCGCGGCGACCGTGCGATGCCAGATGCCCGCGCGTCCCTTGCGCTCGCACACCGCCAGCACCACCGACTCCAGCACCGTGAGTCCTGCGAACAGGGTGTTGATCTGAAAGGTGCGCGTCATCCCGCGCTTCACCCGCAGGTGCTGCGGCAGGGCCGTCACGTCGTCGTCGCCCAGGAACACGCGTCCGGCGGTGGGAGGTAGGACTCCGGTCAGGAGGTTGATGAGCGTCGTCTTGCCGGCGCCGTTCGGGCCGATCAGCGCGTGCCGAACGCCATGCGGAAAGGCGAGCGACACGTCGCTGTTCGCCTTGAATCCGCCGAAGTGCTTCGACAGGCCCTCGGTGCGCAGCGCCAACCTCACCGGCGCCGCTTTCGCCGCCGTCGCGCTCGCCGGCGCGACCTTCGCCGCCGCCGCGCTCACGACTGCTTCCTTCCGAAGCGTTCGCGCACCAGGTCCACCGCGCCCAGGAGGCCGCCGCGCGCGAAGAGCACGACGACCACGAGGAGCAGGCCGAGCCAGAACTGCCAGTAGATCGGATTGAGGTCCGACAGCCAGTGATGCGCGAGCATGAACACCGCGGCGCCGATGATCCCGCCGTACAGCCGCCCGGTGCCGCCCAGCACGAGCATGATCATGAGGTCGGCGGAGCGCGGAAACCCGAACACGTCGAGTCCGACGAACTGCGTGGTCTGGGTGAGCAAGCCTCCCGCCACCCCGGCCATCGCCGCGCTCACCGTGTAGATCGCGATCAGTCGCTTCGTGACCGGCGCACCGATCGCCGGCATGCGCTTCGCGTTCTCGCGCACGCCGCGCAGCGACAATCCGAACGGCGAGGCGACGATGCGGCGCATGACGACGAAGACCAGGAACAGCACGACGAGACTGTAGGCGTACGCGGTGCTGCCGGCCAGGTCGAACGAGAAGATCCTGAGGACCTTCTGCATCGACACGCCCGACAGGCCGTCGGCGCCGCCTGTGATCGACGGGAGCTGGTTCGCCGCCTCGTACAGCATGAGGCCGATGCCGAGCGTGACCATCAGTTGCGCGAGATCGGAGCCGCGGACGACGAGGAAGCTCGTCGCGAAACCCAGGATCGCTGCCGCGATGCCCGCGATCACGAGCCCCGAGATCGGCTCGCCCCAGCCGTGCACCGCGAGGATGCCGGCCACGTACGCCCCCATGCCGAAGTACGCCGCGTGGCCGAGGGACACGATGCCGGCGTAGCCCAGGATCAGGTCGAGCGAGACCGCGAACATCCCGGTGATCAGGATCTGGCTGCCGAGCACGCGATGTTGCGGAAAGACGAAGAAGGCCGCGACGAGCGCGAGCCAGAACACCACCTCTGCCGTGCGCCAGCGGTCGGACGGCAGCCTTGGGGCCGAAACGTCGGTGGCAGGCGCCGAGGCCGCCGTGCCGGCTGCGGAGGTCGGGTTCACGCGCGCCTCCCGTACAACCCCGCCGGGTACAGGATCATCAGCAGGACCATCAGGAAATAGATGATGAACGATCCCACCTGCGGGATGTAGTACTTGCCGGCCACGTCGCAGATGCCGAGGATCATCGCGGCGACCAGTCCGCCCTTGATCGTTCCCGCCCCGCCGATCGCCACGACCAGCAGGAAGTACACCATGTACTTGAACGGGAACGTGGGGTCGAGCCCGAGCACGTCGATGCCGAGTCCGCCGCCGAGCCCCGCGAGGCCCGATCCCAGCGCGAACGTCACGCCGAACACGCGATTGACGTTGATCCCGAGTCCCGCCGAGGCGACCGCATTGTCGACCGACGCCCGCACCTGCGCGCCGAAGCGCGTCTTCACCAGCAGCAGGTGCAGCACGACGGTGACCACCGCCACGACCGCGATCAGGAACATCCGGTACGCGCCGAGTCCGATGCCGAAGACCTGCACCTGGCCGCGCAGGAAGTCAGGCAGCCGGACCGGCTGCTGCGAAGGCCCGAAGAAATACGTGGCGGCAGCGATCGACATGAACACGAGTCCGATCGAGAACATCACCTGGTCGAGCGGCGGCGCCTTGTAGAGCCGCACGTACAGCGTGCGCTCGAGGACGATGCCCGCGAGGGCGGCGACGAGAAACGCGACCGGCAGCGTCGCCAGGAAGGGGACGCCGACCTTCGACATCAGCATCACGCAGGCGTACCCGCCGAGCATGGCGAACGCGCCGTGAGCGAGGTTGACGAAGTTCATCAGCCCCATCGTCACCGACAGTCCGATGCTGATCACGAACAGCAGGCTGCCGTAAGCGATCCCGTCGAACAGCACTCCAAGCGCGTTGCCGATCACGCGTACTCTCCCGACTCAGGCGGTCACAGGTCCCCGGACGGCTTCACGTTCTCGTACTTCGAGAACTCGATGTTCCACGGCTCGCCGTTGACCATCTTGGTCTCCCGCAGGTAGACGTTCTGGATGACGTCGCGCGTGCCGGGATCGATCATCATCGGCCCGCGCGGGCTCGTCCACTTCATCCCCTTCATCGCCGCGACGAGCTGCTCGCCGTTGCCGGTGGGCTGCTTCTTCACCGCCTCGTAGATGAGGTGCATGCCGTCCCAGCCGCCAACCGAGTGGAAATTGGGCCGCATCCCCGGATTGGCCTTGGTCATCGCCGCGACGTAGGCCTTGTTCTCGGGCGAGTCGTGCGCCGCCGAATAGTGCATCGACGTGATGACGCCCACCGCCGGCGCACCGATGCTCACGAGGATGTCGTCGTCGACGACGTCGCCGGGGCCGATCATCTTCATGCCGGCCTGCTTCAGGCCACGCTCCTCGAACTGCTTCATGAGCGCGAGGCCCTCGCCGGACGGGACGAAGACGAACAACGCGTCGGCCTTCGAGTCCTTGGCGCGCTGCAGGAACGGCGCGTAGTCGGGGTTGCGCAGCGGCGTCCGCACCGCTTCGATGATCGTGCCGCCCTCCTGCTTGAAGCGGTTCACGAACGTCTTCTCGGAATCGTGGCCCGGCGCGTAATCGGTCACCAGCGAGAACACCCGCTTGAGGTTGTTCTTGGCCGCCCACATCGCGATCGGCGCCGTGTTCTGCGGCAGGGTGAATCCGCTGCGCACGATGAACGGCGAACGCTGCGGGATGACCTCGGTCCCGGCGGCCATCACGATCATCGGCACCTTCGCCTCGGTCGCGACCGGTGCGGCGGCAAAGGCGAGCGGCGTGAGACCGAAGCCGGCGAGGAACGTGATCTTGTCCTGCACGACCATCTCCTGCGCGATGCGCTTGGTCGTCTCGGGGGCGAGCCCGGTGTCGTCCTTGACGATCAGCTCGACCTTGCGGCCCGCGACGCTGTCGCCGTGCGTCTGCATGAACAGCTTGCACGCCGCGGTGATCTGGCGCCCGGTGGACGCGAACGGTCCGGTCATCGGCAGGATGAGGCCGATCTTCACCGGGTCGGCAGCATAGGCGTAACGCGGGAACGCCGACGCGGCGGCGACTGCGCCGAGACCCTGCAGGGCACGGCGGCGGGACGGCAGGAAATGCTTCTTCATGGACTTCCTCCTGGTGGGATTCACGTGGTGCGTATCGTTCCGCGGACGCGGGACTCTCGACTCTTGTTCATGCAGACGGCTGCCTGCCGCATGTCGCCGGCGGTCAGGCGCGACCTGCCGTCGCGTTCACTTCCCGCGCGCTGCGGTTGCCGAGGCGCGCGAACACCCGTCGCGCATTGCCCTCGAAGATCTTCTGCCGCGCCTCCGCAGACAGCGCCTGCACCTGGTCCACGTAGCGGCGCGTGTCGTCGTAGTGGTGTCCCGTGTCGGGATCGATCCCGCGCACCGCGCCGACCATCTCGGAGGCGAACAGGATGTTGTCGACCGGCACGACCTTGGTCAGAAGCTCGATCCCCGGATAGTGGTAGACGCAGGTATCGAAGAAGACGTTGTTCAGCACGAGCTCCTTCAGCGGCGGACGCTTCAGGTCCTGCGCGAGTCCCTTGTAGCGGCCCCAGTGGTAGGGGACCGCGCCGCCGCCGTGCGGAATGATGAACCTGAGCGTGGGGAAGTCGCGGAAGAGGTCCGACGTCAGGAACTGCATGAACGAGGTGGTGTCGGCGTTGATGTAGTGCGCGCCGGTGGTGTGGAACACGGGATTGCACGACGTGCTCACGTGCACCATCGCGGGGACGTCGAGCTCCACCATCTTCTCGTAGAGCGGATACCACCAGCGATCGGTGAGCGGCGGCTCCTTCCAGTGGCCGCCGGACGGATCGGGATTGAGGTTGCAGCCGATCATTCCGAGCTCGTTCACGCAGCGCTCGAGCTCGGGGATGGAGTTCTTCGGCGGGACGCCCGGCGACTGCGGGAGCTGGCATACGCCGACGAAGTTGTCCGGGTAGAGCTGGCAGACACGGTGGACGAGGTCGTTGCAGATCTGCGACCACTCGCGGCTCGTTGCCTCGTTGCCGATGTGATGCGCCATGAAGCTCGCGCGCGGTGAGAAGATCGTGAGGTCGGTGCCGCGCTCGCGCTGCATCCGGAGCTGCGCGTTCTCGAGGCTCTCGCGGATCTGGTCGTCGCGGATGACGAGCTCGGAGGCGCGCGGCCCCTTCGACGGATCACCGAGCGCGGCGACCTGGCGCTTGCGCCAGGCCTCGAGCTCGGCCGGAGCGGTCGTGTAGTGACCGTGACAGTCGATGATCATCGTGTTTCCAGCCTCCCTTCGTTGACTGCCGGGTCCAGTCCATCACCGGGGCGCCGCGCGCGGCACCCCGGTCCTGCCTTCAAGCCGCCTTGGATAGCGCGGTCGCGTTGTCTTCGAGCACCAGCAGTCCCGCCGCCGTGTTCGAGATCGGCACGTGATAGTTCGAATGCACTTTCGTTACCTGTCCACGAAGCGCCGCCCGGGCGGCGATCCAGGCCATCAGCTCGGTGCCCTGCGCGCCCGCCTCGCGCACCAGATCCATCGCGGTGTAGCGCGTGAGCTTCTGCGGGTCGTCGACGAGGGCATCCATGCACATGAGGTCGAACGGCTTGTTGATGAATCCCGCGCGCTCGCCGTCGAGCTGGTGCGACAGCCCGCCGGTGCCCATCACGAGCACGCGCGCGTCGCTGTTCCACGACGCGATCGCCCGGCCGACCGATTCCCCGAGCCTGTAGCAGCGCTTCGGCGAAGGAAGCGGATGCTGGACGTGGTTGATCGTGATCGGCACGATGCGCACCGGCCAGTCTCCACCGCCCGGCCACAGGAGCGCCAGCGGAAGCGTCAGCGCATGGTCTACCTTCATCTCCTGGCAGGTCGTGATGTCGAACTCGTCGGCGATCAGCGCCTCGATGATGTGCCAGGACAGCGCGGGGTCGCCCTTGACGGGCTTCAGTGTCGGAATGCCCCATCCCTCGTCGGCGTTCAGGTACTCGGATGCGGCACCGACCGCGAAGGTCGGCAGCTTGTCGAGGAAGAAGTTGAGGCCATGGTCCTGGAAGAACACGACGGCGACGTCCGGCTTCACGCGGTCGAGCCACTTGTGCACCGGCGGATAGCCATCGAAGAACGGCTTCCAGTACGCGTCAGACTGCCGCTGCTTCGCGATCGCCCCGCCGATGGCCGGGACGTGCGATGTCATCACGCTGCCTACGATGGTCGCCATGGTCACCTCCCCGCCTCGAGCAGCATCGCCTTGAACGCGTCTTTCGACATGCCGGTCTGCTGCGCTCCGACGTCCTGGACGTCGAGGCCGAAGATCCCCGCGAACTTCGCGAGGTAGTAGATGTTGCCGCCGGCATCGAGGAGCTGCTTCACGTTGCGGCTCGCCACCGCGCTCCGCTGCTCGTCGGACAGGCCGAACTTGCGGCAATAGGCGTCCTCGTCGGCCTTGAAGGCCGCGCGGTTGTCCGCCGAATTGAACGAGTAGCACATGGTGTTTAGCGCGTAGCCCTTCTGCGCCTTGTAGCCGTCGAAGATCGGCGTTCCCGGTATTCCGTAGTCCCTTGGTCCTGTACTCATTTGCGCCTCCGTGAGGATCGAGTCGTCGCGGTGCCCTGCACGGGCTGCACTCCGCGAACATCCCAGTGTGTCCTCTCCCCTCACCGGAGACCTTGCTGCGAATCAACTCGCGACCGATTTTCCCGTTCCCGCGCCCCCTCGATCAGGCTTGCGCCGCCAGCTGCCGCTCCAGCGAGTCGAGCGTCTGGTAGCAGGGCAGCACCTGCGCCACGCTCGCATTCGGTTCGCGCCCTTCGCGAATCGCGGCGACGAACTCGCGGTCCTGCAGCTCGATGCCGTTCATCGACACGTCGACCTTCGATACGTCGATCCGGTTGTCCTTGCCATCGAAGAGGTCGTCGTAGCGGGCGATGTACGTGGCCGAGTCGCCGATGTAGCGGAAGAACGTCCCCAGCGGACCGTCGTTGTTGAACGAGAGCGACAGCGTGCAGATCGCCCCCGACGAGGACTTGAGCTGGATCGACATGTCCATCGCGATACCGAGCTCGGGATGCTTCGGTCCCTGCACCGCGTGCGCGATGACGGTCTCGCCGCGCGACTGGTAGGTGAACAGGTCCACCGTATGCGCCGCGTGATGCCACAGCAGGTGATCGGTCCACGAACGCGGCTGGCCGAGCGCATTGATGTTCTTGCGCCTGAAGAAGTAGGTCTGCACGTCCATCTGCTGCAGGTTGAACTCGCCGGCGAGGATACGGCGGCGCACCCACTGGTGGCTCGGATTGAAGCGCCGCGTGTGCCCCACCATCGCGACCTTGCCGGCAGCCTTCTGCGCGGCGACGACGGCCTGCGCGTCGGCGAGCGAGTCGGCCAGCGGAATCTCCACCTGCACGTGCCGGCCCGCCTCGAGACAGGCGATCGCCTGCTTCGCGTGCAGTTGCGTGGGGGTGGCGAGGATCACCGCGTCCACGTCGTCGCGCGCAAGGCCTTCGGCGAGGTCGGTCGTGACGTGCCCGACACCGAACTTGCGCGCGACCTCCTCCGTCGCCTCGCGCGTGCGTCCGACGAGCGAAGTGACCTTCACGTCGTCGATCTTCGTGAGCGCTTCGAGGTGCTTGACACCGAAAGCGCCGGCGCCGGCAAGGCAGATATTCAGGGACATGGACGAGGTGATCGCGAGATGGAGGGTGGAGGATCGAGCGGCGCCGACGGACCGGCGGCGCCCGCCGGTCAGGGGTTCTCGAGGATGATGTGCCCGACCGCCGTGTTCGATGCGGGCACGTGGTAGAAGCGGTGGACTTCCCGCACCTTCTCGTCGAGGGCCCCGCGCATGACGAGCCACATGACGAGCTCGATGCCCTCCGATCCCGCTTCCCGCACGTAGTCGACGTGCGGGATGCTCACGAGCGCCTGCGGATCCCCGGTCAGGCCGTCGAGGAAGCGCGTGTCGAACTCCTTGTTGATGAGGCCGGCGCGCGGCCCCTGCAGCTGGTGCGACATGCCGCCGGTGCCCCACACCATCACCTTCAGGTCGCCGTCGAAGGACTCCACCGCCTTGCGGATCGCGCGGCCGAGGTTCCAGCAGCGACGCCCGGTCGGCGGTGGATACTGGACGACATTGACCGCGAGCGGGATGACCTTCACCGGCCAGGCTTCCGGCTGCCCGAACAGGAGCGACAGCGGGACGGTGAGCCCGTGGTCGACGTCCATGCGGTTGACGATCGTCATGTCGAACTCGTCGAGGATCGCCGACTGCGCGATGTGCCAGGCGAGCTCCGGGTGGCCCTGCACCACCGGCACGGGGCGCGGGCCCCAGCCCTCGTCGGCGGGCTGGAACGACTCGGCGCAGCCAATCGCGAACGTCGGGATCATCTCGAGCGAGAACGCGGAAGCGTGGTCGTTGTAGACCAGCACCACGACGTCCGGCCGGTGCTCGGCGATCCAGCGCTTGCCGAACTCGTAGCCCGCGAACACCGGCTGCCAGTAGGGCTCGTGCGTCTTGCCGAGATCGATCGCCGCGCCGACCGCGGGAATGTGCGACGTCGTGAGGCCTGCAGTGATGCGCGCCATCGCTACCTCGACTGGTCCGATTTGCTGCGGTTGCCCTTCGGCGGCCGGCCCCCGGCAACCATCATCGTACGGTAGTCCTCCTCCGGGACGCCGGTCATCTTGGAGGCGAGGTTCTGGAACGAGAAGCCGTCGGTGGCGCCGATCTTGGCGAGGAAGTAGATGTTGCCGCCCAGCGCGATCATCCGGTTGTAGTCGCGGTCGATCACCGCCTGGCGCTGCGCCTCGGTCATCGGAAAGCCCTGCAGGTAGCCTTGCTCGTCGGCCTTGAACGCCGCGCGGTTCGCGGGCTTCATGAGCGACATGCAGAACATGTTGAGGTGGTAGCCGAGCCGCGATTGCGTCGCGTCGAACACCGTCGTGCCCGGGATGTCCTGGAATGCCTGGTTGTAGCTGTTCATGGCGTCAATCCTTCCAGTAGAGGCGCATGGGATTGTCGACCAGGAGCCGGCGCTGCAGTTCCGGCGTCACCGCGATGCGCGGGACGTAGTCGACGAGCCCGCCGTCGTCGGGCATGTGCGTCTTCATGTTCGGGTGCGGCCAGTCGGTGCCCCACAGCACGCGGTCGGGAAAGGTCTCGACCAGGTGGCTCGCGAACGGCACCACGTCGTCGTATCCGGGCGGCCCGGACACGGACAGGCGCTCGGGGCAGCTCACCTTCGACCAGATGTTCGGGTGCTCGCGCATCAACTGCACGAAGCGGCCGAACTCGGGGCCGTCGACCGGCTTGCCCACGTCGGGCCGGCCCATGTGGTCGACGACGACCGTCGTCGGCAGCGCGGTGAAGAAGTCCGCGAGCTCCGGCAGGTCCTTCGCCTCGAAGTAGACGACGACGTGCCAGCCGAGCGGCGCGATGCGGTTTGCGATCTCGACCAGCACCTCGCGCGGCGTGAAGTCGACCAGCCGGCGCACGAAGTTGAAGCGCGTTCCGCGCACGCCCGCGGCGTGCATCGCTTCGAGCTCCGCATCGCTGACCGTGCGCGCCACCGATGCAACGCCGCGTGCCTTGCCGTTGGAATGCACCAGCGCGTCGACGAGGGCGCGGTTGTCATTGCCATGGCAGGTCGCCTGCACGATCACGTTGCGCTCGAAGCCCAGGAAATCGCGCAGCTCGAAGAGCTTCTCCTTGGGCGCGTCGCAGGGCGTGTACTTGCGCTCCGGGGCGTAGGGAAACTCGCTGGCCGGCCCGAACACGTGGCAATGCGCGTCGACCGCGCCCGGCGGCGGCCGGAAGCGCGGCTTCGAAGGATTCGGGTGAAAGGGGATCCAGTCGGCGTCCATGGTGGTCTGTCGCGGGTCTAGCGCTGGTGCGGCGACGCCCAGGGCGCGTGGCGTCCCGCGGCGGCAGGCGCGTGAAGAGCGCTTCGACGCGCGTCGGTATCAATCGACATACTTGAGCCCCGCCTTCGCGAGCGGCTCGCGCATGCCGTACAGATCGAGGCCGAGCTCTCCGGCGGCCAGCCGCGCCCGCTTGGTCTCCTCGTTCTTCTCGCGCGCCTCGGCGGCATCGGCGACCGTGGCCGCACGTTCGCGCGGCACCACGACCACGCCATCGTCGTCGGCGACGATGACGTCGCCCGGATTCACCAGCATCCCCGCGCACACGACGGGAACGTTCACGGATCCGACGGTGGCCTTCACCGTTCCCTTGGCATGGATCGCCTTCGACCAGACCGGGAACTTCATCTCGTGCAGCACCCGGGCATCGCGCACGCCGGCGTCGATCACGAGCCCCCGGCAGCCGCGGGCGCGATACGACGTGGCGAGCAGGTCACCGAACATGCCGTCGTCGTTGTCGGTCGTTACCGCAACCACGCAGACATCGCCGGGTTGCAGCATCTCGGCAGCGACGTGCAGCATCCAGTTGTCGCCGGGATGCGCGAGCACCGTCACGGCAGTTCCCCCGGCCGCCGCGCCCGGCCACACCGGCCGCAGATAAGGCTTCATCAGCCCGGTACGGCCCTGCGCTTCGTGGACCGTGGCCACCCCTGCCTTGGCCAGGCGATCCACCACACGGACATCGGCGCGCGCGATGCTGCGCACCGCGACGCCGAGCTTGCCGAATTCATTCATGCCCTGCCCTTTCCAAGGTGCCCCGCTCGCGCGCCGTGCCGGCTGTGCGTGCGGATGGAGCGTCACCTGCCGCCGGATCGGTCCGCGCGCAAGACCCCTGCGGAACCCCCGCGCCTGCGAGCGTCGATGGCTAGTGTGCGCCCATGGGTGGTGGTTGCACAGGCTATGGCGGGACTATCAGTTATGCCGATTCGGCATCGCCACCGCCGATGACGTTGCGGATCCATGCAAGCCGTCAGGCCGCCTCCATGCCGTGTCGCCGCTTCACCTCGTCGCCTGCGGGCGAAGCGAGGAACGCGAGCAGCACCCGCGCCTCGTCGGGCTGCGTCGACGCCCTTGCGAGCGCCCCCGAGAACGTCGTCACGATCGCGACCGGCGCCGGCAACGGACCCAGCACCTCGATGCCCGTCGCGTGGATCAGTTCCGAAAGCTGCTGGAAGCCGAGATCGGCTTCGCCGCGCGCGACGAGTCCCGCGACCGGCACGCCGGGTGGCGCCTGGACGAGTGCGGGCCCCCTGCCCTCGCCGATCCCCCACCGCGCGAACAGCCTGGTCAGATGCACGCCGCTCGGCCCGGTCGACACGCCCACGCTGCCGGCAGAAAGGACCGCATGCCGCAGCGCGTCCTCGGTCCGGATGTCGGGGCGCGGCGCACCGGCGCGAATCGCCACCGCCACCCCGGACCGGACGAGATCGACGCGAGTCCCGGTGACGAGATGCCCCTCGGCCATCAGGGCCTCGATCGCATCCGCTGCGAGGACCACCACGTCGAAGGCCTCGCCGGCGCGCACGCGCTTCGCCGCATCGACACCGCCGACCGACTCGAGCGCCGGCGCCGGCGGCGACCGCTGCGCCCGGGCGGCGACGAGTTCTGCCAGGACCTCGCGGGTGGCCATCGACGAGATGACCTTCAAGGGAGCTTTCATGGCGATTGCCACACCGTGGCGGTCGTGTGATGAGAAGCGAGTCTGCGCCGCTGACGGGTTGCGGCGAACGCCTTGCTAGACTACCAGCTATGCCGCATCGGCATGAAGCCATGGACCTCAAGCAACTCGAGTACTTCGTCGCCGTGGTCGACCTGGGCGGCTTCACGCGAGCGTCGCGGCTGCTCGGCATCGCGCAGCCTGCGATCAGTCGCCAGGTCCGCGGCCTGGAAGTCGAACTGCGCCAGAACCTGCTCATGCGCAACGGCCGCGGCGCGACGCCCACCGAAGCAGGCAAGCGCCTCCTCGTTCATGCGCGAAGCATCCTCCACCAGGTCGAGCGCGCGCGCCGCGAGGTCGACGAAGTCAAGGGCACGCCGGTGGGCCCAGTCGTGCTCGGGTTGCCGCCCACCCTCGCGCTCGCGCACACCGCGGCGATCGTGCGCGAGTTCCGTCGGCGCCATCCGAAGGCCACCATCAGCATCGTCGAGGGCCTGTCGGTCAGCATCGCGGAGTGGGTGGTCGTCGGTCGCGTGGACGTCGGCGTGCTCTACAACCCGGTCCCCTCACCGGCGATCGAATTGAAGCCGCTGATCGAGGAGCCGCTTTGCCTGGTCAGCCGCCGGGCTTCCCGTTTGCATGCGCGGACGATCCGCCTGAGCGACCTCCCCACCTATCCGCTCATCATCCCGAGCCGCCCCAACTCGATCCGCGTGC
This sequence comes from uncultured Alcaligenaceae bacterium, assembly GCA_964439475.1. GTDB lineage: Bacteria > Pseudomonadota > Gammaproteobacteria > Burkholderiales > Casimicrobiaceae > VBCG01. Next base: position 156,118 of record CAYTOT010000004.1, read on the forward strand.
TCGTCGAAGCCCGGCTCGCCACACTCGGCGCGCGACCGCAGGTGACGCTCGAAGTCGATGCCATCGGGGCCATCCTGGAACTCGTCGCCGAAGGCCAGGGTCACGCGGTGCTCTCGCGCCGGGCCGTCGAGTTCGCCGACGTCGCGCCCAGGCTCGCCGTGCGGCCGATCGTCCGCCCCGCCCTCACCAGCGCGCTCGCGCTCGCCGTGTCCTCGCAACGGCCGTCGACACCGGTCCAGGATGCGGCGATGGCGCTCGTGACCGAGATCGTCTCGCGGGCGGCGCCGTAGGCGTCCGGGGCGCCCCTCGGCCCGCGTCCGGTCGCGCTTTCCCCGCTGCGCCAGCCTCCGGCATCGCGGCAGCGCGGCTTCCGTGCATGAGGGAAGCGTATCCTGTGAATGAGAAAGCCCGCTTTCGCGGGCTTTCCGTATGTATGTAGAAGTGGTGCCCAGGAAGGGACTCGAACCCCCACAGTGTTGCCACCGCTAGGACCTGAACCTAGTGCGTCTACCAATTCCGCCACCTGGGCACGCGAACCACTACAATCGATCCACAGCAACCTGCGATTATATCATTTCCCCCCGGTTTTCCTTGACCAAGAAGCGAACCCCCTCCCCCGACGACCGTGATTCCGCGTCGCCGGCTTCTCCGGCGGCACGCCGCACCCGCAGCGCCCGGCACCGATCCGACGACTTCGACCCCGCCCTTCTCCCCTCCCGCGACGCCATCCTGAAGGCGCTTTCCGAGGCGGGGGCGCCGCTGCTGCCGGACGAACTCGTCCGGGCCCTCGATGCGCCGGCGATCGTGCACGAGGCCCTTGCGGGCCGCCTTGCGGCCATGGAGCGCGACGGCCAGATCCTCACCAACCGCAAGGGCGAGCTGTGTGTCGTCGCCAAGCTCGACCTTGCCGTCGGCATCGTGCAAGGCCATCCCGATGGTTTCGGATTCCTCGTTCCCGAGGATGGCACGTCCGACTTCTTCCTCTCCCCGCGCGAGATGCACAAGGTGCTGCACGGCGACCGGGCGGTGGTGCGCACGTCCGGGCTGGACCGCAAGGGCCGGCGCGAAGGCGAGATCGTGGAAGTGCTCACGCGTGCGAACAGCACGGTGGTCGGCCGCCTCCACGTCGAGCGTGGCGTCCACTTCATCGTGGCCGAGAACCGCCGCATCAGCCAGGACTTCCTCGTCGCCCCGGGCGGCCTTGGCAAGGCAAGGATCGGTGAGATCGTCGTGGCCGAGATAGTCGAGCAGCCCACCGGCGACCGCGAGGCCGTGGCGCGCATCACCGAGGTGCTCGGCACCGCCACCGATCCCGGCATCGAGATCGAGATCGCGCTGCGCAAGCACGCGCTGCCGTTCGAGTTCGGCAAGGAGGCGGAGCGGCAAGCGAAGCGGCTTCCGGCAGAGGTGCGGCCGGCGGATCGCAAGGGCCGCATCGACCTCACTGCACTGCCGCTGGTGACGATCGACGGGGAGACCGCCAGGGACTTCGACGACGCCGTCTACTGCGAGCGCAAGGGGCGCAACTACCGCCTCATCGTGGCCATCGCGGACGTGGCGCACTACGTGCGCGACGGCGACGCCATCGACCGCGACGCGCGCGACCGCGGCACCTCGGTGTACTTCCCCCGCCGCGTGATCCCGATGCTCCCCGAGGAGCTGTCCAACGAGCTATGCTCGCTCAAGGGCAACGTCGATCGCCTGTGCATGGCCTGCGACATGGAGATCTCGCCGCAGGGCGCCATCCGCAAGTACGCGTTCTATCCCGCCGTGATGCACTCGCAGGCGCGGCTCACGTACACGCAGGTGTGGTCGTGGCTGTCGGATCCTGCGACCGCGGCCACGGCGCAGGCGACGTCCCTCCTGCCTCACCTCGTCACCCTTCACAAGCTGTACGGGATCCTGGCCGCGGCTCGCAGCAAGCGTGGCGCCATCGACTTCGACACTGCCGAGCTCGCCATCGAGTTCGACGATCACGGCAAGATCACCCGCATCGTGCCGGCGCCGCGCAACGACGCGCACAAGCTCATCGAGGAGTGCATGCTGGCGGCGAACGTGTGCGCCGCCGACTTTCTCATCCAGAAGAAGCAGGCGACGCTCTTCCGCGTGCACGAGCCGCCGCCGCCGGACAAGCTCGCGGTGCTGCGCGAGTTCCTCGCCATGTCGGCGCTGCACCTTGCGGGCGGCGAGCGGCCGACCGCCGCCGACTACGCGAAGCTCCTCGAATCGGCCCGCGCGCGCACCGACTACGACCTCCTGCAGACGGTACTGCTGCGCTCGCTCTCGCAGGCGCAGTACCGCCCCGACAACGAGGGTCACTTCGGCCTGGGCTACGAGGCCTACGCGCACTTCACCTCGCCCATTCGTCGCTATCCCGACCTCCTCGTGCATCGCGGCATCAAGGCCGCGCTCGACGGCAGGACCTACTCACCCACCGGCATGACCTGGCAACAGCTTGGCGTCCACACCTCGATGACCGAGCGCCGTGCCGACGAGGCGTCGCGCGACGTCGTCAACTGGCTCAAGTGCCACTACATGCAGGATCGCGTCGGCGAGGAATTCGACGGCACCGTGAGCGGCGTCACGAGCTTCGGGCTCTTCGTGACGCTCGATGGCCTCGCGATCGACGGCCTCGTGCACATCACCGAGCTCGGCCGCGACTACTTCCACTTCGACGCCGTCCGCCACGCGCTCGTGGGCGAGCACACGGGTCTCACCTGGCAGCTCGCCGCGCGCGTGCGCGTGAAGGTCGCGCGCGTTGACATGGAGCAGGCCAAGATCGACTTCGTGCTGGCCGGCGACGCCGGGACGGACGCCGCCTCGAAGCCGGGCGCGAAAGGCTCCGCCTCGGGACGTCCTGTGTTCGCGGAGCCGCTGTCGCGCGATAGTCCGCGCCCGAAGCCGAAGGGCAAGGCACCCGCGAGGTAGCCGCGCCGGCTACCGGGGTTGCGGCACGATGCGCAGGTACGGCCTCGGTTCCTTCCAGCCGCCCGGATACTTCTGCTTCGCCTCGTCGTTGCTGACCGAGCCCGCGATGATCACTTCCTCGCCTGCCTTCCACTGCGCCGGCGTGGCAACCTTGTGCTTCGCGGTCAGTTGCAGCGAGTCGATCACGCGCAGCACCTCGTCGAAGTTGCGCCCGGTGGTCATCGGATAGGTGAGGATCAGCTTGATCTTCCTGTCCGGCCCCACCACGAACACGGAGCGGATCGTCGCGTTGTCGGCGGCGCTGCGCGGCTGCGCGCCGCTCGCATTCGGATGGATCATGTCGTAGAGCTTGGCCACCGCGAGGTCGTCGTCGCCGATGATCGGATAGTTCGGCGCGGCACCCTGCGTCTCCTCGATGTCCCTGGCCCAGCGCGTGTGGTCCTCGACCGGATCGATCGACAGGCCGAGGATCCTCGTGTTGCGCTTGTCGAACTCCGGCTTGATCTTCGCGAGATAGCCGAGTTCCGTGGTGCACACGGGCGTGAAGTCCTTGGGATGCGAAAACAGCACCGCCCACTTGTCACCGATCCAGTCGTGGAACCTGATCGTGCCTTCCGTCGTTCGCGCCGTGAAGTCGGGCGCTTCGTCGCCGATTCGCAATTGCATCTGAACCTCCGTTGAACGTTGCTCGTGACCGATTGCCTATAATAGAGCGCTTTCCTGGCGAGCCTTTGATCCATTGCTTCTATCGATAGTGCTTCCGGTGCGGGTGCTGCGGTGACGGCGTCCACGCTCGTCGTGCAGGCGCCCAGGATCGCCGCCGACGCCATCGCAGCGCTGGCCGCATCCGCCGGAGCGCGCGCGATCGTTCCCGCCGGCCTCGGCGCTCCGCAGGCCTGGCGCCTGCGCGATGGGCGCAACGATCCCGGGCTGATCGACGCTGCGCACGAAGCGGGATGCGACGCCGCTTTCGTCCCCGACGATCGCCGCTTCGAACGGGTGCGCGTGGTGGCCATGGATATGGACTCCACGCTCATCACCATCGAGTGCATCGACGAGATCGCCGACATGAAGGGCATCAAGCCCGAGATCGCGGCGATCACGCAGAGCGCGATGCGCGGCGAGATCGATTTCGCGCAGAGCCTCACCCGGCGCGTGGCGCTCCTCGAAGGCCTGCCGGTGGTGGAACTCGCCCGCGTCTACGACGAGCGTCTGCGCATCACGCCGGGGGCGCAACGCATGCTCGCGGCGTTCAGGGCGACGGGGGCGATCACCGCCGTGCTCTCTGGAGGCTTCACCTTCTTCACCGACCGGCTGAAGGCGCGGCTCGGACTCGACGTGGCCGTCTCCAACGCCTTCGAGGTGCGCGGGGAGCGCCTCACCGGGCGCATTGCCGGCAGCATCGTGGACGCGCAGGCCAAGGCGTCGGCCCTGCGCGACCTCGCGGCGCGGCACCGCGGAGCCGACGGCCTCGTGGTGGCCATCGGTGACGGCGCGAACGACCTGCCGATGTTCGCCGCCGCCGACGTGTCGATCGCCTGGCGTGCCAAGCCCGTCGTGCGGGCCGCAGCCACCTGCACGCTCGACGTCTGCGCACTCGACGGCGCGATCAACTTCTTCGCCTGAGCATCGCGGCCGGTGGCGGACTCGCGCGGGCGATGCCTGCCGGCCCCCGCGCTATGGCGCGTCCGCCCCGGCCGTGGAGAGCTCCGCCCCCTGCCGATGCATCTGCCAGAGCGGGGACAGCTCGCGCAGCTTCTCCACTTCGCTCCGGACGAGGTCGATCGTGGAGTCGATGTCGGCTTCGCTGGTGAAGCGTCCGATGCTGAAACGGATCGAGCCGTGGGCGAGCTCGTCGCTGCGGCCGAGCGCGCGCAGCACGTGCGACGGCTCGAGCGAGGCCGAAGTGCACGCCGAGCTGGCCGACACCGCGATCTCCCTGATCCCCATGATGAGCGACTCGCCCTCGACGAAGCCGAAGCTCGCGTTGAGGTTGTGCGGCACGCGATGCTCCATGTCGCCGTTGACGTAGACCTCGGGAATCGCAACCAGCCCCCGCCACAGCCTGTCGCGCAGCATGCGGATGCGGTCGTTCTCGGCGGCCATCTCCGCCCGGGCGATGCGGAACGCCTCGCCCATGCCCACGATCTGGTGCGTGGGGAGCGTTCCCGAGCGCATGCCGCGCTCGTGACCGCCGCCGTGCATCTGCGCCTCGATGCGCACACGCGGCTTGCGCCGCACGAAGAGCGCGCCGACACCCTTGGGTCCGTAGGTCTTGTGCGCCGAGAACGACATGAGATCGACGTCGAGCGCGGTCAAGTCGATGTCGACCTTGCCGGTCGCCTGCGCCGCGTCGACATGGAACACGATTCCCCTGCCGCGGCAGATCCTGCCCATCGCCGGGATGTCCTGGATCACGCCGATCTCGTTGTTCACGTACATGACCGAGACCACGATCGTGTCGGGACGCAGCGCAGCCTCGAACGCCTCCATGTCGACGAGGCCGTCGGGCTTCACGTCGAGGAACGTGACCTCGTAGCCCTCGCGCTCGAGCTCGTGCATGGTATCGAGAGTGGCCTTGTGCTCCGTCTTCACGGTGACGAGATGCCTGCCCTTGTCCCGGTAGAAGTGCGCCGCGCCCTTCAGCGCCAGGTTGATCGACTCGGTCGCGCCCGAGGTCCACACGAGCTCCTTCGGATCGCAGCCGACGAGCCCGGCGACGCTCTCGCGCGCCGCCTCCACCGCGGCCTCGGCCGTCCACCCGAAGGCGTGCGAGCTCGACGCCGGATTGCCGAACTCGTCGGTGAGGTACGTGATCATCTTCTGTGCCACGCGCGGATCGACCGGCGTGGTCGCGGCGTAGTCGAGGTAGATGGGCGGCTTCGCTTTCGTGGTCATCGGCCGATCCAGGACGAGCGTCAGGCCGCTTCGTCCGCCGAGACCTTGGCGGCGACGGATGGCGGCTGGCGATGGTCGTGCAGCACGGCGACGTCACCGGGCTGCCGCTGTTGCCGCACGAGGTCGGCGAGCGTGACGCCGGACAGGAACGAGAAGATGTGCGCGTTGAGGCTCATCCACAGGTCGTGCGTCATGCACCGGTGGTCGTCGAGGCAGTTCTCCTTCCCGCCGCACTGCGTCGCGTCGATCGGCTCGTCCACGGCGACGATGATGTCTGCCACCGACACCTGTGCCTGCGGCTTCGCGACGTTGTAGCCGCCGCCCGGGCCGCGCACGCTCTCCACGAGACCGGAACGGCGCAGCTTGCCGAAAAGCTGCTCGAGGTACGACAGCGAGATCTTCTGGCGGCTCGACACGGCAGCGAGGGTGACCGGACCGGATCCCCCGTGCATCGCGACGTCGATCATGGCGGTCACCGCGAACCGCCCCTTGGTAGTCAGGCGCATGAAAGATTCCTTCACTGGCCTCGGCCTCGCCGTAGCGGCGCTGGGTAAGGCGTCCGCCTCGTCGGTTGCCGGGGCCGCTTGTCCCGAAGTATGACCGTATACCCGAATGATTTAGTCAACTACATGGGCCAGGAGTTCACTCCGGCGTCGCCTCGCCGGCCGCGACCATGATCCGCCGTCCCGCGGCCGCCCTGGCCCGAATCACTCCAGCATCTTGTTGATCTGCTGCGGATCGAAGGCCTCCGCGACCGCCTTGGCGTCTCCGCAGTCCACCCCGTCGCGGGCGAGTTGCGCCACCAGACGGTTGAAGCGCTCGTCGGCGGCGGACGCGTGATCCAGCAGCTGGTGGATCGCCTGCACCATCGGATCGTTCATGTCGGCGGCGATGGCGTAGGCCGAGAAGCCCATCTTGCTCGCGGTGGCCTCGCGTCGCTCCTGGTCCTCGGCGTCGACGATCCTGGCCGGAATGCCCACCGCCGTCGCGCCGGCGGGAACGTCGCGCACCACCACGGCATTCGAGCCGATCTTGGCGCCATCTGCGATCAGGATGGGGCCCAGGATCTTGACGCCCGCCCCTACGACCACGTTGCGACCGAGCGTGGGATGGCGCTTGCCCTTGTTCCACGACGTGCCGCCTAGCGTGACGCCGTGGTAGAGCGTGCAGTCGTCGCCGATGATCGCCGTCTCGCCGACGACGACGCCCATCCCATGATCGATGAACACGCGGCGTCCGATGGTGGCGCCGGGATGGATCTCGATGCCGGTGAGCCACCGGCCCCAGTGCGCGAGCCAGCGCGCGAGCCACCGGAAGTTCGCACGCCACAGGCGGTGAGTCACGGCCCGATGCCACACGAGCGCGTGCAGGCCGGGGTAGCAGGTCAGCACTTCCCAGCTGCTGCGGGCGGCGGGGTCCCGGTCGAAAACGCAGGCGATGTCTTCGCGAAGGCGATCGAACATGACGGCGAGCGGCGGCTGGCGCTGGAACTGTCGCCGACGGATCCGGCGGCATCCCACCCGGCATGCGCCGCGATATCGAATGTCCGATCATTTTACTCGACTGATCCGGGACGGGCGAACGCGACGGCGGCCCGGGTCGCAGGCCCCGGCTCCGAACGCCCCGGGCGGCCGGCTCGAGTCAACGAAGCATCACTGCCACCACCACGAGCCCCGCCATCGCGAGCGACAGCACCACGAGGTAGATCGCGCCCACCCCGAACGCCCGCAGCATTCCCGCCCACCAGCGCCCGCCATACACCCGCTGGCGAGCCCGCATGGCGTAGAAGAGCACCCATGCCGCGATGGCGAGCTTGACGATGCCGAAGGGCACCAGCAGCAGCGCGAGCAGCATCACCGCTGCGAAGGCGTGCAGATGGGCGCTGTAGACGAGATGTTCCGCGTAGCGCTGCGGCCGCTGCGGATAGGTCCTGCCGCGCCCGAGGTAGGCGAGCTTCAGGAGGAGCGCGAAGGCGGGCAGCAGCGCCACCATCGCGTAGGGACCGTAGCGAAGCATGCCCGCGTAGACGCGCTCCGCCTTCTCCTGCTGCGGAAGCTTCTTGAACTCCTCCCAGCGCTTGCGCACCTGAGGCGGCACGTACAGGTCGTGGTTGTCGAGGCGCAGCGTGAGATTCATGTCCTTGTCGATGCCGAAGAACGTCGAGCCGTCGCCGTTCCTGAACATGGCCGTCGCCTCGTCGGCGATCGGCCCTTCCGCGGGGATCGGGTCCGGCGACGCTGCGTCAGGCGGCGACGCGTCCGCCCCCTTTCCGGGAGCCGGTGTCGCCGCATCCGTCGACGCGGCGCCGGCAGCCGCGGACTTGCCCACCCGGTCCGCATCGACGAACACCACCTCGTCGGAGAAGCGGGACGGCGACTGCACGAGGCCGATGACGCCGAAGAGCACGAGGTAGAGCACGAGAAAGAGGCGCGCCGGACGGATGTAGCGCTTGCGCCGGCCCCGCAGGTACTCCTGGGTGAGGAAGCCGGGACGCGCCACGAGGGCGGCCATCGTGCGCCAGAAGCGGCCGTCGAAGGACACGTAGCGGCCCGCGGCCTCGCGCATGAAGGCAGCGAACGTGGGCAGCGTGACGCGGGTTTCCTGCCCGCAGTTGCCGCAATAGTGACCCGGCGCGTGCGCGCCGCAGTTCCGGCAGGCCGCCGCCCCGGAGGTGACGGGCAGCGTCGGCGATGCCTCGCCATCCCGGTTATCCATGCGGACAGTACACTGTGGCTGTCGTCGTCGATCTCGTCATCGCATGCGTAGGATACTTTCTGTCGTTACGTCGTGCCTGGCCCTCGTGGCAGCGCCCTCTGCGCGTGCCGTCGACGACGGCAGGGCCGTCGCGCCTTTCGCGGCCACGCCCATGCCCGTGGTTGCGCAGATGCTTCGCCTGGCCGGCGTCGGGCCCGACGACTTCGTGATCGACCTCGGCTCCGGCGACGGCCGCCTGGTGCTCGCGGCGGTAGGCAGCTTCGGCGCCCGCGGCGGGCTGGGCGTGGACATCGATCCGACGCTCGTCGACTACTCGAATCGCCAGGCACAGAAGGACGGACTCGCGGGCCGTGCGCGATTCGAGGAGCGCGACCTCTTCGACACCGACGTCTCGCCGGCCACGGTCGTGACCGTGTACTTGCTGCCCATCGCGATGGAACGCCTGCAGCGCAAGCTCGCCGCCGAACTCGCTCCCGGGACCAGGATCGTGTCGCACGACTATCCCTTCCGCTCGTGGGTGCCGGAGCGCGTGCTCTCGCTCGACGTGCCCGAGAAGGCCGACTACACCGGCCGCCGCAGCACCGCCTTGTACCTGTACGTCGTGCCGCCGCGGTCCTGATGGTGCCGGCGTCCCCTGCCCCCGCCGTGCGCGGCGTGCCGCGGCCGCTGCTACGCAGCCGCGACGCCGTCGCCATCGTGGTCGGTATCGTCATCGGCGCCGGCATCTTCCGCACCCCTCCACTCGTGGCGAGCGTGACCGGAGACCCCGGCTGGACGCTCGTCGCCTGGATCGCGGGCGGCGTGATCTCGCTCGTGGGCGCGCTGTGCTATGCGGAGCTCGCGAGCGCGTATCCGCATGCCGGCGGCGACTATCACTTCATCACGCGCGCCTACGGCCGCAATGCGAGCTTCCTCTACGCCTGGGCACGGGCGACCGTCATCAACGCGGGGTCGATCGCGCTTCTCGCCTTCGTGTTCGGCGATTATGTGACGCGCATCGCGGGGCTCGGCGCACTGCCGTCGGCCGCCTGGGCGGCGATCGTGGTGATCGTCCTCACGGCGATCAACCTGGCGAGCCTCGCCGCGTCGTCCCGCACCCAGAACTGGTTGACGATCGCCGAGGTCGCCGGACTGATGCTGGTGATCGCCGCAGGCGCCGCCGCGACTCCCGCCGTCGCGGACACCACGCGCGCATTCTCGGCAACGCCGCCCGCCGGCGCTGCGGGCCTCGCGATGGTGTTCGTGCTCCTCACCTACGGCGGCTGGAGCGAGGCCGCCTACCTCTCCGCGGAGCTGCGCGGCGGCGCGCGCGCGGTGATCCGCACCCTCGTGACGAGCATCGCGATCATCACGCTGCTCTACGTCGCCGTGAACGTCGCGCTGCTGCAGGGGCTGGGCTTTCCGGCGCTCGCGCAGAGCAAGGCGGCTCCCGCCGACGTCGTGGCACGCGCGTTCGGCGACGCCGCCGGAAGCGTGCTGGCGGCGCTCGTCGCCGTGGCCACGATCACGTCGATCAATGCGACGATGCTCGTGGGTGCGCGCACCAACTACGCGCTGGCCGGTGACTGGGCGTCGCTGCGGCAGATCGCGCGCTGGGACGAGACCCGTGGCGTGCCCGTGCGCGCCTTCCTCGTGCAGGGGGCCATCGCGCTCGCGCTGGTAGCCTTCGGCGCGGCGCAGAAGGACGGCTTCGAGGCAATGGTGGAATTCACGGCACCGGTGTTCTGGGGCTTCCTCACCCTCGTGGGCATCGCACTCATCCTGCTGCGACGTCGTGAAGCGGCAACGGACACGCCGGCCGCCCGGCCGTTTCGCGTGCCGCTGTATCCCCTGACACCGCTGGTCTTCATCGCGGTGTGCGCGTACCTCTGCTACTCGAGCATCGCCTACGCGCTGAGCCGCGACGCGATCCACGTGAGCCTCGGTGTGATGGCGCTCGGCGTGATCGCGCTCGTCGTCGCGCGCCTTGCGGAACGCCATCGCTGACCCGGAGGCCTCGCCCGTGCGCCACCGCGACGGTCCCGGGGCACGACGACCGCCCTCGGCGCGATGGCACGAAGGCGCCGTCATTCGCAGCGCCGGTTGCGCTCCACGAGCCGGTCGATGCGGGCGAGGATCCCGCGCAGGATGTTGACCTCCTCGTGCTCGAGCCCCGCGCGCCCGAAGAGACGACGCAAGCGCGGCAGCAGGAGGCGAGGCCGCGCGGGGTCGAGGAAGCGCATCGCGGCGAGCGTGCGGGCAGCATGTGCGTGGAGTGCCTCCACCTCGTCGTGATTCGCCGGCGCGAAGCGCGGCGCGCGCCAGACCTGGCCGGCCCCGGCCGCCAGCCGCGCCTCGTAGGCGGCCACCTGCACCGCCGCGGCGAGGTTGAGCGACGGATACTCCGCGCTCGCCGGGATCACGGCGACGATGCCACATCGTGCGAGCTCGTCGTTGGACAGCCCCGACATCTCGGTGCCGAAGACGAGCGCGACGTCGCCCTCGGCCGTCGCGGCCATCGCCTCGCGCATCGCGTCGCGCACGGCGATCACGCGCCCTGCGAATGCGCGGGGCCGCCCGGACAAGCCCACCGCGAGCGCACATCCCGCAAGTGCCGCATCGAGCGTCGCCACCACCTGCGCCGCGTCGAGCACGCGCACCGCGCCGGCCGCGAGCGCGGTGGCATCGGCATGCGGAAAATGCGCGGGCCGGACGAGCACGAGGCGCGCCAGGCCCATGGTCAGCATCGCACGCGCCGCCGCGCCGATGTTGCCCGGATGCGTGGTGTGCACGAGCACCACGCGCAGTCGCGCGAGCGCATCGGGGCGTGGGTTGGGATCCAAGGTGGGCGTGAAGGGCCGCCCGCGGGCGCCGGCCCGGAAACGAGGACCACGCGGGCGCACCGGACGAAGCGGTTAAAATACGCGCATTCCGCGCGCCGCGCCCCGCTCTTCTACATTCCATGCATCCCATGCTCACCACGGCCGTGAAGGCCGCGCGCCGTGCCGGCAACATCATCAATCGCGGCGCTCGCGATCTCGACCTGCTGACCGTCACGGCCAAGGGACCGAAGGACTTCGTGAGCGAGATCGACAAGGGAGCGGAGGCGGCGATCGTCGAGACGCTGCTGTCGGCGTATCCCGATCACGCCATCCTCGCCGAGGAAGGCACGAGGAAGGGCGACAATCCGGACGCCGACTACGTGTGGATCATCGATCCGCTCGACGGCACCACCAACTTCCTGCACGGCTTCCCGCAGTACTGCGTATCGATCGCGCTCGCGCACAAGGGCGTGGTGCAGCAGGGCGTGATCTACGACCCGGTGCGCAACGACCTGTTCACCGCCAGCCGCGGCCGGGGCGCTTTCCTCAACGACCGCCGCATCCGCGTGTCGAAGCGCGCGCACCTGCGCGACTGCCTCATCGGCACGGGCTTCCCGTTCCGCGACGGCAGCTTCCTCGACCAGTACCTCCAGATGATGAAGGCGATGGTCATGCAGACCGCCGGGCTGCGCCGCCCCGGCGCGGCGGCGCTCGACCTGGCCTACGTCGCCGCCGGCTTCTACGACGGCTTCTGGGAAGTCGGCCTCAACCCCTGGGACGTCGCGGCGGGCAGCCTCCTGGTGCTCGAGGCCGGCGGGCTCATCGGCGATCTCGCCGGCGACGACAACTACCTCCACGGGGGCCAGGTCATCGCCGCCAGCCCCAAGATCTTCGCGCAGATGGTGACGACGCTTGCACCGTTCCGTCCGGAGCTGACCGCGCGCAAGGGCTGACGCCACCGCGGCGCCGCCCTCCGGGCACCGCCCGGCGGCACGAGAGGCACGTCGAGCCCTCCGCACGTCCCCTCGCGCTGGCCACGCAGCGCCAGCGCGTCGTATGCTTGCGGCATAAGAACGCACGATTGGCATCGCCCTTGCTCGCAATCGGTCCAACGGGCCGTTTCGGGCCCGCCTGCCGTCCCTGACCCGGGAGCCATCAGGATGCACAAGAGGATTCGCAGCGCCGCTCTCCTCGGCGCCTTCGCCACGTTCGCGCTCGCCGCCATGCCCGCGCTTGCCGGTGCCGTCGGCACGCTGCGCGTCATGCTGCATCCGTACCAGGCTGCGCCAGGCGAGCTGCCGGCAGCCGCGCTGGCGCACCTCGAGGCGATCGTGGGACGCCCGCTGACCCTCTCCGGCACCACCCGCACCGGCGCGCTCGAACTCGCCCTTCCGGCGCCGGTCGACGAGGCGGACGCCGCCGCGCTCGTGAAGAAGCTGCGCGTGGACCGCGGCGTGCTCTGGGCCGAGCCGATGCAGCCGCAGATCGCTGCCCGTTCGGTGCGCGCCGCCGCCGCCGACAGCGAGCCCGGACGGCGCCTCCTCGTGCGTATCGAGGACGACGCCACGGTCGACTGGCCGGCGTTCCTCGGCCGCCTGTCGACGCTCGTGGGAACCGAGTTGCGGCTCGTCCGCCAGATCGCGCACGTCCACGTGCTCGAGACCGCCTCCGACCAGTCGATCGGCACGCTGCGCGCGATGGCCGAGCTCATCCAGACGCAACCCGAGGTCCGCTACGCGGACCCGGTTCGCCGCGCCTCGGCGTTCGCGGCGCCGAACGATCCGTATTTCTCGCGCCAGTGGGGACTGCGCGGTGCGACTGCGGGCATCAACGCCGAGACGGCGTGGGCCCTGCAGCCCGGCACCCACGGGCTGACCGTGGCGGTCGTCGACACCGGCATCCTCCCTCACCCCGACCTCGCGGGCCGCGTGCTTCCGGGCTACGACTTCATCTCCGATGCCGGCCGCGCCCGCGACGGCAATGCACGCGACCCCGACCCTCGCGACGAGGGCGACTGGGCCGACGGCGATTGCGGAGGCGCCCGCTACCCGAGCTTCTTTCACGGCCTGTTCGTGGCGGGCGTCATCGCCGCCAACACCAACAACGGCATCGGCATCGCCGGCGTAGCCGGCGGCGTCAACATCCTTCCGGTTCGCGTTCTCGGCAAGTGCGGTGGCACGTTCGAGGACGTGCTCGAAGGGATGGCGTGGGCAGCCGGGGTCCCCATCGCCGGCGTCCCCGCGAACCGCAATCCGGCCAAGGTCATCAACCTCTCGCTCGGTGGCTTCGGCGCCTGCGACCACGCGATGCAGGAGATGGTCGACATCGCGCTCGCGCAGGGTGCGGTCATCGTGGCTGCCGCCGGCAACGAATCGATCGAGGCTGCCGACGTGACCCCCGCCAACTGCTCCGGGGTGATCACCGTCGGTGCCCACGGCGCGCAGGGAGCGCTGACGAGCTACTCGAACTTCGGACGGCGCATCGATCTCACCGCGCCCGGCGGGGACCTGCCGGTCACCGACCTCATCTACGGGCTCGTCAACGAAGGGGCCACCGTGCCCACCGAGCCCTCGTACGGCTATGCCGCCGGCACGAGCTTCGCGGCGCCCATGGTGTCGGGTGTGGCGGCGATGCTGATCGCGCGCGACGCCCTCGCCACCAGCGGCCGCGTGCTCGACGTGCTCACCGGCTCCGCCCGCAACTGGCCGGCGAGTTCGCAGTGCGTCGTGCCCAACGTGTGCGGCGCGGGAATGCTCGACGCCGGCGCGGCGGTGGGCAGCCTGATGCCCGGCGGCGGCGCCGCGCCACCCGGCACCACGCCCGTCATCGAGTACTACCGCTCGGACCTCGATCACTACTTCATCACGGCCGATCCGGACGAAGCCTCGTGGATCGACGCCAACCTCGGCGGCATCTTCGAGCGCACCGGACTGTACTTCTATGCCTGGCTCGATCCCTCGAAGGCGCCCCCCGACGCGCAGTCGGTGTGCCGCTTCTACGCCAACGCCGACACGCTCATCAACTCGCACTACTACTCGGCCAACTTCGACGAATGCCTCGCCGTGCTCCTCAACTGGCCCGGGGTGTGGCAGCTCGAGACCGCGAGCGCCTTCTACGTCCAGGTGCCGGACGCGGACGGCCGCTGCCCGTCGAACACCTTGCCGGTCTATCGTTTCTTCAACAACCGGCAGGACGCCAATCACCGTTATTCGGTGGACCTGTCGGTGCGTCGCGGGATGAACAACCGCGCGTGGGTGGCCGAGGGCTCGGGGCCGTCAGCCGTGGCCTTCTGCTCGCCGATCTAGGTCCGGTGCGCGCTCCCGAAACGGCCCGCGCGATCCCGGAGCCGGGCGCGCGACCTCCGAGCCGCGTGCGCGAGCCCGGAGCCGGGTACGACGTTCGCCGTCGCGGGTCCGCTACAGGTCGGCATCCTCGCGCACGGGCGCGTCCTGCGGCTGCGCCCACTCCTTGACGAGCGCGAAGCCGAGCGCGAGGAGCACCGGCCCCAGGAACACGCCGATGAAGCCGAAGGCGACCACGCCGCCGAAAACGCCCAGCAGGACGAGGATGAACGGCAGGTCGCTGCCGCGGCTGATGATCATCGGCTTCAGCACGTTATCGACCGACGACACCACGAGCGCACCCCACGCGATGATGAAGATACCCCACGCCGTCTCGCCCTGCGAAAGGATGAGCCATAGACCCACCGGGATCCACACGAGCGGCGGACCGATGGGCACCGGGGAGAGGAAGAAGGTGACGAGTCCGAGCAGCGGCGCGGCCCTGATGCCCACGATGTACAAGCCGATGGCCATGAGCACGCCCTGCGCGAGCGCCGTCCCCAGGATGCCGTAGACGACGGCGCGCGTGGTGGCACCCGCCACCTCGAGCATGTGCAGTCCGCGCGCCGGCGCGATGCGGTGCACGGCGGCGCGCAGCCGCGCGACGATCGCCCGGCCGTCGCGATAGAAGAAGAACGCGATGAACACCGACAACGTGAGCTGGATGAGACCGTCACCCACCACCGCGCCGGCCTTGAACGCGAAGGCACGCAGCGGCTCGAGCAGGCGGGCAAGCTCAGGCACGAGGCGCGCGCTGTCGTGCGCGAACGTCGCCCAGTACTCGGCGATCACCGGACCCACGAGAGGGACCTCCTCCACCCACGCCGGCGGATCGGGGGGGCCGCTCTCCACGAGTCCCTTGCCCAGGGCCGCCAGGCGATCCCCGTTCTCGGCCAGGGTGGCGCCCACGATCACGAACGGCGCCACGACCACGGTGAGGATCACGAGCGTCATCACGCCTGCCGCGACGGTCGGGCGCCTTGCACGCGACACCATCCACTCGAACACCGGCCAGGTCGTCGCGGCCAGCACCGCGGCCCACGCGATCGCCGACAGGAAGGGACGCAGGACCAGGAACACGCCGACGACGAGGACCGCGAGCACCACCAGCGTGATGGTTCGATCGATTGGCGAAGGCTTGTGCATGGCGTG
Source organism: uncultured Alcaligenaceae bacterium (assembly GCA_964439475.1). Classification (GTDB taxonomy): domain Bacteria; phylum Pseudomonadota; class Gammaproteobacteria; order Burkholderiales; family Casimicrobiaceae; genus VBCG01. The sequence continues at coordinate 171,953 of CAYTOT010000004.1, forward strand.
ACGGCTCGAGGTCGCGCGGATTATGCCAGCCGCATGCGTCAGGCGCCGCCTGTCGCGGCCCGCGCGGCCAAGGCCGGCGAACGTCTCGTGGCGCCCGCCGTACCGGGCTTCAGGAGCCTGCGTCGTTCCATCCGGTCCGGAAGTTGAGACAAATCAAGGCCCGCCATTGTGACACCGGCCACCATGGCGGTTTCCTCGCCGTCAAGGACCGGATGCCGATCTCACCCGATGCCTCGCAACTGCGACCGCTCGTCATTCGCGGACGCCGGCTCGTTCCCATCGTTCAGGGCGGGATGGGCGTGGGCGTCTCCGCGCACCGGCTCGCGGGCAGCGTGGCGCACCTTGGCGCCATGGGCACGATCGCGAGCGTCGACCTGCGCCGCCACCACCCCGACCTCATGCAGGCGACGCGAAACAGCCGGGACGCCGCTGCCATCGACGAGGCCAATCTCGTGGCGCTCGATCGCGAGATCGTTGCCGCGAGAGCCATCGCCCAAGGCAACGGCATGCTCGCGGTGAACGTGATGCGTGCCGTGACCCGCTATGCGGACTACGTGACCAGAGCCTGCCAGCGTGGCGTCGACGCCATCGTCATGGGCGCCGGGCTGCCGCTCGACCTGCCGGATCTCCTCGCGAAGTTCCCCGACGTCGCCCTGATCCCGATCCTGTCCGATGCGCGCGGCGTCGCCCTCGTCGTGCGCAAATGGGCGCGCAGGCACCGGCTCCCCGATGCGATCGTCATCGAGCACCCGCGCTACGCCGGCGGGCACGTCGGCGCGGCGAGCATCGAGGACATCGCCGACCCGCGCTTCGACTTCGAGCGCGTGATCCCGGAATGCCGCGAGTTCTTCCGCGCGCAGGGGATCGCCGACGATGCGATTCCGCTGATCGCCGCCGGCGGCATCAACTCGCACGAGCGCGTCGTCGAACTGCAGACGCTCGGAGCCGCCGGCGTGCAGCTCGGCACGGCGTTCGCGGTCACCGAGGAGGGCGATGCCGCACCCGAGTTCAAGGCCACCCTCGCCGGCGCAAGACCGGAGGACATCGTCGAGTTCACTAGTGTCGCGGGGCTCCCGGCACGCGCCGTCCGCACGCGCTGGCTGGACAGCTACCTGCGCCACCTGCCGAGGCTGCAAGCCGCGGCGCGCAAGAAGCTGCGTTGCACGCTGCACTTCGATTGCCTCATCCAGTGCGGGCTGCGCGACGGCATCGCCCGCATCGGTCAGTTCTGCATCGACACCCAGCTCGCCGCAGCGTTGCGCGGCGACGTCGACAAGGGCCTCTTCTTCCGCGGCGCATCGGCGCTGCCCTTCGGCGAGCAGATTCGGCCGGTGCGCGATCTCATCGACTACATGATGACGGGCAGGCGGACCCCGGATGCCGAGAGAGCCGCGGCTGCCTAGCGGGGGTGATCGGCCGGCGCCGGACCCGTGCCGATCGGCGGCGGCGCGAGGTTGCAGATACGGCTGAACAGCGTCTCGAACTCGGCCCCCACCTCGACGGCCAGCAACGGATCGCTGTGGCCGAGGAACGCTTCGTCGATCTCCGCCCAGTCTCCGTCGGTCAGGTGCTCCCTGGCCAGCGGCAGCACCTCGGTTTCCTCCGCGCGCATGTGCTTCCAGTGGAAGTCGCAGTAATCGTCGACGGCCGCCGCGAAGGCCGGGAACTCCTTCTTGCCGCCTTGCTGGTAACGCGCCAGCGCCTGCTCGAGCGAGCGAATCCTCTCCGCGCCTTCCTCGTGTTCGCGTTCGAGGCGGTCGAGCAGCGAATGCGCCTCCGGGCGACGCGCGCGCAGCGCGCGGAACAGGTACTCGTCCTCCTTAGGATGGTGGAAGCGCTCGGGAAACGCGTCGATGTAGTAGATCATCGCTCCGAACAGATCGAAGTTCGGCTGCGCACCGTTGTCACGGATCTCGCGAACCAAATGGCGCATGCCGTGGAGCACGGCAGCAATCAGGCGATGCTCGTTACGAATGATGCC
>CAYTOT010000005.1:0-54131 GCA_964439475.1 uncultured Alcaligenaceae bacterium
GAGAGCGAGGGATTCGAACCCCCGATAGGTTGCCCTATACCTGATTTCGAGTCAGAGCGAATCTCCCAACAAAACAAGAACATCACTGTCATTTTTCCAGAAGACTTGCCGGATTTCTAGCAAGCCGGCCACCCGTATTCCGCGAGTCTTCTGGAAGATGCGTAGCCCTCGTGCGCCAGCAACCAGCAACCGACACCTGCCACGGTCGTGTCCTTGGGCGAGCTGGCCCAGGGCAAGAGTTCGTCGATGCGATTGATCGTAAGCGGTCCGTGAACGACGGCCTTGCCGACGGCGGGTCGCGGTGGTGGCGACCGGCGAATCAGTCAGCGGATGGGGTCAGGCGCCAAGGCAGGAGCGCCTCGTAGTCGTCGGCGGTCTTGGCGTGGGGCAGTGCTTTGAAGAGCGCGATCAGATACTGATAGGTGTCGACGTCGGTAGCCTTGGCGGTTTCGATCAGTGAGTAAAGGTTCGCGCTGGCGGTGGCGCCGCCGACGGTGTCGCTGAACAACCAGTTGCGGCGCTCGACGACGAAGGGGCGGATCGCATTCTCGCAGGGGTTGTTCGAGATGGGCCAAGCGCCGTCGTCGAGGTAGCGGATCAGCTTCGGCCATTGGCCGTGCAGGTAGTGCAGCGCCTTGCCGAACAGGCTCTGCGGCAACACGGGGTGCAAGAAGTGGCTCCGGAGGCGGGTCTTGGCCACTCGTGGCGCCCCATCGCGAGTCTGTCCTGAATTCTGTGTGCGACGCATGCCTGTTTGTTGGCATGGAATCTGGTCACAACAGTAGTGCCCCCCCATCGACGCTCAATACGTTCCCAGTTACAAATCTGCTACTCTCACTACAAAGCCAATATACGGCGTTTCCGATCTCTTCAGGTGCCATGCGCTGATTCGTCATTAGCCCCGCACGTACAGCGCCTGGCGTACGTTGGCGCCACTCCTCAACGATGTCGTTCTCTACCATTCCAGACGATGTACCACCTGGCAGTACTGCGTTCACTCGGACCTGTTGCGATGCCAGTTCCAAGGCCAGATTGCGCATCAAAGCAATCATTCCAAGCTTGGCAGCGGAATAATGACCAGTACCTCGCACCGGCTTGAGAGCAGAAGTCGAGGAAATGAATACCATCGCTCCTCTACTAGCTACTAGATGCGGAATGGTCGCCACGGCCATATTCCAAGCGCCTGTGAGGTTGGTCTCTATGATCCGATCCCAATCATCAGGTGGAATAGACCATGAGTTTTCGTGCCATGTTGTCACCCCCGCATTGACCACCACGTAATCGATCCTCCCGAACGCCCTAAGGATCAGATCAACAGCCTCCGCTACCTGTGACCGCGACCGGACATCCATAGACCCCGTGACACAATCCACCCCTGCGTCGCGAACTAGCGACTGCGTTTCCAATAGGTTGTTTCGGTCAGATAGCGGATACGGGCTATGTGCGTCGCCGTGCTCGAGATCCAACGCCCCCACGGCGCACCCATGACGAGCGAAGGTCACCGCAACTCCGCGTCCGATGCCCCGTCCTGCGCCCGAAACCAATACGACCCGACGTTCTGGCGCTGTCTCATCATTCCCGACCGTCCGGCGAGACGTCACAATGAGGACCCTCCATCGACCGTGAGCACGGCTCCCGTTACATAGGATGCCTCGGAACTAGCGAGAAAGCAGATAGCATGGCTGACTTCTCCCGGAGTGCCAGTGCGACCCAGTGGGGTAGCCGAGCCCAGCTTCTTAGGCCACGCACCAGCGTCTTCGTTGGGAGGCGAATTGCCACGAAGCATGGGAGTGTCGATTGGGCCGGGAGCGACGCAGTTTACGCGCACGCCGAATTGACCCAATTCCTTTGCGGCGCAGCGAACCCAATGTATGAGGCCGGCTTTAGTGGATCCATAGCCCGAGAAGCGTGACCGCGGTGCGAGTCCCGCAGCCGAGCTGACAAGCACGACGCTCGGCGCGCTGCTCTTCCGCAACCACCGTAGCGCTGATCCGACGACCAGCCCGGGTCCAACGAGGTTCGTCTCAACGAGTTCCTGCCAGATAGCCGGCGACGTAGCGTCAACATCCGCGTAGCGCGTTGCCCCCGCAGTGACTATCAGGATATCAATTCCAGTGAGTCGCTCAGCGGCCGCTTGAATCGACCCTGGAATCGCTTCGGCATCACGCAAATCGACAAACTGGTCGCCACCCGACCTGTCGAGTGCCAAACATTGACCACCTTCTTCCCGCAGTTGCTCGACGGTCGCCGCACCAATGCCCGAGGCGCCCCCGACTACGATGCAACGAGTCGACAGAAATCGGCGCATAGCCACAGGCTCGACGATTGTCATCGGCTACCACCGCCTCCCGAATTCTCCCCTTGCACACTTGATGTGACAGGTGACGGATTCACGAGAACCGATTCGAATGGATCCCAGCTCAACATCACTTCGCCCGCGCCGCCTTCTACGTTCTGCTGCCGTAGACTCAAATCTTGCACCTCAAACTGAAGCCCAGCATTCAAGTCGAAAAACCGCGAACTTGTGGAGCCAAAAAACACCCCACTACGATATCGAGCATTGACCCGATTGTGGCCATCAGAGGCATTGTTAACCCATACACACTCTGGTCGAACGAGAAGCTTCAGCGTCGCTCCTACGGGCGTATCGCCATCCAATAATCGAGCACGGAACTCGCGTTCCGACGAATCCCGAATTACGCCGATCCCGTCACACTCCTTCGATGTCAAGATACCGTCGATATTGTTTGCGCGGCCGACGAATCTAGCGACAAAGTCTGTCTTTGGTGATGCGTACACTTCGCGTGGGCTATCACACTGATGAACGACACCACCCTCCATAACAGCGATCCGATCACCCATACTCAATGCCTCTTCCTGATCGTGGGTAACAAAGACCGTCGTTACGCCAACTCGCTGCTGTAATGCGCGTAGCTCATAGCGCATCTCTTCTCGCAGCTTAGCATCTAAGTTAGAGAGCGGTTCATCGAGGAGCAGCACTGGTGGCTCGATCACCAGAGCCCTAGCAAGGGCAACTCTCTGTTGCTGCCCACCTGAAAGTTGACGCGGATACTTATCGATCTGATCGTGCAGACGAACCTGACGCAGAATCGATAAAACACGGCGCTCAATCTCAGATTGTTGAATCTTACGTACGCGCAATCCAAATGCGACATTCTCGCCAATAGTCCGATGTGGAAAGAGTGCGTAATTCTGGAAGACATAACCAAATCCACGGCGATTGGCTGGAAGTGGCGAGATGTCGCGGCCGTCGCAGATGATCGTACCTTGATCCTGTGTGAGCAAGCCCGCGATAATTCTTAGGAGCGTGGTCTTGCCGCATCCACTCGACCCGAGCAAGAACATCATCTCCCCAGGTTGGATTGATAGTGTCACGCCCCGCAGGGCGACGTGCGAGCCGTACGTCTTGGTAATGCCATCGAGAATGAGAGGTTGTGCGGTAGCCATGATGTCGATTTCGTCGAGCTTACAGCCTGCCATTACTCCGCCGCGGCGCATCTGGCCGTCTCGACTGCCGTGTGAACACTGTGGATCTCTCGGACGCAACGCGTTCGCGCGGCGGAAGCAGAAGCTTGGCGTAGGCCATAAGAGGGGTCACCGCGGGGGGTTCTCGATTCGATCTTCCGTGGACCGTCGCCTACGATTTTCGGATCGCCGAGCGGCCCGCAACTGTTCCTGCCGTCTCGTCACTGATTCCACTGCGTCCCCTCAGGATCAACGAGGATTGCGTGCATCGCTGCGGTACACCGGAGAGAGAGCCCACTGTCTTCCAAGTACGAACAGCTTCCTTTCCCCGCGGACACGCGTGCGGAGACTACGGGAGATCGAGAGTTCCGTCGCCACCGGACTCGACGTGAAATGCTGTGCAATCTGCCTACGTGCTACTCGGGGCTGCCTCGAACATCTCCGCCCGTTAGCGTCAGTAGCACCGACAACAAGGGTGACCGAGATTCTTGGGAGACGACCCGTCGAACTCGCGAACAGGGGTCTTCAATTCGACGACCACGCGTCACCTATTGAAGCCAAGTGCCACCATCTGTTACATAGCCCGCCAGGCGATCACGCTCACTGGCTCCCGGGCTTCGTTCCCTCGCATCACCAAACCCACCCCCACCGCCCGTCTCCACTGTGACAACGTCCCCAGCGCGAAGTGGTAGAGCTCCCTTCGAGGGCACGTTGATGATATCGTCGCCTCGATGGACCCGGCAGGACGCCATCGCTCCGCCGCCACCGCCAGCCATTCCGGCCGCCGTATTGCGAAAGCGATCCGCATAAATGGATAGATGCACATTATCGGCAAGAACTTCATAGACTCTCCGAAAGCCCAGTCCGCCTCGGAACTTCCCGCCTCCTCCGGAATTCGGACGCAACGCGTACTCGGTAACTCGAAAGAAATCGAACATCATGTCGAGTGCTTCGACTGGAACGTTAGTGCAGTTTGACAGCGGAGAAGCAACAGCATCGCAACCATCGCCGTGCATAGATGCTCCATAACCTCCGTAGTAGACTTCCTGATGCACCTGATACCTACCCGCACGCTGATGGACCAGTGCGAATGAGAACGATGTATCGAAACCGCACGCACACACGCGTTCAGGAATCACTGTCCCGAGGGCCTTCAATATCGAATCGTAGGCGCGATACACCGCTTCCATGCGCGCTCGAACAGGCGCCGGAGGGCGCGGGTTAAGGAGCGAACCGAGTGGCGCCCTTACAGTAACCGGGTTCATGACCCCTTCGTTGAATGGCACGTCCGCGCTGGTTAGTACCGTCTTCAGGCACGCAAGTGTCGCCGATATCGTGGAAGACCAAGGCGAGTTGAGGTTGCTTGCCACTTGCGAGCATGTGCCGGAGTAATCAACCTCTATTGCAGAACCGGAGACGGTTATTTTCGCCTTGACCAGTAAAGGGGTATCAGTGCGCCCGTCATCATCAACCCAATCTTCCCCGAAGTAAGTTCCGTCAGGAATCGCCTCGATAGCCATCCGCATGCGTTGCTCTGCATAGTCTATAAACTCTGCCATCGCCGTTTCAATTGTAGATGTTCCATACTTTTCACACATCTCTTGGACACGTGCGATGCCGATTTGATTTGCAGCGAATTGCGCATTCAGGTCCCCAAGCGTCTGAGCAGGTACTCTTACGTTCGCGCTGATCAGTTGTTCGAGCGCACCTCCATTCCAATCCCGCCTCAGGTTGTAGCGTGATGGTGGGAAAACGATGCCTTCTTGGTAATAATCCGTAGCAGCATGATTAATTCCTACCGCTCCACCGCCAATGTCAACGTGATGAGCAACGGATGCGCTGAAGCCTAATACTCTCTCTGCAACAAAGATGGGCGTGAAGATAAAGATATCGTTCGAGTGCTGTCCGCCCGCGTATGGATGACTATTGATGTAAAAGTCACCTTCTACGAGCGCATTGACTGGGCACCGATCCATGCAGGCTCTGAGGGTGTGTGACAGTGATCCGACAAGCATCGGGGTAAGATGATCGGATTGTGCGACCACCCTTCCGTTTGCATCAAGAATGCCCGCAGAAGCATCCTTGACCTCACGTACAATGCTCGAATACGCTGAACGATATAGCTTCGTTCCCATCTCGCGCGCCGCCGCGAGAAGCGATTGGCTTATCACCGCAAAGCTGACCGCATCGAGAGCCTTCATCTAGCTTTCCTTAGAACGATATTGTCTCGCCCGTCAACGGCGACGCTCCACTTCGGCCCCACCAAGGTGGTCGACGTCTGGTCCTCGATAATGCAGACGCCTTCCAGCTCCGTGCCGGAGTCGATACTCTCGCGCGGCACGATAGCGCACTTGTTCCACTGGCCGGCCCTAAACACGCGCCCCGCCCTTGGGACCGTCTGCAGATTGCGCCGGATTCTCAAATACGGCGCCTCGCTTGGCGTTCTACGACTCTCGAGTCGGTACGCGACAATCTCCACTGGTTTCCCCGTATCGTCTCGACCATGTCGGTAAAGCTGATGATGTCTCTCGTGAAAGTGACGACGAATCGACTCCTCACTCAGTGCCGAAATATCCCCGCTCGAGAGTGTTACTCGAATCTCGAAAGCCTGACTGACGAAGCGCATGTCGAGGGCGAAGCTATGCTCGATATCTCCGCCGATACCGAGAGAGCGCAGCCGCTCCTCGCCCTTTGCTACCAAATGCGAGTGTATCTCACGTACGACGCCTGCGATCTCATGATCAACTCGACTCAGGCGAGTGAGTGAATTACTCACATAATAGTCCGACACAAGCAACCCATACGCTGATAGAACGCCCGGATAAGGTGGGATGACAACCGTCCCGATTTCGAGCTCATCGGCGAGATCCGTAGCATGAAGCGGACCCGCACCGCCGAACGCCACCAGCGCATAGTCGCGCGGATCTTTCCCCCGCTCCGTCGAGACTGATTTGATAGCAGAGATCATATTGGCACTCGCAATTCGTACTGCGCTATCGGCGAGCTGCTCCGCGCTGATACGAAGAGACTCGCCGAGTGAGACGAGCTTCGCTCGGGCGAGCTCATAGCTCATTTTCATCTGGCCTGCCAACAGAGCATCAGCCGGGATTGCACCCCGCACGAGCTGTGCGTCCGTGAGGGTCGGGCGCTCGCCACCACGCCCATAGCAAATTGGTCCCGGGTCGGCGCCGGCGCTATCCGGCCCAACCCGAAGCATCCCGCCGTCGTCGACCCAAATGATGCTCCCACCACCCGCCCCGACTGAGACAACATCCACTCCCGGTACGTGTACGGGCAGACCATCGATAGCGGTTTCGTTGACAATCTCGGGAACGCCACCAGTAACAAGACAAACATCTGCGCTTGTTCCACCAACATCCAGGGTTATTATGTTTCGTAGGTCACCTGAACTCGCTTGCCGTATCGCTCCTACTACGCCAGCCGCGGGGCCAGAAAATAGTGTGACCAGCGCATTGTCGCGAATGCCTGCGACGGGCAAACGGCCGCCGCTCGACTGCATGACACTCAATCGACCTGAGAACCTGGTCTCCTCTAGACGCTTTGCTAGCCGGTCAAGATACCGATTTACCGTCGGCTGAACGTAGGCCGCGAGTGTCGTTGTTGACGCTCGCTCGTATTCTCGGAACTCGCTGCAAACTTCGAAGGAACAAGTGACGAACAGGTCCGGCTGAAGCTCGTGCAGGATTTCTCGTAGGATCTGCTCGTGAGTCGGATTGCGGTAGCCGTTAATCAGACAAATAGCAACCGCGTCAAGGCGTCGACTCTGGAGGAAGTCTTTCAGCAATGCGTGCGTCGCCACCTTGTCGATTTCCAAGTGTACAGTGCCATCCGCCAGTACTCGTTCGTTCACCTCAAGCATATCCGCGCGCGAGACGACGGGCTGAGGTTTGCGATAGAACAGATCGAACACGCGCAGTCGATCGTGACGCTGTAGAAGGAGAATGTCGCGAAAGCCCTTCGTCGTAACGAACCCGAGGCGCGCACCCTTGCGCTCAAGGATGGCGTTGACGGCAACGGTTGACCCATGGGTCAGTTCGTCCAGCGCACGAACATCGGAGCCAGCGGCTTCAAGCGCTCGCAAGACGCCTTCGTCTGGGCTGCGCGGCACACTTGGTACCTTGGAGATCGTTATCTCAATACCGTCGTATTGCACGAGATCGGTAAACGTGCCTCCTGCTTCAACCCCGATACGCATGGTCATACGCGGTCCTATCGTGAGGGCAGCTCCGCCCATGCACAGGACGGATGCGTACCGAAGATTCGACTCACCGACTGCAAGGCTAGGGCACCTCTAAAAACTAGCCGTTCTTGAAACTTTCTACCAACCAGTTGTACCCCAATGGGCATCTGGTCGCTCCCCATGCAGTACGGTACCTCGAGAGCTGGATGGCCGGTAATGTCCCATGGCACTGCAGCACGGAGTACATGACGCGTATCAACTGATGCGCCATCTATGTGCAAGGTATTGCTTCCATGCTCGAATGCCGTAACAGCGCACACCGGACTAAGAAAGATGTCGAACTTCATAAAGAAGTCCGACATTTCTATGCGTAGCTGCTCCGAAATATCCAGTGCGTCGATATAGTCGAGAAGAGGCACATCGCGAACCAGGAGTCGGTTGCGGATGAAAGGATGGAGCTGGTCTTCCCGCCCCTTAATTGAACGTCCGACAATGACCGATCCTTCAATGCCCATTAGGATGCGTGAAAGATCGTTCCAGTTCTCCTCAGTAAGTGCGGGAATGGCAACTTCCTCGACTTCGCAGCCCATTTCCGCAAATGCCCGGGCAGCCGCGGCAACTGCTTCCTGGATATCCGTACGAACTGGGGCCGAACCACCGGTCCGACTCCAGCCGATTCGAAGACTTGATACGTCGGCGAGGGGATTCAAGTCGGGGGCCATAACGCTGAACGAATACGGATCTCGCGGGTCGGCACCCGAAAGGACCTCGAATGCGAGCGCAAGATCCTCGACGCTGCGGGCCAATGGACCGACATGCCAGTACCGTGGAGCATGCAACGGCCAGTGCCCATGGGTGGAGATGGCTCCGTGCGTAGCCTTCAGGCCGGCGACTCCGCAGAAGTGCCCGGGGACGCGAATCGATCCCGCTAAATCGCTGCCCAACCCTATCGTCGTCAACCCCGCCGCAACCGCGGCCGCATCGCCACCACTCGAACCCCCGGCGATCCGCGTAGGATTCCATGGGTTCACGGTACGTCCGTACACAAGATTGTCAGTTTCCCACCATAAGCCGAACTCCGCGGCGTTCGTCTTGCCGAGGACAATCGCGCCCGCCTTCTTAAGGCGCTGGACCGCCGTTGCATCGGTCTCGGGTATGTAATTCGCGAAGATCTTTGAGCCACGCGTGGAAGGGAGACCCGCGACATCGATACAGTCTTTCACGGTAATCGGCACACCATGAAGCGGGCCGACTTCAGAACCGTCCGACAATGCTTGATCGGCCCGTATTGCCTCCGCCTCAGCCTCCTTGTTTATCGCAACGACTGCGTTGATCGCTGGATTCAAGCGCTCGATGCGGACCATATGATGCCGCACTACCTCCACCGCGGATAGCGAGCGATCTCGAATCCGCGCTGCCACTTCGGTGGCAGTGAGGAATTCAATACTCTCCTCAGTCATCAGACCTCCATCTATAGGCACCCACAACGAGCTCACCTTCCCTGCGCCGAGCCGATCTCGGAAACAGGCGCCGCTCCACCGCGTGTCGCCGTCAGGCAGCCGAAGACACTCTGAGGAGCCTAAAGTAATGACCCTCTAGTCCTATCGCTTGCGTTGCCCATGTCCGTCGTGGTCGGCCACCTGTAGAAGCATCTGCCTTTTCCAAATCAGCGAAGCAGGGTAGATCCGCGTCCACCTAAGGCTCTTTCCAGAATCGCGACCACGATTGCACTCAGAACTAGGGTGACCGTGGCGACAGCAGTTGGGAGAGGGTCCGTGCTGTTTTGCACATACGACAGGAACCACATAGGAAGAACATCAAATCCTGGACCAATGAGCCAAAGAGATACGGTAACGTTGTCGAACGATAGAATGAATACAAACGTGCCAGCGGCCAATAGTGCAGGCGCAAGCTGCGGGACTAGTATGGTCATTATTGCTCTGAGGCGGCCACTTCCCAATGTAAGGGCCGCTTCTTCTTGCCCGAAATCGAAGCCCTTCAGCGCGGCGTCAAGTGCTCTAAAGCCATAGGGGAACGTTATGACGACGTGAGCGATAAGCATCTCTGTAAATGTTTGAGAAAACCCCGCAGCCACGAACACCTGGAGCAGCGCAAACCCGAGAACTATCTGGGGTAGTAGCAGCGGTGATTGAAAGAGCAGCTCGATCGCGGTACGGGACTTCCCCCTCATTAGACGGAGAACGTAGGTGGCCATTAGGCTCAGCACCAGCACGCACAGCACGACCATGCTGGCCAGAATTGCGCTGTTGCGGAGAGCGACTAAGATGGATGAAGCCCGTGCGAGCTCTGAATACCACCGGAAACTAAAGCCTGACAGGGGGAACTCAAGCACGGTGGCCGAGCTAAACGATGAAATTACGATGAAGACAAGTGGCGCTAGACTGAATATCACGACTAGAGACACAACGACGGCCAATACACTGACAGCGAATCGCGACCGAGGTGAGTTGCGGCGTTGTTGTCGTCTCATGCTTCGTAACGCCCAATTAGATGTTCGGCGTTCCGGTGAAGCCAGATAATCGGAAGCGCGGCTGCGACGAAAAGGACGCCGAGGGTTGCAGCGATGGCGAGTTCGGCATTCGCAGTTGCAGCCACAGTGACGAGCACCGCGATGAAATAGCCGTCGGTAGGTCCCCCGAGAATCAGCGGCGTTACGTACCCGGACATGGTCGCGGCGAAGACCAGTATCGAACCGGCGGCGATGCCGGGAACTGACATGGGCAAAGTGACGTTATAGAACGTGGACCAGCGGCCTGCCCCTAAGCTATCCGCAGCCTCCTCGTAGCGCTTGTCCACACCCTGAAGAGTCGTCCAGAGTGGAAGAACCATCATAGGAAGCAGGACGTGGACCATTCCTATGATGACGGCAGGGGTGGAATAGAGCCAATGCTGTAGTGGGAGCCCTAGGGCATGGAGTCCAAAGTTGACAACACCACGATCTTGAAGAAGGACGATCCATCCGTAACTGCGGATAACCAGGCTAACGAACAAGGGCGCGACGACCGAAAGATATACCGCGCTAACTAGAAGCTGCCGCTCTGTGCGAGCCATGAAATACGCCACTGGATAGGCGATTATGAGGGTCACGACAGTGACAACGATAGATACCCAAAACGTTCTCCAGAAGACAGACCCAAACGTTGGATCACGAAAGAGCGCAATGTAGTTGTCGATACTGATTGTACTAGCGGTCAAGCCTGGGGCTTGTTGCTTGAACAGGCTCATGTACGCAATGAAACCGAAGGGGATGAGGAGAAACAGAAAGAAGATGGCTAAGCTCGGCGCGAGCGCGAAGCTGATTGCTTTCTTTGTCAACATAGTGCGTCCACCGGAGATACTGAGGAGCTCATCGAATTTCTTCCCTCTGGCGGGCTCACGTTGATGCCGGATTTGGTTGTCGACCGGCGTACATGACGATCCCGCATTCCAGGAGCACTACCAGTAGAGACACCGGCGAACGCAGCGCTGCTCGGGCTGCAGAACACCTCGATCTACTCGGGACGCATTTGCACACGTGTCGCCTCGCGCCGCGGAGGTCCTGTCGTGCTCGCTCCGCAGCCCTTAGGGCGGAACCTCGCAGGTGTGAGTCAGGCATTTCTCTTGCAGCCCATCAATCCGGGCCGTGCTCCACAAACACATCCTTTGCGAATTACAGCCCTGCACTTCCGGGATCCCAACCCGCCGCCTTAGTTCCCACCTCAGCTTTCATACAATTGGGCAACCTCCGTTTGTAGGCGTCCAATTCCCCAAGTGGCAACCACAGTGCCCATGGATTTGAGCTAGTTGACAGCCACCTACTTAGATTTGAATCCGCATTCTTTGCTTTGGTAGCTCGTTCGCCCCTCTTGATTCGGGCCTCGATGCCGATCGCCAAGCCACTGAAAGCGACCGACGCCGACCATCTGAAGCTGCAATGGAGTCATTTCTTGCTTTGTAGGATGGCCACCATTTGCTTTTCCCACTCAGGAAGCTTAGGAGATATCGTCGCCCAATCTGGGTAGGTCAGGGCGTTAAGATCCGCCTCGCCGTATACGGGCAACTTCGCGGCCAGCTCCTCAGGAAACCCGGGGGCCTTCAGAATTGGGGCGAAGTAAGTCGCCTCTGACGCCGCTCGTTGAACTGCAGGATCTAGCCACCGGTTTATGAACGCAAGTGCTCCCGCTTGGTTGCTCGCGCCCGGCGGAATGCCGAATGCTTGAATATTTGCTACCGCAGGCTTTCGTGCCCAAGCGATCGGAACCTGCGATGTGGCAGCAACTTGTGCCGCGCGGCCCGTGAACCACAGCGCCACGTCGATCTCGTCGCTGGCAAACATCTGCGCGGGTTGGGTCACCTGAGTGTATGCCGTTTTCATCGTCTTCACTGCGCGCTCGAACCAAGCAAATATCGGTTGGGGATCTTCTGCGGTACCGCCAACATATTGCATTATCAATGGAGCGAACAAGCTAAGCCAGGGCGTACCCTGCATTGTCCAACGGCCTTGAAATCTGGGAGTCAACAGGTCCTGAAGGGTAGGCGGCTGCGAGAACTTTTTACTGTTGTAGACGACCGCCATCGATTGCATGTATGTGGGCACCGCTTTGCCTGCAATACCCTGCAGAAGACTCTCTGCAACTAGCGAATAATTGGGTATCTTTTCGATCGGGATCGCACTATAGACTGCTGGATATCGTGGGACAACGTTGCTGCCATCAACGAACAGGTCGTATTTTGGTTGCGGTAACTGAGCGAGAATCGTAGATGCGTTCGACGCGCTGGTGGAAACTGTGACATCGTAACCGCTCGATTTGAGATACGCGCCAACTTGCGTCTTATAGACCTCTTCAACGGGGCCGCCATAAACGAGCACATTTAGAGGTCCACCGGTCGCTGCGGCCTTCTGCGCGACCTTATCATCTCCCTTGCCGCAAGACGCGAGTAGCGTTGTTAACGCGAGCGCGCCACCGCCTGCTAGCAACGTTCTTCTCGTACCATCGAAAGCAGTAGTCCCGTGAGATTCTGTCTCTGATCGATTTCCCATAGTGCCTCCCATGTTTCCTAGATGTTTCCTAGAACTGCGTGCCCGTGTTACGGCGCTACTTTAGATCCCTGACTTCGACAGCCGCGCGACAATTGCAATAGTGCGGGGTTGAGGTGCTCGATACACTCCAGCTAAGCGCGCATTGTCTAGATCGATGACAACGACTGATGACGAATTCTCAAGACTCACCGGCGTTGAGCCGGCACACTAGCGCAACCCATCCTCGCCCTTGATATCGGTCGCACTGAGGCCGCCAACACGCGCATGGATACGCGGCCCCGTCGTCATGACGAGCGCAAGCAGCATCTCGCCTCCGCGTGGCGCGCCCGGCTGGCTGACCTCCATCGCATCATAGTGGCTCCGCACATAGGAAGCATTGATGTGCGTAATTGGAATGTCGAGCGCCGAACCCAGAGTCCCGACCTTCTTGGCCGAAGGCACGATCGCCTTGGCCTCGCCCAGTACTTCACGCATGGCATAACCGCCAGGAACGTGCCAAAGGGCGCCATGCTCGAGTTCGCCATCGGCGCCGACGATCGCCCCCTTGCCGTACCCCTGAACGACGCGGCCATCGCCGTTCAGCGCATGGACGAGCTGCTGTGCCATAGACCGGCCCAGAGGTTTCAACTTGTCCATGAAGTCGGCGATCTCCGGTACGTAGCGTCCGGCGAACGGATTTCGGATGACGGCAAGTATCGCGCCACGGAGCAACGGCCGAGAGGACACCGGTCCTCCTTCGTGATAGATCGTCTCGACGACGATTCTCTGCATCCTTACATCAACCTCGTACATGCGGTCAGTCTCCTTGATTGCCACTGCACTGTCGCCTGGACGTCTGTTGCAACGGCGCACCGGCACCGTCGCGGGACATCACATACCGGCCGATAGTGTCAGTCACACGTCGTTCATCGGGTCCATTGCACCGCAAGCACCCATCAGCGGGTTGTTCACAGTCCATCCACTAGATCGTCGCGTACGGCTCTTCATTGTTCCAGATCAGCGGCATGTCGGTTTCAATCGCCGCCTCGTTCAACACGCCATCAACCTCCCTGTTGCAGCACCCTCCATCATTCGGCCATAGATTCCTTTTTGCTCGACCGCTATCTCTGGCTCATGACGAGCGAGTTTAGGCCGACACGCAGGTCGCTCGTAGGACCAGTCGTTGCATTTCGTGTATGCCAACTCGCGTGTCGCCGCGTGCTTAAAACAAACCTAGTAAATTCGCTACTCAAATACTGAAACGGCTAGGTAAACTCGAACTTGGTAGGGCATTCCGGCAATCCCCGAACGTCAACTGGCACAAGGAAGACCGATCCGGCCAACTCTTGGCCTTGTGCGTTGTCTGCTTCGCTCACCGCGGATGTGACCGCCAAGACGTTGAGGTCAGGTCCGGCGAAGACGCAGCTGGTTGGTCGTAATACGGGAAACTCCAGGTGGAGCACTGGCCGTCCATCGGGAGCGTAGCGGACGATGCGTCCGCCATCCCATTTGGCGCTCCATACGAAGCCATCGGCGTCGACCGTGAGTCCGTCAGGCGTGTACGCGTCCGGGTCGGTCGCGAAAACCGTCGGCGCCGAGATTTCTCCGCTGGCCGCGTCGAAGGCGTAGGTCATGATCCTGTGGGTCGGCGAGTCCACGTAGTACATGCGGTCACCGTCAGGGCTCCAACCGAGTCCGTTGGAAGCCGTAATCTTGTCGGCGACGACGGACAGGCCGCGGTCGTCGTAGCGATACAGGGCCGCGGTTGGCGCGCGCCCATCCTCGCGGATGGTGCCGAACCAAAGCCGGCCTTGTCGGTCGGCCTTGCCGTCGTTGATCCTGAGTTCAGCGGGGAGTTTCGGACCTGGCCCGCTCGCGGCCCACTGACCCGTAGCGGGGTCAAGGCCGCGCAAGCCATCGGCAAGCCCGACTACAAGCTGTCCGCCCGTAGTCGCAACGGCGAATCCGACGTCGCAAGGTGTGGTCCAAGTTCGGTAGCGGGTACCATCGAGCGCCGCCAAGTGCACTCTACGACCCCAGATGTCGACCCACAGCAGGGTCTGGTCAGCCACCGACCACCAAGGACCCTCGCCGAGGCGGGCGCGTTGTGACACAGGCAGCACCGCGTAGTCGGCGTGACGGCTGATCACGTCAGCGGTCCACGCGAGCGCCCCGGGCGGTGCGCTTGCGCAGGTCTATCTTGCGAACCATGGAGGCGTCTCCGTCATACACTCGGAGCAGGCGAGTCAGTGAGCGATTCAGGTGACGGTGCATGGCAGCCACGGCCGCTGATGCATCGTCGTTGCTCAACGCGTCGATGATGTCCTGATGTTCAACGATCGTTTCGCTCGACATCCCCAGATGAAAGGATAGCCGGTAGCTGTGCACATGGCTATTGAGCGACTTCAGCGTCTCGGCCAGCATTCTGTTGTCTGCGACGTTCGCGATCGCGGCATGGAACTTCGCGTCCGCATCGGAGAACGTCCGAAAATATGTTGGCTCGGACTCCAATCGACCTTTGGCCTCGATCTCGCGCATTTCCTCCAGAGAGCCCTTGAGTACCCGCGTCAACTCGCGCCGATCCCCGTGGGCCGCTGCAAGCTGCGTCGTTGCACCCTCCAGTAGTTGTCGCATGAAGAACAGTTCGCGCAGTTCGGGCTCGGAGATGACCGCCGAACTACGGAACCCAAACCGGCTCTTCCGCTCGACCAAGCCTTCTGAACATACCCGGGTCAGGGCTTCGCGAACCGGCGTGTTGGAGACTCCGAGGTCTCGCGCCAGTTGATCAATGTTGATGTGACTTTGGGGCGGAATCCGCAGGTCCATGATGCGATCCTTGATCGACCGGTAGACGATCTCCGCCAGCGGGGGATGGACGATCTGGTCGTCATGCGGATCAGCCTCCCTCGAGTCCATCGGGTCTCCCATATCTGTGGCGTGTGTTCGCTCCAATGATGGCCGCTCCGATGATACGTTGCAATCGATCGATCCATGAGTCCGGTCTGCTGCCTCCGCGGCGCAGAGGGCGAGTGCACATAGCCCGTCCAGCAACGCGGCGGCGCCCGTGTCAGCGCGACATGTACATACCGCCGTCAACTCCAATGACCTGAGCGGTCAGTTGGCCAGCGGTAATGTCGGAGGCCAGGAACAGGATCGCGTGCGCCACATCATCAGCCGTGCCAAACTTGCCGAGCGCAGTGGCGTCCAGGAGTGAAGCTTGGGGTCCTCCAGGGACGGGGACCAACGCCGGTCCACCCTTGTCTCGATCAGGAC
Organism: uncultured Alcaligenaceae bacterium; assembly: GCA_964439475.1. GTDB lineage: Bacteria > Pseudomonadota > Gammaproteobacteria > Burkholderiales > Casimicrobiaceae > VBCG01. The sequence goes on from CAYTOT010000005.1 coordinate 15,981, forward strand.
CAGGCGCCCAACCGACTTCCCCCTGCTCCGGCCGCCGCCAGAGACTGGACGGACTGGCCCAATCGGTCTGGCGCGGCGGGGTCGGGCCGGGCGCCACGATGTTGATGCGGATGCCTTGCCGTCCGAACTGGCGCGCCATCGCCTGACTGAACAGAATCTGGGCGGCCTTGGTGCCAGCGTAGACAGGTTCGAGGGGATCCGGGCGGCGGCCCATGACGCTACTGACCGGGATGATGGTTCCGTGACCCTGCTCGAGCATGATCGGCAAGAAGACATGGAAGTAGTTGAGCATGGCCATGTAATTACTGTTGACCACGTCCTCCCATTCGCTGCGCGCGACTTCGAGAAAGTTGCCGGGGGAGTCCCAGCCAACGCTGCCGACGACGATGTCGACCGAACCAAACAGGCGACGGGTTTCGGCGGCCAGCGCAACCACCTGGTCGTAGTCGGTGACATCAGTGACCACGACCTCGGTTCGGCCCTTCGCGAGTGCCTTGACGGCTTGACAGTCCCGCTCCGTCCGTGCAGCAATCACGACGTTTGCCCCTTCGCGCGCAAGGGCCAGAACGGTGGATCGACCAATGTTTGAGCTGCCACCGATGACGACGGCTGTCTTGCCAGTGAGTCCTAGATCCATGGTGAACGTTCCTTGTGAGTCTCGTAGGTGATTCGACCGGATGAGAGGAGATCCGGTCGTGGTTACCCCGCGTAGCGCGGAGTCTCCGCACGGGGTAGGTCATCGAAGAGGGTCCAGGCTGCGTACTCGAGATGGTCGGTAAGGACCTCGGCCGCGACAGGGTCGTCGAAGCGGTCGACCTGCTCGCCGGGGTCACCCGCTCGCAAGTAGAACTCACCGCGCCGATCCGAATAGAGCGTCAGCCGGCCGATGTCGCTGATGATCGACCGGATCCTGGTTCCGGCAGGCAGCGTCGAGTGCGTACCCTCGATGTCCTCCTCCGCAATCGCAAACTGGCGGGGCGTGCCCACCGCCCCAGAGCCTGGAAGTTGTGTGCCATCCCCACCGCGGGGCATGGCAACCCCTGCCAAGGCGCACACGGTAGGCGCAATATCCAAGGTGCTGACGATGCTGGTGACCCGGGTTCCGCCTTCGATGCCGGGAGATCGCACGACGAGCGGAACATGAAGGGTTCCGTCGTAGTGGGTTCCATGCTTGTACATCAATCGGTGGTCACCGAACATGTCGCCATGATCGCTGGTGAACATGATGGCCGTATTCTCGTCGAGTCCGGCCTCGCGCAGCGAGGCGAGTATCCGACCGATGCACTCGTCCAGGAAGTTGATACAGGCAGCCTCCGCTCGGATGTACTCGGTCAGTTGCGCAGCAGTGACACTCCAAGTGTCGTATCCAGAGGCGCCAATGCCAGGCTTCGCCAGCAGCGCTGCCAGATGCCTGGGCACTGTTCCCGCGTCGGAGAACGAGTCTGGGAGCCGCACCGGCAGATCGGCTGTACGCTCGTAGTGTCGGCGAGGCGGCCGGAAGGGATGGTGTGGATCAGGGAACGACGCCACCAGGAAGAACGGTGCCTGCGATCGAGAGCATCGCTCGATTGCTGCCTGGACTCGCTCAGCGACGAACGCGGACGGATGGGTCTGCTCGTCGTAGCGACTCGCGGCCGCAAGTCCGGTCGGATTCGCGGTCTGAGTCTGATTCGTGATCGACCTGCGCTCGGACAGCCAGTGTGGAAAGTGGCCGCCAATGTCATCACCGTGTCCGATGGCCAGATCAACGCTGTGAAAGCCGTAGTAGTCCTCGGGCAACGGGCGGTATCGCCGCGCGTGTAACTCAAGCATTTCGAACGCACGCCGCTGCATCAGCTCCGAGTCATCGAGTACTGCGATGTCGGTCCACCCGCTACCCTCGAACGCGTAGGGCTGCAAATGACTCTTGCCGACGAGGTGACAGTAGTACCCCGCCTCCCGCAAACCCCGTGTCATTGTCCAAACTGCGGGGTCAAGCCCCAGACCCAGCGCAGTGAGTCCGTGATGCGTGGGCCGTCTGCCAGTGAAGATCGAGGCACGGCTCGGCGAACACAAGGCGGAGGCAGTGTATGCGCGATCGTACGTGATTCCTTGCCGGCGGATGGTGTCGATGTTGGGCGTGCAGTAAAGCGCATCGTTTCCAGGCGACCGGCAAATACGGTCGTACCGAAGTTGGTCCGTCAGGATCAGCAGCACGTTTCGTCGACTCATGTTCATCTGCTGTGCGATCGGCGCCCAACTTGGCGTGCGGGGTCGCGTCTTCTCGAGGTCTATCTATCTGGACACCACGGTGCCGGCTGACTGCCACCGGAGCAAACGATTTCGCAGAGTGCGCAGCAGCCACGCGATCAGCATCGTAATGATGATCAGGATGATCAGCGCAGCGAAATACTGATTCATGTCGAACCGAGACGCTGCGTACTGCAGTCGCACGCCGATTCCGTTGCTTCCTGCGATCATCTCGCCGGACACGGTGCCGAGAATGCCGAAGATGAAGCCCAGCTCCAGTCCGGAGAAGATGCTAGGCACGGCGGAAGGCACCACAACACGCTGGAATACCTGGAGCCTTCTCAGGCCCATCGTGTGGGCGATCAGGACGTGGTCGCTGTTGACACTGCGGACCCCACCCATGGTGGCGCCGAACACGACAAAGAATGCGAGGCTGAAGGACAGCACCACCTTCGGGGTCATGCCGATGCCGAACCAGAGCAGGAACAGTGGAGCCAGCGCCACGCGTGGCAGGCTATTCATCGCAGTGATGAAGGGGTCGATGATACGTTCGAATACCCTTGATGTGGATACGGCGAACGCGACGGTCACTGCGACGACGGACGCGATGACCCAACCGAACAGTGCCCCGATCGTGGTTCGTACCGCATCCACCCAAAGCAGCGGACCCGTAATGCCTTTCCAGAACGCTTCCAGGACACCGACCGGATTGCCAATGAACAACGGGTTGATCCACCGGAAATGCGCTGCGGCCCACCACAGTCCTACGAAGGTCGCGAAGATGACGATCCATCCGGTAACGACGATCATCGTGTCCCGCTGTCGCTTTGCGGACGGTCCGCCAACGTCGGTCGTCACAGGACCACCTCCTCACGAAAGACGCTCCAAAGGCTCTGGAACAGTTCGTGGTACTCGGTTGACCCCTGCAGATCGAGCAGGTTTCGCGGACGTGCCAGGGAAATGGTGAATATCTGCTTGATCCGACCCGGACGCGCAGACATGACCGCGATCCGGTCGCCGAGCGCGATAGCCTCCGAAAGGTCGTGCGTCACGAACAGCACCGTTGGGCGAAGCGTCTCCCATAGCTCCAGGAATCGCTGCTGCAGCTGCAGCTTCGTTTCAGCGTCGAGGGCGGAAAATGGCTCGTCCATCAGCAACACGCGGGGCCGAGTGACGAGCGTTCGAGCAAGAGCACAGCGCTGCCGCATGCCGTGCGACAACTCGCCGGGAAACGCCGAGAGGAAGGATCCGAGTCCGACCTGATGGAGTGCCTCATCGGCTCGCTCGCGCTGCTCCGCTCGAGAGACGCCCCGTGCCCACAGCGGAAGCATTACGTTCTGGCGCGCGGTTCGCCATGGCAGCAGACTATCGCGCGCCATGACATAGCCCACGTCGTGGTTCCCAAGCGACGGCGTCGAACCGTTGAGCGTGACCGTTCCATGAGTCGGTGTGACCAGCCCGGCGGCCATGTTGAGGATGGTCGTCTTGCCGCATCCGGAGGGACCCACGAGGCAGAGCAGTTCGCCCTCGGCGGCCTGGATGTCCGTCTTGGCCAGTACTTCAACCTGACCACGCTCCGGGCTCTCGAATACCTTGTTGACAGCGCGAACGTCCAGTGCGATCGGAGGTTCACTGCGCGTCGAGTTCACATCGGGCACCTTGGCTCTCCCCTGGCGTGGCGTTTCGGTCACCGTTCGCCCAGACGATCCAATCAAAGCTTCCCGAGCAGATCGTCCAGGGACGGCGCTTTGGCGGGCTCGACGCCGGTGTTCTTCACGGCGAAGTCGATGTAGTTCTGAAGGGATTGCTTGTCGAGCGTGGTCGAGACCATGTCGGCGTATGCATCGACTGAATGCTGGAAGACCTTGGCGCTATTTGGAACGTTGGGCGGAATGGGCGCCTCCTGCTTCATCAGCGCGTACAGCTTCTCGCGGTTAGCCTTGTCCAGGATCCATGCGCCGGCCTCACTATTGGCTGCGAGGAACGCCTTCACCGCATCCTGATTCTTCGCAAGGTAGTCCGCCTGCACCGCCCAGACACCCTGAGAGCCGTTCAGTCCGCGCGCGACTTCGGGGATCGGATTCGTGCTGGAGTCGGCAAACCGAAAGTCGTTGACTATGAAACCGAATCCCTCAGCCTGCGCAATGTCTTGCAGGTTGCTGTACATCTCCGCGGCATCGACGGTCCCATTCTGCAGTGCGGCGAGCATGGCGGCTCCCCCGCCTGCGGCGACGTAATGCACCTTGGCGGAGTCGATGCCGGCTTGGGTAAAGTTGGTTTGCGCCATGTACTGGTTGTGCCCGCCGAGCGCGGCGACACCGATGGTCTTTCCGACAAGGCCCTTCATGATCTCGTTGAAGGGCTTGCCCTTGAGGTCGGCGTACTTGGACGAGATGACCAGTGAGGATGTGTCCCGCTTGAAGAAGTTGCCCACGATCTTCACGTCCAGTCCGTTCGACCGCGCGACGACGACGTTGTCCGGTCCCGTGTTGATCAAGTTCACGGCCCCGGTGACGGACTCCGCCAGGGCGGCGGGCGCGCTTGCGACCGAGACGGGCTTGGCGTCCACACAATGCTTCTTGAAGAAGCCTTCCGCCTGCGCGACGACCGGTACGATATTGTTCAAGCTGGCCGGGTACGTTTGATACTTGACTTCATAGGTCTTTGTGCATGTGCCCTCCGAGCCTGCAGCCTTGGTCCCGCTGGCGGCGCCCGTTGAGGCGGCGGTTGAGGCCGCGGTGGATCCGGTGGCGGGTGCTTTGACAGTCGAGGGCTGGGTCGAACTGGAGGGTCCGGAGGACTCGGAACATGCAGTGAGTGACAACGCGGCGCCGACCGTGACTCCGAGGAGTGATCGGCTGAGCAAGACAGAGAATTGCATGGGTTTCCTTTCGGGAAGCGTCTTGGGATCAGTGCACGTTCGCGCGAGCAAGCGCGAGCGCGTCGATCGCGTCGAAGTCCCATTCGATGCCGAGCCCGGGAGCGTCGGCCGGCAATGCATGACCGTCGCGCATTGTCATCCGCGACGTCGTGATCGCATCGAGCTGGGGGATGTACTCGACCCACGCGCCGTTGGGCACCGCAGCAGCCAACGACACATGAAGTTCCATCAGGAAGTGCGGGCACACCGCGACGTTGAATGCCTCCGCGAGGTGCGCCACTTTGAGCCAAGGCGTGATGCCCCCGATGCGCGCGCAATCGACCTGAACGATTGAGCAGGCTCCACGCTCCAGGTACTCCCGGAAATGCGCGGGATGGTACAGCGACTCACCAACCGCGATTGGCATCGGCGCGCGAGCGGCGAGTTCCACATGGCCACCCAGATCCTCCGCCGGCAACGGCTCCTCGAGCCAAGCGAGACCGATCGGCGCGTAGGCCTGCGCGCGTCGCGACGCCTCGGACACCGTCCATGCCTGATTCGCATCGACCATAAGCTCGAACGCGTCGCCCACTCGCTCACGAACAGCGGCCAGGCGCGCGACATCCTCCGCGATCGTCGGCTTGCCCACCTTCAGCTTGGCGCCACGAAAGCCGTGTGTCTGCGCGGAAATCGTTTCCTCGACGAGCTGTTGCGGGGAGTGATGAAGCCAACCGCCCTCGGTCGTGTACACCGGGACTTGCGGTTGCGCGCCGCCCGCCATCTTCCAAAGCGGCACTCCGGCGCGGCGGCATCTGAGATCCCACAGTGCCGTATCGATCGCCGCGAGCGCGAGGCTGGTGATCGCGCCCACCGCGGTCGCGTGTGTATGGAAGAACAGATCCTTCCACAGCCGCTCGATCTCGGAGGCATCACGACCCAGGAGTTTCGGGGCCAAGTGATCCCGTAGCAGCGCGACCACGGACGATCCACCCGTACCGATCGTGTAGGTGTAGCCGACACCCTGCGCGCCGTCGCTGCAGGTGATCCGCACGATCGGTGTCTCCTGCTTGACGAACGACTGGATGGCATCGGTCCGGACGACCTTGGGCGGCAGGTCGACTTGGATGATTTCGACGCGCTCGATCGTGTCCATGCTATTTCGCGCGCCGGACCAGATCGGCCAGGCACAACATCGCCTGATGGGGATAGATCGTCCGCGACAGTGAGATCAAGCGCATTGGCGTGCCTCCCGAAGCCATCTTGATGCGTACATCGTGCACGATACACGATGCATGTCGACAAGGTCAATGGCATTTTTCACATGGCATTTTTGACGAATGCCCCGCAAAGTTCGGCGGGTGGTCCCCGTGCTCAGCCCGGGGGGGCGCAACGAGCCCGCAAATGCCGGCAGACTCCCAGCCGCTTCCGATGGCCGAGGATTTCCTTGGGCTCGCCGCGCAAAAGGAGCAGCCATCGCTCCCTCTGCTTGGGGGGTCGTGTCCCCGAAAGTCGTGTAGGAAGCCGCTGAGTTCGAGCTCGGTTGGGCCACTTCCTCACATCAGGTGGGAGCAAGGCGAATGAACTCCGCGTTCTCCAGTACGCGCCAGCTGACATTGCGCTGGTCGTCGATGATCAGCGCCTTCATCTGATCGAACAGCAACTCATTGGACACTTCGCCAATGAAACCGAATGCTTCCTCCGGACCACGCATCAGCACGGCCATGGTCTGACGCTCGTAGAAGCGGACCCACAGCAGCCGTGAGTACCCGAGCACCACAACCAGCACGTAGCCCGTTGACCGCGCCCTTGGGAGCCGGTATTACACACGAAAGGATCGAGTGTCCGCCTGAACTGATCGGTGACGACGTGCCGCTGCGTATTCCGGCCGAACGTGACCGCGGTTTCCGACGGATGATGACCGCGGAATCCGATGATGTTGACCGGTGATTCCGACGGAACGTGACCGCTTTTACGGGCACGTCGGAAATCGCGGTCACGATGGTCGGATCGGCGGTCACGATGGTCGGATTTGCGACCCGTGATCGGCCTGGCGATGCTGCGGTGCGTGGTGATTCGAACTCTGGACTGGGTACCCTCGCTCCCTTTTGCTCGGGGAGCCCGCGGTGCCAGCCATACGGATTGCCATGCGACGAATTCGCGAAGTCCTGCGCCTCAAGCACGAGTGCGCGCTGTCCAACGCCCAGATCGCGGCGGCGCTCGGCATCGCCAAGGGCTCGGTGGCGAACTATCTGGCGGCGGCCAGCGCCGCGAGCCTGAGCCACACCGACGCGCTCGCGCTCGACGACGCGGCGCTGGATGCCCGGCTGCATCCCCAGCGCTACGTCTACCCTGAATTCGCGGTCCCCGACTTCGCCCACATCCACCAGGAGCTACGGCGCAAGGGTGTGACGCTGCAGTTGCTGTGGGAGGAGTACCGGGCGCAGGCCCAAGGCATTCCCTACAGCCGCTCGCGCTTCTGCGAGCGCTATCTCGAGTTCCGTCAGCGGCTGCGCCGCTCGATGCGCCAGACCTATGTCGCCGGCGAGAAACTGTTCGTCGATTACGCCGGCCCGACGGTGCCGATCATCGACCCGGCGAGCGGCGAGGTCAGCCGCGCCCACATCTTTGTGGCGACCTGGGGGGCGTGGAACTACACCTATGCCGAGGCCACCGCCACGGAGACCAAAGCTGACTGGATCACCGCGCACGTCAACGCCTTGAGCTTCTTCGGCGGCGTTCCCGCGCTGCTGGTGCCCGACAACCCGCGGGCGCTGATCCGCGACCCCGACCGCTACGAGCCGCTTAGCAATCGCACCTACGAGGCGCTGGCCGAGCACTACGGCTGCGCCATTCTGCCGGCGCGTCCCCGTAAGCCGCGGGATAAGGCGTTGATGTCATAGTGCACCTTGTGCGGTAGCTGAAACGGGCGGTTCATACAAGTAGCGATGCCCGCTATCGTACGCGTGCCGCGTGAGGACGCCCTGCCGGCCAAGCTCGTTCACGGTCGTCGGACACACGCCGAAGCGCGTGGCGAGCTCGCCGCTGGTTAGCATGCCGCGGTCACGCAGCCGTTGGAAGCGGCTCTTCAGGCCGTAGGTGATACGAACCAAGCGGGCCTTCTTGTGCGTGAAGGAGTCGCCGCGCCAGTTGTGATGGCCGAGTTCGTTGAGGCGCTGGGCGATCTCAACATCGGTGCACGTTTCGAGCAGCTCATCGATCAGCGTCACCACCTGCGGCGGAGTCTTGCGGACCAGTGCAATCGGCCGCGCCTTGTCGACGGTGATCGATTGCGTTCTCCCACCGCGCCAACGGATGTGCACCGCGATATGCGCACCGCTGATCAGCGTGACATCCTCGATCAGCAAGGCGAGCATCTTCTTGCGCTCCATGGCGCTGGTCCGTTCGTCGTTCCATACGCGCGGGAAGTCCTGGGCGAGGGCGAGGATGCGCTGGCGCGCCGGCTCATCCAGTAGCACCTGGTCGGCCTGCTGCTGACGCTCGTGCTCGCGCTGCAGAGCGTCGAGCTGTCGCAGCCGCTCATTCCATTCCGCCTCCAGCGCATCGGCCACCAACCGGTTGTCGGGATCGACCTTCACATAGCGACGCCGGGCGAGTTCGGCCTCGTAGCGGCAGCGCTGCAGTTGTGCCGCGCGCATAGCGGCGGCTTTCTCGACCCGCTGTGCGATCTCTTGCTGCACGGCCAGAGCCACATCGATGGCCGCCGGCGCTACTGCCTGCAGCAGCAAGGCGCTGATCGCGGCGTCGATGGTGCCACCCTGCACCCATTGGCAGTTCCTGCTTTCGGCGCGCCGGACTGTTCCCTCATTGCCGCAGTAGTAGGGCTGTGCTCGTCCCTCGCGCTCATCGTAATGCACGCGCATGCGCGAGCCGCAGCGTCCACAGAGCACACGACCTTGCAGCAGCGCGATACCTTCGCGCGGAGCGGTGCCGCGCAGGGTGGTGGCGAAGCTCACGGCATTGCGCTGGAGGGCGAGTTCATGGTGCTCGAACTCGTCCCACGAGATATAACCGGGATGGGCATCGCGAATGAGCACCTGCCAGTGCTCACGCTTGAGCATCAGCTGGATCTGCTTCAGATCGGCGTTGTAACTCGTGCGTCGGCGACCATAGACGAAGGCGCCGGCGTAGCGGGGGTTGTGCAGAACTTCCAAGATCCGCGAGTGGTCCAGTTCGCCCCACAGGACCTCCCCTTTGCCGATCCCGCGGGCGATACGTCGGGGGAACAGGATGTGCTGCTGGCGCATGCGCCGCAGTACGGCACACGCGGAACCGGCATCCACTCGGTGGTGGTGACGCCGGCGAACACCGCTGACAACAAGGTGCTGGGGGAGCCGCTGCACGGTGAGGAGAATCGGGTCTATGGCGATCAGGCGTACAAGAGCCATGGGGAGGTGATTCGGGCCAAGGCGCCGCGGGCCAAAGACTTCACCAACCGCCAATGCAAGTGGAAGCACTTCCTCGACGAGGCGATCCTTCATCGTTCGATATAGCTTGCCGGGAAGCAGTCCGTCCGCAGTAGGTGGAACGGGCAGGAGAACCTCGATCCCTCGACGAAATCGCCCGGAAATTCGATCTGATCGCGATGAACAAGAACTTTGAGCAAAGCGTCGAACGAGATTCACCACGTTGTGCGGACGTTCCCTAGAGACGAATCTCAGGTATGCCCTCTATCACTGGAGAGTACTTCGCTTCCCGAACTGCTTCCCAGCACTCCACCTTCTTTGCGGCTTCAGAAATCATTCTTCCGGCAGCCGCCTTTTTCAGCGCGCCGCTTACCTCATGCGCCCAGACCTGCAACTGCTGCTTGAGTTGCGGCGAAAGGTCCTGCTTCTGCCATATCCGCTCGAGATCAAGCCTTGACCTGAGGCGATTGGCAATTATTGCGACGAGATACGATGTGATGTTTGCCTGAAAGGCGGGAAACATGGGCCGGACGAGTGAACTGGCCCGACGGAACAGGATTGCCGTTGCGATCATGCGCTTGTATTCCGCCACATCCGGCATCTGTAGTGTTCCCCCATCGGCGGCCTCCTTGATGTCCGTTATGAACCGCTCGAAGTTCTTCTGCGACCCAAGACTCACCGCATCCGGGCGCTCATTCCATGCGTTCAGGTACTTCGCAAGATCCGTCTTGGTGATCTTCCGCGAGGTTGGCACTACCTGCTCCTTCATCTTCTTCAGGAGTGCAGGTGTTGTTCCCTGGCGCGCCAGCATCGTGTTGTAAGCACCCCCTGCCCGCTCATAGAACCAGCGTCCGACGCCATCAGGGCAATAGGTGGTTGCGGCAATCTTCTCGAGCTCTACGTGGTATGGGTTGTTGGAGGAGAGATCCGACTGCCGTACCGAGTTCTGACTGTTGGCGTATCGGGATATGTCTGAGATCAGACCCTCTTCCGCGGCTCCATCTCTGGATCGCAGAATGATGATCTTCGCCGCAACACGGACCTGACTGAGATCTGTCTCCGGAGACCGCTTTTTGGTGAAGTAGATGGATGCAGTCGTCTGCCCGCCATTCACAACTTGCAGCCCCTTCAGCCATACAAGGCCAGTTCCCCCGTCTCCTGAGGTACCGAGTCCTGTTTCGTCCGCAACGACGACTATCCCGTTGTTGTATGCCATGAACTTCTCTGGATCGTCCCGGAGCGTATCCCGGATCCCTCGATTCACTTTCCCCGTCGCGCTCAGGAAGGCGCGTACGTTAGCCTCGAGCAGACGATCCCCAAATTTCTCGTACACATACCGGAGTGCGTCTCCAGGAATGGCAGTCAGCGCATAGTCGTAGCCCGTCGCGGTCGCCGGAATGTAGACGCAAGGCAGCGCCGCGCCCGATACCTCTTCGAAGTTGACTACCAGCTCGTCCCGGGGCTTTCCTTCAGACCAGTGCCGATGCAGCCGCTCGATGTCCATGACCTCGAGCTTGACGGTCTTCCCGCCGATCTCGCGTGCCGTGAAGTTCTTCGACCGCGCCTGCCGATCAGTAAGAACATAGATCCTGATCTGCTCGAGATTCGCATAGCTGTGCTGGATCGTAAGCGCAAGCGAGTAGGCATCGTGCGACTGATCCATCGTGCTTGCGAGCCTGCCTTCCACGCACCTGGCGAGAAAACGCAGGCACTGTTCCGCCGCCGCCTTGGTATCCGTATCGGATACCGACTCGAGAGTGGTGGACCCATCATAGAGTGACACAAACAGGTCGAGCTGGTCCGCGTCCTCGGAGATTCCGAATCCGGTGATGCGCAGTGGTGCGTTTCCGACCTTGCCCAAGTAGTGGCAAACCTGGGGCTCAAATGTCATCCCGATATCGTTCATGTGTTGCATCACGATCTCGGCGAATATCGCCTCTGGATATGGATAGGGCGCGTCGCTGGCCGCCAGTCCATTCGAAATTGCTGATTGCACATCAGCCTGCGTCTGCTGCAAAAACTCCGTCAGCTCCATACCGAGTCCTTTTGCACACTGGTGATCAGCTCCTGGAAGGACACCGTAGCGGATCCGTGCTGGTCGAGATCGACCTGATACCTCGCCTCAGTCACGCCCATCGGCACGCTACGTCGCGTAAGGCGCGGGAACGGATCAGCCACTGGCCAGATCGTGCTGCTCGCATTCACGAATCTTCTCGTGCCATCCTCAAGACTCTCCATGCCCACAAGCTCCTCACCTTTCATGCCGAAGACAAGACATACTCGTTGGGATTAGGCCTGCTCGAGCTAGGTGGCGCCATCTCGAAGGACTTTGCCGTCATTGGCGTGGTGCGTCCCTATCTGCTTCAGCACGTTCATGACAGCAAGCTCACCACGTTTCTCGTGTGGCGCGGCGGCGAGCGGCGCCTGATCATCCTCGACAAGGAGGAAGCACCTGGAGATGTGCGCATCAGCATTTCGGTCGGCACACGCCTGCCTGTTACCCACGGTGCCTCCGGCAAGTGCTTTCTCGCCTTTCTGCCCGAGGACGAGCGGGAGCGACTCATCGAAGTCGTCGGCATCCACCGCACCACCGAGCACACCCTTACCGATCCGACCCGCTACCGCGCGGACCTGGCACGAATCCAGCGCGTCGGCTATATCACCAGCGTGGAAGAGAGCACGCTGGGCACCAACGGATTGTCGGCGCCTGTGTTCGACCGCGATGGCAACATCCTGCTCGTGCTGACCGCGCTCGCCTTGACGGCGTCGATGACCCCGAAGTCGATGCGGGAGCACGCGCGCGCGCTACGGCATACAGCGGATCGGGTCACGCAGGAGTTTGGGGGGACGGTGCGGAAGTGGCGAGACTGACTGTGTCCGCCGCGCACTACGCCGCGTAGGCGAAGGGAGTACGGCTTGCGGAGCGCTTGGACATGCCGAAGGGGGTCGTCAAGACCAAGGAGTAGGTGCTGGTGGCGGATACGGCGGCAGCCAGCCACTTGAGCGCAACGGCACCGCGCCCTACGCCACCACCCTCCCCTTCTTCGCCTCAGCATGCCTCGCTTCCTGTTCCCGCAGCTGCAACCTGCGCCGGATGCGGGCATCGAACTCGCGAGGACGATAGCGTAGTGCGGCATAGTCGAGCGGGAAAGTGAGATGCGGAAACACGAGCTCGGCGAGCTTCGGAAGGTTCAGCTTCCTGGCGTACACGGTACTGTTGATGGTGTTGTGGGTGTGGCCGACGTACTCGCAGCGAGCCTCTTCCCCGACGCCTGCTTGCTTGAGGGTTTCGACCACCGTGTGCCGAAAACTGTGCCCGCGCTTGCGCACGGCTCCGAAGTGCTTCTTGAGGCGTTTGTTCAACGCCTCACCGCTGGCGTCGGCGTAGCCGTTCACGGAATTGGCACGCAGATACGGAAACAACAATCCCTCGCCGGCAATCCGCCGAACGTCGGCGACGTAGTCCAAGAGGCCCAGGTCGACCAGACGGGGATGCAGAGGAACCACCCGCACCGTCGCCGCGGTCTTGACGTGTTGGCCCTCGAGGGTCTCCTCGATACGCAGTGTCGGCCGCCCGTTGAGTTCGCCGAAATCAGCGACGACGAGCTGACACGCTTCGCTCACCCGGAGTCCGTGGTGGAGCATGATCAAGGCGGGCCAGAAGTAGTCGGGCTGCCGGGCCCATTTTCGGTAGCGAACGGGCTCGAAGATGGTTTTGAGGTCTGCGCCGGTCAACACCTCGTAGCTCTCGGTTTGCTGCGCGATCATCGTCTTGGAGAACTTGAGCTTATAGGTGGGTAGCGGGCCCGGGGGATACTCGCCCTGCGCTTGGGCGTCCCTGAAGTACGCGGCGAGGACCATCAGCCGCTTTTGCACGGTCGCGGGGACGAGTTCACGATCCTCGAGGAGCCAGGTGCGGTAGTCGCGCGCGTGTGCTCTCGACACCTCTGCCACGCGCCGCACATCGCGTTGCTCCGCCCACTGCACGAATTCCCGCACGATGGTGGTGTACTCGAGAGCGGTCTTGGTCGCCCACGTCTGTTGACTCGCGCGCAGCCAGTCGTTCATCGACTGCACAAGCGTCGGCGCCGTAACCATGGACGCATTCGCCGCCGGGGTCGGGGTCGTGGCTGCCGTCGGCGCCGTCCCGCGACGATTCCTCTCGTCGAGCAGTGCCACCACCTGCGACGCTGTGAACAGTTCATTGGCGGCGAGCATCGTGGTCGCCGCCGCGACCTGGCCGACATTGCCGCCCGCCGGCGCGCGCGGCGATGCCCCGTCGCGTAGCGCGGCAAAGATTCGTTTGAAGGTGGCAAGCAAGCGCATGGCATCGTCCGCAAGTCCGTCCTCTCCGAGCCGCTGCAGAACCAACTGCAATGCCGGAAGGTGCGCGGACATGCGTCTACTCATCATGCATGCCTCGCGGCGCGACGTGGTGCGCAACGACACCGCAAGCTCCCGTTTTTTGATGCCCGCAGACGTGTCGCGCCCGTCGCCTCGCGAAAAGTCTCTTGCCGCGACCACGCGGAAGTAAATAACAACCGCTCGACGCGCGTTTCAGATAGGCGGGGAGTCTCATGCGCAGGCTCCGTGCCGAAGCCGGCGGAAGCGCGCGCGCAGCAGACCCGGGTGGCGCAGCGGCGACGACCGTGTCGACGCCGACCTGGCGGCCGGACGACGGTCGCAACGAGAAGGAGGGATGCATTGCGCACACGAGAACCGCGTACGCAAAAAGAGTGTTGCATTGACGCCACGCATCACGCATCCGAACGCATGCGGACGGGGGTCGCTGGTGTGCTGCATGGGCCTCCCGACGAACAAAGTGGGAGTCCCCAGTGGGATCCGAGGGGTTCTCACCCCCGAAACACCACCAGCGAAATCAACGACTTACATCTACTTGGCGGAGAGCGAGGGATTCGAACCCCCGATAGGTTGCCCTATACCTGATTTCGAGTCAGGCGCCTTCGACCACTCGGCCAGCTCTCCGCGGAACCATCAATTATAGCGCAACGCGCCGCACCCAATCCTGGTCACGCGCCGGGTGCCGAACACCCGGAAAAAAACGGAGGCCGCGTGGGCCTCCGTGGATTGCATCGTGCGATATGTGTCGGCGCAACTTTCTTCGACCGGCGCGGCAACGCGCGCCACGGCGCTTGTTCTCGCTTCGCCCCCTGCAGCCGTGACGGCTGCACGGATCGCCTTCTTCGCTCCAGCCTCCTCCTGCAAACTGCATGGCACGGCAGCTGCTGCTTGCCCCGCCTCCTCCCGGCCTCTTTCCGGTTGCCGGCCTTGCCGGCGAGCCGGCGCGATTGTCCTATTTGTAACGTGGGATTGCAACCTTTTTGTCAGCTGCGTCGCATCGGCGCGCCAGTGCCTCGCATGAGCCCACTTTCGGGGCGGGCTTCATTCCACCGTTCCACCGCGCGTGCCCGTCACGGTCGCACGACCCTCGGACAGCGGAAGGGGCATCGGGCGGGGCTTGCGATCGAGGCGCTCTGCTACCATCTTCTGCAGAGCGCCCACCATGGCCATCACGATCCCCCTCAAGGACCTGCGCAGCCAGCAGCGGGAAGCTGCACTGGCGGCGATAGTGCGCGATGCCGCCCGCGAGCCCGTTGCGCCCGGACCGGTGCTCGATCTGCGCGGACGCCCGCTCGCCGATCTCCGCATCTCGGTCACCGACCGCTGCAACTTCCGGTGCGTGTACTGCATGCCGAAGGACGTCTTCGGCCGGGACTATCCATTCCTGCCGCACGCTGCGCTGCTGTCCTTCGAGGAGATCGCGCGCGTCGCGCGCATCTTCGCAAACCTTGGCGTACGCAAGATCCGGCTGACCGGCGGCGAGCCGCTGCTGAGGCGCAGGATCGAGCGCCTGGTCGAGATGCTGCGGGCGATTTCCGACGACCTCGATCTCACGCTCACCACCAACGGCTCGCTCCTCGCTCGCAAGGCTCGGGATCTCAGGGCCGCCGGTCTCTCGCGCGTGACCGTGAGCCTCGACTCGCTCGACGACACGACGTTTCGCGCGATGAACGACGTCGACTTCCCGGTGGCGAGCGTGCTCGAGGGAATCGACGCCGCCGCGGACGCCGGCCTCGTGCCGCTCAAGGTGAACATGGTGGTCAAGCGCGGCGCTAACGAGGATTCGATCGTGCCGATGGCGCGCCGCTTCCGCGGCACCGGCCACGTGGTGCGCTTCATCGAATACATGGACGTTGGCGCGACCAACGGCTGGCGCATGGACGACGTGGTGCCGGCCCGCGACATCGTGGCGCGAATCTCGGCGAGCATGCCGCTCGTGCCCGCCGACCCGCACTACCGGGGCGAGGTCGCCGAGCGGTGGCGTTATGTCGACGGCAGCGGCGAGATCGGCGTGATCGCGTCGGTCACGCAGGCGTTCTGCCGCGATTGCACCCGTGCGCGGCTGTCGACGGAGGGGCGCCTGTTCACCTGCCTGTTCGCCAACGAGGGCTTCGACCTGCGGGACCTCGTTCGCACCGGAAGCGACGACGAATCCCTGCGTCGCGTGGTGGCGGCGATCTGGCGCCAGCGCAGCGATCACTACTCCGAGGTCCGCACCGCGGCCACGGCGAGCGCCCCCAAGGTCGAGATGAGCTACATCGGCGGGTAGCCGGGCATGGCGCAAGCTCCGTCCATGGCCCGCGGCGAGATCACGGGGGCGGAGCTTGCGTCGCAGGCGCAAGCTCCGCGGTGACGGCGCGAAGGCTGCCGGTGAGCATCGTGTCGCCGTGGACTGCGCCGAGGCTGTCGGACCTCGCGCATGGCCGCGACAACAACTTCGAGCTCCTTCGACTGCTCGCTGCCGCATTCGTGGTGCTCTTTCACTGTTACGCGTTGACGGGCCGCTGGACGCAGGAGCCCCTGTGGAAGCTCGCCCCCGAGCTCAACCTGGGTGCGATCGGCGTGAAGATCTTCTTCGTGATCTCGGGCTTCCTGGTCACGCGGAGCTGGCTCGCGCGGGCGTCGGCTTCGACGTTCGTGGCGGCGCGCATGCTGCGCATCTATCCCGCGCTCGTGGCCGCCACGATCTTCACGATCGTGCTGGGCGGCGTGTCGAGCCGGTTGTCGTGGGCGGAGTTCCTCTCGGCTCCGCAAACGCTCGACTACGCCTGGCGCGTGGCCCTCGGTTGGGAGATGGTGTATCGCCTGCCCGGAGCCTTCGCCGCCAATCCCTTCCCGCACGAGGTGAACGGGTCCCTGTGGACCTTGCCGATCGAGTTGCGGCTGTATGCGGCGGTGCTCGTTGCCGGCGTGGTGGGACTGCTGCGCCGGCGCCTGTTGCTCCTCGCGACGGTGGTCGCGCTCGTCGTGCTCTTCGCCCTGTGGCCCGCCGCCTTTCCGCTCGCCCCCGATACCGTCGTAGTGCGCGAGCTGGCGCTGCTCTTCGGACTCGGTGCGCTGGCGTGGGTATGGCGCGATGCGCTCGCGATCTCGGTTCCGGCGGCGCTCGGCTGCGCGGCGCTCGTCGCGTGGAACCCTGGCGGCCTCGCGCGCACCAGCCTGTTCCCGCTCATCCTCGCGTACGCCGTGCTGGTGATCGCCTATCATCCTGCGTTGCGCTTGCGCTCGTTCAGCCTCGGCGGCGACTACTCCTACGGCCTGTACGTATATTCGTTCCCGATCCAGCAAACCCTGATGGAACGCCTGCCGTCGCTCGAGCCACTTGGCCTGTTCGTGCTCAGCCTGCCGATCGCGCTGGCAACGGCGGCGGCGTCGTGGCATCTCCTCGAACGCCCCGCACTGGCACTCAAGGCAGCGCGCAGCAGCCCTTCCCCTACACTCTCGCCATGACACCGCCCGAAACCACGCTCCGGATCGCCGCCTGCGGCGACGACTACGACCCCGATTCGATGCCGGTGGATCGTGCGCGAGAGCTGATCCGCCGGTTCCTCTCGCCCGTCACGGCAGTCGAGCGCGTGCAGATCCGTGCGGCGCTCGGCCGGGTGCTCGCCGAGGATGTGATGTCACCCATCGCCGTACCGGGCCACGACAACTCCGCGATGGACGGCTGGGCCGTACGATTCGCGGATCTCGCCACCGACGGCGAGACGACGCTGCGCCGCGTGGGTGATTCGTTCGCCGGCAAGCCGTTCGATGGCGACGTGAAGGCAGGCGAGGCGGTGCGCATCTTCACCGGCGGGGTGATGCCGCCCGGGGCCGATACGGTGGTGATGCAGGAGCGGGCGCGCGGGATCGACGGCGGCGTGGTCATCGCGGCCGGCGCGGCCACCACGACAGGCGAGAATCGCCGTCGCGCCGGCGAGGATCTCGTCGCAGGCCAGGTGGTCTTCGAGCGTGGGCAGCCGGTGCGGGCGGCCGAGATCGGCATGCTCGCGTCGATCGGCATCGGCGAGGTCGGCGTATACCGTCGGTTGCGCGTGGCGTTCTTCTCCACTGGGGACGAATTGCGCTCGATCGGTTCGCCGCTGCGGGCCGGCGAGGTGTACGACAGCAATCGCTACACGATCTTCGGCATGCTCGAGCGGTTGGGCTGCGAGACACTCGACATGGGCGTGGTGCCCGACGTCCCCGCGCGGCTCGAGCGGGCATTCGTCACCGCGGCCGAGAATGCCGACGTGGTGATCACGTCAGGCGGTGTTTCGGTGGGCGAGGCCGACTACGTGAGGTTGCTCCTCGACAAGCTGGGCGAGGTGCTGTTCTGGAAGATCGCGATGAAGCCCGGACGCCCTCTCGCCTACGGGCGCATCGGGAGCGCGCACTTCTTCGGCCTGCCCGGCAATCCGGTGGCGGTGATGGTCACCTTCTACCAGTTCGTGCGCGACGCACTCCTGATCCTGCAGGGCCGACGCCACGTGGAGCCGATGCCGCTGTTCAAGGCACGTCTCGCTTCACCCGTGCGGAAGGCACCTGGGCGCACCGAGTTCCAGCGCGGCATGCTCGCGACGTCCCCAGGGGGCTACGAGGTGAGCCCCACCGGCGCGCAGGGATCGGGAATCCTGTCATCGATGTCTCGGGCAAACTGCTTCATCGTGCTGCCCGTCCACGCCGGCGACCTGCCTGCGGGGGAGATGGTCGACGTGCAGATCCTCGAGGGGCTGGTCTAGCTCTGCCGGAGGAGCATTTCGGCTCGCCCGTAGGAGCATTTGCGCTCGGGCGATTTGCGGAATCGCTCGGCGCCGACTCACTTCCGCCGTATCGCACCGAAAGTCAGGAACGTCCCGATCGAGGCGAGCGCTGCGGCGCCGAAAGCAGCAAAGGCGAGCCCCCTCGGAACGAAGGCCTCTGGCCACACCGCCATTCTCAAGGCGACGAACGCGATGCACAGCGCGCAGAGGCCGAGCACGAATATCGCCTCGGCAGCGACCTCACGCCAGCCGATCGCGTTCGACGCGCCCGGCCGGGTGACGTGCCGGGCGGCAACCAGGGCCGCAGGGGGTGCGTGTTTGGCGAGGGTTGTCATGGTCGCTCCATTTCCATTCGAAGCAGGGTCAGGACTCGCCGCGGTGATACCCGCCTTGTCCGAGCATGCGCATTTCGAGCTCGCGCGCTTCGCGGAACACGTCCACGACGGCTGCGAGGACCACCACCACGCGATTGCGGGGTGCCGAAGGGTTGCGGGCCCCGATACGGGGTACAGCGGCGGCGGTGGCCGCGTGGGGGGTAACTTGGCTGATGGCCATGATGATGCTCCTTCCTCGATTCAGGCGCCCGTCACTTTTGGTGCGACGCACAACGCAAACATAGGGATTTGCCCCCGACAACGCCAATCGTCATTTCGGATGCGTCCCATTTGCGGCGCGGATCGCCGTCGTAACCCATTGTTGCAACGCAATATAATCACTCCCGGGAAGGGCGCCGGCCCCAGGGACCCGGGCCGCCGACGGACCCTGCCGGTATCATCGGCGCTTCATAGGCTCTCCGTGCCGCATCCACACCTCCCGATGCCGTCGCTCGCCCATCTCCTCGCGCGCAATCGCGCTTGGTCGCAGCAGGTCCAGGCCGCCCAGCCGGATTTCTTCCAGCGCTTGGTCGCCCAGCAGAATCCCAAGTACCTGTGGATCGGGTGCTCCGACAGCCGCGTGCCGGCGAACGAGATCGTCGACCTCCTGCCGGGCGAACTCTTCGTTCACCGCAACGTGGCGAACGTGGTCGTGCACACCGACCTCAACTGCCTGTCCGTGCTGCAGTACGCGGTCGACGTGCTGCACGTGGAGCATGTGATCGTCGTGGGCCACTATGGCTGCGGTGGCGTCCGCGCGGCGCGGCGGGCACGTCCGCTCGGGCTCATCGACAATTGGCTGCGGCATGTGCAGGACGTGGCGGAGCAGCACCGGCCGTACCTCGATTCGCTGCCCGACGAGGACACCGTCGTCGACCGCCTGTGCGAACTCAACGTGATCGAGCAGTTGCATCACGTGGCGCGCACCACGATCGTCAGCGATGCGTGGGCGCGCGGTCAGCGGCTGGCCCTGCACGGCTGGGTCTACGGCCTCGCCGACGGGCTCGTGAAGGACCTGGGAGTGGAGGCCAGTTCGCCGGCCAAGCTGGCCTCGGACTACGTCACGGCACTGGCCGCGATCACGCGCGCGGATCGCAGCTAGCGCGCGCCGTCGCGTCCTGCGCATCCCGGTGATCCGCCTCGACCGCGTCACCCGCACCTTCCCCGGCCCGCAGCCGCGCACGGTGCTGGGCGGCGTGAGTCTCGACGTCGCCGCAGGCGAACTGGTGGCGATCGTCGGCGAGTCCGGCACGGGCAAGTCCACCCTGCTCAATCTCGTTGCGGGACTGGATCGGCCCGACGCCGGCACCGTCACGGTGGCCGGCACCGCACTCGCCCACCTCGACGACGATGCGTTGACACGCTTTCGCCGCGAGCGCATCGGCTTCGTGTTCCAGGCCTTCCACGTGCTGCCGCACCTGTCGGTGGCGCAGAACGTGGCGTTGCCGCTCGCGCTGCTCGGCCAGTGGGGTTCCGACGCCGACCAGCGCGTCGCCGCGATGCTCGCCGCCGTGGGCCTCGCCGAGCGCGGCGCAAGCATGCCGCGCGAGCTTTCCGGCGGCGAGTTGCAGCGTACCGCGATCGCCCGCGCCCTCGTGCATCGGCCCGCGGTGGTGCTCGCCGACGAGCCCACCGGCAACCTCGATCCGGCGAGCGCGGATGTCGTGCTCGCGCTGCTCCGCGAGCGCGTGCTCGCCGAGGGCGCGACCTGCCTCATCGTCACGCACTCGCGCCACGCCGCCGCACTTGCCGACCGCAGCGTCACGTTGGGTGCCACCGGGCTTGCGACCCGCACCGCGCCAGGAGGCCCGCCGTGAGCGCCACGACGACGCTCGTGTGGCGCGCCGTAAGCGGCAGCGCCCTCGCCCGCCAGCCCGGCCGCCTCGCGCTCGCGGTGGCGGCCATCGCCTTCGGCGTGGGGCTCGGATTTGCCGTGACGCTCGTGAACGCCTCGGCCGTCGACGAGTTCGGCCATGCGCTGCGCACGCTTGCCGGAGCCGCGGACCTCGAGGTCCGCGGGCCGCGCAATGGCTTCGACGAATCCGCACTGGCCGTCGTCGCGCGCGACCCCGATGTCGTCGCGGCGAGCCCCGTGTTGGAGGTCGACGCGCGGATCGAGGGGAGCAGCGAGGCGCTGCGCATCTACGGCATCGACGCCTTCCGGGCGGCTTCCGTCACTCCGGCGCTGATCGCCCAGGTGCAGGATCCGCTCGACCTCCTGCGGCCAGGCCGCATCTTCGTCACCGCGCCCGCGGCGCGCGCGCTCGGGGTCACCGCCGGCGCAACGATCGAGGTGCAGAGCGGCCTCGCTTCCGTGCCGCTTCTGGTGGGCGGCCTGTTGCCGGAAGGCCTCGCGCAGCGCTTCGGCGTGATGGACATCGCGGCCGCCCAGGATGCGTTCGCCCGCCATGGCCGGCTGTCGCGCATCGACGTGCGCCTGCGTCCGGGCGCTGCGGCAGATACCGTGCGCGCGCGCCTCGCCGCAGCGATGCCGGCCGGCGTCGCCGTGGCCACGCCGGCCGCCAACGCCGACGGCGCGCTTCGCATGTCGCGCGCGTACCGCGTCAACCTCGACGTCCTCGCGCTCGTCGCGCTGTTCACCGGTGGCCTGCTCGTGTTCACGACGCAGACGCTGTCGGTCGTCCGCAGGCGCGCACAGCTCGCATTGCTGCGTGCGCTCGGCGTGACGCGTGGCGAACTGCTGCGCTGGCTCGTCGCCGAGGGTGCGCTCGTGGGGCTCGCGGGTGCGCTGGTCGGCGTCGCCGTTGGCTACGCGCTGGCCGCGGCAGCGCTCCACGCCTTCGGCGGCGACCTCGGCGCCGGCTACTTCCGCGGCGTGGCGCCGCGCCTTGGAGTGAACCTGCACGCCGCGGCGATCTTCGTGCTGCTCGGTGTGGCCGTGGCGGCCCTCGGCAGCTACCTGCCGGCGCGCGAGATCGCCGGCGCACGACCTGCCCCCGCCCTCAAGGCGGGCGCCCGCGATCCTGCGCTCGCCACGCCGCGGCGGCCGTGGACCGCGCTCGCACTGCTCGCCGCCGGCGTGGCGCTCGCGTGGCTGCCTCCGGCCGACGGCCTGCCGATCGCCGGCTACGCGGCAATGGCCTCGCTGGTCCTGGGGACCCTGCTCCTGCTTCCCTGGCTCACGATGGGCGCGCTGGCGCTCGTCGCCATGCCGCGCAGTGTCCCGCTCGCGCTCGCGCTCGCGCGCCTGCGCGCCACCCCTGCGGAAGCGAGCGTGAGCCTCGCCGCCATCGTGGCCAGCGTCGCGCTCATGGCCTCGATGGCGATCATGGTGACCTCGTTCCGCGATTCACTGTCCGCGTGGCTCGTGCGCGTGCTCCCGGCCGACGTGTACCTGCGGGCCGGCGCCGCCGGCGACAGCGGGTTCTTCGACGTCGACGCGCAGCGCCGCATCGCCGCCGTGCCCGGCGTGGCGAGCGTCGCGTTCGCGCGCACGCAGAGCGTGCAGGCCGCGCCCGGCGCGCCGCGCGTGACGTTGCTCGCGCGCGACATCCCCGCAGGCGATCCGTCGCGGATGCTCGTACTCGTGCAGGGACCGCATGCCCCGCGCGCAGGCGACCCCCCGCTCCTGTGGGCGAGCGAGGCCGTCGCGGATGCCGCCGGCTGGCGCCCGGGCGCGAAGGTCGAGTTCGCGCTCGACGGCAGGACGCGCGCGTTCACGGTCGGCGGCATCTTTCGTGACTACGCTCGCCAGCAGGGTGCGATCGTGCTCGATCGTGCGGTGTACCGGGCGCTCACGGGTGACGAACTCGCCACCGAAGCGGCGGTCACGCTCGCGCCGGGCATCACCGCGCACGCCTTCGAGAAGGCACTCGCCGACGTGCTGCCCGATGCGGCACGCACGACCTTCGCCACGCCCGCGGAACTCCGGGCAACGTCGTTGCGCATCTTCGACCGCACCTTCGCCGTCACCTACGCGCTGCTCGCCGTGGCGATCGCCATCGGGCTCGCGGGACTGTCGTCCGCGTTCGGCGCGTCGATCCTCGCGCGGCGGCGCGAGTTCGGCATGCTGCGACACCTCGGCATGACGCGCCGGCAGGTCGCTGGCATGCTCGTGACGGAAGGCACGACGATGTCGGCGGTCGGCCTCGCCACCGGGCTCGTGCTGGGTGCAGCACTCGCGGTGATCCTCGTTCACGTCGTCAACCGGCAGTCGTTCCACTGGAGCATGGATCTCGCGTTGCCGGGCGCCTTCCTCGCCGCCCTCGGCGGCGGCCTGCTCGCCGCGGCAGCGGCGACGTCGCTTGCGAGCGCGCGGCAGGCGCTGCGGCAGGATGCGATCATCGCCGTGAAGGACGACTGGTGACGTCGCGGCGCGGCTTCGTGCGCGCGGCGCTCGCCGGCGCATTGCTCGCGCCAGCCGCGCGGAGTCGCGGCGAGGTCGCCTATCCGGTGGTGACACCGCGACCGCTCGCGTTCCCGCGCGACTACGGAGGCCATCCGGATTTTCGCACCGAGTGGTGGTACATCACCGGGTGGTTGCGCGACACCGGGGCCCACGCCGGCGCGCGCGGCGATCCCCCTGTCGCCGGGGCCCGCGCCGGTTCGCGCGACGATCCGCCTGTCGCCAGCGCCCCGCGCGACCGGCACGCCACGGGCGCGCGGGACGGCGATCTCGGCGTGCAGGTGACCTTCTTTCGTCATCGTCCGGGCATCGCGGAGGACAGCACGAGCCGCTTCGCTCCCAGGCAACTGCTCTTCGCGCATGCGGCCATTGCCGATCCCGAACTCGCTCGCCTGCGCCACGACCAGCGAGCGGCGCGCGCGGGCTTCGGCATCGCGGAATCGGCCGAGGACGACACCAACGTTCGCATCGGCGACTGGTGGCTGCGGCGCGAGCGCGACGACCGCTACAGGACGCACGTGGCGGCGCGCGACTTCGCCTTCGCGCTCTCGTTCACGCCTCGCGAACCCTTGCTGCTGCAGGGCGACGAGGGCACGAGCCGGAAGGGACCGCAGGCCGCCCAGGCGAGCTACTACTACAGCCGCCCGCAGCTCGCGGCGGCCGGTACGGTCACCTTGGGTGACATCACGCGCAATGTCGTCGGTGACGCATGGCTCGATCACGAGTGGTCGAGCGCGTACCTGGCGGCGGAAGCGCGTGGATGGGACTGGACGGGGATCAACCTCGACGACGGCGGAGCGCTGATGGCCTTCGTCATCCGCGACCGGGCGGGCGGCGTGTACTGGGCCGGCGGCACATGGCGCGACGCGGCCGGGTCCGTCACCCGGCTAGGATCCGGCGACGTGAGGTTCCTGCCGCAGCGCACCTGGCGCTCGCCGCGCACCGGCGTGGAGTACCCGGTGGCGATGCGCCTCACGGCGGGCGCCGCGAGTCTCGACCTCGTGCCGCTCTTCGACGACCAGGAGCTCGACTCGCGAGCCAGTGTCGGCACGATCTACTGGGAGGGCGCGGTGCGGGTCCTGCGCGATGGCAAGCCGGTGGGGCGGGGTTATCTCGAGCTCACCGGCTACGGCGGCGCGCTGCGCCTGTGAACCTGGCTCGCCTGCCCCGGAGCAGGCGAGCGCTAGGGGGACAGCCCGCCCGCATTCCTAGTAGTAGGGCTGCCGCTCGAGCTGGCGCAGGCGATGCTCGAGATCCACCATGTCCTTCGACTGCGCGAGGTAGGCTTCGCGATCCTTCTCACGCTGGCGGAAGAACCAGTCGTCCATCGCCGCGAGCGAGCGGGAGACGAAGCTCGCGCGCTTGGGCGGCTGGATCGTGGCGGGGGCGACGCCGGGCCGGCCGTCCGTGTTCGACGGCAGCGCATCGTAGAAGGTCGCATGCGCGAGGGACAGGATCTGTCCCAGCAGGCTGTTGGCAGGAAACGTGCGATCGAGATTCATGGCATTCTCCAGATGACGGCCTCGTGAGCCGGGCGCCATTGATGATGCGGCGCACAATCGAACAATATGAGCCCGCCCTCCCGGGGGCAAATCGTGTCTTTGGATCAAGGCTATCTGTCGTAGTGATGGCGACCGCAAGTCTTTGATGCATCGCAGCAATCGTGTATCATGAGAGCTTGCCAACAGCGGTCTTGAAGACCCCTGCGGACCCATGGAGCTCTACCAGCTGCGAAGCTTTGCCGCGGTCGCCGAACTCGGGCACCTCACCCGGGCGGCGGAGCGGTTGCACGTGAGCCAGCCTGCGGTGAGCGCGCAGATCAAGGCGCTCGAAGACGAGCTCGGCGTCACGCTTTTCGCCCGCGTGTCGAGCGGCATGGCGCTGACCAGCGCCGGCCGCGCCCTCCTCCCGGCAGCGGAAAAGGTGCTCGATGCCGCGCAGGCGCTGCGCAGCCGCGCGCGCTCGCTGCAGGGCGAGGTGATCGGACGCGTCCGTGTAGGCTCCGTGTCGGATCCGGAATTCACGCGCGTGGGCGAGTTCCTCGCGCACGCGCTGCAGGCCTATCCCCTGCTCGAGATCGAGATCCGTCACGAGGTGTCCGGCGAGGCGTTCGACAAGGTGCGCGACGGCGAGCTCGACGCGTCGTTCTACTACGGCAACCGCGTCCACCCCGACGTGGTCGCCGTGCCGATCGTCAACTTCGCCTATCGCATCGTGGCGCCGGCGGCATGGGGCGACCGCATTCGCCACGCGTCGTGGGACGAACTCGTGCAGATGCCCTGGATCGTGTCGCCGCCGATCAGCACGCTGCGCGTCCTCCTCGACGAGCTCTTTGCGGCTCGCGGCAGCGCGCCCGCCAGTCGCATGGAAGCCGACAACGAGGCGGTGATGCGCTCACTCGCCATTGCCGGCGGCGGCGTGACGCTCATGCGCGAGGATGTGGCGCTCGAAGCGGCGGCAGCCGGCGAGGTCGCGCTCTGGAACAAGGTCCGCCTGCCGACCACGCTCGCCTTCCTGCACCTGCGGCAACGCGAGTCCGATCCGGAGATCCGGGCGCTGCTCGCGGTGCTGCATCACACCTGGACGTCGGCGCCGGCCGCCGAGGCCGAGCCCGCGTAGTCCGGCGCACGCACCGCGCGCCGGCTACTTCCGGGCGGCGCTCAGCACGCCCTTGACGTTGCGCACGTCGAGCAGAGCGCGCTTCACCGCATCGAGGCTTCTCACCTCGATCGTGAACGCCATCCTCGAATGCAGGTTCCTCGTCAGCGTGTTCGCCGCGGTGACGTTGATCTTCTCGCGGGAGAAAACTTCCGAGATGTCGCGCAGGAGACCCTGCCGGTCCATCGCCTCGATCACGACATCGACCGGAAAGACCTCGTCGCGCGCCTCGCCCCAATCGGCCTCGATGAGCCGCTCGGGCTGGACGACGCGCATCCGCGCGACGTTCGTGCACGACGCTCGATGAATGGTGACACCCTTGCCGCGGGTCACGAAACCCACGATCGGATCCGGCGGCGCCGGCTTGCAGCAGCGCGCGAGTCCGGTAAGGAGCCGGTCGACGCCTACCACGAGGATGCCGCTGCCCGATCCCGCCGCGCGGCTCTGACGCATTGGCACTTCCGGCGCGGGCGCGGGCGCCACCGCCGCGTGCGGCTGCGCGAGCGCCTGGATCGCGTTCTGCACCTGGCGGCTGTTGATGTCATCGCGGGCGAACGCCGCGAAGAACTCGTCGAGCCTGGCGAAGCCGGCCTTGGCCGCGACCGCCTCGAGCTTGAGCAGCGTCTGCCCGAGACGGGCGAGCTCGCGTTCCACGAGCGCCCGCCCCTGCGCCACGGTCTGCTCGTGCTGCTGCGCCTTGAACCACTGCCTGACCTTGGCGCGCGCGCGATGGCTCTGGACGTATCCGAGCTCGGGATTGAGCCAGTCGCGCGACGGCCCTCCCTGCTTGACCGCCACGATCTCCACGCGCTGGCCGTTCGACAGACGGTAGTTGAGCGGCACCATCTGCCCATCGACCTTGGCGCCACGGCAGCGATGTCCCAGGCCCGTGTGCACGGCGTAGGCAAAGTCGACGGGCGTGGCCCCGACCGGGAGATCGATCACCTTGCCCTGCGGCGTCATCACGTAGACGGCGTCGGTGAAGACGCTCTCCTTGAACGCCGCGAGCCACTCGGAAGAGTCGGCCACGCTGTCCTTCCAGTCGAGGACCTGACGCAGCCAGGCGATCTTCTCGTCGAAAGTGGGATCGTGCGCCGACGCCGCGCCGCCGCCCTCCTTGTAGCGCCAGTGCGCGGCCACGCCGTACTCGGAATGCTGGTGCATCTCACGCGTGCGGATCTGCACTTCGAGCGACTTGCCTTCCGGGCCGATCACCGCGGTGTGCAGGGAACGGTAGTTGTTCGCCTTGGGCTTGGCGATGTAGTCGTCGAACTCGCGCGGCAGGGGCGTCCAGAGGTGATGGACGATGCCGAGCGCGGCGTAGCAATCCTTCACCGTGTCCACGAGGATGCGCACCGCGCGGATGTCGTACAGCGATTCGATGCCCGCCTGCTTGCGCTGCATCTTCTTCCAGATGCTGTAGATGTGCTTGGGCCGTCCGCTGATCTCCGCCTCGACGCCGGCGTCGGCGAGCTCCCGGCGCAGCGTGGCCATCACGTCCTCGATGTAGCGCTCGCGGTCCAGGCGCCGCTCGTCGAGGAGCTTCGCGATGGACTTGTAGGTGGAAGGCTCGAGCGCCCGCAGCGACAGGTCCTCGAGTTCCCACTTCAGCTGCCAGACGCCCAGGCGATTGGCGAGCGGAGCGAACAGGTCGAGCACCTCGCGGGCGGTGGCCGCGCGCCAGGCGGCGTCGCCGGTCATGAGCCTGCGCAGCGACTGCGTGCGCTCGGCGAGCTTGATGAGCACCACGCGAATGTCCTCGACCATCGCGAGGAGCATCTTGCGCAGGTTCTCGGCCTGCGCCGCACGCTCCTCCTTGCTCGCGGCATCCGGGACGGCGCGGATTCCGCCCATGCGCGCCACCCCGGCCACCAGCGTGGCGACGTCCGGCGCGAACTTCGCTGCCACCTCGTCGCTGTCGAAGGTGCCCGCCACCGGGACGCCCAGCAGCAAGGCCGCACGGATCGAGTCGACGTCGAGCTTCAATCCCGCCAGAATGGTGGCGGTACCGAGCGCGCGATCCAGTGCGGATTCGCCGTCGGCCATGGCGGCGTCGCCGGTGTGCTCGCGTGCATAATCGAGCGCGGCGCCGAACGCGGCGCGCTCCTCGGTCGAGTAGTCGCTCGTGAGGGAGTCGAGCCACGCGGCGACCGCGTCGGGAGCCGCGGTCCGCGGCGCGGCGTGCAGCACCGCTACCATGCGCGGATTATACGGCGGGCTCGAACGATGTCCCCACCGGGCCCGTCCCCCCGGACGGAAGTACAACGGATGCATGGAAGCCGGACCACCTGCCGTGACATTTCGACCCACACTCGCCATCGAGACCACGACGACATGAAGATCCGCCCCTTGCTACGCCTCGCCGATCCCGATGCCCCGCTTGCCGCAACGCTCGACGTCATCGGCAACCGCGACCTCGCCGCGCGCCGACGCCTGCTGAAGCGGATGGGCGGCGCGGCGCTCGCCGTGTCGCCGCTCGGGGCGCTCGCCTGCTCCCTCATCCCGGCCGAGACCGAGGGCCCCTATCCCGCCGACGGCACCAACGGCCCGAACGTGCTCACGATGTCCGGCATCGTGCGCTCCGACATCCGGTCGAGCTTCGGCAGTGCCGGCACGGCGATGGCGACCGGCACTCCGCTCACGTTCACGATGAAGCTCGTCAGCGTGAACAACAACTGCGCGCCGGTCGCCGGCGCGGCGGTCTATGCATGGCACTGCGATGCCAGCGGGCGCTACTCGCTGTACTCAAGCGGGGCCACGTCGCGGAACTACCTCAGGGGCGTGCAGGTGAGCGACGCCAAAGGCCTCGTGACGTTCACGTCGATCTTCCCCGCCGCCTACCCGGGACGCTGGCCGCACATCCACTTCGAGGTGTACGAAAGCCTCGCTGCCGCCACCAGCGGACGCAACGCGATCCGCACGTCGCAGATCGCATTGCCCGACGCCGCATCCCGCGCGGTCTACGCGCAAGCGTCGCTTTATCCAGGCAGCCTCGCCAACCACAACCGCACCCCGCTGCAAAGCGATGGCATCTTCCGCGACGACGGCGGCGTGCTGCAACTCGCCGCCACGACGGGCAGCGTCGGCGCAGGATACGTATCCACGCTCGAGGTGGGCGTGGCCGCGGCGATCACCGCCGCGGGCGGACCCGACCCCGACCAGCACGGCCTCATCGGCAACGGGTACACCCCGGCCACGAGCGGACAGGGACTGTCGCTCGAGATCGATCCAGACCGGATCGCGCCCGGCGAGGGCCCGATCTTCGGATCACCCTCCGTCGCGCTGACGCGACGCGACCGCCCTACAGCGGCGAGCCCGCAGCGCGCGCGATGATCTCGGCGAGCTGGCTCGCGTGCAGGTTCGCGGCCGCGCCATCTCGCGCCTCGACCATGACCCGCAGCACCGGCTCGGTCCCGGACGGGCGCAGGAGCACGCGCCCGGTGCCATCGAGCGCGCGCACGGCGTCCCGCTCGGCCCTCACCACGCTCTCGTTCGCCTTCCAGTCGAAGCCGCGCTGGATGGGCACGTTGATGAGCTTCTGCGGAAACAACGACACGTCGGTCATCACCGCAGCGAGCGTCTTCTGCTGCTCGATGATCGAACGCATGACCGCGAGTGCCGCGACGATGCCGTCGCCGGTGGTGTGCTTGTCGAGGCAGATGATGTGGCCGGAGTTCTCGCCCCCCAGGAGCCAGCGCCGCGCATGCATCTCCTCGAGGATGTAGCGGTCGCCCACCTTGGTGCGGGTGAGCGCGATGCCCGCACGGGTGAAGGCCTGCTCGATGCCGAGGTTGGTCATCTGCGTGCCGACGATGCCGCCGTGCGCCACGCCGCGGCGGTGATAGTCCGCGGCGATCACGTAGAGCAACTCGTCGCCGTCGTAGATGCGGCCGTCGCCGTCGCACATCATGAGCCGGTCGCCATCACCGTCGAGCGCGACGCCGATGTCAGCCTCATGCTCGCGCACCTTGTCCGCGAGGTACTGCGGGTGCGTGGCGCCGCAGCCGGCGTTGATGTTGAGGCCGTCGGGCTCGCTGCCCACCGCGATCACGTCGGCCCCGAGCTCGTGGAATACCGGCGGCGCCACGTGGTAGGCGGCGCCGTGCGCGCAGTCGACCACGATGCGCCAGCCCTTGAGGTCGAGCTCGTTGGGAAAGGTGCTCTTGCAGAACTCCACGTAGCGTCCCGACGCATCCTCCACGCGGAAGGCCTTGCCGAGCGCCGCCGACGGCACGCAGGACAGCGGTTCCTCCAGGCCCTTCTCGATCGTGGCTTCCACGTCGTCGGGGAGCTTGGCGCCCGTCGCGGAGAAGAACTTCATCCCGTTGTCCTCGAACGGGTTGTGCGACGCGCTGATCACGATGCCGAGCGACAGTCGCAGCGCCCGCGTGAGGTACGCGATGCCGGGCGTGGGCAAGGGACCGCACAGGTAGACATCGACGCCAGCCGCCGACAGTCCCGATTCGAGGGCGGCTTCCATGAGATAGCCGGAGATGCGCGTGTCCTTGCCGATCAGGACCCCGGGCCGATCACCACGTCTTGCCGCACCCGTGGCCGCGAGTGCGCGCCCGGCCGCCCAGCCGAGCTTCATCACGAAGTCGGGCGTGATCGGATACTCGCCGACCCTGCCTCGCACGCCGTCGGTGCCGAAGTACTTGCGCTGCATCGTTGTGGAACCCTCTCCTGTCGTTCGTGATGCGGACGATGTCCGCGCATGGTTCAGCGGTGTCGCGTCAGCCTGCCGATGATGCCACCGCTCCGTCGATAGCCTGCCACACCGCGAGCGCGTCGACCGTCTCGCGCACGTCGTGCACTCGCACGATTCGTGCCCCCCGCGCCACGGCGGCCAGCGCCGCCGCGAGGCTCCCGGCGAGGCGGTCCTGCGCGTCGCGTCCCGTCAGCACGCCGATGGTCGCCTTGCGCGACAGGCCGGCGAGCAAAGGATATCCCGTCCCGGAGAGCGAGCGCAGTTGCGCGAGGAGCGTCAGGTTGTGCGCCGCGGTCTTGCCGAAGCCGAATCCCGGATCGATCGCGATGCGCTCGCGGGCGATTCCGGCCGCCTCGCCCGCCGCGGCGCGCGCGAGCAGGAAATCGTGCACCTCGCGCACCACGTCGTCGTAGCGCGGAGCGGCCTGCATCGTGCGCGGCTCGCCCTGCATGTGCATGAGGCACACACCGGCATCGAGCGCCGCCACCGTTTCCAATGCACCGGGCTCCCGCAGTGCGCGCACGTCGTTGACGATCGCCGCCCCGGCCGCTACCGCCTCGCGCATCACCTCGGGCTTCATCGTGTCGACGCTCACGAGGGCGCCTTCGGAAGAAAGCGTGGCGACGAGCGGGAGGATGCGTGCGAGCTCGTCGGCAGCGGTGACCGGCGCCGCGCCAGGACGCGTCGATTCGCCGCCGATGTCGAGGATGTC
Organism: uncultured Alcaligenaceae bacterium; assembly: GCA_964439475.1. Lineage (GTDB taxonomy): Bacteria > Pseudomonadota > Gammaproteobacteria > Burkholderiales > Casimicrobiaceae > VBCG01. The sequence continues at coordinate 47,419 of CAYTOT010000005.1, forward strand.
GGCACCGTCCTCACGCAGGCGCCGCGCGTGGTCGAGCGCGCGGTCACGGTCGAAGAAGCGTCCGCCGTCGGAGAACGAATCCGGCGTGACGTTGACGATGCCCATGACACGCGGCACCGACAGGTCCAGCACGACGGGGCCGCATGCCCAGCGCGATGCCGGCGGCGACAGCGCGTGACGCCCGGCTGGCGACGCGCCTCCCGCGGCTGGCGACACGGCCCCCGCGGCGCGCGACGCCGCCCCCGCGGCGGTCTCCGGCGAGGGCGCCGGGGCGGCGCTCATGCCCTGCCCCGCACAATGAAAACGGGGCGCCGCAGCGCCCCGTGGGATGAAAGCCGCATGCAGCCGCCGGAAGACGCGCTAGGCGGGAGTCGCCGAAGGCGCCGGATCGGCACTCGCCGAGCCGCCGGACGAGGACGAGCCCGACGGTGGCGGCACCTGCCGCGGCGGACGCACCGGACGTCCCGCCATGATGTCGTCGATCTGCTCGGCGTCGATCGTCTCCATCTCGAGCAGCGCCTTCGCCATGACCTCGACCTTGTCGCGATTGTCCTCGAGGAGCTTGCGCGCGACCGCGTACTGGCCGTCGATGATCTTGCGGATCTCCTCGTCGACCTTCTGCATCGTGGACTCGGACACGTTCTTCTGCGTGGTCACCGAGCGGCCGAGGAAGACCTCGCCCTCGTTCTCGCCGTACACCATGGGGCCCATCTCGTCGGACATGCCGTAGCGGGTGACCATGCTGCGCGCGATCTCGGTCGCGCGCTCGAAGTCGTTGGAGGCGCCGGTGGTCATCTGGTTCATGAAGATCTCTTCGGCGATGCGGCCGCCGAAGAGCACCGCGATCATGTTCAGCATGTGGCTGCGATCCATGCTGTAGCGGTCCTGCTCCGGCAGCTGCATCGTCACGCCGAGCGCGCGGCCGCGCGGGATGATCGTGACCTTGTGCACCGGATCGGTCTTGGGCAGCAGCTTGGCGACGATCGCGTGGCCCGACTCGTGATACGCGGTATTGCGCCGTTCCTCTTCCGGCATCACGATCGAGCGGCGCTCTGCGCCCATGATGATCTTGTCCTTGGCGCGCTCGAAGTCGTACATGTCCACGAGGCGCTTGTTCGAACGCGCCGCGAAGAGCGCCGCCTCGTTGACGAGGTTGGCGAGGTCCGCGCCCGACATGCCGGGCGTGCCGCGGGCGATGATGTCGGCCTTCACGTCGGGCGACATCGGCACCTTGCGCATGTGCACGAGGAGGATCTGCTCGCGACCGCGGATGTCCGGCAGCGGCACCACGACCTGGCGGTCGAAGCGGCCCGGACGCATCAATGCCGGGTCGAGCACGTCGGGCCGGTTGGTGGCCGCGATCACGATGACGCCGGCGTTGCCCTCGAAGCCGTCCATCTCCACCAGGAGCTGGTTGAGCGTCTGCTCGCGCTCGTCGTTGCCGCCGCCCAGGCCCGCGCCGCGCTGGCGGCCCACCGCGTCGATCTCGTCGATGAACACGATGCAGGGCGCGTTCTTCTTGGCCTGCTCGAACATGTCGCGCACGCGCGCCGCGCCCACGCCGACGAACATCTCGACGAAGTCGGAGCCCGAGATCGAGAAGAAGGGAACCTTCGCTTCGCCCGCGATCGCCTTGGCGAGCAGCGTCTTGCCGGTGCCGGGCGACCCGACCATCAGCACGCCGCGCGGGATGCGGCCGCCGAGCTTCTGGAACTTGGACGGGTCACGCAGGAACTCGACGAGCTCGCCGACCTCCTCCTTGGCCTCGTCGCAGCCGGCGACGTCGGCGAAGGTGATAGAGTTGTTGGCTTCGTCGAGCATCCGCGCCTTGCTCTTGCCGAAGCTGAAGGCGCCGCCACGCCCCCCGCCCTGCATCTGGCGCATGAAGAAGATCCACACCCCGATCAGCAGCAGCATCGGGAACCAGGAGATGAAGATCTGCGCGAGGAAGGATTGTTCCTCCTCCGGCTTCGCCTCGACCTTGACGCCGTACTTGATGAGGTCGGACACCATCCAGATGTCGCTGGGGCTGTAGGTCGTGAAGCGCTTGTTGTCCGAGTTGGTCCACTTGATGGTGCGACCCTCGACCGTGGCCTGGGTGACCCTGCCGGCCTTGGCCGACTCCATGAATTCGGAATACGGTATCGAGTCGCGCGTGGTCTGCCGCGAGTCGAACTGCTTGACGACGGTGAGGACGACCAGCCCGATGATGAGCCAGATGCCGATGTTCTTCACGAGATTGTTCAACCCAAACTCCCTGGAGACGCCTGCCTCCGGCGGAACCCGCCGGCCGGAACGCCGCTGCACCGCAGCAACGGTTGCCGAACCCGCATTCTAAGCTGTCGGACCTGCTGGAACCACCTATGACCGTTGATCGGGAGCAGAATTCACACCCGATCGCCCCGCCACCCGTCGCCGTGACGCCGTTTCACCGGCGGAAGCCCTTGGCGACGAGGAAGGTCTCCCGGCTGCGATCCCGCGATGCCTTGGGCTTGCGGACGTAAACCTTGGTGAAGTGCGCCGCCATCGCCTTCCGCAGCTCGGCGAGGCCGGAGCCCTGGAACACCTTCACCACGAGGTCGCCGCCCACCCGCAGGTGGCCCGTCGCGAACTCCAGGGCCAGTTCACCCAAATGCACGCTTCGCGCCTGATCGGCAGACTCTATGCCCGACAGATTGGGGGCCATGTCGGAGACCACAAGGTCGACAGGCTTCCCCCCAAGGGCCGCCGCCACGGCGGCAAGGCCCTGTTCCTCGCGGAAATCGCCGCGGACGAAGGTCACGCCCGCCACCGGATCCATTTCCAGAAGGTCGATCGCGACGAGCGTCCCCGACCCGCCCACCTTCTCGCGCAGCACCTGCGACCAGCTTCCCGGCGCGGCCCCCAGATCCACCACCGTCATCGCCGGCCGCAACAGCTGGTCGCGGGCGTCGAGGTCGAGCAGCTTGAACGCCGCCCGCGAGCGATAGCCCCGCCGCTGCGCCTCCTGCACGTAGTGATCGTGGACGTGCTCGTGCATCCACGCCTTGCCGAAGCGGTGCTTCTTGCCGGTGGGGTTGAGGGGCATGGGGCGAATTGTCCCACTTCGCGCCAGGCCGGACAGTGCATCCCGGCTCACGCGGTCGAGGCGCCGCCGTGCCATCCCTGTCGCTCCTCGAAGCCACGCGGCCCGGCTAGCACGTACACTGCGTGTCCATGGATCCCCTTTCTCCCGCCGCTCGCCGTGACCTCCGCGCGAAGGCACACCACCTCGAGCCGGTGGTCACCGTGGGCCACCACGGCCTGACAGCGCCCGTACTCCACGAGATCGACCTCGCGCTGCTCGCGCACGAGCTCGTCAAGGTCCGTGTGCTCGGGGACGACCGGGATGCGCGCGAGGCCATGCTCGTGCAGGTGGTGTCCGCGCTCGGCTGCGCGCCGGTGCAGCACGTGGGCAAGGTTCTCGTGCTGTGGCGGCCGAATCCTGAAAGGAAGTCAGGCGCGCGACCGGCATCGCCCCCTGCGCCGGCGCCACGAGTCGGAAAGAAGGCGCCCGTGGACGCCGTGCGAGTCCGCCGCCGCGCGACAGCGAAGACATGGGGATCGACGTCGCCGGCGTCGGGCAAGGGACGCCGCGGCGCGGCGCGCCACGATCCCCCGCCGGCGCCGGGTGCCACGGAGGCGCCGACAAGCACGCGCCGGCGTCGCACGCGCAACGCCTGACGCGATGCGCATGACGACGTCGACGCGCATGACGACGTCGACGCGCGAGCCTCCCGGCGCCGGCCGGCGCACGCGGCCGGAGCGCCGGGAAGGATCGAACCGCGCGGCCGGCCAGCACGCGCAGCGAACCCCTGTCAGGGCGTGCGCAGTCCCTGCGTCGCCGCCCAGCTCGAACAACCCGCGGCATTGCACGCGCGCACGCGATAGCCGTACAGCCCCCCGGCCGGCACCACGTCGTCGTAAGAAGCCGCGTTGGCCGCGACATTCGGCGCCACCGGCGCATACGGGCAGGAACGCCCGCTCGTGCACCGCTCCACCTCGTAGCGCGTCTCGCCCCCGACGTCGGTCCAGCCGATGCGGAACGTCCGTGTCCCCACCAGCGCAATGGTCGCCGGACCAGGATTGACCGGCGGCCCCGGAGGCGCCGCCACCGTGAAGCTGTGCGTCGCCTCGGCGCTCGTGTTGCCGGCCCCGTCCCGGGCAATCACGTGGAACGTGTACGCACCGTCGGCGAGACCGCTGTAGATCTTCGACGTGCCACCCGCGAACGTCCCGGGGTTGCCTTCGAGCGGCGACAGCCAGCGGTTGTACGTCAGGCTCCCCGACGGCGTGAGATCGTCGCTGCCCGCCCATGTGAACGTCGCGGTCGACGACGCGCTCGTGCTCGCGGGCGCCACCGTGATCGCCACCGTCGGCGCCGCATCCGTTGCGCTCACCGTGAACGTGCGACGGTTACCGGCCCCAGGCGCACCGGCCGCTTCCGTGTTCCCGCTCGCGTCGCGCGCGATGACGTAGAACGTGTAGCTGCCATTCGGCAGGTTCGTGTACGTCCTGCTCGCTGCCGACCCGAACGCCGAGAACGACGGCTCGAGCGGATCCAGGCGGTACGCGTAGGTCAGCGGCAGCGATCCCGGCGCCGGCGCATCGGTCGAACTCCACGCGAACGTCGCGGTCCGCGTGGCGAGCGTGGCGCCTTCCCCAGGACTGGGCGGCGACGTGATCGCGGTCACCGGCGGCGTGCTCTCCGCAATCGTCGTCGGCACGCCCACCCACACGTTGCCGCCGCGGATCTCGGGAACCGGGAACTGCGCCGCGAGCTCCGGCGTGAACGGAAAGTGGGTGCCGCCGATGGCGAGCCCGTACGGCGTGGACGCGATGCTGCGCATCCCCTGCTGCTGCAGGAAACCGAAGCCGTCCTGGGTCACGCTCGACCACTGGGTGCCGTTGGCAGACACCAGCACGTCGAAGCCCAAACCCTGGAGGCCGCCCGCATCGCTTCCTCCCTGGAAGGTTCCGAGATACAGACGATTGTCGCCCTTGGGCGCCTGGGTCGGATGGTAGGCGTAGTGGAACACCCGCCAGAAATAGAAGTGCGGACCATTCGGGTAGCCGGTTGCAGCACTTCCCGGCACTCCGAGTCCGGCGCCACGGCGCGTCGTCGGCGGACAGTCGTCGGCTCCGCCAACCCCATTGATGTCCTCGAGCGTCACGCCGCAGCGCAGGTTCGAGGGGTAGTTGGGATTGGTCGGCCGCCCGGAACGATCGAAGCCGGCGTCGAGCCTCGGCTCGCCGATCAGCACCTCGAACGTGTTGTCGGCGATGCGCAGGCGCAAGAGCTCGGCGCGGATGCGATTGCCGTCGAGCGCCGGCGCGCTCATGGCGAGATAGAGGCTACCGTTGTGCTCCGCGATGTCGGCGAAGCCCGCATTCCTGACGAGGCCCGCCGAGGTCTTGGGACGCCCCCCGCCGCGATCGAGCACCTTGGTCCAGCGTGGATCGCAGAGCGGCAGCGAAGCCCGACAGCCATTCGTGCGCCAGAGCTGGCCACCCGACACCTCGTTGGAAACCCCGGCGTAGAGGTAGGTACCACTGCTGATGAGCGTGAAGATCACGCCGTTGTCGAGATCGCCCATTCCCATCGGACTGTACTCGCGCCATGCAGTGTTCCCCGCCGGGTTCGAGTTGGACAGCACGATCGGATTGTCGGAGCGGTCGGAGTCGAACGTGTCGAAATCCGTGCCGCCCACGCCAACGGGCGTGGTGATGAGCATCGGCCGCACGCCCGCCTCGTTGAAGCAGGCCATGGTGCGGAAGCCCACCGTGCCCGCCGGGATCCCGGTCCGGTTCACCGGATTGAAGTTCACGCCGTCGCTGCTGTAGAGGATGTTCCCCTGCAGCACGCCGAGCGTGGAGACGAAGAGGTACTCGGTGCCGTAGAAGTTGCACACCGTCATCCAGCGATAGCCGAACTCGCGCGCCGTCCCCAGGAAGCTGGGCGCCTCGAAGGCCAGCGCCCACGAACCCGAGCGTCCGTCGGCCCCGCCCGGTGTGTACCGCCAGATCTGTCCCGCCCGCGGCGTGTTGGTAGCCGGGTCGATCTCGAAACGCCCGGTACCCACGTAGAGCTTGCCCTTGAACCACGACATCGACCACATGTAGTCGTTGCTGCGCGTGCCCTGCCCGTGCGTACCGTCGACCGCCTGCTCGAAGCCCAACTGAGCAAGGAGCTTGAAGTCCTCGTTGCCGTCGAGTACGTCGGCGGCCGCCGCCACCCGGGGCAGCAAGGCCATCCATGCAAGCGAAGTTGCGAGCAGCAGCGTCGCAAGGAGGCGCACGGCGCGAACGCCGGCGTCGGAGGGAAGAGTCGAAGTCATCTTGTCCACTCCTTTCAGGCAGGTCGCGGAGCACCGTGGTGCCGGTTCGTCATCGCGGCGATGCGCCTCGATTTCTCGATGCGATCGCCCCGAAACGCGACGTGATCGCGATGAACAGGCATGCCGGGCGGTCCGTCAGTTGATAGTCATCCAGTCGTGCAGCAGCTCCTTATCGTTGGGAAAGCAATCCGTCGCGCAACCTGACCTGCACGCGACGGCAATACGGTCCGGCGGGAGGCCGTGCGCGCCGGTTACGGCGTGCGCAGTCCCTGCGTCGCCGCCCAGCTCGAACAACCTGCGGTATTGCACGCGCGCACGCGATAGCCGTACAGCCCCCCGGCCGGCACCACGTCGTCG
>CAYTOT010000005.1:54231-171046 GCA_964439475.1 uncultured Alcaligenaceae bacterium
GGCGTGGACGCGATGCTGCGCATCCCCTGCTGCTGCAGGAAACCGAAGCCGTCCTCGGTGACGTTCGACCACTGGGTGCCGTTGGCGGACGCGATCACGTTGAAGCCGATTCCCGCGAAGCCGCTGGCATCGAGGCCGCCCTGGAACGTTCCGAGGTAGAGGCGATTGTCGCCCTTGGGTGCCTGGGTCGGATGGTAGGCGTAGCGGAACACCCGCCAGAAGTAGAACTGCGGCCCGTTCGGGTAGCCGGTCGCGGCACTGCCTGGCACCCCGAGTCCGGCGCCGCGACGCGTCGTCGGCGGACAGTCGTCGGCTCCGCCAACCCCATTGATGTCCTCGAGCGTCACGCCGCAGCGCAGGTTCGAGGGGTAGTTGGGATTGGTCGGCCGCCCGGAACGATCGAAGGCGCCGTCGAGCCGCGGCTCACCGATCAGCACCTCGAACGTGCTGTCCGCAGCGCGGAAGCGGAGGAGCTCGGCGCGGATGCTATTGCCGTCGAGGGCGGGCGCGCTCATGGCGAGGTAGATGTTGCCGTTGTGCTCCGTCATGTCGGCGAAGCCCGCATTCTTCACGATCCCGCTTTCCGTCTTGGACCGGCCGCCACCGCGATCGAGCACCTTGGTCCACCTCGGCACGCAGAAGGGCTGCGAGGCGAGGCAGCCGCTCGTCCGCCAGAGCTGGCCGCCCGAGACCTCGTTGGACACGCCGGCGTAGACGTAGGCGCCGTTGCTGATCAGCGTGAAGATCACGCCGTTGTCGGGGTCGCCCATTCCCATGGCGCTGTAGTCGCGCCACGCGGTGTTCCCCGCCGGGTTCGAGTTGGACAGCACGATCGGATTGTCGGAACGGTCAGAGTCGAACGTGTCGAAGCTCGTGCCGCCCACGCCCACCGGCGTGGTGATGAGCATCGGCCGCACGCCCGCCTCGTTGAAGCAGGCCATGGTGCGGAAGCCCACCGTGCCCGCCGGGATCCCGGTCCGGTTCACCGGATTGAAGTTCACGCCGTCGCTGCTGTAGAGGATGTTCCCCTGCAGCACGCCGAGCGTGGAGACGAAGAGGTACTCGGTGCCGTAGAAGTTGCACACCGTCATCCACCGGTAGCCGAACTCGCGCGCCGTCCCCAGCAAGTTGGGCGCCTCGAAGGCCAGCGCCCATGAGCCGGAGCGGCCATCCGCCCCGGCCGGCGTGTACCGCCAGATCTGTCCCGCGCGCGGCGTGCCTGTCGCCGCGTCGATCTCGAAGCGGCCCGTTCCCACGTAGAGCTTGCCCTTGAACCACGACATCGACCACATGTAGTCGTTGGTGCGGGTGCCCTGCGCGTGCGCGCCGTCGACCGCCTGCTCGAAGCCCAACTGCGCGAGGAGCTTGAAGTCCTCGTTGCCGTCGAGCACGTCGGCGGCGGCTGCCGCCCGCGGCAGGAAGGCAATCCAGGCGAGCGCGGCCGCGAGCAGCAGCGTCGCAAGGAGGCGCATGGCGCGCACGCCGGCAGTGCAGGAGAAAGTCACGGTCATCTTGTTGAGTCCTTGAGGCGGTTTGGGAATACGTGGTGCAGGTTCGTCATGGCGCGGGATGCCCGGCTGCTCCGACCCCGGCGAGAGCAGCCGACCGCATTGCAGGCCCGCGTGCGGCGACGAGTACCCAGTGGAGGCTGCGCGGCGCGCGGTACGCAGGCGTCGCCACACCGGCGCGATCAGCAACGGCGTCGAGCGTCCCCGCGGTGCCGCGCTGGGCACCTCCGTGACACTGGTACGCCGGTCGACGTTCGATCGACATCACGCGCTCGACACGAAAAATGACATGGTCATACCGCGGCGTTTCTCATGTTCATTCGTGGCGCGGCCAAACTTGTGAAGGGTGGCAAAGTGCGCAGAGGCAGTCAAGCACGCGCATCTGTCGAATCGCCACGTTCACTCGGTGACGTCGGCCGACGACAGGATGGCGGTGGTCTACAGCAGTCCGCATGGTTGCCCGAACTCTATGGCGCGTCCCAGTGAACCGGCGGCCGCTCCACAGTGAGCAGTGGCCTACAACAATCCGTACTCGCGCGCGAACGTCGTGCGGATCGCGTCGGCGGACAAACCGAAATCGGCGAGTGCATACGAGTGGCGCCCGCGCGGGTGCCTCGCCTCCTCGGCGAGGAAGGCGCCCACCGCGGCATCGACGCCCTCCGCCGGCATCGCGAAATGACGAAGGATCGCGTGCACGGTCCGCGCCGGATCGGCGACGAGGTCCTCGTAGCGGACGTCCATGAAGCGCGGCGCGGTGCCGGGCCAGCGCTCGCGCACCGCGTGCCCGGCTTCGAACATGCGCGGCAGGTTGCGCATGAGTTCGCGGCCGATCGCCGGCGGATCGGGCGTCGGCGACACCAGACGGCGCAGCGCGATGGTGAGCGCGCACATCGACGGCAGCACCGCGAGCGGATCACGATGCGTGAAGACCACGCGCGCATCGGGGTATGCGGTGAGGAGCTCGCCGAGCGAGGCCATGTGCACGGGCGCCTTCAGCACCCACGTCGCGCGGGGGGCCCCGAACGAGAGCACCTGCAGGTGGCGGCGGTGCCACGCGTACGCGTGCGCGAAGCGGCTCGCGTAGAGATGGTCGTGATAGGCGACACTGGGAAAGAACGTCGTGAAGAGCAGTGCGCGCAACGACGACATGAGGAGCGGATTGCATTCCTCGGGCAGGAACGCGCCGACGGGATGCGCCAGTGGCAGCGCCGGCGAAAGGCGATTCGCGAAGCCGGAGGTGGCCTTGGCGTAGCGGACCTGCGCCTTCACCTGGCGCTTGCCGGCGATGGCCGGTGGCACCGGCGTGAGATCGGTCTCCCATCGCAACGGAGTGCGCAGGCCCGGTTGGGCGGCGAGCAAGCCCTGGAGGAGCGTGGTGCCGGTGCGCGGCAGGCCCACGACGAAGATCGGGCCGGCGATCTCCAGGGCGCTCAGTGCCGTGTGATCCTTGAAGGCCTGCGTGATGTGCAGGCGATTCTTGAGACTCGCCACGACCATCTGGAAGAAGAGCTGGCGCCCGGCCTCGTCGGCCTGCGAGGTCTCGCGGAACTCCCGAAGCAGGAGGTCGAGCGCGTCGGCGAACTCGGTGCCGCCCAGGTCGTCGAGCTTGGCCTCCCTGCGTGCGGTCGCGATCATCGCGTCGGCATCGATCTCCATGCCGCGAAACCCGAAGCGCGCGATGAAGCGCAGGCTGCGGTTCCACGGGCGACGCCACCACACCGGGTGTTCGAATGCGTCGGCCGATCTCACCGCAGCGCGATCCCGACGATCGCCTGCGCCGCGGCGCGTGCACCGCCCGCCTCGCGGAACGACGCCGCCACGCGCTGCGCCGCGGTGCGAAACGCCGCGCCGTCGAGTACCGTGGTGATGGCCTCGCGCAGTGCCGGCGCGGCAACCCGGTTGGATCGAACGCGCAATCCTGCTCCCGATTCGACGACGAGTTCGGCGTAGATCGACTGCTCGTGCGCCATGGGCGCCACCACGGCGGGCACTCCGAAGTACAGTGCCTCGTTCACCACGACCCCGGCGTGGCAGAGGATGGCGCTCATGCGCGGCATCAGCCCGGTAAGCGGAAGCCACGAGCGAACGATGAAGTTGCCGGGCGGATCCGGCAGGAGGTCGGGCCGGGTGCCCACCACGACGGTCACGTCCTCGTCACGCAGCGCCTCCACGAGGCGCGCGTAGAGGGGGCGCACGCGCTCGGCGAAGAGCGTGCCGAAGGAGACGAGCAGCGCCCGGCGGCCGGTGAGGCGCTCCCAGGGAAACTCGATGCTCTCGGCACGGTGCTGCAGCGCCGGCCCCACGAAGCGATAGCTCGCCGGATACGTCTCCTGCTCGCCCGCGAGGTAGCGCGAGGTATAGACGAGCACGAGCTCGGGCGACAGGTCCGGATGTGCGACTGGCGCGAGGCCCGCCTCGTGCTCCAGACCGGCGTAGAGCTTCGCGACCCAGGCGGCCACCGTCGGATACTGCTGCAGGCGATCGCGCAGGAGCGTGGCCGACGGCGCGGACGTCACCCAGCGCAAGCCGTGCTGGCGTGCGGCAAGCGCCGCGGCAATCGCCTGGTGATCGGCCACGACGACGTCCGGCCGGAAACCGGCGATCGCCTCCTGCGTGGCCGGCATCATGTCGTGCGCCATCGGCACCAGGATGCGCTCGAAGAGCGCCTTCATCCCGGCGAGCCACGGCGCGGAAGCCGCTCGCCGCAGCTCGGCTTCGGCGCCAGCGAGCCCCGAATCGCGCACCTCGTACACGCGGGCCCCGTCGGGCAGCAGCGGACGCATCTGCGGATACGTGGCCCACGCGCACTCGTGGCCCGCGGCCACGAGCTCGGCCGCGATCGACACCGTGGGATTGACATGCGCCGCGAAGGGCGGCACCACGAACAGCACCCGGCTCACCGCGAGAACTCCGTGACGGCGCCAACGGTGTGGTCGCGGACGAAGGCCGTGGCGTGGAAGAGGATCCCGTGCGCGCAGCCGGGCACGATCACGAGCCGGCAGCGCGGCATCACGCTGGCCAGACGCTCACCCTCCGGACGCAGGTCGGAGACTTCACCGTAGAGCGCGAGAACGGGGCAGCGGATGCCGGCGAGCGTCGCGTCGTCGATGGGCGGCGTGCTGGTGAGATCGCGCACGAAGGTCGTCTCGTCGCGCAGCTTCATCGCCGTCTCCACCATCGGGCTGCGCCGCCGCCGCGTGAGGCGGCCCGCGAACCTGGCGGTGGCGCGGCCGTCGTCGTCGAGGTCGTCGAGGTCCAAGGCATCGAGATCGACATGACCCCGCGCCGCGTGCTTGGCGAGCCAGTTGCCGAAAATCTCCTTGATCTTGCGGTCGCGCTCTTCGCCTTCGAGCGCGACGCTGGCGCCGATGCGCGCGCCAATCTCCGCGACGCCGGACTGCGCGTCGAGGAGCACGAGTCCCTGCACCCGGTCGGGATGGTCGGCCGCGTAGCGGAGCGCGACGTAGCCGCCGAAACTGTGGCCGACCACGATCACGCGGGACTCGCCGAGCGCGTCGACGATGGCAGCGAGGTCCGCCGCCATGTCCGTCCCCGAATACCCGGCTGGCGGCTGCTCGCTGCGCCCGTGGCCCCGCAGGTCGTAGAGCACCACGCGTGCGTGCTTCGAGACCTCGGGGGCGAGCGTCATGAAGAAGCTCGAGTGGTTGTCGAGCGGAAGGCCGTGCACGAACACGACCACGGCATCGCCTCGGCCCATGCGCACGACGTTGAAGCGCAATCCGCGCGCGACCAGGTCAGCCATGACGGAGGAACCCGGTGACGGCGGCGGCGAGCTCTTCCGACACCTCGTTCAGCATGAGGTGGCCACAGTCGAACATGCGCATGCTGGCCCGGGGCAGCACCGCGGCGAGCCGCTTGCGCGTGGCCTCCATCTCCGGCAGCGTGCGCGTGCCGTAGCACAGGAGCACGGGGCAGGCGCAGCGCGCGATCTCGGCATCGGGAATGTCCTGGTCCTGCGCCAGGTCGTCGAGGAGCGTCGTCTCCTTGACGAGCACCGCAGTGCGCGAACGCACGCGCCGGGTGCGGCGGCCGGTGCCGCGCAACGCGGCGATCGTCTCCGGCGGCAACTGACGCAGCGCGTGGTCGCGCAGCGCCTCGATGTTGGACACCACCTCCTCGGCATCGAGATCGGCGACCGCCGAGTGCGTTTCCTCGTCCTCGAGGAACACCGGCAGCGGACCCTCGGCGAACACCAGCTTGCGCACGCGCCCGGGGTGATCGAGGACGTAGCGCAGCCCTACGACCGCGCCGAAGCTGTGACCGACGATCGCGAGCGGCCCCTCGGGAGCGTGGCGTTCGACGATGGCCGCCAGGTCGCCTGACATCGCGCGTATGCCGTAGCCGGACGGCGGCGCCTCGCTCCTTCCGTGTCCGCGCAGGTCGTACATGATCACGCGGTGCTCGGCGGCGAGGACGGGGGCGATCGTGAAGTAGAAGCTCGCGAGCGAGGTCGTCATTCCGTGCACCAGGACGACCGTGCTGGCGCCCGGACGGCCGAGTGACTGGACGTGCAGGCGGACGCTGCCTATCGATTCGACTGGCATCTGGCGATGTAGTCGACGAGCTGCCCCACGGTGAGCGCGATGATCTGCTCGAGTTCCATTCCGGAGAGCCAGCTCGGAAAATCCACCGCTTCGCCATAGCGGGCCTGGATCTTCTCGGACAGCGCGACGAGCTCGATGCTCTCGACCTCGAGATCGGACACGAAGCTCGTTTCCATGGTGATCGGCGCCTCGCTCACCCAATCCTCGCCGATCACTTCCTTGATCATCCCGGTGATGTCGGCGAGGATCCTGACCTTGTTCTCTTCCAGCGTGCTCATACGGGAGTCCAGGCAATGATGTAATCGAGATGGCGGCGGGTGCGGATCCAGCGGCCGTTCACGCACACGCGGTCGGCGTCGACGGCTTCCACCACGAGGTGCTTGGGCGCATGCGCGAGACCGGTGCCGGCGGCCTTGCCGGCTGCCTCCTTGGCCGCCCACATGCGGGTGATCGTTTCGGCGCGGTCGCCGCCCGTGGCGAAGGCGATCTCGTCGGTCGAGAAGGCGATGCCGGCGAAGCCATCGCCGCGGGGCTCGATCCTCTCGATGTCTATGCCGGGCGTGACGCCCTCGGCGGCGATCGCGACGCCGATCGCATCCTTGTGCGCGATCGACACCCGCACGTCCTCACCGGTAGGAATGCCCACCAGCGGTTCGCCGGCGGTTCCGGCGTCGATCGCCACCTCGATGGGAAACAGGTGCGCCCCGCCGCGCTCGCGCAGCAGCCGCCGCACCGCGTCCTTGGCGGCGATCCGCCCCAGCAGCCACTCGCGCTCGCGCTGCAGCTTCTTGATGCCGCCGGCGGCATCGAGTTCGCGCTTTGAATTGAAGCGGCGTGCGAGGAAGTCGATCGTCACGCTGCGCCAGCCCGGGTCGGTGATCATCGCCACGCCGTCGCCGTCGAAACTCGCCAGCATGTACTCGCTCGGCTGGCGGATGATCTCGTAGATGCCACCGGCCGTCTCGAAGCGCCAGTCCTCCCACCCCGTGATGCGGCAGTACAGGCGACCGTCCTGCTCGAGCTCGAGGTCGGCGCGCACCTCGCGGCGGCCGAGGCGGCGCGAGCGCACGGTGCACTCGACCGACGAGCCCGGCACCGGATCCGGGCCGAAGAACTCGACGCGCTCGATGCGCACCGGCATCGCGAGGCGATCCTCCTCGGTGCTCGCGACCACCCACAGGCCGTACACCTGCCCTGCGGCATCGAGCAGCGCCCCCTTGCCGGGCAACGCCGTGAGCGTGCCGCGCAGCCCGCTCGCGCCATGGTCGCGCAACGACACGATGCCCTGGTACTGCGGGCCGTGGAAGAGCCAGCCCTCGCGATAGATGCGGTCCATCGGCACGGGAAACGGTCCGGTATCCACGAGCGGCTCCGCGGACGGCGCCGGCGCGGCAGGATAGCGGTCCGCCATCGTGACGGTGCCCTCGACGTAGCCGTCCACCCTGACACGAATGCGGTCGGCATCGAGCCGCGTGCTGACCACGTTCACGATCAGCGGCGGCTCGACGTACAGCCACGCGCTCGCGAGCACGTCCTCCACCACGATCGGCGTGCGCGAGGGTTCGAGGCGCTTCGCTGCGTCCATCAGCAGCGCGATCGACATCGTCATCGGCACCGTGGGCGCGCGATCGATCGGCTCGCGCCACGTGGGCGGCTGGGGCACCAGCGAATGATCGATGAGCTCGGGATAGGTTGCGAGCGAGAGCTCGATGCGATCCGTGCGCCCGCTGGATGCCGATGTCGCGGGCGGCGCCGGCGGCATCGCCGGCGACGACGGCAGGCGCTTCACGAACGCGTCGGCGACCGCTTCCTGCGCCGCCACGAGCTCACGCATGCTCTCCTCGAAGGCGGCGAGCACGCGATGGTCGGTGCGCGCCGGAGGCGGCGTCGCGGGAACGGCGGGCACGGCGCGCAACGGCGCGACGTCGATGCGAATCAGCGGCGCACCCAGCTCGAGCGCGACGGCGCCGCGCACCGGGGCGCGCAACGGCGTGCCGCGCAGGCCGACGCGCGCGAGGTCGACCTCCACCCCCTCGACGTAGAGCGCCGCGCACACGCGGCGAAGCTGCTCCATGCCCGCATGCTGCGCGGAGACCAGCGACAGCGCGTGGTGCGGCTTGCCGACCAGCACGTCGTCGACGAACGCGGCAAGGCTCCCCGAGCCCACCTGCACGAACACTCGCGCTCCCGCCGCGTGCATCGCGAGAATCATCTCCCGAAAGCGCACCGGCTGCGTGAGGTGATCGAGGAAGAGCTGCGTGACCGCTGCCGGATCGGACGGATACGGCGCGCAGGTGGTGGCCGACCACATGGGCCGCTCGGGTGCGCGCAGCGCCACCGAGGCGAGCAGGCCGGCGTACAGGTCGAGGTGCGGCGCCAGTGCGGGCGAATGGAATCCCGAGCGGAACGGCAGTACCTCGAACAGGATGCGCGCGGAACGCAGGCGCTCGCGAACGCGCTCGACCTCGTCTGGCGGCCCGCACACGATCGACTGGTGCACGCAGTTGTCGTGCGTCACGACCATCCCCGGCAGATCGGCGATGAGCGTGCGCACCCGCTCCGCTCCGGCGCCTGCCGCGACGTACACCACGTCGGCGACACGCAAGGTTCCGGGCCGCAGACTGTCGATCAGGCCCTGCAGCGACGAATGCTCGAACATGCCGGCAGCCATCATTCCCGACCACTCGCCGATGCTGTGTCCGCCGATCATGTCGGGACGCACGCCTGCCGCCTCCATCACCTCGGTGAGGAACGCATTGAGCGTGAAGATCTGGAATCCCTGCTGCTCGAGGCCGGGCGACTCGACATCGGGCGCCGGCAGCCCGAAGTGCCGCGCGATGTCCGCCACCTTCGGCGAGAACACCGCTTCCACGCCCGGATACAGGAAGGCGATCCTGCCTCCCGCGGTCACGAGGCCCCGAGGCGAGAAATGCAGGCCGTCGCGGCCGTGGCGAGGACGCCCCGCCCTTATGGCCGCCACGGCGCCCTCGACGCGCTTGGGCGTCGGCGCGACGAGGGCGATGCGGCAGGGGCCGTCACCGCCACTGCCCCCCTTCGCCACCGCCGCGGCGAGGGCGTCGCAGGTCTCTGCCGCGGCGAGGAAGACCGGATCCCCGGCCGGCCCTGCTGGCACGGTGACTGCGTTGCCACGCGCCGCCCGCGGCGCATCGATGATGACGTGCGCGTTGATGCCGCCGAAGCCGAAGGCGTTGACGGCAGCGCGGCGCAGATCCTCCTCCCATGGCTGCGCAGCGGCGAGCGTTCGGAAGCGCGTGCGCTCCAGGAGCGGATGCGGATCGTCGCAATGCAGCGTCGGCGGCACCACGCCGTGGTGCACCGCGAGGGTCGCCTTGATGAGGCCGGCGGCCCCCGCCGCAGGCATCGCATGGCCGATCATAGACTTCACCGACCCCAGCGGCACGCGGCCCCCGCCGGCGGCGCCGAAGATGCGCGCGAGCGTGGTGAGCTCCGCCGTATCCCCGGCGGTGGTGGCGGTGCCGTGCGCCTCCACGAGGCCGACGCTCGCCGGGTCGAGTTGCGCATCGTTCCAGGCCCGCGTGAGCGCCAGCACCTGGCCCTCGACGCCCGGCGCCATCAGGCCCGTGTCGCGGCCGTCGCTGGAGGTGCCGACGCCCCGGATGACGGCGTAGATGCGATCCCCGTCGCGGCGTGCGTCCGCGGCGCGCTTCAGCACGAACATGCCGATGCCCTCGCCGATCAGCAGGCCGTCGGCATTGCGGTCGAAGGGACGGATCTCCTGCCGGCGGGAGAGCGCGCCCAGTTGCGAGAACACGCTCCAGAACGCGACGTCGTGGCACAGGTGAACCCCGCCCGCGAGCGCCAGATCGGCCTTGCCCTCGCGCAGCTCGCCCACCGCGAGGTCCACCGCGAGAAGCGTGCTCGCGCACGCGGCATCGATCGTGTAGGCGGACCCGCCCAGATCCAGGCGATTGGCCACGCGCGAAGCGAGCAGGTTCGGCACGAGGCCGATCGCGGCATCGGCGTTGTACGTTCCGCAGCGCGCCTGGAAGTCCTTCTTGATCTCGGCGATCTGCGCTTCCGGCAGGTCGGGCAGCAGACGGCGCAAGGACTCGACGAGCTGCTGCGAGCCCCGGGTGACATCGAGCATGCGCACCATGCGCGGGCCGAAATAATGCCCGCGGCCGACCACGACGGACGTCGTGCGGCGCGCGAAGGAGCGCTCGGCATACCCCGCGTCGGCGAGCGCATCGGCCGCCACCTGCAGCGCGAGAAGCTGCTCCGGCTCGGTGGCGCGCGCGGCGGCCGGCATGATGCCGAACTTGCCGGCGTCGAAATTCGCGAAGTCGTCGATGAAGCCGCCGCGGCGCGCGTACACCCGATCGGGGGACGCCGAGGAGGGATCGTAGTAGACGGGGTCCCAGCGATGGGCCGGAACCTCGGTGATGGCGTCGACACCGGCCTCCACGTTGCGCCAGAACGTGGCGAGGTCCGGTGCCTTGGGAAAGACACACGCCATCCCGATGATGGCAACGTCGCGCTCCATCACGCAGCCACTTCCATGCGGTCCACGAGCGGGCCTAGTACGCCATCGCTCCGGGATCGCCGCGCATCAGGATCACCTGGGCATCGGCCGGCCCGCCGTGCAGGAGCTCGTCCATGAAGCTCGCGACGCCCGCTGCCGGCTCGATGAGCCCTATGCCGCGCCGCGCATACTCGCGCTCGAGCTCCGGTGACATCATTCCGGTAGCACCCCACGGACCCCAGTTGATCGAGAGCACGCGTCCGTCGAGCGCGGCGTTGAGCTTCACCGCGAGGCGATCGAGGAAGTCGTTCGCCGCGGCGTAGTCGGACTGCCCGCGGCTGCCGAAAGTGGAGGCGATGCTCGAGAAGAAGACCACGAAGCCGATGTCGGGCCGCACCTTGCGCGCGATGGCGAGCGCGCCGTTCACCTTGGTTTCGAACACGCGGGCGAACGAAGCGGAGGTCTTGTCGCGGGCGAGCTTGTCCTCGATCACGCCGGCGCCGTGGATCACGCCATCGAGGCGGCCGTAGCGAGCGTACAGGTCGTCGATGAGCCGGCCGAGCGCCTCGCCGTCGCGCACGTCGAGCTGGTGATAGGTGACCTGCGAGCCGGCCGCCGCGAGTGCCGCCATGTTGTGCCGCACCTCGCGCTCCGCCAGCACGCGCGCGCACGCTGCCTCGATCTCCGGCGGCGTCTTCAGCGTGCCGCGCGCGATCAGCGCCTGACGGACCGCGCGCTGATCCCGGGCATTGACGAGGTCATCGGCCTCCGCGGCCGCGGGCAGGGGCGTGCGCCCCACGAGCTCAAGGCGGCAATGGAAGCGCTCCGCGAGCGCGAGTGCGGCAGCGGCCGTGATGCCGCGAGCCCCCCCCGTGACCAGCACGACGGCGTCGGGCCCGAGCTCGACCGGCTTCTTGGTCCGCATGCCGTGCGGATCGTGGCTCCCGTGTGCGGCGGCGTGCGCAGGGTCGTTGCCGGCGTCGCTCGCGCTCGTTCCGTTCATGCCGAGGGTTGCACGTACCACGCGGGGCCGCACGCGCTCGCCCCCTTCCGAGTAGCCCACTTCGCCGGCATCGTCGACGACGTTGAGCTCGCCCATGAGCCGCGCCGCGAGGTCGGCGTCGGCTAGCCGCGAAGCGAAGTTCGCCACGCGGATCTGACGGTCCGGCCACTCCTTGCGCAGGCTCTTGATCATTCCCGACACGCCCCCCGCGGACGGATGCAGGTCGCCGGCGGCGCCGCCGGCGAGATCGTCGGTCATGTAGCCGTTCGCGGTCCCGGCCACGATGACGTGGCTCGCACCCTTGAGCAGCGCGTCGCGTACGCGCGTGAACAGCACGGGAACGTCATCGGCCTTCCAGTCGGCACGCAGCGGCGTGAGGTCCACCAGCGCGTCCGTGGTGATCGTCGTCGTGCCCCGATCGGCAACGACGGTGCTGGCCGTCCCCGCGGCCGCGAGCTCCTTCGCGAGCAGCGAATCGAGCTGCGGAACGCCGCCCACGATCGAGATCGCGCGATCGGAAAGCTGCCACTGGCGGGCGCCGGCGGCGGCCGGCGCGAGCTCGACCACGTAGCGGTCGACATGACCCGCCATCGTGCTGCCCGGCGCGATCGCGCTGCCGTCGGACGGCTGCCCTCCCGTCGCGGACGCGACGGTCGTCGCTGACAACTGGGCGGTGACCTCGATGGTCGTCGCGTCGCTCACCAGGGGAGCGAGCCCCTCCACGATGCCACGCAGCGTCTTCACCGCGACGAGATCTTCCGGGAGCTCCTGCGGCATGTCGCCGCCGCGGGGACGCAGCCGCTCCGCCACGGCACCCAGGATCTCCACGCGCTTGATCGAATCGATGGAAAGGTCCGCCTCGAGGTCGAGATCGAGGTCAAGCATCTCGAGCGGATAGCCCGTGCGCTCGCTGACGATGGACAGCAGCATCGCGGTGACGTCCGTCGGCCCGCTCACGGCGGACGGCGACGCCACCACCTCGACGGCGACGTTCAGCTCCACCTCGGCCGTCACGGGCGCGGCGCTCTCGACGAGCGCCGGGTGCGCGAGGGTCCCCTCGATGGGCGCGGACCGCGCGCCCGGATCGCTGCCCAGGTACGACAACATCACGCGGCGCTGCGCATCCACCATCTCCCGCACGTTGCGCAGATAGTCGAGCACCACGTTGTCGCGCTCGCCGGCGGGCGCGACGACGGCGGGCGCCTGCAGCACGGGAATGGGCTCGATCACCGGGCGCAGTGCATGCGCGGGCGGCTCGCCGTGCATCGGCCAGGCACGCTGGCCGTCGACCCACCACGCGCTCGCCGAGCGGCGCGGCGCGGGCGGTGCGTCGAGCGAGATCCTGGCGACGCCACGGTCGGCGAAGAGCGCATCGCTGTCGACGGGGACGCCCTGCACCGCGAGTTGCGCGAGCGCGAGGAGAAACTGCACCACGCCGTTCTCTCCGCCGCGATCGCAGGCGATCGCCACGTGCGGACGCTTGCCCAGGATGCGGCCCACGAGGCCGGTGAGCACGCGACCCGGGCCCGCCTCGACGAAGATGCGCGCGCCGGCGGCATACATCGCCTCGACCTCGGCAGCGAAGCGCACCGGCTCGCCGATGTGCTGGGCGAGGAGGTCGCGGATCGCCTTCGGATCCGCGGGGTACACGCCGGTGGTGGTGTTCGAGTAGACGGGAAGCGCCGGCGGGCCCACATTCACGGTGGCGAGGTCACGCTCGAACGCGCCGCACGCGCCCCTCACCAGCGGACTGTGGAATGCGCAGGCGACCGGGATCGCCTTGGCTGCCACGCTCGCCGCCAGGAGCTTCTCGACGGCGGCTTCCACGGCACGCCTGGGCCCAGAGATCACCGACTGCTCGGGCGAGTTCTCGTTGGCGATGACGACATCTTCGATGCCCTCGATCGCGGCGGCCACCGTGCCGCGGTCGGCGGAGACCGCGGCCATGCTCCCGGCGTCCTCGGCATCGGCGCAGGACTCGAGAATGCGCCGGCCGCGCAACTCCGAAAGATCGAGGAGCGAGGCTTCCGGCAATGCACCGGCGACCGTGAGCGCCACCAGCTCGCCGTAGCTGTGGCCGGCGAGCATGTCCGGACGCACCCCGAAGCGCTGCAGCAGGCTCGCCATGGCGAGTCCGCCGATGCCGAGCGCCGGCTGCGCGACGCGCGTGTCGGTAACCGCGGCCTGTTGCGCCACCTCCTCCTCCGGCGTCCAGGCGGTGGGCGGGAAGACGAGATCTTTCCAGCGCGCGCCCTGCTCGAGGTAGCGCTGCAGTTCGGGGAAGGCGACGAAGAGGTCGCGCAGCATGCCCACGCGCTGCGAGCCCTGGCCGGGGAACATGAAGGCGATGCCGGCACCCGCATCCCGCGTCTCGGGTGCGAAGAACAGGCCCGAATTCTGCGCCTTGCCCTGGCGCGCGAGGTCGATGCGCCTTGCCAGATCCTCGGTGTCGCGCGCGACGATCGCAATCTGCACGGGCGCGTCACCTTCGCAGGTGGCGCGCGCGAGTTCGGCAAGCGGGCGCTCGTCCGCCGCAGCGACGCGCAAGAGCTTCCCGGCGCGCTCGAGGGCCGCCGCGCGATCCTCGCCGCGAAGGAGGAAGAGCTCCGCCGGCCAGCGCGTGAGCCCGGTGGCCGGCTCCTCGGCATCGTGGGCGGACAGCACCACGTGGAAGTTCGTGCCGCCGAAGCCGAAGGCGGACACGCCAGCGTGGCGCCTGCGCGCCGGCCAGGGTCTTGCCACCGGCGACATCACGAACGGCGAGGCCGGCGTCCAACCCGGATTCGGCTGCGTGATGTTGAGCGTGGGCGGCAGCACCTTGCGATGCAGCGACAGCGCCGCCTTGACGAGGCCGGCAACGCCGGCAGCGCATTTGGTATGGCCGATCTGCGACTTGACGGAACCGAGCGCGATCGACGCCGACGGCACGCCGGCAGCGCCGAAGAAACGATTGAGCGTCTCGAGCTCGGTGCGGTCGCCGACCACCGTGCCCGTGCCGTGCGCCTCGACGAGACCCACGTCGCGCGGCGACACCCCGGCTCGGCGGTAGGCGCGCTCGAGGGTGCGCTGCTGCCCCTGCGCGCGCGGTGCGGTGAGGCCGAGGCTCTTGCCGTCGCTCGCGCCGCCCACCCCCTTGATCACGGCATAGATGCGGTCGCCGTCGCGCTCGGCATCGGCAAGGCGCTTCAGGACGATCGTGGCCACGCCTTCGCCGAGGGCGATGCCGTCGGCCGATGCATCGAAGGTGCGGCACTGGCCAGTGGGCGAGAGCGCGTGCACGCTCGAGAACGCGAGATAGTCGACGATGCTGTTGTGCATGTCGGCGCCGCCGCACACGACCATGTCGCTGCTGCCGGACGTGAGCTCCTTGCACGCGACGTCGACGGCGGCGAGCGACGACGCGCACGCGGCGTCGACGGTGTAGTTGCTGCCGCCGAGATCCAGACGATTGGCCACGCGGCCGGCGATCACGTTGGCGAGGATGCCGGGGAACGAGTCCTCGGTCATCGACGGCAAGGCAGCGGCGAGCTCCGCGGGAATGTCGCCGACGTACTGGCGCCACAGCGCCCGGAAGCCGTACGCGCTGGCGAGGTCGGTGCCGGCCTCGGCGCCGAAGATCACCGCCGTGCCGTCGCGATCGAAGTCGCGCGCGCCGGCACCGTAGCCGGCATCGTCGAGCGCACGCCGCGAGGCCTCGAGCGCCAGCAGCTGCACGGGCTCGATGGCCGCAAGCGACAGCGGCGGAATGCCATAGGACAGCGGATCGAACGGATAGGGATCGAGGAAGCCGCCCCACTTGGAGGGAGTCATCTCGCCGCTCATCGACTGCGGATCGAAGAACGTGGACGTGCGCCAGCGCGCCGCGGGCACTTCGCGGATGCTGTTCACGCCGTTCACGATGTTCGACCAGAACGCCTCGAGGTCGCTCGCGCCGGGCATGATCGCGGCCATGCCCACGATGGCGATGCCGTCCGTGCGCTCGCCGGCAGAAGGTGCACTCGCCTGCGGCAGGGCGTCGAGCTGCGCGGCCGAGCCCTCGGTGACGTCGCGATGGAGGTCGGCGACGTGCACGACGCCGTCGCGAAGCGCGGCAACCTGGCCAAGCATCACCATGCCTTCCCGACGCTGCACGCCGGCATCGACGTTCACCAGCCGGTCACCTTCGCGCACGACGCCCTTGGCGGCGATGCGCAGGCGGCCGAGATTCAACTCCTCGAGCTGCTGCCACATCGCCTGCGGCGCGACGCCTTCCGCCGCGAGCCGCTCGCGCTCGCGCTGGAACATGCGCACGTACTCGGTGTCGGCGCAGCGCGTGGAATGCCCGGGCGCCGTCTCGAGCAGCACGGTGCCCTCGCAGGCGAGTGCCGCTTCCTGGAAGGCCGGCTGGATGGCGCCGCACGCCACCGCCTCCTGCGTGAAGAGGTACGCGGTGCCCATCAGGACGCCGACCGCCGCGCCGCGCGCCACCAGCGGTGCCGCCATCGCGGCCACCATCGCCGCCGAACGCGCATCGTGGATGCCGCCGGCGAACACGACCTCGAGGTCGTCGCACGACGGCTGCGCGAGCAGACGCTCGATCTGCAGTTCCCACAACGCGAAACTCGTGCGGGGGCCGACGTGGCCGCCGCACTCGGAGCCCTCGAACACGAACCTGCGCGCGCCCTGCTTCAGGAAGAGGTCGAGCAGTCCGGGCGACGGAATGTGCAGGAACGTGCTGGTGCCGGCGTCCTCGAGCGGCTTGGCCTGGGCCGGACGCCCCCCCGCGATGAGCGCCATCGGCGGCCGGAACTTCTGCACCACGGCCAGTTGCTCGTCGCGCAGTTCCTGCGGGACGAAACCCAGGATGCCCACGCCCCACGTCTTGCCGGCCAGGCGCCGCGAGGCCTCCGCGAGCAACGCCTCGACCTCGTGTCCGCGCATCAGCGCGAGCGCGAGGAACGGCAGGCCGCCGGCGGTGGCAACGGCGTCGGCGAATGCCGCGCGATCGGACACCCGCGTCATCGGCCCTTGCAGGACGGGATAGCGGAAGCCGTGCCGCGCGGCGAGCGGCGCGCCTTCGCGCAGTGCGTGCTGCCCGCGGGCATCGGCCAGGTTGCGCTCGATCGCGGCGAGCAGGCCGCGCACGAGGCCGCCGGTGGTGCGGAAGCGTGCAGCAAGCGAGCGAGCGAAGGCGGCGTCCTGCCCCGCGGGAAGGAGATCGCGGCGCAGATCAGCGGCGCCGAGGCTCGTCGCCACGCCGCGGGCCGCGATCTCGCGCAGCGGCAGGTCGGGACGGGAGTACACGCGATGGCCGTCGACGAGCGTGGTCTCGCTGCCGTCCATGGCAGCGATCGCTGACTTGACCTCGGCGGCGAGCGTCGACTCGCGCACCAGCGCCATCTGCGCGTCGAGCACCACGCCGGCTGCGCCGCCCGCGATGCACGCGGCGGCGGTGCGCAGGCCGATGCCGCCCTGCGCATGGATGGGAACCGCCAGATGCGAAGCGAGCGACTGCACGAGTACGAAGGTCGTCTCGTCGCCCACGCGGCCACCGCTCTCCGTGCCCTTGGCGATGACGCCGGCGGCGCCAGCGGCGACCGCCGCGCGCGCCTCCGCGAGCGAGGCGACTTCGACGAGGACGCTGCGTCCCGCAAAGGTCGCGATGTCGGTCCCCGCTTCGAGCACCACGGTGCCCACGCTTGCGGGAAGATCGCCAGCGGACATCACCACGCCAGCCGGAATGCGCACGCCCAAGGCGCCGGCGTCGGCCCCTTCGAGCTTGCGCAGCGCGTCACGATTGCGCTGGGAGTCGCGACCGAGGCCAAGGATGCCAAGTGCCCCGGCCCGCGCCGCAGCGATCGCCATGACGGCATTGGGCTGCTCGAACGGCGTGACGACGACGACCCGGAACGGCGCGCGTTGCTGCATAAGACCTCTACCGACGAAGGAAGGTGGTGCGGCTGGATCAGAAAGCAGCAACTGTTCCAGACCGGAACCGCCACATTCCTGCGACCAACATACTACCGAAAACCCATGGTGTCAGCGCGGTCCAGGACCCGAATCTGCAACAGGAAACGATGTGATTTGTCGCGCCGCAGCTACGCCTGCGCGATGTTTATTCCATTGTCATAGGCTGCCGGATCGGCCCATTGAGACCGCAGATGCGCACGCAGGTGCGGCGTTGCCAGCGTCCGGCGGGCGCGCGTATCGGGAACGCCGACGAACGGCGGTGGGCCGCGACGCCGCCGGTGCGCCGGCTTCGGCCGCGGCACGCCGAAGGCGCTACTGGTAGCGGATCGCCAGGATCTCGTAGCTGCGCACGCCGCCCGGTGCGGCAACGTCGGCGGCGTCGCCTTCCGCCTTGCCGATGAGCGCCCGCGCGATCGGCGAGCTGACCGAGATCTTGCCGTGCTTGATGTCGGCCTCGTCGTCACCGACGATCTGGTAGGTCACCTGCGCCCCACTCTCGCCGTCCTCGAGCTCGACGGTGGCACCGAAGACCACGTGCTCGACGTCGAGCGACGTCGGATCGATCACCTGCGCGTTGGCGAGCTTGCCCTCGATCTCCTGAATCCGGCCCTCGATGAAGCCCTGCCGCTCCTTGGCGGCATCGTAGTCGGCATTCTCGGAGAGGTCGCCATGCGAGCGAGCCTCCGCGATGGCCTGGATTATGGCCGGGCGCTCGACCGATTTCAGGCGTGCGAGCTCCGCCTTGAGCTTCCTCTCGCCTTCGACCGTCATCGGGATCTTGCTCATCGTCCTTCCTGCCTCGAGTGGGGGCCGGCAACGCGGGACCAGCCCTTGGGAACGCCGGGCCCGTTGGGAACGTCCGGCGAGAATCGCTACCTCAAACGTTCGTGCAACGCCTGGATGGCGTAGGGCGTGAGCCCGCGCATCGCCCGCATGCCGATGGCCGCGGCGCGCGCGCCATCGAGCGTGGTGAAGGTGGGCACCTGGTCCACCAGGGCCGCGCGCCGGATGTGATAGCTGTCCTGGATCGCGGCGCGCTTCTCCTCGACGGTGTTGACGACGATCGCGATCTCGTCGTTCTTCAGCATGTCGACGATGTGCGGCCGCCCCTCCGCAACCTTGTTCACCACAGCTACCGATACGCCCGCCGCCTCGAGCGCCGCCGCGGTGCCCCGCGTGGCGACGAGCTCGAAGCCCAGCTCGGCGAGCATCCTGGCGGTCTCGATCACGCGCGCCTTGTCGGCGTTGCGCACGCTGATGAACACCCGTCCGGATGCCGGCAACTTCACGCCTGCGGCGAGCTGGCTCTTCACGAAGGCCTCGCCGAAGGACTCGCCGACGCCCATCACCTCGCCCGTCGATTTCATCTCGGGCCCGAGGACGGTGTCCACGCCCGGGAACTTGATGAAGGGAAACACCGCCTCCTTCACCGAATAGTACGGCGGCACGATCTCTCCGGCGACGCCCTGCCCGGCGAGCGACTGGCCGACCATGCAGCGAGCCGCCACCTTCGCAAGCGGCCGTCCCGTGGCCTTGGACACGTAGGGAACCGTGCGCGAGGCGCGCGGATTCACCTCGAGGACGTACACCGTGCCCTTGCGGGACGCGTCGAACTGGATCGCGAACTGCACGTTCATGAGACCGACCACATTGAGCGCCCGGGCCATCGCCACGGTCTGCTCGCGCAGTTCCTGCACGATCGAAGCGGGAAGGGAATAGGGCGGCAGCGAGCACGCCGAATCGCCGGAGTGCACGCCGGCCTGCTCGATATGCTCCATCACCCCGCCGATCACGACGTCGCGGCCGTCGCTCACCGCATCGACGTCCACCTCGGCGGCGTCGCTCAGGAACCGGTCGAGCAGCACCGGCGAGTCGTTGCTGACCTTGACCGCCTCGCGCATGTAGCGCTCGAGCTCCCGCTGCTCGTGCACTATCTCCATGGCGCGCCCCCCGAGCACGTAGGAAGGACGCACCACCAGAGGGTAGCCGATGTCAGCGGCCGCCCGCATCGCTTCCTCCTCGGTGCGCGCGGTGCGGTTCGGAGGCTGCAACAGGCCGAGCCGATGCAGCATCTGCTGGAAGCGCTCCCGGTCCTCCGCCATGTCGATCATGTCGGGGGCGGTGCCGATGATGGGAACGCCGTTCTTCTCGAGGTCGCGGGCGAGCTTCAGCGGCGTCTGGCCGCCGTACTGCACGATCACGCCCCACGGCTTTTCCACGTGCACTATCTCGAGCACGTCCTCGAGCGTCAGCGGCTCGAAGTACAGCCGGTCCGACGTGTCGTAGTCGGTCGACACCGTCTCCGGATTGCAGTTGACCATGATGGTCTCGTAGCCGTCCTCGCGCAGCGCCATCGCCGCGTGCACGCAGCAATAGTCGAACTCGATGCCCTGGCCGATGCGGTTGGGACCGCCGCCGAGCACCATCACCTTCTTGCGGTCGGTCGGCTCGGCCTCGCACTCCTCCTCGTAGGTGGAGTACATGTAGGCCGTCCTCGTCGCGAACTCCGCCGCGCAGGTATCGACCCGCTTGAATACCGGGCGCACCCCGAGCTCGTGCCGGCGCGCCCGCACCTCGCCCTCCGTCGACTTCAGGAGATGGGCGAGGCGACGGTCGGCAAATCCCTTGCGCTTGAGCTCGCGCACCTCGTCCCTGGTGAGCTCCCCGAGCGTGCGCTTCTCGAGCTTCAGCTCGAGCTCCACGATCTCCCGGATCTGCTCGAGGAACCACCGGTCGATCCGGGTATGCGCGTGGATCTCCTCGAGCGTCATCCCGATGCCGAAGGCATCCGCCACGTACCACAGGCGCTCGGCACGCGGATACGCGAGTTCGTCACCGATCGTCTCCGGATCGACGGTCTTCAGGTTGAAGCCGTCCACGCCGGTCTCGAGGCCGCGCAACGCCTTCTGCAGCGACTCCTGGAACGTGCGGCCGATCGCCATGACCTCGCCCACCGACTTCATCTGAGTCGTGAGCCGATCGTCCGCCTGCTTGAACTTCTCGAAGGCGAAGCGCGGCACCTTGGTGACGACGTAGTCGATCGTGGGCTCGAAGGAGGCCGGCGTCTCGCCGCCCGTGATCTCGTTGCTGAGCTCGTCGAGGGTGTAGCCCACCGCGAGCTTGGCAGCGACCTTGGCGATCGGAAAGCCGGTGGCCTTGGACGCCAGCGCGGAGGAGCGCGACACCCGCGGATTCATCTCGATGACGACCATGCGGCCGTCCTCGGGATGGATCGCGAACTGCACGTTGGAGCCGCCGGTGTCCACGCCCACCTCGCGCAGCACGGCGATGCTCGCATCGCGCATGATCTGGTATTCCTTGTCGGTGAGCGTCTGCGCCGGCGCGACCGTGATCGAGTCCCCGGTGTGCACACCCATGGGATCGAGATTCTCGATGGAGCACACGATGATGCAGTTGTCCTTGCGGTCGCGCACCACCTCCATCTCGAACTCTTTCCAGCCGAGAAGCGATTCCTCGATCAGCATCTCGTGCGTGGGCGACATCTCGAGCCCGCGCTTCACCATGTCGACGAACTCGTCCTTGTTGTAGGCGATGCCGCCGCCGGTGCCACCCAGCGTGAACGAAGGCCGCAGCACGGCCGGGAAGCCGATGGCGGCCTGCACCTCGAGCGCCTGCTCCAGGCTGTGCGCGATGCCCGAGCGCGCGGAACCGAGTCCGATGCGCGTCATCGCCGCCTTGAATTTCTCGCGGTCCTCGGCCTTGTCGATCGCCTTCTTCGACGCACCGATGAGCTCCACATCGAACCTGGTGAGCACGCCCTCCCGCGCGAGGTCGAGCGCGCAGTTCAATGCCGTCTGCCCGCCCATCGTCGGCAGCAGCGCGTCGGGACGTTCGCGCTCGATGATCGCGGCCACCATCTGCCACGTGATGGGCTCGATGTAGGTGACGTCGGCCATCTCGGGATCGGTCATGATCGTCGCCGGATTGCTGTTGACGAGGATCACGCGGTAGCCCTCTTCCCGCAACGCCTTGCACGCCTGCGCCCCCGAGTAGTCGAACTCGCACGCCTGCCCGATGATGATCGGGCCGGCGCCGATGATGAGAATGCTCTGGAGGTCGGTGCGCTTCGGCATCAGAGGACAGAGGACAGAGGACAGAGGACAGAAGTACCGTGCCGACGCCAGGTCGGCACGGTCGCGGAGCCGATCACTTGCGCTGCTCCATCGATCTGACGAAGCGGTCGAAGAGGTAGGTGACGTCGTGCGGGCCGGGGCTCGCTTCGGGGTGACCCTGGAAGCAGAACACCGGCTTGTCCTTCCACGCGAAGCCCTGCAGGGTGTCGTCGAAGAGCGAGACGTGGGTGACGCGGATGTCGTCGGGCAGCGAAGCGGGATCCACCGCAAAGCCGTGATTCTGGCTCGTGATGAGCACCTGTCCGGTGTCGCGGTCGAGCACCGGGTGGTTGGCCCCGTGGTGGCCGAACTTCATCTTGAGCGTGCGCCCTCCCGCGGCAAGCCCCAGGAGCTGGTGGCCGAGGCAGATGCCGAACGTGGGCAGGCCCGCATCGACGATCGCGCGTATCGCCTCGATGGCGTAGCCGCAGGGCTCCGGATCGCCGGGACCGTTGCTGAGGAAGACGCCGTCGGGTTTCAGGGCGAGCACCTCGCGCGCCGTCGTCCTCGCCGGCACCACGGTGATGCGGCAGCCGCGCTCGGCGAGCCGGCGCAGGATGTTGTGCTTCACGCCGTAGTCGCAGGCCACCACGTGGAAGCGCGGATCGCGAAGCTCGCGATAGCCCTCGCCCAGCGCCCAGGCGCTGCCGGTCCAGTCGTAGGGCGTGGTGCAGGTGACCTCCTGCGCGAGGTCGAGGCCAGCCATCGAGGGGACGGCGCGGGCGCGCGTGACGGCGTCGCCCTCGGCGTGCGTGTCGAGTCCCGCAGCCGCCACGATGCAGCCGTTCTGCGCCCCCTTCTCGCGCAGCAGGCGCGTGAGCTTCCGGGTGTCGAGATCGGCGATGCCGACCACGTTGGCGTCGCGCAGGTACGAGGCGAGGTCGTCCGTCATGCGCCAGTTCGACGCGAGGCGCGGCAGGTCGCGGATCACGAGACCCGCGGCGTGGATGCGGGTCGACTCGACGTCTTCGGCGTTCACGCCCGCGTTGCCGATGTGCGGGTACGTGAGCGTGACGATCTGGCCGGCGTACGAGGGATCGGTGAGGATCTCCTGGTATCCCGTCATCGCGGTGTTGAACACGACCTCGCCGGTGGCCACGCCCGCGGCGCCGATGGCGCGCCCGCGAAAGACCGTGCCGTCGGCGAGCGCCAGGATGGCGGGCACCACCGGCGGAAACAGCGCGGCTTTCGTGGCGACGGCGGTGTCGGGGGCGTTCATGGCGAATCGGCGCGTGCAGACGGCACGCAAAGGGTCGCGCGAGGCGCGCCCACGCCGCGATTGGACGTGGAAACGGGGAAGGTCGAACCGCGCTCGACCTCCCCCGCTGACCTTGTGGATTGTACCTCGAAACGCACTCGCCGGCAAAGCGAAGCGCCATGCATCCCGCTGGGAACCGGCCCCGATTTCCCTTCGAAGCGAGTCGCGCTCGCCCCGCCGGCCGGCTAGTAGCTCGCGCTGAAGCCGCCGTCGACGTACAGGACGTGGCCCGTCACGAAATCCGCGGCCGGCGAGGCGAGGAACACGGCCGCGCCCGCGATCTCGCGCGGCTGTCCCCAGCGAGCGGCGGGCGTGCGCCGCAGGACCCACGACGAGAACGTCTCGTTCGCCATGAGCGGCGCGTTCATCTCGGTGTCGAAGAAGCCCGGCGCGATGGCGTTGACCTGCACGTTGTATGCCGCCGCCTCCACCGCGAGCGCGCGCGTGAGCATCTTGATGGCGCCCTTGCTGACGGCATAGGGGACGATGTTGGGCCGCCCGAGATCGGAGGCGATCGAGCCGATGTTCACGATCTTGCCGCGCCGGCGCGAGCGCATGCCGGGCAGCACCGCGCGCGACATCAGGAACGGCCCGTCGGCGTTGACGGCCTGCACCTCGCGCCACTCCTCGAGCGTGAAGGCGTCGAGCGCCTTGCGATGATTCATGCCGGCATTGTTGACGAGGATGTCGATGGCGCCGATCGCGCCCTCGATCTCGGCCACGCCCGAGGCGACGGCCGCCTCGTCGGTGACGTCGAAGGCGCACACGCTCGCCGCCTGTCCGGCCTCGGCGAGACGCTCGAGCGCGGCATCGAGCTTGTCGCGGTTGCGGCCGTTGATCACCACGCGCGCGCCGGCGGCGGCGAGCCCCTCGGCGATGGCGAACCCGAGTCCCGACCCGCCGCCGGTGACCAGCGCCACGCGCCCGGAGAGATCGAAGGGATGCGCCATCAGCGAAGCCCGAGGACGTCGGGCATGTCGAAGACACCGCGGGCGCCGGCGGCGCGCCGTGCACCCACGAACTCGGCCGCGCGCAGGGCGCCGTTCACGAAAAGCTGGCGCGACGTCGCGCGATGCGCGATCTCCACGCGCTCGCCTTCGCCGGCGAAGATCACCACGTGCTCACCGACGACGTCGCCCCCGCGCAGCGACGCGAAGCCGATACTGCCGCCCTTGCGCTCACCCGTATCGCCGTGGCGCGCGTAGACGCCGGCCTCGGGCAGCGACGTCCCGAGCCCCGCGGCCGCCGCCTCACCAAGGCGCAGCGCGGTACCCGACGGCGCATCCACCTTGTGGCGATGGTGCATCTCCATGACCTCGACGTCGAAGCCGGATCCGAGCGCCCTCGCCGCCTGCTCGACGAGCGAGAGCAGCACCGTGACCCCCACGCTGGTGTTGGCGGCGAACACGATCGGGATCGTGCGCCCGTGGTCGTGCAGCGCCGCCTTCTGCGCGTCGTCCATGCCCGTGGTGCCGATCACCGCCGCCACGCCGTGACGGGCGCAGGCGGCAAGGTGCGCGAGGGTCCCTGCCGGGCGCGTGAAATCGATGAGGACATCGCTCGCGGCGATGGCCGCATCGATGTCGGTGCCGATCGTGACGCCTCCGGCCTGCGTTCCGACGACCGGACTGCCGGGCAGGTCGAGCGCCGCCGTCAGCGCGAAGCGCGAGTCGGCGCACACCGCCGCGACCAGCTCGCGCCCCATGCGCCCGCCCGCCCCCGCCACCACGACGCGCAGCCCTGGCACGGCGATCGCTACGGCGTGGCCGCGGCCGCGGGGTCGACGATCTTCTTGAAGAAGTCGATGACCTTGCCCATCATGCCGGAGTCCTTGCCATAGGGGTCCTGTGGCAGCGAGCGCGTGGCCGCGATGCGGTTCAGCTCCTGCGCCGACTGCGGCATCTCGTCGCCTTCCCAGCGGGCGAGCAGATCGTCCTTGAAATAGACGGTGAACTGCCGGTGCTCGCGGACGCGCCCGCCGCGCTGGAACTCGTACACGTAATCCCAGCGATTGTCGCGGAACGCGCTCGTGACGAGCGGCGTGCCCAGCGTGGCGCGGACCTGCGCCTTGGTCTGCCCCTCCTTGAGCTTGTCCACCATGTCCTGCGAAAGGTAGTTGCCCTGGTTGATGTCGAGCTTGTAGACGCCGAACTGCGTGATGATCGGAACGTAGTCGTCGACCATCTTGGTGAACGAGTTCTGCGTGGAGCACGCCGCCAGCCCGCCCGCCAGCGCGAGCGCGAGGAGCCCCCGGCCGGCGCGGCGCGCGGCGAAGTCGATGCGAGCGGTGACGAGGCGAACGATGGGCATCGGCAGCAAACGGGTCGGTACGGAGCGGACGGCAACCGGTCCGGTGCACATGTGCACGGCACGGCCGCGAGGCAACGCGCTATTATAGCTTTGCGCCTATCCGCTGCTCATCGCACCGGATCCGCCAGTTCACGCGGACGGACGGATGAGAGCGACGTCGCCAAGGACAATACCCATGTCGTCACCGCAGGATCTGAAGAGTGCCGGCCTCAAGGCCACCCTGCCGAGGCTCAAGATCATCAATCTCTTCGAGTCGTCGAAGGTGCGGCATCTCACGGCGGAGGACGTCTACAAGCTGCTCCTGAACGACGGCCTCGACATCGGCCTCGCCACGGTCTACCGGGTGCTCACGCAGTTCGAGCAGGCGGGGCTCCTCGTGCGACATCACTTCGAATCAGGCAAGGCGGTCTTCGAGCTCAACCAGGGCACGCATCACGATCATCTCGTCTGCATCCAGTGCGGGCGGGTCGAGGAGTTCTACGACGCCGAGATCGAGAAGCGCCAGACGAAGATCGCGCGCGATCGCGGCTTCGAGATCACCGACCACGCGCTGTACCTGTACGCCGATTGCACCAAGCCGCGCTGCCCGCATCGCAAGGGCAGCGGCGACTGACGACACGACGGGCGGCGCCTGCCGGCGGGCCCGTCAGGCCTCGCGCCGGCTGAAATCCGAGAGCCGGAAGCCCAGGGCGAACAGCGTCGCGAAGTACGCCGCCGCACCCGCCGCCACGAGACCTGCGAGCCGCGCGGCGCGCTCGGCGAGTCCGGCGGAGAACCACACCGCCGCCGGCGACGTCAGCCAGTACAGCACGCCCGCCAGCACCACGAGCGCGACGGCAACCTTGCCGAGAAAGAGCCACCAGCCCGGCCCCGGCTGGTAGTGGCCGCGCCGGCGCAGGAACCAGAAGAGCGCCCCGGCATTCACGCAGGCCCCGAGGCTCGTGGCGAGCGTGAGGCCCGCGTGCCCCATCGGCCACATCAGGATGACCGCGAAGCTCTGCGTGACGAGCACGGTGACGAAGGCGATGGTCACCGGCGTGCGCATGTGCTGGCGCGCATAGAAGCCGGGTGCAAGGATCTTGACCAGGATGAGCGCGGTGAGCCCCACGGCGTAACCCAGGAGCGCCGCCCGCGTCTGCCACACGTCCTCGACACCGAACTTGCCGTACTGGTAGAGCGTGGTCACGAGGGGCACCGAGAGCAGCCACAGCGCAAGTGCCGCCGGCAGCGCGAGCAGGAAGGCGAGCCGCAGGCCCCAGTCGAGGAGCGCCGAGTACGCTTCAGGATTGTCGTCGGCGTGGTGCTTGGACAGCGAGGGCAGCAGCACGGTGCCGAGCGCCACGCCGAGGAGCGCGCTCGGGAACTCCATGAGCCGGTCCGCGAAGGTGATCCACGAGATGCGGCCGTCGCCCAGGAGCGCGGCGAGCTGCGTGTTGATGAGCGCCGAGATCTGCGCCGCCGAGACGCCGATCGCCGCCGGGCCCATGAGCAGGAGGATGCGGCGTACGCCCTCGTCGCGGAAGTCGAGCCTCGGCCGCGGCAGCATGCCGATGCGCGCGAGCGGCGCGATCTGGAAGGCGAGCTGCGCGACGCCGCCGATGGCCACACCCCAGGCCAGCGCCAGGATCGGTGGATCGAAGAAGCGCGACAGGAAGATCGCGGCGCCGATGATCGACAGGTTGAGCAGCACCGGCGTGAACGCCGGAATCGCGAAGCGCCGGTATACGTTGAGCACGCCGCCCGCGAGCGAGACGAGCGACACGAAGAGGATGTACGGGAAGACGATCCGGATCATCTGTGCGGTGAGCTCCACCTTTCCCGGCGTGGCCGCGAACCCGCTCGCCAGGAGATACACGAGCCAGGGAGCCGCCACTACGCCCAGCACCGTGACGCCGAGCAGCACCAGCGCCAGCAGCGCTCCGACGCGCCCGACGAGATCGCGGGTGGCGTCCGTGCCGCGCTGGCGCTGGTATTCGGAGAGGATCGGAACGAAGGCCTGCGAGAACGCCCCCTCCGCGAACATTCGGCGCAGGATATTGGGCAGGCGAAAGGCGACTTCGAAGGCGTCCATCGCCGCCCCGGCGCCGAAGATCGTGGCCTTGAGGCTCTCGCGGGCGAGGCCGGTGATGCGGGACAGGAGTGTCATCCCGCTGACCGTGGTCAGGGTGCGAAGGAGGTTCAAGGCGGCGGCGCGAGGACGGCAGGAAGATGGGACGCGGAAGCGGCCGGCAGGTTCGACGCCCCGCCGCCATGGCTCGGGGCGCGCCGCGCGAGCGTGGACGCCCACGTCGGTCGCCTTGTCCGGCGAGCAAAA
This sequence comes from uncultured Alcaligenaceae bacterium, assembly GCA_964439475.1. GTDB lineage: Bacteria > Pseudomonadota > Gammaproteobacteria > Burkholderiales > Casimicrobiaceae > VBCG01. The sequence continues at coordinate 81,776 of CAYTOT010000005.1, forward strand.
ACGCGCTATTATTACTGGCTAACCCCGACTTATCCAAACCGGGGGCTTGTCCGCCACCAACGCTTCCCGTCGCTTCCCGTTTCCGGCCGAAGCGACCCCGTTGGTCCAAAGGCTTGCGGCAAGCCCCGCATCGACAGGAATCCGATCCATGGCCAATTCGGCCCAAGCGAAGAAGCGCGCCCGTCAGGCGGAAGCCACGCGCAAGCGCAACGCGAGCCAGAAGTCCGAGCTCCGCACCGCGGTGAAGAAGGTCCGCAAGGCCATCGCTTCCGGCGACAAGGCTGCCGCGACCAAGGTGATGCAGGACTCGCAGGCGGTCATGGACCGCATCGCCGACAAGAAGATCGTCCACAAGAACATGGTCTCGCGCACCAAGTCGCGCCTGTCGCAGGCGATCAAGGCACTCGCGTAGTTCCGGCATTCCGCTCGCAACGGACGGCGCCTGACGGCGCCGTCTTGCTTTTGGGGATCCTCTCGCCGGGATTCGGTGACGTCGCTGCGGGTGCGCGCATGAGCCGCCTCGCCGCCCGGACCGGGTTCGACGCGCGCGGCATCCGCCTCGCCGGCACGGATGCTAGTATCCTGTTTTGAATGACAATGATGCCGGACGCATCGGCGCCCACGCGCAGATGCCAGGCTCCGGTCCCGCATTGCCATGGCCTCACTGCCCTCGCCGTCCCCCGCGCCCGCCGCGGCACCGAAGCACTTCCTGCAGTTCGCCGACTTCTCGCGCGACGAGATCGCCTATCTCTTCGAGCGCACGCGCTGGATCAAGGACCGCTTCAAGCGCTACGTGCTCTACCAGCCGCTGCGCGACCGGACGCTCGCCATGGTGTTCGAGAAGGCGTCGACGCGCACGCGGGTGTCGTTCGAGGCGGGGATGTTCCAGTTGGGCGGCATCGCCATCAACCTCAATCGCGGCGACACGCAACTCTCGCGCGGCGAGCCGATCGAGGACGTCGCGCGGGTGATCTCGCGCATGGTCGACGTGGTGATGATCCGCACCTTCGAGCAGGCCATCATCGAGCGTTTCGCCGAGTACTCGCGGGTGCCCGTCATCAACGGCCTCACCAACGAGTACCACCCCTGCCAGATCCTGGCCGACCTCTACACCTTCGTCGAGCACCGCGGGGCTATCACGGGGCGCACCGTGGCGTGGATCGGCGACGGCAACAACATGTGCAACACCTGGATCCAGGCCGCGGCGCTGCTGGGCTTCACCGTGCATGTGGCCGCCCCCGCGGGCTACGAAGTGGGTAGCGCGATGGGCGCGCCGTACCGCGCGCACTACCGCACGTTCACCGATCCGATGGAGGCCTGCCGTGGCGCGCACCTCGTGACCACCGACGTGTGGACGAGCATGGGCTTCGAAGCCGAGAACGACGCACGCAGGAAGGCCTTTGCCGACTGGATGGTCGACGCCGACATGATGCGGCAGGCGGATCCCGACGCCCTCTTCATGCACTGCCTGCCGGCGCATCGCGGCGAGGAAGTCGCCGCCGACGTGATCGACGGACCGCAGAGCGTGGTGTGGGACGAGGCGGAGAATCGCCTCCACGCGCAGAAGGCGCTGCTCGAGTATCTCGTGTGCGGGCGCGTCGCCTGACGCCTGCTCGGCGCCTGCACCACACCTGCCAGACACCCGCCCGAGCGCCCTGCTGGCGCGCAGGCGCCCAACGTTGCTGCAACCTCACAAGACAGGAATCCAGGAGACCCTCCAAGATGCGACCCCGCCTTCTCGCCACCCTCGCCCTCGCGCTCGCCGTCCCCTTCGCGGCCGGCGCCGCACTCGCCCAGTCCTGGCCCGACAAGCCCGTGCACATCGTCGTGCCGGCGCCCGCCGGCAGCTCGCTCGACGTGCTCGCGCGCGCCATTGGCGACAAGCTCAAGGACAAGTACGGCCAGCCCTTCATCGTCGACAACAAGCCCGGCGCGGGCGGAGCGCTCGCCACCGCGGAGGTGGCGCGCGCTCCCGCCGACGGCAGCGTGATGCTGCTGGGCTTCAACGGCCCGCTTGCCACCGGCCCGCTCATCACCAAGGTGCCCTACGACGTCAAGCGGGACCTGGCTCCCGTCATCATCACGTCGAGCCAGCCCAACGTGCTCGCGGTCAATGCGGCCCTGCCCGTCAAGACGGTGGCCGACCTCGTGGCGTGGGCCAAGGCCAATCCCGGCAAGCTCAACTTCGCCTCGGTGGGTCAGGGCAGCTCGTCGCACCTCAATGCCGAGATGCTGAAGTCGGCGGCGGGCATCGACGCGGTGCACGTGCCCTTCAACGGCTCGCCGCCGGCCGTGCTGTCGACGGTGCAGGGTGAAACACAGATGATCTTCGCGGTCATGCAGCCGCTGCAGGCGCAGGTCCAGGCCGGCAAGCTCCGGGCGATCGCGGTGACCACACCCAAGCGCTTCCCGCTGCTGCCCGATCTGCCTGCGATCGCCGAGACCTATCCAGGCTTCGAAGCGCTCGCCTGGAACGGCCTCGTGGTGCCCGCGGCGACGCCCCCGGCGACCATCCAGAAGATCAACGCCGACGTCAACGCGATCCTGAAGGACCCCGAGATCGTGAAGAAGATGAATGCCTTCGGCTTCGACCTCGTCGGCGGCACGCCGGCCGATTTCGCGGCGCTCATCGAAGGCGAGACGAGCCGCTCCCTGCCGATCGTGAAGAAGCTCGGCATCAAAGTGGAGTAGCGAGGCAGGTGGAGTAGCGAAGCACACGGGCCGGGCAGCACCTGCACGCCGGGCGACGCCCGCGAACCGCGCGACGCACACGTGTCGCGTGATGCGCCCGCCGGGTGGTTGCCGCGGCCCATCGACCGCCACCGTCTGGCGCTGGCCAAGACGCGGCCGGCACAGCAGCGGCGGCGCTACTCCCTGTCCCCGCCGGTGGCGTCCGAGGCGTCGCGCAGCCGTGGCAGCGGCGAACTCTCCGACGGCGCGATGAGGCCCGTTTTCGTGTACACCATGAGCTTCTCGCGCGTGTCCGCGATGTCGAGCGAGCGCATGGTAAGTTGCCCGATGCGGTCCTGCGGCGTGAAGGCGCCCTCGCCCTTCTCCATCGTGAGGCGCTCGGGCCTGTAGGTGAGGTTGGGACTCACCGTGTCGAGGATCGACCAGTCGTTGCCGCGGCGCAGTTCCAGCGTGACCTCGCCGGTGACCGCGCGCGCGACCCAGCGCTGCGCCGTGTCGCGCAGCATCATCGCCTGCGAATCGAACCACCGGCCCTGGTAGAGCAGGCGGCCCAGCTTGCGGCCGTTGTCGCGGTACTGCTCGATCGTGTCCTCGTTGTGGATGCCGGTCACGAGCCGCTCGTAGGCCGCGAAGAGCAGCGCCATCCCCGGCGCCTCGTAGATGCCGCGGCTCTTCGCCTCGATGATGCGGTTCTCGATCTGGTCGCTCATCCCGAGCCCGTGACGGCCGCCGATCGCGTTGGCCTCGAGCATCAGCGCCACCTCGTCGGCGAAGGTCCGCCCGTTGAGCGCGACGGGACGTCCCTCCTCGAAGCGCACGCTGATTTCCTCCGCCTTGACCGCCACGTCGTCGCGCCAGAACGCCACGCCCATGATCGGCTCGACGATGCGGATGCCCTTGTTCAGGAATTCGAGATCCTTCGCCTCGTGCGTGGCGCCGAGGAGGTTGGAGTCGGTCGAGTACGCCTTCTCCACGCTCATCTTGTACCCGAAGCCCGCCTTGATGAGGTACTCCGACATCTCCTTGCGGCCGCCCAGCTCGTCGATGAACGCGGCGTCGAGCCACGGCTTGTAGATGCGCAGACCCGGATTGGCGAGCAGGCCGTAGCGGTAGAAGCGCTCGATGTCGTTCCCCTTGAAGGTGCTGCCGTCGCCCCAGACGTGCACGTCGTCCTCGCGCATGGCGACGACGAGCATGGTGCCGGTGACCGCGCGCCCGATCGGCGTGGTGTTGAAGTAGGTGGCGCCGGCGGTCGAGATGTGGAACGCGCCCGACTGCAGCGCGGCGATCCCTTCGGCGACGAGTGCTGCGCGGCAGTCGACGAGTCGCGCCTTCTCGGCGCCGTAGGCGAGCGCCTTGCGCGGGATCTCGTCGTAGTCGCTCTCGTCGGGCTGGCCGAGGTTGGCGGTGTAGGCGTAGGGGATGGCGCCCTTGGCGCGCATCCAGTGCAGCGCCGCGCTGGTGTCGAGACCGCCGGAGAACGCGAGGCCGACCTTGTGGCCGGTGGGGATGGATTGGAGGATGTGCGACATGGCTGGGCGGGACTGGCGGGAAACCTCCGATTCTAGCGGGACGGACTCATCCGGCTTTCGGATATCGCATCGCCAGGGGTCAACCTCTTGCGGCAAACGGAATCCGGCGCGGAACCGCTTTGGGTCGATCCTTGCACCTGGAAGCCGCGTGTGAGATCGTTGGTCTCATTGATCTCACGGGGCCAGACGTGGCGGGCAACCTGCATGTGCGGAATCTGGATGACGAGTTGATCGCCAGGCTGAAACGCCGAGCCGCACGGCATGGACGATCGACCGAAGCCGAGCATAGGGAAATACTTCGTCAGGCGCTCGCTGCCGACGCCGAGCCTGACTTCGAGAAGCTGGCTGCCGAACTGCGCAAGCTCACAGGCAGCAGAAAGCAGACCCCCTCCGAACTCCTGTTGCGGGAAGGGCGCGACGAGCGGTGAGTGCGTTGTGCATCGACGCCAGCGTCGCCATCAAGTGGGTGGTCCAGGAAGTCGGTACGCAAGAGGCCCTCGCGCTGAGAAGCAACGCGTTGCTTGCTCCGGATTTGCTGATCCCGGAGTGCGCCAACATCCTCTGGAAGAAGGTCCAGCGCAAGGAGCTCCACAAGAACGAAGCGTTGCTCGCCGCGCGCCTGCTGCAGGGCGCCGAAATCGAGCTGGTGCCCACGCGGTCGTTGCTGGCGTCTACCGCGCAGCTCGCCATCGACCTGGTCCATCCAGCGTACGATTGCGTCTATCTCGCGTTGGCGATGGCGCGCGGTTGCCGCTTCATCACCGCGGATGATCGGCTGCTGCGTAAGCTTGCCGGATCGCGGCGAAAGCAGCTCCGCGACACCGTCGCGCCATTGATCCCTGTCCCCAACCGATAGGCCCGCGTCGCGTTGCACGCGCAGGCGCCCGCACGGGCGCGACCTCACGCGGCCGCGAGGCGCGGCATCCAGCCGGCGTGCACCATCTCCATGTGCGCCATGTGGCCCACGCTCGCCTGCTCGACCCGTGCCTGCGGATACACGATCGACCAATAGGGCATGACGTCATCCCTGTCGAGCAGCACGTCGTCGCTTCCGATCACGATGCGCACGGGTCCTGAGAATCGCGCGGGTGCTGCCACGGGTGGATCCGCGAAATGCTCCGTGACCCCCGCGACGAACGTTGGAAGGTCGATCGGCGCGCCTTCCGGAAGCATGGCCTCGTAACGCTCGCAGGCGCCGCGGCTCGCCGGCGAGAAGTACATCCGCCGCCAGCCCGGCAGTGCCGAGGCCGCGCCCGCGATCGCAAAGACCGCCTGCGGCCCGGGATCCGAGCTCGCCACGGCGACCGCGGTCCGCATGTCGTCGCCTTCCACCCCCGGATGACGGCTCAGGAGATGCCGCCCCATACGGAGGAACTGCGTTGCCAGCGACACACCGGGCCCAAGCAGGACAAGCTCGCCGACCTCGTCGGGCGCCGCATCGGCAACGCGCTGCGCCATGAGGCAGCCGTAGGAATGCGCGACGATCGCGATGGCACGCCCCTGCTCGCGCGACATCTGCGATACCTTCTCCGTCGCCTTCGCCACTGCCAGGTCGGTCCACGAGCCCGATTGCCCGGCATGCCTCGGCTGGTCCCACCAAACGACAGGCAGCGTATCGGCGAACCAGCGGCGTTCCCCTTCGCAATCGAAGCCGGGTCCTCCATGCAGGAACAGGACGCTGGGCGCATCCTTCATGGAGCTTCTCCTCGTTACGAGTAGCGCTTGATCTCCGCGATCAACTCGGCCGCGTTGCGCACGTCGAGCTTGTCGTGGATTGCCTGGATGTGATTGCGCACCGTCGACGGGGCGATGCCCAGCCTTTCGGCGACATGCTTGTGGCTGCGCCCTTCGGCGATCTCGTTGGCAATCTCGAGCTCGCGCGCGGACAGCCGATCCACGTTGCTTCGCGGGCGTGCCTTGAGGAAGAGCACGTCGGCGGGCTGCGCCACCGTGATGACGATCGCGTTGCCGCAGAACCGCTGGGCGCGAAGGAGCGCATCGACGCACGACTGCGGCAACCGGTCCGGTGATGTCGACCCGAACTCCATGCGCATGAGCGCGCGGAATCCCGTCTCGCCGTGATGGAGGTGGCCCTCGCGATCGCATATCCCCAGGTCGAATCGATGCGCGCGGTCCTGCGATCCGAGATGCTCGAGGTGCGCGATCCGGTTGATGGCAAGCGCTTCCCACAGGTGCGGCACGAGCACCGCCGCGACCCTGTCGTCGCTACCCGAGAAGCGCCGGCCCGAATCGGCGCGGTAGAGCGACACCCACCGGGTGAAGGCGTTCTCGATGTCGAAGGTCAGGAGAACGTTCTGATGCTCGACACGCTTGCCATATTCGCGGATGCCTGCCCGCGACTTCCCGTTCATCATCTCCGCCACGTTGTAGCTGAATACGCCGTGCTTCCGCTTCCACGCGAGCTTCACGGCGTCGTCCTGGTCCTTGATGTCCTCGTAGAGCGCGGCGGCGTCGGGACGATCGTTGTGGAGATGAACCTGACGCTTGGAGATCCACTCCGCGTTCTGCGGGCCACTCCCCCATTGCGCGGCGTCGAACTGCAGGCGGCGCTTCAGTATCTCGAGCGCCGCGTCCTGGAAACTGTCGATCTCGAGCTCGCGCGATGCGCGATAGAGGGCGAGCAGCAAATCGCTGAGTTCGTCGTGCCCGGCCACATCCGCCTCCCGTGACGTTGTGACTGCGAACTGTGTGGAGGGAATTCTAGCGTTTGGCCGATGGGAAGGGCCAAGAACCGCTCGCTGTTCGCTACAGCGTTGCCGGGGTTTGCCGGCGTCGGACGCATTCTTCTGCAAGTTACCGTCTGCTCGGCGGCCGCGGCCAGTGTTTACCCTTGGATTGCGCGGCGCGGCAGTGCCGGGCGCATCGGCGGCGAGACCGATCGGGTGATGCATTTGGATCATGGCGAGGCCGGCGACATCGAGATACCTTGATCGGCACGCGAAAGCGGGTAGGCGCTTCCGGAAGCATCACCAGCATCAGGGGGACCGTCCATGAAAGGCATTCACGATGCGAGCAGATCGCGCCGAGTCGGCGGTGGCTGGCATATCGATGTAGGCAGCAAGGACGCAGATAGCGCGCACTCGCGACGTTGTGTTCGCGCATGGGTGGTTGCGATCGCGCTCGCCAGCCTCGCGACCAACGCACTTGCAGATCCTGCGTACGCGCTGATCGACCTCGGCACACTGGGCGGAAGCCAGAGCTTTGGCGTCGCCATCAACGACAGCGGCCAAGTGACCGGCTACGCGACCACGCCCGGCAGCGCGCGGCACGCCTTTCTCTGGAACGGCACGTCGCTGATCGACCTCGGGACGTTGGGCAGAAGCGAGAGCTTCGGCACCGCCATCAACGGCAGCGGCCAGGTGACCGGGTACGCGGCTACCGCCGCCAAAGTGCAGCATCACGCCTTTCTCTGGGACGGCACGTCGATGATCGACCTCGGGACGCTGGGCGGAAACTACAGCTCCGGCAGCGCCATCAACGACAGCGGTCAGGTGACCGGCATCGCGTCTACGGCCGGCGGCGAGCAGCACGCCTTCCTGTGGGACGGTACGTCGATGCTCGACCTCGGCACGCTCGGCGGGAACTATAGCAACGGCGTCGCCATCAACGACAGCGGCCAGGTGACCGGCTCTGCGCGTACGGTAGGCAACGTGCGCCACGCCTTCCTGTGGGACGGTACGTCGATGATCGACCTCGGGACGCTGGGCGGACCCTTCAGTGACGGCGCCGCCATCAACGGCAGCGGCCAGGTGACCGGGTCCGCATCTACCGCCGGCAACGCGCAGCAGCACGCCTTTCTCTGGGACGGCGCGTCGATGATTGACCTCGGCACGCTGGGCGGAACCTACAGCTACGGCATCGCCATCAACAGCGACGGCGACGTTGTCGGAGGCAACGACAGCATAGGCGCGCTTTGGACCGGCGGCGTCGCCTACGACCTCAATGCGCTGATTGCCCCCAGCCCGGACTGGCTCATCCACACCGCCTACGGCATCAACGACGCCGATCAGATCGTCGCCTACGGCTTCAACTCGACCCTCGGCGAATGGCATGCGTTGCGGCTCGACCCGGTGGGTCACGTCGACGAACCCGCCACCCTAGCCATGCTCGGCATCGGCCTGCTCGGCCTGGTAGTCGCGCGGCGCCGCCGGGCTGGCACCTTCACTGCGTGCTGACCGATCGATCCTTGGCCACCGGGAGGACTTCCAGATGAAAAACTTCGTGCGTTTGGGGCTGGTGCTGGCGTTGCTTTCCGCCTGTTGCGTCGCCCGGGCCGATTCCATCCCGTTCGCCTTCTCCTTTTCCTTGGGTGGAGTCCATGGCTTCGGTACCTTGGCCACGAGCGACCAAGGTGATGGTTCCTTTCTCGCCACCAGCGGCTCCTTGAACGTGATCGGTGGTGGCGTTGCCGGAACCTATGCGCTCGGTCCGGGAGGCCCGGCCTACACCTACAGCCCGGAGGGCCTGGTCTGGTTCGACAACCTCCTGTTTCCGTCCAGCAATCCTGAGCTCGACGGGCCCGGATTGCTCTTCCTGGGCAACGGCTTCGAGGTCAATCTGCTCGGGACCGGTGCGAACGACTACGGCATCATCTTCTGTTCGACGGCCACCGGGCACTGCGATCGCAACCAGTCGTTCTTCGGCAGCGATTTTTCCTCGAGGCAGATCTCCGAGCCCGCGACGCTGGCGCTGCTCTTGCTGGGACTGATGGCACTCGGATGGCCGAAAGGGAAGCGCAACCTTCACGAAAGCTGACGGACCATCACCAAGCGACTGGCCCAACGCCGCCGCACAGCCCCGTGCGATCGTCCCTCGTCTGCGCGCCGGCAGATCGGACGATGAAGGCTCTCCCTCTACCGTTGGCGCATTGCCTGGCGCTCACTGCCGCCTTCGCGGCTTCATCCTGCCTCGCGCAGACGTGCTCTCCACCGCTCGTGATCGACAAGGGTGGCACCTATTCCGGTGTCTGGCGCAGCCTCGATCCCTACGTCCCGGCGATATCGAATGCTCGGAGCGTGGATCTGCATGGGTCGCAGGAGCAGCTACCCATGGATCGATCACCTTGATCTTCCCAACGGCGAAGTGACGCGTGTTTCCCGTCCGCAGCGGTCGGGCGCGACCTGGCGTTCGAACTTCGCAAGGATGCGTGCCCGTGGATTCGTTGAACCGAAGCGGCCGCTACCGCTTGGACGTGCCCCATGGGTCGATCACCTTGACTTTCACATCCGCGAAGTGGCGCGTGTTGCGCGTGGCTAGCGACGCGCGACGCGCAAGCACGATCCCGGCAATCTGGGTATCGCGCATGTCGACAGGCCTCCCTGTTCTTTGGCGCTGCGCCGCCAGTTCGGCGGCTTCATTGGCCGCGGCGCTGTCGAAATCGAGGACACGGCCTTCCATATCCTCCTCGACAAGGCGCGCAAAGGCAGAAGCGACTGCCCGCCGCCGCTTCCCCTCAGGAAGCAGGGCGAGACCGAGACGGACCTCGAAGAGCGTGATGCTCGTGATCCAGATCGAATCCGCAGGCTGCCCGTCGAGCCATCCGACGACTGCGCCATCCGGCACCTGTTGCATCAACGCCGAGAGCACGCTCGTATCGAGGACGATCACTTGCGAAGGTCCGCGGGCCTCGGGGCCTGGCTGCGCAATTCCGGCAATTCCTTCGTCAGACCGAGCCCGGTAAAGCGAGCTGCAATGCGCGAGCCCAAGTTGGACGAGGGGCGATTTTCTTCCTTTGCAGCGTTGCGCAGAATGCTGCGCACTTCCTCTTCCATGCTTCGGCCATGGCGCTCGGCACGAGACCTCAAGCGTGCCTTGACGTCCTCTTCGAGATCACGAACGATGATCTGTGCCATGTGTCGATTCTCCACGCAGTCTGTGATATCATGATAGCATGTACGCCATGAGACTCGACAAGCGCGCACCTGGCGCTGGCACCTCGAGTCGCAGCGATGGCCGTGGCACCTTCATCGACTGTCCATACCTTCACGCCATGCCCTCCTTCGACATCGTCTCCGAAGTCAATCAGGTCGAGGTCAACAACGCCGTCGACCAGGCCAACAAGGAAGTATCCACGCGCTTCGACTTCAAGGGCTCCGACGCGCGCGTCGAGTACAAGGAGAAGGAGAAGACGCTCACGCTCTTCGCCGACGACGACTTCAAGCTTTCGCAGGTGACCGACATCCTCACCGCCAAGCTCGCCAAGCGCCAGGTCGACATCCGCTCGCTGAAGCACGGTGACGTCGAGAAGATCTCGGGCAACAAGGTCAAGCAGGTGGTCACGGTACGCACCGGCGTCGATCAGGAGCTTGCCAAGAAGATCGTCAAGGCGATCAAGGAGAGCAAGCTCAAGGTGCAGGGCTCGATCCAGGGCGATGCGGTGCGCGTCTCGGGCGCCAAGCGCGACGACCTGCAGAGCGCGATCGCGCTCGTGAAGAAGACGATCACCGACTTCCCGCTGCAGTACCAGAACTTCCGGGATTGACCGGTTGCGACCATGGACGCCAAGCTTCTCGAGGCATTTCCCCGGCACACGATCCCGCTGGGTACTGGCTGACCACCCCCTCGCGCCGAAGGGAACGGGAGCGCGAGAGCTGTCGGTCGGTGTCGAACTGCCCCGTACCTCGTATCGTCAGGCGAGATCCTCGATCAGCGCCTTTCGTGTCGCGTCCCCCACCGCCGGAATCTCCGCGCGGTACTCGGGATGGTCCACGCCGATGCCGAGAGCTGCACCCGCCTTGAGGGCGGTGACCATCGCTGCATCGAGCTCGAAGCGCAGGAAGTGCACCGCCGAGGTCTTCTCGTCGTTCTCCCGCTCGAGGTCCTCGTCGGCGATCGCCCATGCCTTGTCGTGGCCCGCCACCTTCACCCACACGCGATCCTCGATGCCCTTCAGGCGCGCGAGCGCGGCCTTGCGTGCCTCGACGTCCTCGTACTCGATCAGCATCGTCGCCTTGAAGTTGCTGCCGTCCGGCACGAGCGGATTGTAGACGTCGATCTCCTGCTGGATGCCGTCTTCCTCGAAGATCTTCTCGATGCGCAGCATCTCCTGGATCTGGTAGCGCTGCAGCAGTTCGTCCTCGAAGATGAGCGTGACGTGCTCGCCCAGGTGAACCGAGCGCGCGCGCTTGTGGACGAGCACGCGGGCGCGGAAACTCGCACGCTCCTTCGCGTACGTCTCGAGCGTCATGAGGCTTTCGCGGGTGATCTTCTGGCAGGGCATGGCGGTCAGTCCAATCCGTAGGCGATCCGCAAGAGCGTCAGCGGATGTTCCTTGCGGGCGGTCGTGGCGCCCTTCTCCTCGATCCCCTGCATGATGCGCCGTCCCGCGATCGGGCAATCGGAGCTCACCCACTGCGGCTCGGGTTCGGCCATGCGGGCGAAGACCGGCTTGCCGATGCGCATCGACTCGGCGAAGAACTCGGCCTTGACGCCGTAGGTGCCGTCGTGGCCCGCGCAGCGCTCCACCGTCGTGACCTCGGTGCCGGGCACCCATTGCAGCGCCTCGCGCGTCTTCTGGCCCACGTTCTGCACGCGCGAGTGGCAGGGAATGTGATAGCTCACCTTGCCGAGGGGCCGCACGAACTCACGCTTCATGAGGCCGTCCTTGTCGCGCGCGACGAAATACTCGAAGGGATCGAACATCGCCTCCGCGACGCGCTTGACATCCTCGCGCTCGGGAAACAGCAGCGGCAGCTCCTGCTTGAACATGAGCGTGCACGATGGCACCGGGGTCAGGATCGCGTAGCCCTCGACCGCGAAGCGCGCGAGCTGCGGCAGGTTCTGCTCCATCAGGTGCTCGACCGACGCGATGTCGCCGAGCTCGAGCTTGGGCATGCCGCAGCACACCTCGCTCGACGCGAAGAAGAACGGGATCTCGTTATGCGCGAGGAGCTTGACGAGGTCGTGGCCGATCCCGGGTTCGTTGTAGTTGACGTAGCAGGTGGTGAAGATCGCCACCTTGCCCGGCGTGCGCTCGCCGTTGCGCACCGGCCAGTCACCGGGTTTGGGCAGGCGACGGCGGAACGGCCGCTTCGCATACGTGGGCAGCGCGGCCTTGGCGGACACGCCGAGCTTCGACTCCAGCACCTTGCGCATCCCCGGCGATGCGTTGACGGCATTCACGATGCCCGCCATGCCGGGTGCCGTCGAGAGCTTGCCGAGCCGGTCGGTGCCAGTGAGGAGCTTGTCGCGGAATTTCACGTCCCCACCAGCGAATTTCTTCGACTTGGCGCGCAGCATGAGGTGCGGGAAATCCACGTTCCACGGATGCGGCGGCACGTAGGGGCACTTCGTCATGTAGCAGAGGTCGCAGAGATAGCACTGGTCCACGACCTTCATGTAGTCCGTCTTGGCCACGCCATCGACCTCGCCCGTGCTGCTCTCGTCGACGAGGTCGAAGAGCGTGGGGAAGGCACCGCACAGGCTCACGCAGCGGCGACAGCCGTGGCAGATCTCGAAGACGCGCTCGAGTTCCTTGTCGAGCGCCGCCTGGTCGAGGAACTGCGGACTGCGCCAGTCGATCGGATGGCGGGTGGGGCGCTCGAGGCTGCCTTCTCGTGTCGTCATGGCGCGCGGCGGCGGGACGTGGATGGGGTCGCTGCGCGCATGCACGGCGTGGCCACGCGGGACACGCGCGTGCGACGACGCTGCGACCAGGCGGGGACGGGCGCCGTTGCCGGCGCCCTGGGATGCAGCAACGCGTCAGTCGACGAGCGCGTCGAGCGCCTTCTGGAAGCGATTGGCGTGCGAGCGCTCGGCCTTGGCGAGCGTCTCGAACCAGTCGGCGATCTCATCGAAGCCCTCGTCGCGTGCGGACTTGGCCATGCCCGGGTACATGTCGGTGTACTCGTGCGTCTCGCCCGCCACCGCGGACTTGAGGTTGGCGCGGCTCGCGCCGATCGGCAGGTCCGTGGCCGGATCGCCCACCGTCGAGAGATAGTCGAGGTGGCCGTGCGCATGCCCGGTCTCGCCTTCGGCGGTGGAACGGAACAGTGCTGCGACATCGTTCTGGCCCTCGACGTCGGCCTTGTTGGCGAAGTAGAGGTAGCGACGGTTGGCCTGCGACTCACCCGCGAACGCGGCCTTGAGATTCTCGTGGGTCTTGGTGCCGGAAAGCGATTTCATGGGGATCTCCTCGTGATCATGGGCCGCTGACGCTGCGCGCCGGGCTCCGTTGTCAGTCCGGCGGGACGCTCACCCCACCGGCCTCGCGTTGATTCTGCGCGCGCCGGTGGCATGCGTCCAATACATTGAGCCAATGCGGCCGATAGAATCGTCTGCTGAATGCGAATCGTTCCGCATCGACCGGGGCGGCTCGCTTCAGTTGCGCCACTTCTCGACCAGCGCGTCGGGCACCTCGATGCCCTCGTTCTCCGCGCGACGCCGCAATGCCTCGCGTCGTGCGCCGGGCAGCCGCACGCCCTCGTCGGCCTGCATCTCGGCGACCAGCACGTCGATGCGATCGAGATACGAATCGCTGCCGGCGAGCGCGCCCGGATCGATCACCACGAACGCCTGGCCGATGCCGGGCTGGTTCCCCTCGTCGACGAAGAAGCTCGACGCCTCGAAGCCATAGCGTCCACCGATGAGCGCGGTGACCAGCAGCTCGACGACGAGCGCGAGCATCGCGCCTTTGGGCGACGAAACCGCACCGATCGGCAGCATCGATCCTTCGAGCGCCGCCTTGGCGTCGGTGGTGGGCCGGCCCTGCGCGTCAAGGGCCCAGCCCTCGGGGATGGGCCGGCCCTCGCGGGCGGCAAGCATCACCTTGCCACGGGCGACCTCCGACAGGCTCAGGTCGATCATGAGCGGATCGCCGGCGCGCCGCGGAAACACGGCAGCGATCGGATTGGTGCCGAAGATCGCGTGCCTTCCGCCCGCCGCCGGCATCGCGGCGGGCGAATTGGCGAAGCCGAGCCCGACGAAGCCGGCCGCGGCGACCGGACGCAGGTGATCGACCAGCACGCCGCAGTGATGACTGCGCATGACACCCGCGAATGCGACGCCGTGTCGCCGTACCGCCGCGATCGCCTCGCCCACCGCGAGGTCGCACGCCGGGAACGCGAGTCCGCTGGCCGCGTCGACGAGGATCGCGCCGTCCTTGCGTCGAGCGACGGAAGGCTTCGCCGCGCCATCGACCCGCCCGTTGCCAAGGTGCGTCGCATACTGGCCGACACGCGACAACCCGTGTGATCCCAGACCTTGCGCCTCGGCGAGCACCAGCGCGCGGGCAGTCGACTCCGCCATCGCGGTGGTCGCCCCGGCCCGGGCGAGCGCGCGAGCGACGAGCGTGCGCACCTCGTCGAGACCGAGCCTCATGCGAGAACCTCGACCATCCTGCGCCGCGAGCAGCCGGAGCGCCGCGAGCAGCCGGCGCGCCGCTGGCGGCTGCCGGCGCGGCAGTGGCGCCCGGCGGCCACTCGGTGATTCGTATCGTGGGGCTTGAACTGCATCGGCAACCGCTCCTTGTGCGTCCCCGAGCCAAGGCCGGCCCGGGCGGTCCGGCTTCAGTATCCCGGCCGCATGGCCGGCACGTCAACCACGTGGTCGGGGTCTATGGACGAATCGCGCGTCAGCGGGCCACAATGATCCGTCAGCGGCTGCGGGAATCCCATGAACGCCTTCCACACACTGCTGCGCGATCGCGCAGCGAGGACACCCATCGGCACCTGGGTGATGTCGGCAAGTCCCCTCGTCGCCGAGGCGATCGGCAGCGCGGGTTTCGACTGGGCCGTACTCGACATGGAGCACACGCCGCTCGACATGATGGGGCTCGTGCACCTCCTGCAGGCAGTCGGAAACACGCCGATGGCACCGGTCGTGCGCGTGCCGTGGAACGACGCCGTGATCGTCAAGCGCGTGCTCGACGCGGGTGCCAGGACTCTCCTTTTCCCCTTCGTGCAGAGTGGCGAAGAGGCAACGCGCGCCGTTGCCGCAACGCGCTATCCACCCGAGGGCGTGCGTGGCATGGCCGGCATGAGCCGTGCCTCCCGCTTCGGCACGACGCCCGACTTCTTTCGCGACGCGAACGCCACGATCGGCGTGATCGTCCAGATCGAGACGCCACAGTCGATCGCGCGACTCGAGGAGATCGGCGCAACGCAAGGGATCGACGCCCTGTTCGTCGGGCCGGGCGACCTTTCGGGCAGCATGGGGCACGTCGGCAACGCCACGCATCCGGACGTGATGGCGGCGATGGCCGACGCCGCGCGGCGCGCTCACGCCATGGGCAAGCCGATCGGCACGGTCGGCGGCACGACGCAGATCGTCGCGCGCTACCGCGAGATCGGCTACGATTTCGTCGCGATCGCCTCCGACCTGGGGCTCCTGATGCGTGCCGCGCAGGATGCCGTAGGGACCCTTCGCGCCGGCAAGCCCGCCGCCTCCGCGCAACCCGCCGGGGCCAGCGAAGGAAGCTATTGATGGCGCAGGTCGAGCTCCGTCGCGTCAGCAAGAGCTACGACGGCAGGACCAACGTCGTTCACGACATCGATCTCGAGGTCCGACACGGCGAGTTCGTCGTCTTCGTCGGGCCGTCGGGCTGCGGCAAGAGCACCCTGCTGCGGATGATCGCCGGCCTCGAATCGATCTCGGGCGGCGAAGTGCGGATCGGCGACCGGAGGGTGAACGACCTGCCTCCGCGCAGCCGCGACATCGCCATGGTGTTCCAGGACTACGCGCTCTACCCGCACAAGACGCTGTTCGAGAACATGGCGTTCGGCCTGCGGCTGCGCAAGACGCCGGAGAACGAGATCCGCGAGCGGGTGACCGCTGCGGCAAGGCTGCTGCGCATCGACCACATGCTCGAGCGCCGTCCGGCCGCGCTCTCGGGCGGACAGCGCCAGCGCGTGGCCATCGGACGCGCCATCGTGCGGGAGCCCGAGGTGTTCCTGTTCGACGAGCCGCTCTCGAACCTCGACGCCCAGCTGCGCAACGAGATGCGCACCGAGATCAAGCGCCTGCACCAGCGGCTCGGCGCCACCATCATCTACGTCACCCACGACCAGGTCGAGGCGATGACGCTCGCCGACCGGATCGCGGTACTCAAGGCCGGACACAAGATGCAGTACGACACGCCCGACGCGATCTACCACCGGCCGGCGGCACTCTTCGTCGCCGGCTTCACCGGCGCGCCACCGATGAACCTCGTCGACTGCGAAGTGGTGGACGGGGCCGTGGACCTGGGAGGCGTGCGCCTGCCGCTGCCTGCAGGACTCGCGGCTCGCGGCGCAGGACATCGGTCGCTCAAGTTCGGCGTCCGCCCCGAGAACCTGCGGCTGGCCGCTGCCTCCGGCGACGTAACCGTCCCGGCGGAGGTCTCGCTGCTGGAGCCGCTGGGCGCCGAGACCCTGGTGACGTTCAAGGTTGGACGCACCGAGATGGTCGCGCGCTGTCCCGCATCGTTCCGCGAGCCGCCCGGCGCCGCAGCCGCGCTGCACGTGGCTCCGGCCCACCTGCACCTGTTCGACGCCGCCAGTGGCGCGGCGCTGCACTGACCCCGCACTGCCTCTTCCCCAGCGAAGGAGACCCACGATGAAACGACGCAACCTGCTCCGCGCCCTGGCGCTTTGCGCCGGCATCGCCACGCTTGCCGGCGCGACCGGCGCACTCGCGCAGACGACGCTGCGGGTGTTCTCCGGCGGCGCGAACCAGCGCCCCGACCTGATGCGCAAGCTCTTCGACCAGTACCAGGCAGCCCATCCCGGCGTGAAGATCGAGATCGAAACCGGCGGCGCGACCAGCGAACTGCAGCGCCAGTACCTCTCGACGGTGCTGAACGCGAAGGACTCGGCGATCGACATCTACATGATCGACATCGTCAATCCCGCCCAGTACTTCGGCGCGGGCTGGCTCGAGCCGCTGAACGCGTATGTCGGCAATCCCGCGGAGGTGATGAAGCCCTATCTGCCCGTGTACCTGCAGTCGAACGTCGTCGACGGCAAGGTCGCGGCGATGCCCGGATTCGCGGACGCGATGTTCATGTACTACCGCAAGGACCTGCTCGACAAGTACGGGATCCCCGAACCCAGGACCTGGGACGAACTCGCCGCCGCGGCGAAGAAGATCCAGGCGGGCGAAGGCAATCCGAACCTGCAGGGTCTTTCGATCCAGGGCGCGCCGATCGAGGGTGCCGTGTGCACGTTCCTGCTGCCCTACTGGAGCCAGGGCAAGGAGTTCAACGACGCTTCCGGCAAGCTCACGCTCGACAAGGCAGCCGCGGTCAAGGGGCTCGACCAATGGCTCAAGATGGTCGACGAAGGCGTGATCAAGAGGAATGTCGCCGAGGTCAGGACGCCCGACACCGTGAACGAGTTCAAGGCCGGCCAGGTCATCTTCGCGATCAACTGGGGGTTCGCGTGGGATCGCTTCCAGGCCGACGCCGACTCGACGGTCAAGGGCAAGGTCGGCGTGATGCCGCTGCCGGCGATGGCCGGGGGCAAGAGCGCCACCTGCGTCGGCGGCTGGCAGTGGGCAGTGAGCGCGTTCAGCAAGCACAAGGCCGAGGCCGCCAGCCTCGTCAAGTTCATGTCGACACCGTCAGCGAGCAGGTTCCTCGCCATCCAGGGGTCGCTCCTGCCCGTCTACCAGAGCGTGTACGTCGATCCCGACGTCGTGAAGGCCGTGCCCTGGTTCCAGGACGCATCGAAGGTCGTGATCGCCGGCAAGAGCCGGCCGCTCTCCAAGGACTACGGCCAGGTCAGCGACGTCGTGCGCACGACGACGAGCGCCGTCCTCGCGCGTACCAAGAAGCCCGACGAAGGGGTGAGCGAGATCCAGTCCCGGCTCGCCCGGGTGATGCGCTGACGCGGACCGCGGCTCGCGCACGATCTCCGGCACGAGCGCGCGCCGAGGGGGCCGCACCCTGCGCACGATGACGGGCACGAGCCTGCTCGAGCGGCTGCGTGACCCGAGCGAGACATCGCTCGGGATCCTGCTGCTCGTGCCGACCTTCCTGCTGCTCGCGCTGATCGTCGTCTACCCGATCGCCACGCTCGTCTTCAACAGCTTCTTCGACCTGCGCCTGTCCGGCGGCAGCGGCATGAAGTTCGTCGGCTTCGAGAACTACCTGCTGGTCCTGCAGGACGGCGACTTCTGGAACGCGACCTGGAACACCGTGCTCATCACCCTGATCACGGTGCCCGGAGCGCTCGTGGTCGGCCTGGGTCTCGCGCTGCTCGCCAACCTGCCGTTCCGCCGCCAGTGGCCGGTGCGACTCGCCCTGCTCCTGCCGTGGGCGCTTCCGCTGGCGTTCGCCGGGCTCATCTTCGCGTGGTTCTTCCACACCGAGTACGGCATCGTCAACGACATCGTCCGGCGCCTGGGCTTCGCCGGCGAGCCGACGATGTGGCTGCTGCGTCCCGGCTGGGCGTTCGCCGCGATCTGCCTCACCATCGTCTGGAAGACGAGCTCGTTCATGGCGCTGATCCTGCTCGCCGGCCTGCAGATGATCCCGCGCTCGCTCTACGAGGCTGCGGAGGTCGACGGCGCGACGCGGTGGCAGCGTTTCTGGCAGATCACGATACCGATGCTGATGCCCTCGATCATCGTCGCGCTCATCTTCCGGACCATCACCGCGCTGCAGACCTTCGACATCCCCTACACGATGACCCGGGGCGGCCCCGGCTACGCAACCGAGACGCTGGCGATGCTGATCCACAAGACGACGATCGAGTACCTCGACGTCGGGTACGGCTCGACGCTCGCCGTATTCATGTTCGTGCTCTCGCTGGCCGTCACGGCGCTGTACCTCCGGCACATCGGGAGGCATGCGTGACGCTGCCACGTGGCAAGCCGCTCACGCTCATCGCGGCCGCGATCGTGGTCGTCAACGGATTCTTCCCCGCTGTCTGGATCCTCCTCACCTCGCTCAAGACCGAGACCGAGCTCGCGGCCAAGCCGATCACCTGGTGGCCGCGCGACCCGATGCTCGGCAACTACGTTCAGGCATTCACCGACCAGCCGCTCCTGCGCTACCTCGGCAACAGCCTCGCGGTGGCCACGCTGTCGACGATCCTGTCGCTCGTCGTGGCGTCGCTCGCGGCCTACGCGATCGCCCGGCTCAACCTCCGCCATCGCCAGCTGGTGCTCACCTGCATCGTCGCCTCGAGCATGTTCCCGCTGGTCACGCTGCTGGTGCCCATCTTCCAGACGATGCGCTCGCTCGGCCTGCTCAATACCTACACGGCGCTGGTCCTGCCGTATACGGTGCTCAACCTGCCGGTGTGCACGCTCGTGCTGGTGAGCTTCTTCCAGAGCATCCCACGCGACCTCGAAAACGCGGCGATGATCGACGGCTGCACGCGGCTCGGCGCCCTGTGGCGCGTCGTCGTGCCGCTCGCCGCACCCGGCGTGTTCACCGCCGGCATTCTCGCCTTCGTCAACGCCTGGGACGAATTCCTGCTCGCGCTGTCGCTCAACGCCAGTGCCTCGATGCGAACCCTGCCGGTCGGCATCACGCTCTACCAGGGCGAGTTCACCTTTCCCTGGCCGACGATCTCGGCCGCCCTCGTGGTCGCGATCGTGCCGATCGCCGTGCTGATCGCGGTGTTCCAGGAGCGGGTCGTGGGCGGGCTCACGCAAGGCGGGTTGAAAGGCTAGAGGCGCCGCCAGCCCGGGTGGACGCGCGCCGATTCGAGGAACTGCACGCATGGCATCTGACCTTCGCTACGGCATCATCGGCTGCGGCAGCATGGGCCGCGAGCACATCGACAACATCCAGGCGATGCCGCCCTCGAACGGCGGCGCCCGCGTGACGGCGATCGCCGATCCGCACGGGCCCAGCCGCGACGCGGCGCTCGCGCTCTGCCGCGCCGAGCCTCGCGTGTTCGACGATCCGCGCGAGCTTCTTCGCAGCGGGCTGTGCGACGCCGTGGTCATCGCCACGCCGAACTTCACGCACGTGGAGGTGATGCGCGACGCCCTCGCCACCGACCTGCACATTCTGGTCGAGAAGCCGCTGGTGACGCGCATCGACGACGGCGTCGACCTCGTGGCGCGCGAGACCGCGCGACAGCGCCGGGGAAGCGTGGCGATTGCCTGGGTGGCGCAGGAGTACCGGTACATGCCGCCGGTCGCGGAGGCGATACGCATGGCCCGCGAGGGGGCTGCCGGACGCGTGCAGCAGGTGTCGATCCGCGAACACCGCGAGCCGTTCTACCCGAAGGTGGGCGACTGGAACCGCTTCACCGCCAACACCGGCGGCACGCTGGTCGAGAAGTGCTGCCACTACTTCAACCTGATGGATCTCATTCTCGGCGAACGGCCGCTTCGCGTCTTCGCGTCCGGGGGCCAGCGCGTCAATCACCTGGACGAGGACTACGGCGGTCGCCGCCCCGACATCCTCGACAGCGCCTACGTGATCGTCGAGTACGGCAGCGGCGCGCGGGCCATGCTCGAGCTGTGCATGTATGCCGAGAGCACGATCGACAACGAGCATCTGACGATCGTCGGTGACGAAGGCAAGATCGAGTCGCTGCTCCCCTCGCTCACGCTGCGCTACGGCAGGCGAGCCGACTGGGGCCGGCGGGAGGTCTGGGGGGCGCCGTCGGGCACCGGGCGCGGCGTGTCGGTGCGGCGGGTCTGGGACACCGGCATCCGCTACGCGGGCCACCACTTCGGCGCGTCGTACATCGAGCACCTGCGCTTCGCCGACGCGATACGCCACGGGAAACCGCCGGAGATCCCGCTCGAGGAGGGACTGCGCGCGGTCGCCACCGGGATTGCGGCGCACAGGAGTATCGACGAGGGCCGGGCGGTCGCGCTCTCCGAGGTGCTGCCCGCAGGCTGGTGATGACGATGAAGGGAGACGAACGCGACCCGCCTGCGCCATCCGCCGTGGCGGGGCGTGGCGGCGGGCACGGGAGACGAGGATGAGCTACGCGACGTATCCATCGCTGCGAGATCGGATCGTGTTCGTGTCCGGCGGGAGCTCGGGCATCGGCGCCGAGATCGTGCGCGCCTTCGCCGCGCAGGGTGCCCGCGTCGCCTTCTGCGGCACGAGGCCCGATGGCGGCGAGGCGCTGATCGACGCCGTCGTTGCGGCCGGGCACCCGACGCCGTGGTACGCCGCCTGCGACGTGCGCGACGCCGCCGCATATCAGGCGCTGCTCGCCCGCGCGATCGCGGACCTGGGTCCGATCCGGATACTGGTCAACAACGCGGGACGTGACGACCGTCACGCGATGGAAGACGTGACGCCCGAGTTCTGGGACGACCGGATCGCGCTCAACCTCAAGCACTACTTCTTCGCGATCCAGGCCGTGGCGCCGGGCATGGCGGCATCGGGCGGCGGCAGCGTGGTCAACATGGGCTCGGTGAGCTGGATGCGCGGACGCCCCAACCTCGTCGGCTACACCACGGCCAAGGCGGGGATCCTCGGACTCACGCGCACCCTCGCGCGCGAACTCGGGCCGCGCAACATCCGCGTGAACGCCGTGGTGCCGGGCGCCATCGTCACCGAGCGGCAGTCGAAGCTGCACCGCGACCCGGCCGCCGACCAGCAGTTCCTCGATGCGCAATGCCTCGACATCCGGCTGGACCCCGGTCACGTCGCCCGCGTCACGCTCTTTCTCGCCGCCGACGACAGCGACGGGATGACCGGCCAGCACGTGCTCGTGGATGCGGGCATCGCGCAGGTGTCTGTCGTCACCTGAGCGGACGGCGTGGCCTGAACCCGCTTCAGTCGATCCGCTCGTACGCCGGCAGCGTGAGGAACTCGACGAAGCTGTCGTTGCTCACGAGATCCGCGAAGATCTTCGCCGCATCCTCGTACTTGCCTTCGCCCCAGGCCGCTCCGAGAAGCTCCTTGATCTTCGCGAGTTCTTCGGGGATCATCGCCGCGACCATCGGCTTCGTCACCTTGCGGCCGTCGTCGAGCACACCCTTCGGCGAGCGGATCCACTGCCACACCTGCGAGCGCGAGATCTCGGCGGTGGCGGCGTCCTCCATGAGGTTGAAGATCGGCACCGCGCCCTGCCCGGCGAGCCACGCCCCGATGTACTGGATCGCCACGTTGATGTTGAGGCGCAGGCCCTTCTCGGTGATGGGCGTCTCCGGCTCGAACTTCACGAGGTCGGCGGCGGTGACCTTGACGTCGTCACGCTTCTTCGTCGCGATCTGGTTGGGGGTGGGCATCAGCTTGTTGAACGCTTCGAGCGCCACCGGCACCAGCGCCGGATGCGCGACCCAGGTGCCGTCGTGGCCGTAGGTCGCCTCGCGCTCCTTGTCGGCCAGCACCTTGGCGAAGGCTTCGGCGTTGGCCTTCTCGTCGTTCTTGACCGGAATCTGCGCCGCCATGCCGCCCATCGCGTGGATGTTGCGGCGATGGCAGGTCTTCACGAGAAGCTCGGCATAGCTCTTCATGAAGTGCGTGGTCATGGTGACGAGCGCCCGGTCGGCGAGGCAGAAGTCCTTGTTGCTGCGGAACTTCTTGATGCACGAGAAGATGTAGTCCCAGCGGCCGGCGTTGAGTCCCGCCGAGTGCTCGCGCAGTTCGTGCAGGATCTCGTCCATCTCGTAGGCGGCGAGGATCGTCTCGATGAGCACCGTGGCCTTGACCGACCCGCGCGGCACGCGAAGCTCGTCCTGCGCCATCACGAAGACGTCGTTCCACAGGCGCGCCTCGAGATGGCTCTCGAGCTTGGGCAGGTAGAAGTACGGCCCGGAGCCCCGCGCGAGCAGCTCCTTCGCGTTGTGGAAGAAGTAGAGGCCGAAGTCGAAGATGCCGCCCGAGATGGGCTCGCCGTCGACCGTCATGTGCTTCTCGGAGAGGTGCCAGCCGCGCGGGCGCACGAAGAGCACCGCGGTCCTGTCCTTCAGTTTGTACGCCTTGCCTTCGGGCGAGGTGAAGTCGATGCGGCGGCGGAT
Organism: uncultured Alcaligenaceae bacterium; assembly: GCA_964439475.1. Lineage (GTDB taxonomy): Bacteria > Pseudomonadota > Gammaproteobacteria > Burkholderiales > Casimicrobiaceae > VBCG01. Next base: position 104,884 of record CAYTOT010000005.1, read on the forward strand.
GGCATCGCGCAGGTTCACCTGCCCTTGCAGGTTGTTGTGCCACGACGGCGTGTTGGCGTCCTCGAAGTCGGCCATGAACACCGACGCGCCGCAGTTGAGCGCATTGACGATCATCTTGCGGTCGACGGGGCCGGTGATCTCCACGCGACGGTCGATGATGTCCGCCGGGACCGGCGCGCAGGTCCAGTTGCCGTCGCGGATCGCCTGCGTCGAGGCGAGGAAATCCGGAAGCTTCCCCGCATCGAACTCCTTCTGCCGTGCCGTGCGCGCCGCCATGAGCTCGGCGCGGCGCGGACCGAAGGCGCGCGCGAGCTTCACGACGAATGCCACGGCCTCGGGAGTGAGAATCTGCGCGTGGTCGGGAGAGATGGGGCCGGTGATGGCGACACCGGGACCGAAGTTCGTCGTGCTCATGGAAACCTCGCAGGTCCGTGCGGATGGGAATGCCGGTCGCTCAGGCGCCGGCGGCAAGGGGGAAAGCAAATGTGAAACCGACTTTCACAAATGCGATTCTACCCTGAATCGACGGCGGCCGCGCGCTGCGCCGCAGCCGCGCCGCGGGCGCTGCACGTGCACTGCCAGCGGCGGCCCACGAGGCGGGCACCGGCCTCGCGCTGCACCCGACGCCGCATGGCTGCGGCGCACGAGCCGGCACACGCCTTCGCGCCCGACGCTTGCATGGCCGGACGCACCGGAAGCCCCGAACTCCAGCGTCAGATCGCCTTCACCAGCATCGGGATCGAAAAGACCTCGTCCGAGTGTCCGATCCCGAACTCCGGCACCTGGGCATCGAGCAGGCATGGCCCGGTGAAGCCGCTCGCCCGGAACAGGCGGTACAGGTGGCGCAGTCCGAACACGCGCATCTCGAGCGTGGACCCGGGTCCGCCATGGAACACGAGGTCGTCGTGTCGCTCGACGACGCCGGCAACGGTCCGGTTCACGAGGACGAAGCGCTCGCCGTCCTTCTCCAGCCTGAACTCGTGCAGGCCGGGAAAGTGTTCGGTCGTCTCCCCGAGGCCGTAGGGAACGGAAAACACGAACGTGCCGCCGCGCTTCAGGAGGCGCCGCGCATTGCGGAAGGCCGCCTCGACGGGCGGCGCCACGTGCTCGAACACGTCCGAGGCGATCAGGAAGTCGAGCGGACGCATGCTGCCCCACTCCGGATCGGTAATGTCGAGTCGGGGAGCGGTGTCGTAGAAGGTGTTCGTGTAGCTCAGCTTCTCCGCGAGCGGATTCGCGTAGACGAGGGCATCGCTCAAGCCGACGCCCACGATGTCACGGCGGACAGGAAAATCGGTCACCGCCATGGACCTGCCGAACAGGCCGAGCGACAGGCCGTGCACCACCGTGCGAAAGCGGCGATTGGAGCCGCAATTCGCGCACGACGGCGCCTCGCGATCCGAGACGAGCGAGAGGAGTGCCGTGCCGTGCACCCCGCAGATGTTGCAGGTGAACGACCGCGCCTCCCCTCCCTCGTCGCGCACTGCCGCCTCAGGCAACGGCCGGCTGCGGCGCCGACACGTCGAGGACGCCGGCGCGCACCCCGCGATTGATCGCGCTGGTCAGCGCACGCAAGGTGGCCGTGACGATGTTGGCGTCACGGCCCACGCCGTACACGGTGTCCTCCGCGCCGACGCGGACCTGCACGTAAGCCACGGCAGTCGCATCCTCACCCGCGCCGATCGCGTGCTCGTGATACGTCATCACGTGGATCGGCAGCCCCATGCCGCCGCGGATCGCCGCCACGAATGCGTCCACCGGGCCGTTGCCGGCACCGTGCAGGACGGTCTCGACGCCGCCGATGCGCAGGTGCGCCGCCAGGTGCTCCACCGTGCCGTCGGCGCCGTTGTGCTGCGCGCGATGGCCGGCGTAGGTCACGGGCTCCGTCGCCGCGAGGTACTCGCGCTCGAAGGCGGCATGGATCTCGGCCGACGAGAGCTCCTTGCCGCTGGCATCGGTGATCTCCTGCACCACCTTGGAGAACTCGATCTGCAACAGGCGCGGCAAGGCGAGCCCGTAGTCACGCTCGAGCAGGTAGGCGATGCCGCCCTTGCCCGACTGGCTGTTCACGCGGATGACCGCTTCGTAGGTGCGCCCGAGGTCCGCCGGGTCGATAGGCAGGTACGGCACGTCCCACACCTGGTTGCCGCGGGCGAGGTCGATCGCGCGGGCCGCAAGTCCCTTCTTGATCGCGTCCTGGTGCGAGCCCGAGAAGGCGGTGAACACGAGTTCGCCGCCGTACGGATGCCGCGGATGCACCGGCAACTGGTTGCAGTACTCGGTGGTGCGGATGATCTCGCCGATGTCGGAGAAGTCGATGCCGGGATCGATGCCCTGCGTGTGGAGGTTGAGACCCAAGGTGACGAGGCACACGTTGCCGGTGCGCTCACCGTTGCCGAAGAGGCAACCCTCCACGCGGTCGGCGCCCGCCATGATGCCGAGTTCGGCGGCGGCCACGCCGCAGCCGCGGTCGTTGTGCGGATGGAGCGAGAGCACGATGCTGTCGCGCCGGGCGAGGTTGCGATGCATCCACTCGATCTGGTCGGCGTAGACGTTGGGCGTCGCCATCTCGACCGTCGCCGGAAGGTTGATGATCGCCTTGCGCTCGGGCGTGGGTTGCCACACGTCGAGCACCGCATCGCAGATCTCCTTGGCGAAGTCGAGTTCGGTGCCGGTGAAGCTCTCCGGCGAGTACTGGAACGTCCAGTCGGTATCGGGCTGCCTCGCGGCGCAGTCGCGCACGACCTTCGCGGCGTCGACGGCGATCTCCTTGATGCCCTCGCGGTCGAGGCCGAACACCACCCGCCGCTGCGTGGTCGACGTGGAGTTGTAAAGGTGCATGATCGCGCGCTTCGCCCCCTGCAACGCCTCGAAGGTGCGTTCGATGAGCGGTGCGCGCGCCTGCGTCAACACCTGCACGTTGACGTCGTCGGGAATCATGTCCTGCTCGATCAGGAGGCGCACGAAGTCGAAGTCGGTCTGCGACGCCGCCGGAAAGCCGATCTCGATCTCCTTGTAGCCCATCTTCACGAGCAGGCGGAACATGCGGAGCTTGCGCTCGGCATCCATGGGCTCGATCAGCGCCTGGTTCCCGTCGCGCAGGTCCACGCTGCACCACACGGGCGGCCTGGTGATCACCTGCGACGGCCACGTGCGGTCGGGCAAGGCGATGGGGGCAAAAGGACGGTACTTCACGGACGGATCGATGTTCATGGTCGTTCCCGGGAGATGGTCGCGGCCGCGCAGTGGGGTGAAGGCGCCGCGACGCATGGGGCTTCGCCATCCGGTCCGGCTGGATGGCACGGGTACTGCTCGAATTGGGGAGTGGGATTTATGTGCGCGCGAGGCGCAGCAGCAGGCCGCGCAGGATCAGCGCGAGCGCGGACAGGGAGGGCGTCCGAAGGCTCGTTGAGGTGCTGACGGCGGCAGTGAGGGTGCTGCTCATCCCTAAAACATACTCGATCCGCCGCAAGACTGCAAGGGCTCGGCTGCGGGACGGTCCCTGATGGCATAATCCCGGGCCGCTTGCCCCTGCCCTCGCATACGCAGCACGTGACCCCGACTGCCGCCCACGACGATCGTAAGGGCAGGCGCCTCTTCTCGCGCGCGGCGCTGGCCGACGCCGCGTTGCTGGCCATCCTGGTGGCGGCCGCAGGCACCCTCGCGATCCTGCGCGGACAGGACGCCAACTGGGATCTGCAGAACTATCACTTCTACGACCCGTGGGCGTGGTGGAACGGGCGAACCTTCGATCGCGACATCGGCGCCGCGCAGTTGCAGACGTACCATAACCCGCTGCTCGATCTTCCCTTCTTCGCGATGATCGAGGCTGGCCTGCCGCCGCGCTGGATCACCTTCGCGCTGGCCATCCCCACGGGCATCGCGGCGTTCTTTCTCGCCAAGCTGCTGCCGTTGCTGTTCGCGAACGTCGACGTGGCCGAGCGCAAGGTGGCCGTCGTCTGCGCTTTCGTCATCGGCGTCACCTCCGCGATGGGCCTTGCCACCCTCGGCACCACGATGAACGAGTGGCCAGGTGCCGCGCTGGTCATGGCGGCGCTGTGGCTCCTCGTGCGTTCACTCGTGCACGGAGACGGCGGCGCGCTGCCGTACCGCCTGGCGATCAGCGCCGGCGCACTCGTGGGCCTCGCCGCCGGACTCAAGCTGACCGTGGCGACGTTCGCGGTGGGCCTGTGCGTCGCGCTCGCGATCCGCGCCCCTCGCGATCCGGGCGGCCGGAGACGCGCCATCGCCGAGGCAGTCGTGTTCGGCGTGGGCGTGCTGGCCGGCCTCGCCGTGACCTACGGCCCCTGGGGGTACGCACTCTGGAGCCATTTCGGCAATCCCGTCTTTCCGTACGCCAACACCTGGATCCAGTCGCCCTGGTGGGACAGCACCCCGGTGTTCGCGCGCATCTACGGCCCGCACACGCTCGAAGGCCGACTGCTGTTTCCGTTTCATCTGATCGGCCCGGGCGAGGGCTTCGTCACCGAGGTACCGTATCGGGATGCGCGCTTCCCGGTCGCCTGGGCTCTGGCGATCACCGCGGGCGCGGTGTGGCTCGCGTGGGCGATCGCGCGACGGCCGATGCCGCCCATCCCACCCGGGATCAGCGCAGCGTGGCGGCTGCTGGCCGCGTTCGTCGTCGTCTCGTTCCTGCTGTGGACGGACCAGCACTCGATCTACCGCTACCTCGTCGTCCTGGACCTCCTCACCGGGGCGATCATCGTCACACTCCTCGAGCGGCTCGTGCGACCGGGCTATCTCGGCGCCATCGCGGTCGTCGTCACCATCGCGCTCGTCGCGACCACGCGCGCCGGCGACTGGTGGCACGTCGACTTCGGCAACCGCTGGTTCGAAGTCGACGTGCCGCCCATGCAGAAGGACGCCGTCGTGCTCATCACGAGCGATGCGCCGCTGGGCTTCGTGCTCCCGTTCCTGCCGGCGGACGCACGCTTCGTTGGGGTGCAGAACACGATCAACCGGACCGGCGCCCAGAACCTCCTCGCGAAGAAGGCGGACGCGACGATCCGCGCGCACGCCGGGCCCCTGTACCAGCTCACGTCGCCGCCCGGAAGAGGAACGTGGACGCTGGCAGAGCGTGGCCTCGCGCGCGTGGAGTCCTCGTGTGCGACGATCCACACGAACATCACTCGCAGCGAGATCGAGTTGTGCCGGCTCGAGCGACGGCCGTGATCGGCACCGCAGAGCCCGATGCCCGGCCGGGGGCACGTCGCACCTGGACCGCGGTCGTCCTCCTCCTTCTCGCGGCGCACGCCGTGCTGCTGGCATGGGCGGCCGGCAAGGCGCTTGCCGTCGAGCGCGCGGACTACGCGCCGGTCGGGTTTGCGTCTGTCGCGCTGGGTGCACTCGCCGTCGGCACCGTCGCGGCTGCGTGGCCGGGACGCCACCTGCGCGCGGTGTTGCTGGCGCTCGCCGCCGTGGCCTCGGCCATGCTCCTGACGCCGGGAGCGCTCGCGGTGGTGCTGCTGTGCCTGCTCTCGGCACACGTGCTCGGACTGCGCCTGCTGCGGTTCCTGCGGGCGGCGGAGGCGCTCGCGTTGCCTCCGTCGATCCCCCTCCTTGCGGGCCTGTGCGTGTGGATCGGCCTCGTGGGGGCGAGCGCCGGGCTCAAGATGCATTTCGCGCCGGTGTACGCGTTGCTCCTGGTCGCACCCCTCGTCTTCGCGTGGCGCGATGTGCGGGACAGCTTCGCGAGATTGCGCGCGTTCCTCGCCGCACCCACGAGCTTCACGTGGACGGAGCGCGCGTGGCTCGCGCTAGCGCTCATGGTGTACGTCCTCCACCTGTTCATGGTGGCTCGTCCCGAGGTGGGCTACGACGCCGGGACGATGCACCTGCAGATCGCGCGCATCATGGCGGAGGAGCATCGCTTCCGCTTCGACGTCACGCGCTACCTGTGGGCGCTCATGCCAATGGGTGCGGATTGGGCGTACACCGTCGCCTACGTGCTCGCCGGCGAGACCGCCGCGCGGGCGGCGAACCTCGCCTTCGGCATCGTGACCTGCGCGCTCGCGTACCGGCTCGTGGCCCGTCACGCGCCGCGCGAACTGGCGCTGGCGAGTGTGGTGCTGTTCGCGTCCACGCCGCTCGCCTTCGCCGAGACAAGCTCTCTCTACGTCGAGAATCTGTGGACGGCCTTTCTCATAGCCACCCTTCTCGTCACGCTCGAGTTCCGGGCGCGACGCATCGGCAGCGGCGCGGCGCTGCCTGTGCTCGCGCTGCTTGCCGCCGGCGCCATGCAGTGCAAGGTGATCGGCGTGCTCTGGCTGGCGCCGCTGCTCGCATACGCGGCGGCGATCGCGTGGCGCGCAGCGCCGCCGCGCATGCCCGGGATGCGGGGCGCAGCCGTCATGACGCTCGCCGCCGTGCTGGGGCTGTGGCCCTATGCCAACGCCTGGCTGCGTACCGGCAACCCGGTGTTCCCCTTCATGAACGCGCTGTTCCGCTCACCGCTCGCGGACACGTCCGCGTCGTTCGACAATCCCCTCTACTCCGTGCCGCTCGTGCCGTGGAGCCCCTACGAGGTGGTGATGCAGAGCCACCGCTTCATCGAAGGGGCGGACGGCGCGGCAGGCCTGCACTGGCTCCTGCTGCTTCCGCTCGTTCTCGTTCTTCTGGTACGCCGCCGCAGGGCCGAGCACTGGCTGTGCGCCGCGCTCGGCATCCTGTTCTTCGTGGCGGTCCACACGCAACAGGCATACCTGCGCTACCTCTACCCGGGGTTCGTCCTCCTCACGGTGCTCGGCGGATGGGCGCTGGCCGAGCTCGGTGACCGCCGCATGACCCGCGCGGCGATCCTCGCCGTGGGTGGCGCGCTGTGCCTGCTGCACGTTCGCCTCATCCCCGCCGGCAACTGGCCCAACGCACAGATCTGCATCGGCTGCGCCTTCGATCGCCACGAGCGCGACGACTTCATGGGCCGTTACATGGGCGACCGGGTGATCGCCGACTATCTCGCGAACAACCTGCCCGACGCGCGCGTCGGCTTCCTCATGCTCAATGCACCGAGTCCGGCCGGCTTCGTGGGCTACTCGCGGTCATCCAATTGGCACGACTACCCGTTCTACACGCGGGTATCGACGGCCACGTCGGCGGCGGATATCGAGGCGGCTGCACGCGAGTTCGGGCTGACCCACATCGTGTATCGGACCCGGAGTCCGGACCGGGAGAATCCGGCGATCGTCGCCTTCCGCGAGACGCGAACCAGGCCACTGTGGAAGTTCCAGGACTACGTGGTCGCCGTCATCGAACCGCCGCTATAGCTGCTGCTGGAGTGGCTCGCGCGGTACGTTGCCTATGTCATAGTCGAGCGCAGACACCAGGAGCTGGGTCGCGATCACGATCGGCAACGCGGCGAGCATCACGGTGCCGGGCGTCGCTGGAACGCCGCTCAGGTCGGATTCGATCCACTTCGTCACGCCGAATATCCCTCCCGCGGTGCCCAGCACGATCGCGAGGAAGAACTCGACCGTTGCGGCATTGAAGTCACGCAGAAGGTAGGAGTAGAAGGCCCGCTTTCCCACCGCACGCAGGTACTTCAGGGGAAAGGCCACCGCCACGCGGCCGATGCGCAGGCTGCTCGGCTCGTCCTCGTACCGTGCTGGCATGGGCACGTCGCGCACCACCGCTCGGATGGTGTAGAGGCGGAACAGCATGTCCGACTCGAAGAAGTAGCCGCGGTCGAGCTTGTCCAGGGGCAATAGCTCGAGGGCGCGCCTGTGGATCGCCGTGTACCCGTTGGTGGGATCCATCACGTCCCAGTAACCACTCGCCGCCTTGTTCACGAGCGAGAGCACCGCGTTGCCGGCCAGCCGCAGCGCGGGCATCGAGCGCAGGAACTCGAGGTCGTAGAAGCGGTTGCCCTTGGTGTAGTCGGCACGGCCGGCGACGACGGAGCGCACCATGGTTGGAAGGAACGCGGGGTCCATCTGGCCGTCGCCATCGATCTTGACGACGATGTCTGCATCGTCGGCCAATGCGGCCTTGTACCCCGTGACGAGTGCGCCGCCTACACCCTGGTTCGCCTCGTGCCGCAGCACCACCACCCGAGGATCCACGCATTCCCGCGCGACGCGATCGCCGGTGTGCTGCGGACACGCATCGTCCACCACGAAGATGCGCGCCACCTCGGGGCCCACGCGCCGCAGGACGTCCAGCACATGGTCGGCGACGCGGTAGCACGGCACCACCACCGCGATACGGGGCGCGGGTCGCGCATCCAATTCAGCGCACCGCGACGACGATGCCGGCGACGATGATGAGTCCGCCGACGAGCACATTGGCCGTCAGCCGCTCGCCCAGGACGAAGTGAGCGAGCAACGGGACGACGAGAAAGGCGAGCGCGAATATCGCGTAGGCGGCCGACAGCGGCACGCTGCGCAGCACGTACACCCACAGCACGGTCGCCAGCCCATAGACGACGAGCGCGGCGATCATGATCGGCGACAGGAATCCGGTCAGCGTGCTCCACGACCAGCCGTCGACCTTCCAGTGCGATGCGGCTGACTTGAACATCAGCTGGCCGACCGCAATGAGCAGGACGCACAGCACGGTGAGGAGGATCGATCGTAGCGGCATGATGGCCCGGTTCCGCCGGGCGCGTTCGGCGGGCTGGGCGGATTATAGGATGCTCGTGCACGGCATCGGGGCCGTTCCTTCGCCGCCGGCGCGCAATGGCGTGCGCTTCAGCCGCGGCTCGCCGCGGCTGCCAGGTACGCGAGGCGTTTCGCCTCCCGCCTGCCGCGGGCGACGCTGTCGAGGATCATGCCGCACGCAAGCGCCAGAGACGCCAGCAGCATGAGGCCCGTGGCGAGCACGGCCGTCGGGAGCCGCGGCACGAGATGGGTCTCGAGGTACTCGACCACCACGCCCGCCCCTAGGGAGAGTCCCGCAACGGCGAGAACGAAGGCGCATCCGAAGAAGAACGGCAGCGGCCGCACGTCGCGGAAGAGCCTCGCCATCGTGTACAGGATGCGCAGGCCATCCCTGTACGTCGACAGCTTGCTCGCCGACCCCGCCGGACGCTCGTAGTAGGCCGTCACGATCTCCGCCGTGGGCACGCGCAGTTCGAGCGCGTGCACCGTGAGCTCGGTCTCGATCTCGAAGCCGCGCGCTTCGGCGGGAAACGACTTCACGAACCGGCGCGACATCGCGCGATACCCCGAGAACATGTCGGTCGGCCGCTCGCCGAAGAGCACGCCCAGGAGCCAGTTGAAGGCGCGATTGCCGAACTGGTGGCCGCGGCGGTAAGCGGCATCGCGATCGCCGTGGTCGCGGATACCGGTGACGACGTCGAGATCGTCACGCACGAGACGCTCGACCATCTCCGGCGCACGGGCGGCGTCGTAGGTGGCATCGCCGTCGGTGACGACGTAGATGTCGGCGTCGATCTCGGCAAACATGCGGCGCATCACACCGCCCTTCCCGGGACGCTCCTCGCGCCGCACGACCGCGCCTGCGGCGCGCGCGATGTCGCCCGTGCCGTCGCTGCTGCGATTGTCGTAGACGTACACCACGCAGCCCGGGAGCGCCGCCTTGAAGTCCGCCACCACCCTGGCGACGGTCGGCGCTTCGTTGTAGCAGGGCACGAGCACCGCGATGCGCGGCACGCGATGGGCCGCAGCCGCGAGCGCCTCCTCCCCGCCGAGCGGAACGATCGCGTTCAACGCTTCCGGCCCGGCCGGCCGCGGTTCAGGTGGAGCCACGCCGACACCACGTAGCCGGAGATCGCGTACACCACGAACCCCGCGAAGAGCACGAGCGGGGGCTGCAGCGCGGTGAGCGCCACCACCACGGCCGCCAGCAGCACGACGACGAAGGGCACGCTCTTGCGCAGGTTGATCGCCTTGCCGCTCCAGTACTTCAAGTTGCTCACCATCGTGAGGCCGGCGAACACCGTCACGAAGAGCGCCCACCAGCGAACCGACTCGGGATCGATGTCATAGTCGTCCATGATCCATACGAAGCCCGCCACCAGTGCCGCGGCCGCGGGACTTGGAATGCCGGTGAACCAGCGCTTGTCGGCCACGTCGAGCATCGTGTTGAAGCGCGCGAGACGCAGCGCCGCGCCGGCGCAATAGAGAAAGGCGGCGACCCAGCCCCAGCGGCCGAGATCGCGCAGCACCCACTCGTACATCACGAGCGCGGGCGCGGCGCCGAAGGACACCATGTCGGCGAGGCTGTCGAACTCGGCGCCGAACGCGCTCTGCGTCTTGGTGAGACGCGCCACGCGGCCGTCGAGGCCGTCCAGACCCATGGCGACGAAGATCGCGATGGCCGCCTGGTCGAAGTTGAGGTTCATCGCCTGCACGATCGCGTAGAACCCCGCGAACAGCGCGGCCAGCGTGAAGAGGTTGGGCAGGATGTAGATGCCGCGGCGGCGGATGCGGTTCTTGAGCACCGCACGCTCGTGATCGTAGTCCTGCATGGGAGGCATGCTTGCGCTCGCCCGCCTGCGGCGTCAGGTGAACTCGGCGAGGATCGTCTCCGTCGCCGCGACCTTGTCGCCCACGGCCACTTTGGGACGTGCCGAAGGATCGAGATACACGTCCACCCGCGAGCCGAAGCGGATGAAGCCGTAGCGTTGGCCGCGCGCGAGGCTCGCGCCGGATTCGACGTAGCAGAGGATGCGGCGGGCGATGAGCCCCGCGACCTGCACGCAGGTCACGTCCTGGCCGGCGCCAGTGCGCAGGTGCAGCGCATTGCGCTCGTTCTCGAGCGACGCCTTGTCGAGTGCGGCGTTGAGGAAGCTGCCCGGGTGATACCAGCGGTTGACCACCTTGCCGTCCACGGGGCTGCGATTGCTGTGCACGTTGAACACGTTCATGAACACGCTGATCTTGAGCGCGTCGCGATCGAGGTAGGGGTCACGCGCCTTCTCGACCTTGACGATGCGGCCGTCGGCGGGAGAAAGCACCGCCTTGGGGTCCGTGGGAATCGTGCGCGCGGGATCGCGGAAGAACTGCAGCACGAAGAGCGCCACGATCCAGGCGAGCACCGCCAGCACCGTCCAGCCGAGCCAGGTGAGGACCACCGCCACGACCACCGCAATGGCAAGGAAGGGCCAGCCCTCGCGGGCGATGATGGGGTGCGGATAGTCGCGTGACATGCGGTGGACGGGATGGGAGCGCGGCGGGCTGCCCTGGAAGGGGCGAACCGGCCCGAATTATGCCCTACCCGCCTCCACGGCCGGGTGAGTCCGAGCAGGGCAAGCCATGCAAGCAAACGCCCCGGAAGATTGCAGACATGGGAGCACGAACCCAAGCGGACGACGCAGCGACCGACCTTCGCCCCCCCCGGTGGTCTCTGGGCCTGGTCCCTGAAACCTGACGCCCACGCGACGACCACCTGCGCCAAGCGTCCCCGGCGGTCAGTTATCCCCGCCGCGCTTGCTGCTCTCCTGCTGCAGCAGGCCTTCGAGCGCCTTGGCCTTCTCCATGACGTTGGCCGGCGTGGCGGCGTTCGGGTCGGTATCCGCCGCGGAGCCGGCGGCCGCCCCGGAGCGCTTCGTCGTGGTGGGACCGCCGCCGAGCATGCCGTACTTCACGAGCGCGTCCTTCGACAGCCACACCACGATGAGGAGCGCGATGAGGAGCACGACCATGCCCACCCAGCCACGCTGGCGGCCGGGTGGTGCGGTGATGGCGCGCATCCGCATCGCAGAGCTCCCGTCGATATGAAAGCCGTCGCGCGCCCGACGTACGCGGCGCCTAGTTACGCGACTGGTCGACGAGCTTGTTCTTCCTGATCCACGGCATCATCGAGCGCAGCTTCTCGCCCACGATCTCGATCGAGTGCTCGCCCATGATGCGGCGGCGCGACGCGAGCGTCGGTGCGCCCGCCCGATTCTCGAGGATGAAGTCGCGCGCGTACTCGCCGGTCTGGATGCGCGTGAGCATCTCCTTCATGGCCTTCTTGGTCTCGGGCGTGACGATCTTCGGGCCGCTCACGTACTCACCGTACTCGGCATTGTTGGAGATCGAATAGTTCATGTTGGCGATGCCGCCCTCGTAGATCAGGTCCACGATGAGCTTCAACTCGTGCAGGCACTCGAAGTACGCCATCTCCGGCGCGTATCCCGCCTCCACCAGCGTCTCGTAGCCGGCCTTGATGAGCTCGACGGTGCCGCCGCAGAGGACCGCCTGCTCGCCGAAGAGGTCGGTCTCGGTCTCCTCGCGGAAATTGGTCTCGATCACCCCGGCGCGGGCGCCGCCGATGGCCGCCGCGTAGGAAAGCGCCACGTCGCGCGCCTTCTTCGAGGCATCCTGGTGCACGGCGATCAGCATCGGCACGCCGCCGCCGGCGGCGTAGGTCGAGCGCACCGTATGCCCCGGCGCCTTCGGCGCGATCATGACCACGTCGAGGTCGGCGCGCGGCTGCACCTGGCCGTAGTGGATGTTGAAGCCGTGCGCGAAAGCGAGCATCGCGCCCTTCTTGATGTTGGGTTCGACGTCGGCCGTGTAGACCGCGGCGATGTGCTCGTCGGGCATCAGCATCATCACGACATCGGCGCCGGCAACCGCAGCGCCCACTTCGGCGACCTTCAAGCCCGCCTTCTTCGCCTTGTCCCAGGACGCGCCCCCCTTGCGCAGCCCCACCGTGACCTTGACGCCGGAGTCGTTGAGATTCTGGGCATGCGCGTGACCCTGCGAGCCGTAGCCCACGATGGTGACCTTCTTGCCCTTGATGAGCGAGAGGTCGGCGTCCTTTTCGTAGTAGACCTTCATCATGATGTCGTTCTTTCCTATGTTGGTGACTTCGACTGCATCGTGATCTGCTTCAGGGTGCCCGGCCGTGCGGCGGCTCGGTGGCCAGCCGGTCCGGGCCGCGGCGCCGGCTTCCGCGCCACCCGCCCCGGCCGCGGCGTCATACCCGCAACACCCGCTCGCCGCGGCCGATCCCGGAGGCGCCGGTGCGCACCGTCTCGAGGATCACGCCCGGCTCCATGGCCTGCAGGAACGCATCGAGCTTCTCGCCGGTGCCGGTGAGCTCGATCGTGTAGCTCTTGTCGGTCACGTCGAGCACGCGGCCGCGGAAGATGTCGGCGAGCCGCTTCATCTCCTCGCGATCCTTGCCCGAGGCGCGCACCTTCACGAGCATCAGCTCGCGCTCGATGTGATTGCCATCGGTGAGATCGACCACCTTCACGACCTCCACGAGCTTGTTCAGCTGCTTGGTGATCTGCTCGATGACGTCGTCGGTACCGGTGGTCACGATTGTGAAGCGCGACATCGTGGGATCCTCGGTCGGCGCCACGGTCAGCGAGTCGATGTTGTAGCCGCGCGCGGAGAAGAGGCCCGAGATGCGCGAAAGCGCCCCCGCCTCGTTCTCGGCGAGGATGGACAGGATATGTCTCATCGGTAGTCTCCCCCCGAAATCGCTGCGCGATCCCCCCCCAGCGGAGGGCGAGCGCCCTGGAATGGCCCGGCGACGCTCATAGCTCCTCCGCCAGGATCATCTCGGTCAGTCCCTTGCCACCGGGCACCATCGGGAACACGTTCTCCTTCTGGTCGGTGATGAAGTCCAGGAACACGAGGCGTTCCGTCTGCTTCAACGCCTCCTTGAGGGCACCCTCGACGTCGCCCGGCTTCTCGACCTTCAGCCCGACGTGCCCGTAGGCCTCGGCGAGCTTCACGAAGTCGGGCAGCGCATCCACATACGACTCCGCGTAGCGATTGCCGTAGAAGAATTCCTGCCATTGGCGCACCATGCCCAGGTAGCGGTTGTTGAGATTCACGATCTTGACCGGCAGGTGATACTGCTTGCAGGTGGAGAGCTCCTGGATGCACATCTGGATCGATGCCTCGCCGGTGATGCACGCCACCGTTGCGCCGGGGTTCACGAGCTGCACGCCCATGGCTGCGGGAAGGCCGAATCCCATCGTGCCAAGGCCGCCCGAGTTGATCCACCGCCTGGGCTTGTCGAACTTGTAGTACTGCGCGGCCCACATCTGGTGCTGGCCTACGTCAGAGGTGATGAACGCGTCGCCCTTGGTGAGCTCATACAGCTTCTGGATCACGAACTGCGGCTTGATGAGCTGGCTCTTCGTGTCGTACTTGAGGCAATCCTTGCGTTGCCACTCCTTGATCTCGCCCCACCAGATCTTGAGCGCCGCGGCATCCGGGCGCGACGGCGAGGATTCGATGATCTTCACCATCTCGTCGAGCACGTCGCCCACGTAGCCCACGATGGGCACGTCGACCTTCACCCGCTTGCTGATCGATGACGGATCGATGTCGATGTGGATGATCTTGCGATCGGAGCGATAGAAGTGCGCGGGATCGCCGATCACCCGGTCGTCGAAGCGCGCGCCGACCGCGAGCAGCACGTCGCAGTGCTGCATGGCCATGTTCGATTCGTAGGTCCCGTGCATGCCGAGCATGCCGGTGAACTGCGGGTCCGTGCCGGGGAAGCCGCCCAGGCCCATCAGCGTGCTGGTGCAGGGAAACCCGAGCAGTCGGACGAGCCGCGTCAGTTGCGCCGCGGCGTTGTTGAGGATGACGCCGCCGCCCGAGTACACCATCGGCCGCTTGGCTTCGAGCAGGAGGCCGACCGCCTTCCTGATCTGCCCCGAGTGGCCCTTGGTGACGGGGTTGTACGACCGCAGCGACACCGCCTTGGGATAGGCGAACTCGGCCGTCGCCTGCGTGACGTCCTTGGGAATGTCGACGAGCACGGGGCCCGGCCGGCCGGTGGCGGCGAGGTAGAAGGCCTTCTTGATCGTGAGGGCGAGGTCGTTCACGTCCTTCACGAGGAAGTTGTGCTTCACGCAGGGGCGGGTGATGCCCACGGCATCGCACTCCTGGAACGCATCCTGGCCGATCGCGTGCGTGGGCACCTGTCCGGTGAGGATGACCATGGGGATCGAGTCCATGTACGCGGTCGCGATCCCGGTCACCGCATTGGTGACGCCGGGACCGGACGTGACGAGTGCCACGCCGACCTTGTGCGACGAGCGCGAGTAGCCGTCGGCCGCATGGACCGCGCCCTGCTCGTGACGCACGAGCACGTGCTTGACCTTGTCCTGCTTGAGGATCTCGTCGTAGATGTTGAGCACCGCCCCGCCCGGATACCCGAAGACGTACTCGACGCCTTCTTCCTGGAGGCAGCGGATGGTGATCTCGGCACCGGTGAGTTGCATGATGAAGCCTCGTTGGTTCGATGGATCGGTCCAGACGACGGGCGAACGCCGTCCGGGCACTGCAATCCGCGCGTGGCGCGCCGTGTGGTAAGCGCGCGCAACAGCAAAGGCTGGCCGGCTCGGGTTGGTCGATCCGGCGACTTTGGAAAACCCCGCGCGCGGTCCTTGGAGGCTCCGCGGGGCTTGTGGCTCCGCCGGAGGGATCGCGTACGGCCGATTTTGCAGTACTGCATCCCTTGCCCGCGAGGGCAAGGGAATTGAAGATTAGCCGGTGGATCGTGCGGCAGTCAAGATGTTGCGGTGCGAAAACCGGGCTTCCGCGGAAGCGCGTTGTCGCGTCGCAGCATCCCTCGCGAAGACGAGTCGAAGGGGAACGCGCCCCGGGTCGGGTCTGCCGCTTGCACGACCCCGAACCCCATAAAACCTATAATGCCGGGCCGCCGCCAAGAACACGACCGCCGCCCTGGCCACTCCCGCCGAAATTTCGAAGTTCCTCGCCGAAACCGAGCGCCGCGCGTTCAAACAGGCGATTTACGCCACGCGGGACGAGGATGCCGCGCTCGACATCGTGCAGGACGCGATGATGAAACTCGTGGAAAACTACACCGACAAGCCGGTCGCCGAGCTGCCGATGCTGTTTGCGCGCATTCTGCAGAACAGCATCCACGATCATTTCAGGCGCCAGAAGGTCAGGAGCACATGGACCACGCTTCTCTCGGCGCTCGGAAAAAGTGAGGACAAAGACGACGATTTCGACCCGCTCGAGACTTTGCAGGCAAAATCCGATGCGAACACGGCAGAAGATCCCGCGCGGCAGCTCGAGCAGGCTCAGGTTGTGGCGATCATCGAGCAGGCGATCGCCAAGCTCCCGGCGCGTCAACGCGAAGCATTTCTGCTGCGTTACTGGGAGGAACTGGACGTCGCGGAAACCGCTGCTGCAATGGGATGCTCCGAGGGCAGCGTGAAGACCCACTGTTCGCGTGCCGTCCATGCCTTGGCCGAGATGCTCGCCGCCAAGGGAGTCCATCTATGATCCGCGACGAACAAGAATTCGCAAGCAGAATAAAGGGTTACCTCGATTCCGGGGCTGCCGGCATGCGCGCCGGCACGGCCTATCGGCTGCAGCAGGCGCGGGCGAGCGCGTTGGCGCGGCTCGGGGAACGGGCGAGCGCGGCCGAACCGCGACTCG
The DNA here is from genome assembly GCA_964439475.1 of uncultured Alcaligenaceae bacterium. Taxonomy (GTDB): domain Bacteria; phylum Pseudomonadota; class Gammaproteobacteria; order Burkholderiales; family Casimicrobiaceae; genus VBCG01. The sequence continues at coordinate 121,233 of CAYTOT010000005.1, forward strand.
TGCATGCGCTGATGGGCGCGTCTGGTGGTCACCCCGGCAGCAGAAGGGATGGCTCGCGCAAGGGAGCCTGGTTCGCGTTGGGGGTGGCCCTCGTTGCAGCGGCCGCCTTCTTCGGTTACCACCAATGGCAGTCCTACCAGAACACGGAGAGGACACGCGAGATCGCGGAGCTCGACGTGCAGATCCTGACCTCCGACCTCCCGATCGACGCCTACATCGACCGCGGGTTCCAGGCCTGGCTTACGAGCTACCAGCGCTGATGGCAGCCATCCTGCCTACCCTGGCGCTCGCGGTCCTGTTCGTCTCACTCACGCTCGGCACCCCCGGCGAAGTCAACGCCCAGGGCGCGACGGACGCGCCGTCGTGGTCACAGCTGTCGCCGGCCGAGCGCGAGGTGCTCGCGCCGCTCGCCTCCGACTGGGACCGTCTCGATCCTCAGCGCAAGCAGAAGTGGCGGGGCATCGCGCAGCAGTACCGGAAGATGAGCCCCGCGGAGCAGCAGCGCATCCAGCATCAGATGAAGTCCTGGGCCGAGCTCACGCCGCAGCAGCGCCAGACAGCCCGCGAGCACTACAAGTCGCTGCGCCGCCTCCCCCCCGACCAGAAGGACGAGGTGCGGCAGCGCTGGGAGGAGTACCAGACTTTGACGCCCGACCAGAAGCGCGAGTTCGCGGCACGCAACCCGGCCAAGCCCGCTGCGCCGCGCCCGCCGATGGCGCAACGCCCCGTTTCGCCGGGAGCGGGCGCCCCCGCCGCCGCGACGCCGCCCCCCGGCGACATCCAGCGCAGCCGCTGAAGGGCGGTGGCTTGGGCGCGAGTCCGAACCCGGACGAGGTGAGCGCAGCCCCCTCACCGGGGGCCGGCGCGGCGATCGCGACGCGGCCCGCCATGCCGTCTCCGACGCCCGTCCCGGGGCCGCCGGCGAATGCGTCGCTCCTCCGCCGCCTCGCTGCGCTCGTCTACGAAGGACTGTTGCTGACGGCCCTTCTCTTTGCGTTGAACTTCGCCCTGTTGCCGCTCGCCAGCCCCGGACACGCAGGGCAGGGCAAGGATCTCGTCGTGCCCGCGCTACCGCAGCGGCTCGCCCTGTTCTGGATCACGTTCGCGGTGCTCGCCGGCTTCTTCAGCTGGTGCTGGTCACGCGGGCGGCGCACGCTCGCCATGAAGACCTGGCGCCTGCGTCTCGTGCGCGCGGACGGCAGCCCGCTGCCGCCGCGCACGGCGCTGCTGCGCTATCTCGCCACCTGGATCGGACCGCTCCTGGCGGTGCTGGCCTACGCCGCGCTCGCCCCCCACGGGCTGGGAGCTCACGCGGCGTGGCTGGCGGCGCTCGGCTTCCTCTGGGCGTTCATCGACCAGGACCGCCAGTTCCTGCACGACCGCATCGCCGGGACGAGGATCGTTACCGCGGCACGTTGATCGTGCCACCGCCCACCGTGATCATGCTCGCCGCCGTCGGTGAGGTCGCGATCGGAGGCACGTTCGCCACCGTGATCGGCGGCGCCGCACCCGGCGTGCCGCCACGCGGCACCGTGCGCACGACCTGGCTCGCCGGCAACGCCGCGTTGGCCTTCAGGTGCGACCACACGAGATCCATCGCGGCGTTGAAGTACACGTGCACCGGCACGAGCAGCGCGTCGTAGCCCTGCACCCCGCCGCCCGCCGCGTTCGGAAGGAAGGCGTCGAAGTGGTTGCCGTTCTCGATCTCGTAGTAGCGGACGTTGGGGTTCGACTCCACCTTCGAATTGAACGCGACGTACGCACGCGCGGCATGATTCACCGGGACGAGCGCATCGCTGCGCCCTGCGACGATGATCGTTGGCTTGCCGCGCAGGTTGCCGCTGAGCAGCGTCTCGCGCATGCCGTCCTGCACGCGCTGGCTATTGGCGAGCGCCGTTCCGGTGAGCGCCGCGCCGGTCACCGGATCGGTCCCGGTGACCATGCTGCGCAGGCACAGGAACGCGTCGAGCGAGCCGTCCATGCGATTCGTCGATGGCGACACGCCGACGTGATACGAGCGGGCTCCGCCGACGGAATCGTTGTAGATCACCTCGCCCCCGGAGTTGAGTCCGTTGCTCGTGGCGAAGAGGCTCGCCTGCACCGCCGGCACCTGTGCCGCCACGCCACCCGTGGCATTCACGTTGGCGAGGCTGAAGCCGCAGACGTTGTCGGATATCGAGAACTTGCCGTAGGCGATCACGTAGCCCACCGCCACGTAGGCATCGGCGAGGCGGTAGTGCGACGCGTGCAGCGCATTGATGATCGCATCGTTCCAGCCGTACTCCTGCATCTTCGCGAGCGCAGCGTCTGCCTGCTGCGCCGTGGTCGTGCCCGCGATGAGGCCCTTGTCGGCGAGGCTCTGGCAGCGTCCCTGCGCGATCGTCTGCAGCTCCACGCCCGACACCTGCGTGAACGCGGCGAGCGCCCCCCCGAGCGGCGCCGTGCCGAAGCCGAGCCAGCCCGGTCGGATGCCGTTGGGCGCCTGCGCCGACGCCGAGATCGAAGCGCAGAGTTCGTAGAGCATGCGATACGTGAAGTAGTCGACCAGCGGCTTGCCGCTGTTGGCGACCGTCTGCCCGCCGAAGTTCACGGTGACGCCCGCCATGCTGCCGGGTTGCGCATTCGGCTCCGCGATGGCGATGCCGTCGATGAGGCCGTCGACGTCCTGCTCCGCCGCCTGCAGCGACTGCGTTCCGCCGTTGGAGATCGACGAGGTGATCACGACCGTGTTCGCGGCGTCGAAGCGGACGACGTGCTTCCCGGTCGCGGCATCGTACGGACCGTAGTTCTCGTTGATCGCCCAGAACGCGAAGCGGATGCTGTCGAGCGTATTCCGGCCCCAGTCCTTCTCGGGGTTCTGCTGCGAGTAGATGTGCTTGTAGGCGATGCGGTTCGGATACGCGCTGTTGAAGCTCGCGAGCGCCCCCCCGGTGAGATCCGAGGCGAAGGTGGCGTTGCTGCCGGCGCTCGCCCGCGTGACGAGGCGGCCGTCGATCAGGTTGACCTTGTCGGCAGCGAGGTCCTGGTATCCCACGCCCTTGCCGGCATCGCTGAAGGCCACGGCACAGCGATGCTTGAGTCCCCAGTCGGCAGCCGTGCCCATCGCGCCGTAGATGCCGCGCGAGCCCGAGGGCGGGGCGGTCACGATGCATGGATTGTCGGTATCGAAGTTAGCCGGCAGTTGCACCATCACCGTGACGTTCTTCCTGCCGGTGCCGTCGTCGAGGAAGGCGAGATACTCCTTGCCGGCGATCTTCCCCTCGCCGAGCGTGTCCTTGCCGTTGATGTCGATGTTGGGACCGTACAGCGTGCCGTAGCCGCCGGCCACGGTGGGGTCGATCACCGCCCGATAGCCCGTGTAGATCGCACGGCGGCGAAGCTCCGCGGCCGTGGGGTTGACGGGATCGGCGAAGCCCGGTGCGGCCCCGCCGATGCCTGTCTTGCCGAGGCCGGCCGTGAGGAGATCGTTGCTGACGCCGTCGTACGTGGCCACCGGCTGCATGTTCGTGATGTTGGCCGGCAACCGGTTGAACTCGGAACCTTCGTCGCCACCGCCATTGCAACCGGCGACCAGCGCGGCCAGGGCGGCGGCAACGAGTGAAAGCGTCCTGCTGACGGGCATGTGATCCAAGGCGTCCTCCTGTGGCGATCCCGGATGGATCGGGTTGCGCGAGGCACGGACGGGGCGCAAACCCCACGACCCGAGCCTCACGCACGTAACGGCGCATGGTAGCCCCGCTTCGGGACGCCGATCGGCGCATCCGGACGCAGTGGTTGTGCAAAAATGCACATCATGGCCTGGGACGACCTTCGCTACTTCCTCGAACTCGCGCGCCACAAGCGGCTCCTGCATGCCGGCAACAAGCTCGGGGTGGATCACACCACGGTGGCGCGCCGCGTGGAACAGCTCGAGCGCGGACTGGGTTGCCGCCTCTTCGAGTCCACGAGTGACGGCTACCTCCTCACCGATGCCGGGCAACGGCTCTTCGCCCACGCGGAGACCATCGAGAACAACATCGCCCTGCTCCACGACGAGGCGCGCGGCGAGGCGGGGCGCGTGTCCGGCGTCGTGCGCATCGGCGCGCCCGAGGGCTTCGGCAGCATCTTCCTCGCACCGCGCCTCGCGCCGCTGCTCGAGCGGCACCCCGAGCTCGACATCGAGCTGCTCACCCTGCCGCGCTTCCCGAGCCTCGCGGCGCGCGAGGCGGACATCATCGTCACGCTCGACCGCCCGCAGCACACGCGGCACATCGCGGCGCGCCTCACCGACTTCACCTACGGCCTGTACGCGGCTCGCGACTACGCTCGCCGCCACGGGCCCATCCGCACCTGGGCCGACGTCGCGCAGCACAGCCTCATCGGCTACATCGACGAGCTCCTGCTGTCGCCGCAGTTGCACTACCTGGACGAGTTCCTCCCCTCGCAGCGCATGCGGATCTCGTCCTCCGGCATGCTCGCGCAACTGGCGGCGATTCGCGCGGGACTCGGCATCGGCGTGCTCGCGCACTATCTCGTCCCGGGCCACTCGCTCGTGGCCCTGCTGCCGGCGGAGGCCGAGTGGCGGCGGACGTTCTGGCTCGCCACGCACGCCGACTGGTACCGCCTGAGGCGCGTGCGGGCGGTGTGGGACTTCGTGCGCCGCGTGGTGGAGAGCGAGCCCGCGCTCTTCCTGCCGGCGGGGGCTGCCAGCGGCGGCGAGGGGGGCGTGGAGCCCCTGCCGGCTAAGACGTCCGCGCCCGCGCGAGCACGACGCCGAGCGCGATGAGGGCCATGCCTGCCAGGGCCAGCGCATCGAGCGTCTCGCCGAACAACAGGTAGGCCTGCACCGCGGTCACCGGTGGCACCAGGTAGAAGAGTCGCGCGACATTGGCCGCCGCACCGTGGCGCAGCAGCCAGAACAGGAGGCTGATGGCGCCCACCGAGAGCACGAGCACAGACCACGCGAGCGCGAAGGCGAAGCTCGGCGTCCATTCCACCGTCCGCGTCTCCGCGAGAGTCGCGAGCGGGCCGAAGATCGCCGCGCACACCGCGAACTGCACGACCGACCCGCTGCGCAGGTCGACGTGCGCGCAGTGGCGCTTCTGGTAGAGCGTGCCCACGCTGATGCCCGTGAGCGCGAGCGCCGCCGGCAGGAGGCCGTGCAGGTTGCCGCCGAAGTCGATCTTGTGACGCACCACGAGGTACATGCCGGCGAGCCCGAGGGCGAGGCCTGCCCACTGGCGCGGCACCACGGGTTCGCCGAGCCACAGCCACGCGAGCAGGACCGTGAGGACCGGCTGAAGGCCCACGAGCATCGCGATCGTTCCGGCCGCCATGCCGCCGTCGATGGCCACGAACACGCCGCCCAGATACAGCACGTGCACGAGCACGGCGACGATCGCGAGGTCGCGGTACTCGACGAGCCGGCGCGGCCACGACGCGCCGGTGGCCACCGCGACGACCGCGAGGAGCACGCACACGAAGGCCATCCGCCAGGCGAGGAACGCGAAGGGCGGAGCGTACGGAAGCCCGTACTTGGCCGCGATGAAGCCGGTGCTCCAGAGGACGACGAAGAAGGCCGGGAAATACGCTGCGCCGCGGACGGAGCGAGCGCGGACATCATCGATGGAGGCGGACGGAGGCATGGATCAGGCGAATATTATCGTTCGCATATCAAGGGCATTCCCGGGTGCCCCGGCCTTCCCCTATGTGAAAAACTGAATCGGTTGCGTTCAGGCCCTCGTTCCGGGCCACGGAGATCGTCATGTCGAACGGCACACGGAGTTGGCGCGGGGATGTCCTGCGCGTCGCGAGCGCGCTCCTGCTCGCAAGTGCAGTCGGGGACACCACCGCGGCGCCCTTGCTCGACGTGAGCCGCACGTCCATCGACTACGGACGCTCGCCGGAGGGCGTGCCGTTCGTGCAGCCGGTCTTCCTTGCCAATGTCGGGGACGCCCCCCTGACGCTGTCGGGATTCCCGATCACCGGCAAGGGCGCCGCCGACTTTGCCGTCGCCGGCACCTGCACCGCGCCTTCGGTGCTGGTGCCGGGAGCAAGGTGTCGTCTCGACGTGCTGGGAAGCATCACGGGCTATCCCAGCATCGCCACGCTCGCCATCCAGTCGGACTCCATCGGCGGCCCGGTCGCCGTGTCCCTGTATGGACTCAGAAGCACGGACCTCTACCGCGGCCTCACCGCGTCCCCACCGTGGATCGACTTCGACCACCAGGCCGTGGGCACGACATCGGCCTCCCTGACCCTGACGTTCACCGATCCGGATACGGTGGCGGCGATCCTCGACAGCGTCACGCTTCAGGGCAAGAATCCGGGCGACTTCACCATGACGACGGACTGCGTCGTGGGACAAAGCTACGTCAACGGCACCGGATGCAACGTGACCATCGCCTTCGTTCCCACGGCAGACGGGCCGCGTGCAGCGCAACTCGTCTTCAGCGTGCATCCGCGAGGATTCGGGCCGGACTATGTCGCGTTCTCGTATTCGGTCACCGGCGTGGGCGGCGTAGTGGCGCCGGTCGACGTCGTCGAATACTACAACGCGGTGCTCGATCACTATTTCATCACCTGGAATGCGACCGAGCAGGCGAATCTCGATGCGGGCAAGACGCCAACGCGATGGTCACGTACGGGCTACGCCTTCCACGCCTACCTCACCCCCCTCGCCACGACGTCGCCGGTCTGCCGCTACTATCTGCCGCCGCAGTTCGGGGACTCGCATTTCTTCGGACGCGGCACCGCCGAATGCGACGCCACGGGCCTTGCCCATCCGGAGTTCAGGCTGGAAGACCCGCAGTTCATGCACACCATCCTGCCCACCGCGGGCACCTGTCCCGCCGGAACGATTCCGGTCTACCGCGTGTTCAGCAACCGGCCCGATGCCAACCATCGCTACATGACGGACCGCAGCATCCGTGACCAGATGGTCGCCAAGGGCTGGCTCGCGGAGGGCGACGGCCCCGATCTCGTCGTGATGTGCGCGCCCTGACCGCGCCGCGGTCACTGCGTCGCGGTCACTTCTTCCTGGCGCGAGGCGGCTTCGCGAAGCGCGCGACGCTCGCCATGATCTCCTGACGGGCCTCGTCGGCTTCCGTCCAGCTCGCCACGCGAACCCACTTCCCGGGCTCGAGATCCTTGTAGTGCTCGAAGAAGTGCGCGATCTGCTGCGTGGTGATCTGGGGCAGATCGCGCGGCGATTTCACGTCGCGGTAGAGCGAGGAGAGCTTGTCGATCGGCACGGCGAGGATCTTGCTGTCACCGCCCGCCTCGTCGTCCATCTTGAGCATGCCGATCGGCCGGCAGCGCACCACCACGCCGGTGATGAGGGGAACCGGCGAGAGCACGAGCACGTCGCAGGGGTCCCCGTCGTCGGAGAGCGTCTGCGGGATGTACCCGTAGTTGCACGGGTAGTGCATGGCGGTGGACATGAAGCGATCCACGAAGACGGCGCCGGTCTCCTTGTCGACCTCGTACTTGATGGGGTCGGCGCGCATCGGGATCTCGATCACGACGTTGCAGTCGTTCGGGAGATCGCGGCCGGCGGGAACGCGGTCGAGGCTCATGGGGGATCGGCGTTGCGGGAGGCCCGCGGGAGGGCGTTACTATACCCGTCCGCCAGCGCGCACCCGCGTGGGCGCTTCCGTGGAACCGTCGCGCCGGAACGAATCCGTGAGGCCGAGTCGTTGCGTCAAACCCGGAAGCCATTCCGCCCGACCACCCCAGGCCGCCCATGCGCCGCTTCGCCCTCCCCCTCGTCATCCTCGGCTCCGTGGTGCTGGCGGCGCTCCTCACCTGGATCGCGCTGTCGAACGCCACCTTCGCCCCGCGCGTCGATGCCCGCGGCGCCCAGGCTGCCGCCGGCGACGCTTCGCCGCTGACCCGATCGCTGCCGCCGTTCACACGCCTCGACGTCTCGGGAACCGCCGAGGTGGTCCTCGTGCAGGGTGACAGCGAGAGCGTGACCTCGGCCTCGGGCGACGGTGCCTTTGCCTCCGCCAAGGTCCGCGACGGCACGCTCCATCTCGAATCCGGCGACGACCTGCGCTGGTGGGACTTCCTCCTCGATCGCAATCGCGGCGGAACGGCGCGCGTCACCGTCACCTTCCGGAACCTCGAGAGCATCGCCGCGGCGGGAACCGTCAGAGTCAGGACGACCGGCCTGCGCACGTCGAAGCTGCGGATCTCCGGCGCGGGCGGCACCTCGATCGACATCAGCGGGCTGGCCGCGCAATCGCTCGCCGTGTCGGGCGCCGGCGCCCTGCGCGCGGTCGTCTCGGGGAATGTCGACGAGCAGTCGGTCACGATCTCGGGGGCCGGGGAGTACCGCGCACCCGACCTCGTGAGCCGCGACGCGACCGTCACGGTCGCCGGTGCGGGACAGGTCATCGTGCATGCCACGCGAACGCTCAAGGCCACCATCTCCGGCGCCGGACAGGTCGAGTATCTGGGCGATCCCGAAGTCACCGAACGCGTGAGCGGCATCGGCCGCGTCAAGCGCCGGGCCGGCAGCGGCACGAGCGCGACGCTCGACGCGGCACCGGGTGCGTAGGGGCGCCTAGTGCGGGGCTCCCGCGGCGGAAGTCCCGTCGCCGCGCGCGGCCCTGGCCTTGAATAGCAGCGGCCCACCGGTCACCGGATCGCGATCGGGGTGCACCCCGGACATGCGCCGCACGTCGGACACGCGACAGTCGGCGAGGAGCGTCGCGAGCATCGCCACCACGTCGTCGGTGCGGTCGAGGGGCCACAACGGGCAGCGCAGGCCCTGCGCGTCGCGCGGCTCGAGGGGCGAGGAGATCGACACGCGCACCTCGGAAGGCGCATCCCCCGCCGATCCGCGGTGCACGCTGATCACCGCGACCGGCTCGCCCACGCGCGCACGCAGGTCGCGCAGCGCATTGCTCACGAAAAGTTGCGCCGACACTTCGCGCTGCGCCATGCGCCCCTGCCACAGCGCCTCGACGAGCGGCAGCGGCGGGCGCGGCATCGCCAGCACCACCGCGCCCGGCGTCGCGAGCATGGCACCGAGCTTCTGCGCGAAGGGCAGCGCCCACCGCCCCGCCTCTCCGCGTCCGAAGAGATCGGCGCCGGGAGCCGCGAGCGCCGTGCCCACCAGGAAGCGGAGGTGCACCGACTCGGTGGTTCCGGCCACGGCGATCGGCGCAGGCGCGAGGTCAGGGTGCGCTGCCGGTCGCACCGGCGACTCGAGGGCGGCGGTGGCAAGCAGCGACGGCAGTCTCGCGAGGTCGAGCGCGGTGGCATCGACGAGCGCGGAGCTCATCGCGAGCGTGCGATTGCCGGCCAGCGCGCCGTGCTCGACGAGCAGTGCCGCGAGTGCCGCCACGCCGGCGGCCACGCCGGGCAGCTCGCGCGGTCCCGACGCACCCGGCTCGAGCGCGGCGACCACGACGACGGGAATGGCGAAGAGCCGCACGACGGAAGCCCCGCCCAGCCCGCCGTCGCGCTCGCTTCGCGCCAGGATGCGCCACAGGTGGCGATACGCGTCCGCCGAAGGCGCAGCGGCGAACAGCCGCGCCAGGCGATCGCCGTCGGCGCAACGCGCGAAGAACCCAATGAGCGCTTCCGCGATGCGCGCGTCGCATGCCTGCGCCTGCGCTCCGGTGCCGGCCGCGAGGCTCTCGCCCGCCCACGCATGAATGTCGTCGAACGAGGCGCTGGAAGGGGTCATGTCTGGGGATCGCCGCCGCGGCCGCAACGATCGCCGCGATGGCTGCCGCGAATGCTTCATAAGATTGTCGCACGCGGCCCATTGACGCCCGTCAATCGCTTCACCGCGGCGTGCGCGTATGATCAACTTCTGCAGGAGTCGGATAATCGCCAATCGAACACGTGAAAGGGATTCACGATGTACAAGCACCTGCTGGTTCCCGTCGACGGCAGCAAGCTCTCGGACAAGGCCGTGACCCGTGCCGTCGAACTCGCCAAGGCCACCAACGCGCGCATCACGCTCGTGCACGTGGTGCCCGAGTATCCGATGCAGATCTACGCCGAAGGCGTCTCCGTGACGATGGTCTCGCGTCGCGACTTCGCGAAGGCGATGAAGGAGGAGGCCGCGAAGCTCCTCGATCGTGCCGCGGCCAAGGTCAAGGGCGTCGAGGTGAACACGCTGCAGGCCACCGGCAACGCGCCGTGGGAGGCGATACTGGCGGGGGCAAAGAAGGCCAAGGCGGACACGATCGTGATGGCCTCGCATGGACGTCGCGGCATCGCCTCGCTGCTCCTCGGCAGCGAGACGACCAAGGTGCTGACGCACAGCAAGATTCCGGTGCTCGTCGTGCGCTAGCGGGATCGATGGTTCATCGCTTCGCGGGCGACGGCGACGAGCTGTGATAGGTCGGCGTCTCCGCGAACCGCGGTGGAACGTCCCACATGAGCGCGGCATACCAGACGGCCCACGCCATCACGAAGAGCACCATCACCCATACCCAGACCGGTATCGACGATCGCGCCTCGGCGTAGCGCGGATCGAAGGGATCGTCGGCGCTGAAGGCGTCGATGGTGAAGTGGATCTCGCCGCGGCGGATCGAATGCGGGCGCAGCCCGGAAACGATGATTCCAGGTCCGTTGTGGACGTGAAAGGGTAGCTCCTCCACGCCTTCGCGCCCCCCCTGCCCGCGCGCCCGGATCACCAGCCGGTGCGGGCCATCGGGCAGGCTCTGCGTGTCGAGCACGACGTCCGTGGGCAGCTCCTGCTCGAGGATCGGGTCCACGCCGTCGTCCAGGTAGACGCGGACATGCGGCTTGTCGATGCGCGTGCCTTCCATCATCGATCGTCCCGCAGGATGGTGTACTTGCAGTGCCGGCGATCGGTTTCCCCGGGCCGGATCAGCATCCACAGCATCGCGACGAAGCAGGCGATCGTGATGGTGCCGGCAACGGCGATGATCACGAGGTTCCCCCACGACGCCCCGATCAGGTGATGGTGCATGCTTGCCTCCGTCTCATTTGCCCTTGGCGCGCGCCGCAGCCACCTGCGCGGCAGTGACCGGCGATCCGTGGTTGCCCCAGGAGCTGCGCTCGTGGTTGACGATGTCGGCAATCTCGTCATCCCCGAGTTGAGTGGCGAACGGCGGCATCGGGCTCGAGTACGCGACTCCGTCGATTACCGCGCCATGCAGTCCGTAGAGCACCGCATGGATGTGCGCACCCGGATCGGGGTCGTTGACCACGGCGTTGCCCGCGAGCGGCGGGAACGCGCCCGCGAGGCCCTGGCCATTGGCCTGATGGCACGCGGCGCAATTCGCCTTGAAGAGGGCACCGCCGCGGGCGGCGGCGCCACTGGCGCCACCCGGCACCGCAGCCTTGGCGGGCAGGCCGGTCGCGGGTCCGGAAGCCGCCGCACCTTCATGCGGCGCGCCGACCGATGTCGCGCCGCCCCGGCCACCGGCGGGACCGGGCAATGCCGGCTGACGCAGCGCGAGCAGGTACGCCACGAGCGCCTCTGCCCGGTGGCCGGGGACCACGACTCCCCTGGCCGGTGCATAGGCCGCAGGCAGCGGGACCGGTGTCGTTCCGGCCGGCGCCTCGTCGACGACATCGAACATCCAGTCGAACGCCGGCATGATCGACTCCGGCACCACCGCGCGCGGATTGTAGAGGTGGATGTACTGCCAGAGCGCGCTCGCCTGGCGAGCGCCCACATCGGTGAGGTCGGGCCCCGTTCGCTGCGAGCCAAGCAGTTCCGGCGTCTGGTAGGCGAAGTCCCCCGGCGCCGATGGCCGGCCGAAGATCCTGTCCTGATCCAGGGGCCGAACCTGCTGGGTGTGGCAATAGCTGCAGCCATTGGCGACGTAGACGTCGCGGCCCTCGGCCTGCAGCGCGGTCAACGGCACGACGCCTGGACCCGGCGGGGTCGCCGACAGCTCGATGCCGGGAAGGACGCCCATCATCACTGCGAGGCAGGCATAGACGAGCGTCGAGCCGCCGGCGATCAGCAGGAGCCTGTTCATGCGGGTGTGGCGTCCGATCGATGCGGCGCCAGTCGCACGGCGGTGGCCGACGGACCGAAGCTCATTCGCCAGACGTTCCACGCGAACACCACGTGGCTGCCGAACATCAGCACGCCGCCGATCCCCCGCCACACCCAATACACCTGGAGGTCCACCACCGACTGGATGAAAGGCCGTCCGGCGACCCAGTCCATGCCCTGGATCGTGCCGCCTATCGACAGCGAGATGACGTAGATGAAACTGCCGACCACGGCCATCCAGAAGTGCAGCGCGAGCCCGCGCGGGTCGGCCGCCTTGCCGGTCGCCACCGGCAGCAGCGCGTAGACGCCTCCCCAGATGGCGAAGGTCACGAAGCCGTACATGGTCAGGTGCGAGTGGCCGACGGTGAAGTTGGTCAGGTGCCACACCTCCTGCAGCGAGCGAAACGCCTCGACGGTGCCCTGCGTCGATCCGACCAGGTAGCCGATCACCCCCACGAACACGAACATCAGGGGATAGGAGTGCGTCATGTCGCGAACGCGGCCGCGCATGGTCAGCAGGAAGTTGGCGCTGCCGCCGAGCACCGGCACGAGCATCGCCACGCTGAACACGATGGCAGTGGTCTGCAGCCACCACGGCAGCGGACTGAACAGGAAGTGGTGGGCGCCGATGATCGGGTAGAAGACGAGGTTGGTCCAGAACGCGAACACGCCGAGCGCGTAGGAGTAGATCGGCCGATTGAGCAACTTCGGCAATGCGTAGTAGAAGACCCCCAGCGCCAGCGGCGTGAACCACATGCCGACGGCGTTGTGCATGTAGTAGCCGGAAACGGAAACCTGTCCCAGTCCATGCTGGTACCACGGCAGGATCGCCACCACCGCGATGATGCAGGTCCACAACACGCCGCCGATCGTGTACCAGTTCGACAGGTAGATGTCGTCGGTGGTCCGCCGCGCGACCGTGCCGAGCAGGTTCCACGCCGTCACCAGCAGCGCGGCGAGGAAGACCAGGCGCACCGGCCAGGGCCACTCCCGATACTCGAGACTTCCGTCGTTGTAGCCCAGGTCCAGCGCGATCGTGCCGGCGAGCGCCGCCACGTTGAACAGGACGAGCCCGGCCCACGCGAGCCGGACGCTGTACAGCCGTGTGCCCGAGCTTCGCGCAGCGACGTAGTACGCGAGGCCGACGAGGGCGACGCTCGCCCATCCGTAGAAGGTCGCGTTGGTGTGAATCGGGCGCAGTCGTCCGAACGTGAGCCATTCACCCGGCGCGAAATCGGGCGCGCCGAACTTGTACGCGAGCAGCACGCCGATACCCGTGGCGAACAGCAGCCAGAGCGTGGCGCTCAGCGTGTACCCGACGAACACGCCCGCCAGGGCCCGACTGTCGGCATCGTCCGGACGGCGGGCGCCCGCGCCAGCACTCATCGCCATGGCGTCGGATCCGGGTAGCGGCGAGGCATCGTCGCGGCGACGCGCGTGACGTCCCTGTTTCCTGTCGTGCTCATGACCATGCCCCGCGACTGGTGCCGCGCCGGCGGCAACACGATGCACCTTATGCGCTCACCGGCCGTCGGCGAATCAGCGGACCACGGCAGCGCCTGTAGGAAAAGCCCGACTCGCCCGCGCCCGCACGGTGCCGCGCCCGCGCGCGTTCCGGCCGCTTCGCCACGACGCGGTCGCGAAACCAGTACCATCACCCTCCTTCCCCCTGCCCGCTTGCTGCCGATGACACGCCCTGCGGTCCTCCTCGCCGCCATCCTTCTCGCCTGCACCTGCCCCGCCGTCGCCGCCGATCCCGCCAAGGTCCTCCGCCTGGCAGTCAGCGACATCGACACGCTCGATCCGCACCAGCTCCAGGACGCGTATTCGCGCAATGCCGCGCAACTCATCTACGAGGGCATGTACGAGTGGCACTACCTCGATCGACCGCCTGGCGCGGTGCCACGGACGGCGAGCGGGCCGCCGCAGATCTCGCCCGACGGCAAGACGTGGACGATCCGCATCAAGCCCGGCATCCGCTTCACGCCCGACCCCGCCTTCAACGGCAAGCCGCGCGAGCTCGTGGCCGAGGACTACGTCTACTCGATCAAGCGCTACTGCGATCCGAACCTGCGCGGCGGCGGCGATCCCGAGGTCACCGACCTGATCGTGGGCATGCGCGCGGTGGTCGACGCCGCGCGCATGCCCGGCGCGAAGCTCGACTACGACGCGCCGGTGGAGGGCCTGCGCGCCATCGACCGCTACACGCTGCAGATGGAGTTCACCGAGGCGAAGTATGCGGTCGCCACCGGCATCCTCGTGATCGAAGGCGTCGCGCGCGAGGTGGTGGAGGCCGCCCGAGGCGACATCCAGGCGCGTGCGATCGGCACCGGCCCTTACATGCTGCGGGAGTGGCAGCGCGGATCGCGTATCGTTCTGGAGGCCAATCCCGACTACCGCGAACTCGCCTTCCCCGCCACCACCAATCCTGAAGCGGCGCCGATCGCCGCCGCGATGAAGGGCCGCAAGCTTCCGGCCATCGGCCGCGTCGAGATGCAGGTCGTCGACGAGCAGAACGTGCGCGTCCTCGAGTTCGACCGCGGCAGCGTCGACCTGATCGAGGTGCGCGGCGAAGCGGTCGGGCCCCTGCTCGTGAACGAGGAGATCGCGCCGGGTCTTGCCGCCCGAGGCATCACGCGCATCGTCTACGCCACGAACTCGGTGCGCTCGCTGTACGTGAACATGGACGACGCGGTCATCGGCGGCATGGATCGCGCGCGCACTGCGCTGCGGCGCGCGATCGCGCTCGGCATCGACGTGGAGACGCTGAAGCGCGTCGTCTATCACGGGCAGGCGTTGCCGACGAACCAGATCGTGGCGCCCGGCATCGCGGGCTTCGATCCGTCGGCTGCGCCAAGGCCCTACGACCCTGCCACCGCCGCCGCGCTGCTCGACCGCATGGGTTACGGCAAGCGCGACGCGCAGGGCATGCGCCTCGCCCCCGACGGCAAACCCTTCGCCGTGGTGCTCACCATCTTCACCGGCGCGGCCGTGTGGCGCGAGATCCAGACGCTGCTGAAGAAGAACATGGACGCGCTCGGCGTGCGTCTCGAATTCAGGGCGGTGCCGGTGCAGGATCTGTTCAAGGCCGCGGCGCAGGGTCATTTCGCGCTGACCATCCATGGCCGCAGCGCGAATCCCAACGGCCTCATCTTCCAGACGTTCTACGGACCGATGCCGCCGGAGGCCAACGAGTCGCGCTTTCGCTACGAGCCCTACGACCGCGCCTACCGGGATTTCGTGCGGGCGCGCGACGACGCCACCCGCATGCGCGCCGCACGCACCATGACCGCGATCCTGCAGGGATACGCGCCGGTGATCCCGCTGCTCGTCGACGTGCAGAACGCGTTCGTGCAGCCGTGGCTGCTGGGGTACTACCCGTCGCCGTTCTCGGCGTACTTCCAGTACATGGACATCGACGCCGCGAAACGTCCGCGCTGAGGGGAGCGCCTTCCGCCCTCCGGTACAATCAGGGGTTTGCCTTTCAAAACAGCATCATGCGCGTCTCGACGTTCTACCTCGCCACGCTCAAGGAAGCCCCTGCCGAGGCCGACATCACGAGCCAGAAGCTCATGCTGCGCGCCGGCATGATCAAGCGGCTGGGCAGCGGCCTGTACACGTGGATGCCCCTCGGCCTTCTCACGCTGCGCAAGGCGGAAGCGATCATCCGCGAGGAGATGAATCGCGCCGGCGCACTCGAGATCGTGATGCCGGTGGTGCATCCGGCGGAGCTGTGGCAGGAGACCGGCCGCTGGGAGAAGATGGGCCCGAACATGCTGCGCCTCAAGGACCGTCACGAGCGCGAGTTCGTGGTGGGCCCCACGCACG
This sequence comes from uncultured Alcaligenaceae bacterium, assembly GCA_964439475.1. Taxonomy (GTDB): domain Bacteria; phylum Pseudomonadota; class Gammaproteobacteria; order Burkholderiales; family Casimicrobiaceae; genus VBCG01. Next base: position 137,041 of record CAYTOT010000005.1, read on the forward strand.
AGGAGGTGATCACCGATATCGTGCGCCGCGAGATCAGGAGCTACCGCCAGGTTCCGGTGAACTTCTACCAGATCCAGACCAAGTTCCGCGACGAGATCCGCCCGCGCTTCGGGGTCATGCGCGCGCGCGAGTTCATCATGAAGGATGCGTACTCGTTCGACGTCGATGCCGACGGCATGCTGGCGAGCTACCGCAAGATGTACGATGCATACACGCGCATCTTCACGCGCATGGGATTGAAGTTCCGCGCCGTCGATGCCGACATGGGTGCGATCGGCGGCCTTTCCTCTCACGAGTTCCAGGTGCTCGCCGATTCCGGCGAGGATGCGATCGCCTACAGCACGGACGGAAGCTACGCCGCGAATGTGGAGAAGGCCGAGGCGCTGGCGCCGGCGGCGCCGCGCCCCGCTGCCGCCGAGGCGATGGCCAGGGTCGCCACCCCAGGTGTGGCCACGTGCGAAGGCGTCGCCAGTCTCCTCGGCCTGCCGCTCCCGCGCACGGTCAAGTGCCTGATGGTGTGGGCCGGCGACCGGGCACACATGCTGCTCATCCGTGGCGACCACATGGGCAACGAGATCAAGATCGGCAACCTTCCCGGCATGGACGGCTGGCGCTGGGCGAGCGAGGCCGAGATCGTCGCGGCGACGGGCTGCAAGCCTGGCTACCTCGGACCGGTCGGCATTGCGCCCGACCTGCCGCTGATCGTCGACCGCTCGGTCGCAGTGATGGCGGACTTCGTCTGCGGGGCGAACGAGCCCGACTTCCACCTGCGCGGCGTCAACTTCGGACGCGACTGCCGCGAGCCCGACCTCGTCGCCGACATCCGCAACGTGGTCGCGGGGGATCCCTCGCCCGATGGCCAGGGCACGCTCGACATCGTTCGCGGCATCGAGGTGGGTCACGTATTCGCGCTGGGCCACGTGTACTCGGAGGCGATGGGCGCAACGTATCTCGATGCGTCCGGCCAGTCGAAGGTCCTGGAAATGGGCTGCTACGGCATCGGCGTCACCCGCGTGGTGGCTGCGGCGATCGAGCAGAACCACGACGGGAAGGGCATCATCTGGCCCGAGCCGCTGGCGCCCTTCATGGTGGCCATCGCCCCCGTCGGCTACGACCGCAACGAGAACGTTCGCACGCACGCGGACCGGCTCCATGCGGAGCTGCAGGAAGCCGGCGTGGAGGTGCTGCTCGACGACCGCGGCGAGCGCCCTGGCGTGATGTTTGCTGATCTCGAACTCATCGGGATCCCGCATCGCATCACCATCGGCGACCGCGGCCTGAAGGAAGGCAAGGTGGAGTACCAGGGACGACGCGACGCGGGGCCGACGCCGGTGCCTGTCGTGGAGGCGGCGGCGTTCGTGCGAGGCAAGCTCGAACGCCCGCCGCAACGGAAATGACGCTGCCGGCCACGCCAGGCCGGCTGGGCAGCGGAAAGACATGCAACGAGGCGATCTCGCAATGACGGCCAGGGCACTGCTTCGGAACCTCCTTCTCGCCTGCGCGCTCGCGACGCCGGCGCTCGCCCTCGCCGGCGCACAGAAGGAGGAGCAACTCGCCCCCTCGGTCGTGGCGGGACTGTCGAAGTCCATCGCCGACGCGCCGGCGCCGGCGGACTACGCGCAGCGCGCCGACATCGCGTCCTGGATCGACGCCATGAGCAAGCGCATCGCGAACAAGGTCGCCGACGAGCGCGAGCGTCGCGACCTCCTCGCCACCGTCCACTACGAGGCAACCCGCGCCGGCCTCGATCCCCAACTCGTGCTCGGCGTGATGTATCACGAGAGCGGCTTCAAGAAGTACGCCGTCTCGATCGTGGGCGCGCGCGGCTACATGCAGGTGATGCCGTTCTGGGTCAGGCAGATCGGCTCGTCGGACCAGAACCTCTTCAACCTGCGCACCAATCTGCGGTACGGCACGGTCATCCTGCGCCACTACCTCGACATCGAGGATGGGGACTACTACCGCGCGCTCGGCCGCTACAACGGCAGCCTGGGCCGGGCCGAGTATCCGCTCGCGGTGATGGCGGCCGTCAACCGTCATTTCACCTGGAGCCCGGCGCTGCCCACCGCCGCGGCGAGCAATGCCATCGGCGCCTCCGTGGCGCGGTGAGCGGCGCGCCACAGTCCCGCTCCGTCACGACACGCGGCCGTTTCGCGCCATCGCCGACCGGCCCGCTGCACTTTGGCTCGCTGGTCGCCGCGCTCGCGAGCTACTGCGATGCCCGACACCGCGGCGGCGAGTGGCTCGTGCGCATCGAGGACGTCGACGCCCCACGCACCCGTTCCGGCGCGGAGCGCGAGATCCTCGCCACCCTCGACCGCTACGGATTTGCGAGCGACGGCCCCGTGCTCCGGCAGAGTGAGCGCACCGCGCGCTACGCGGAAGCGCTCGCGCGCCTCGCCGGGGCGGGCTTGGTATACCCCTGCGCCTGCACGCGCCGCGACCTCGAGACCGCGCCTGCCAATGCCATCGGCGAGCGGGTGTACGCGGGGACCTGCCGCGAAGGCATCGACGTCCTGCGGACGCACGCGCCCCGGGCGTGGCGGTTGCGCGTGGGTGGTGCGCGCGAGGCGTTCACGGACGCCGTGCAGGGCGCGCAGGCGCAGGATCTCGCACGCGACGTCGGCGATTTCATCGTGCGCCGCGCCGACGGGCTCTTCGCGTACCAGCTCGCTGTCGTCGTCGACGATGCGGCGCAGGAGATCGATTCCGTGGTGCGCGGCGCGGACCTGCTCGCTTCCACGCCGCGCCAGATCTACCTGCAACGCTGCCTGGGGTTACCCACGCCCGAGTACCTGCACGTGCCGGTGGCCATCGACGACGCCGGCCGCAAGCTCTCCAAGCAGACGCATGCGCAGGCGCTGTCGAGCGACCCGGTTCCGGCATTGCTCGCGGCGTGGCGCTTCCTCGACCAGCGTGGGCCGGAAGCGATGCCGCGCTCGGGAGCGGAGTTCCTGGCCTACGCGGTCCGCGCGTGGTCGCGCGCGCGAATCCCGCCTGTCACGATGCTCCCCGCGCCGCGCGTATAATCGTCACTCGCCCGCACCCTGCAGGCGTCCTCGACGCTCCCTCGCCGCGGGCCCATCGGCCCGCGCGGATTCTCCGGTTCGACGCTTCCATGACCACGCTCGTCATCGTCCGAAAAGGCGACGATATCGCCATCGCCGCGGACTCGCTCACCACCTTCGGCGATACCCGCCTGGGTGCCGAGCACGATCGCACCTACGACAAGATCGTGCACTACCAGGGCACCTACATCGGCCTGTGCGGATCCGCTGCGCACCAGCTCGTGTTCGAAAGCCTGCTGCGCCGCCAGGAGCCCTTCGATTTCTCCGACAAGTTCGCGATCTTCGAGACCTTCCGCAAGCTGCACCCGATACTGAAGGAGCAGCACTACCTCAATCCGAAGGAGGAGGAAGACGATCCCTACGAGTCGACGCAGATCACAGCGCTCATCGCCAACGCGCACGGCATCTTCGGGGTCTACTCGATGCGCGAGGTGTTCGAGTACACGCAGTTCTGGGCCGCCGGCACGGGTCGCGAGTTCGCACTCGGCGCGATGCAGGCGCTGTACCCGCGGCTGAAGACCGCCGAGGCCGTTGCCCGCGCCGGCATCGAGGCGGGCGCGCGCTTCGACAAGAACTCCGCGCTGCCGATGACGCTGTACAACCTCAAGCTGCGGGCAACGGTGAAGGTGGCGTGAGCGCGAAGGGCCGTACGAGGCGTGAACCGGCGGCGGGGCGCCCCCGCCCGCCGGGCCGTCCCAGGGGCGAGGAGGTTCGCCCGTGAATGCTTCCGTCCCGCCGCACGGCGATCGCGTTCGCTTCGACAAGTGGCTGTGGGCGGCACGCTTCTACAAGACGCGCACGCTTGCTGCCGAGGCGATCGACGCCGGTCAGGCGCGCCTCGGCGAGGAGCGCATCAAGCCCGCGCATGCGGTGCGGGTGGGCGATACGGTAACCGTGCGGCGCGATGGACTGGCGTGGGAGGTGCGGGTGCTCGCCCTCGCCGACCGCCGCGGCGCTGCTGCCGAGGCAGCGCTCCTGTACCGCGAGAGCGATGCCAGCCTCGCCGTGCGGGAAGAGGCCATTGCGCAGCGGCGCGCGGAACGCGCCGCGGCGCCGCGCTTTCCGGGGCGTCCCACCAAGAAGCAGCGGCGAAAGCTCGAGGACTTTCTCAACGAGCCCTGAATCCCGGGGATTCGCCGGCGGGGCGGCAAGAGCTGCCGCGGGATGTCGCCGCCGCCCGGGCCCGAACAGGCGAAGGCCGGTCCGCCGGCCCGTCCTGTCACGCGCTCTGCGAGACGTCGGGCTGCATGCCGACCAGCGAGACCGGCGTGGCCGGGAGCACGCCAAGGGCGCGCATCTTGCCCATGACCGAACTGAAATCCACGGCCGTATGGCAGTCGGCGATCGGCTTGGCGAGGAGGTTGACCGCCCGGCCGCTGACCACGAGGGGAAGCTCCTCCGGAAGCGCGGCACGCAGGCCGCGGATCTCCTGCCCGGCGATCTTGCCCGAGATGCCACGGTCGAAGAGCAACACCACGAGCGCCACCTTGTAGGCGTCGGCGGCCCCGGCGATTTCCTGCGCCGGCACCCCGGCACCCAGCGTCAGGCAGTTCACGCCCTCGGTGAAGAGGAGGAGTTCGAGGATGGCGAGGCCGAGCTGGTTGGGATCGTTGGGAGGCGTGGCGAGAAGGATCTGCCGCGCATCGCGGGTGGGACGTACGAGGCGCGTCACATCGCGCAGGAGCCGCTGCGCGAGATCGGCGAAGCGGAGCTCCTGGAAGTTCTGCATTTCCCCGCGAACGACGTGCTCGTGGACCGCCTCGTTGAGCGGAATGAGCGTCTGCTCGAGGAACTTGCGCAGCCCCTGGCCCACGAGGAGCTTGGAGAGGTGGTTCTGCAACTCGCCGACACGATGCTGGCCGAGGAGCTTGACGGCGGTCTCGATCTCCGGCGGCAACGGCGCGGGCTCGTCGACCGCGAGCCCGAGCATGGACTGGAGTGCGGAGTCGGTGAGCGGCACCACGGCGCCCGCCCGCCAGCCTTCGGAGAGCAGCTGCTTGATGAGCTTGAGCCGGGCGACCTGATCCGGGGGGTAGACGCGGTCACCGAAGGGATCGCGCAACGGCGAGGGGAAGCCGTAGCGGCGCTGCCACATGTACAGCTGCTCGCGGCGCAGGCCGGTGATGCGCACGACTTCGCGAATATGCAATGCGCCCCGCGTATCCACGGTGCCCTCTTGCGCGTCGATGGCGACCAGCGCGGGCTCGCGACGACGCGTCGGTGCCTTGATGAGAATGCCCATGTCATTCTGCCTTGTGCGACGTTCTTGTTCGTGGCGCGGAAGGTGTTCGTTGCGCGTTGTAACGCACAAGTATAAGCCGCCCGTCGCCTTGCCCCAATGCGGTCCCAAGACAACCGCACCTGTGCTGCACCACTGTCAATGCACGATGCGTGCCAGTGCCGCGTCGATGCCTTGCCCCCAGGCGGCGTTTGCGCCATGATCGCGTGCCCTCTCGCGGAGGCCCGTGACGGCCTGTTTCTTGCGTCCTGCCGGATCGGAACGCTGCCTTCATCACTCATACGCATCCCTATCGCATCCAGATGTTCGGCTTCGGCAGCAACGACAAGGATCCCCTCGCGGACGCCCGGGCCGCAGAACGCTGGCTCGCCACCTTTCCGGCGAACGATCCGCTCGCGCTGCAGGCAGCGCTCGTCTCCGTGCTGGGCGCCGCAGCGGAACCCGACGCGCGGCGCACGCCGCAGCGGCTCGAGACGATCATGCACGTCGACCAGCTCGGTGCCGGCGTGCGCAGGAATCTCACGAACCAGTACATCGAGCACGCCACGCGAAGCCCGAGGATCGAGAGCCAGCTCTGGTCGGCACTCTTCGATACCACGCAGGCCTTTCTCGTCGCGTATTACGCCTATGCCCGCGAGATGTCGCATCACTCGCAGAGCGCGAAATGGCAGCAGCTCCTTCCGCAACTCGTCTGCCGGCAGGTCGTGCACATGGGGCTCGACGCCCGGATCCGCCTGTACCGCTACGAGCAGTGGATCCCCGTCAAGTGGGCCGAGTTGCACGACCTCTTCTCGCTGGCCTGCTCCCGCCAGATCGAGCGGCACGCCCTTCCCCGCGGCAGCAGCTCCACCACCATAGAGCACGAGTACCTCATGACGCTGCTGCTGCAGCTCATGCATGCCGGGAACATGACGGCGCGCCACCTCGAATGGGTGGCCGGCGAGCTCGAGGAGTGGGCAGCGCCGCTGCGCCTGGCGCTCGAGCCGTCCACCGTGACGTCGTTCTACGTCGACCTCGGATCACGCGAGGGGCTGAAGCGCCGCGGCCCGGCCGCGCTCGAAGGCCGCGTGCTGTTCCTCGACACCCGCACGCTGCATTCGGTGCTCCAGCAGAACGTGCTGATGCTCGAGCAGAAGATCAGGGGGCAGCCGCTCTCGGACCGCGCCCCCAGGCGCACCGAGCAGCTCGGACTCCTGTCCCGTCTCGCGTCGCAGGTCGATCCCGAATTCAAGCCGTTCGCGCGACGCGGCGAACGCACCGCGGCCGCCGGCACCGTGGATGCGATCGTCGGCTTCGGCAAGATCTCGGGCTATCTGCGCGAGGAGGACACCACGCCCATTCCGCGCCTCGAGTCGGGCAAGAGCTTCGGCAGCACGATGGAGCTTGCCGTCTTCGGACGGATGCGCAACGAGTCGGACCGCCGCGCGGAGCTCGTTCGCCGGCGCTTCGCGCAGTTCGGAGCACCGGGCGGCCCGTGGCAGATCAAGGACGTGAGCCAGACCGGGTATCGCCTGCTGGCGCCGATGAGCGCGGCCGGTGTGGTCACGCTCGGCACGCTCGCCGCCATTCGCGGTCACGACGGCTCCACGTGGACGCTCGGCATCGTGCGTCGCATGAAGCGCCTGACATCCGAACGCGCGGAGATCGGCATGCAGGTCATCGCAGACTCGTTGGTGGGGGTGGACCTGACGGAGATCCGCAAGTCGAGCGGTGGCTATTCGGTCAATGGCGAGGCGACGGCACAGGGACGCCGCTTCCAGGGCCTCTTCCTCGCGCTGCGCAAGGGCGATGGCGACGGCGAGGTGCAATCGCTGATCGTGCCCGCGGCGGAGTACCAGTCTGCCAGGCGGTTGCAGCTCACCAATTCGCGCGCCAGCAACCCGATCCGCTTCGGACGCCTCATCGAGCAGCAGCCGGATTGGGTATGGGCCACGGTCGAATCGGCGGATGCGACGGCGCCCCTGCCGGCCGTGAGCTCGATCGTGGGCGTCACCCTTCCTCCCGCGGCCAACGAATAGGCGTCCGCCGCCGCTTGTTGCGTCGCGCCATGGCGTGACGCGCGATCTTGCCTAGAATGCCCCAAAGGGCCTCGTGCGAGGGTTACCGTGGGCACCGACAACTACTCGAGCATTCACGCCGGTCACCGCTGGGAGGTGCCGGACGCGTTCAACATCGCACAAGCCTGCTGCGGCCGTTGGGTCGACGACCGTGCCCGCTTCGCCCTGTACTGGGAAGACGAGTCCGGCGAATCGTCGGCGCACACCTTCTTCGATCTCGCGCGCGAGGCCAACCGCCTCTCGAACGCGCTCGCGGGACTCGGCGTGCGACGCGGCGACAAGGTGGCGCTCATCCTTCCGCAGCGGCGCGAAACGGTCGTAGGTCACCTTGCGGTGTACCAGATGGGCGCGGTGGCGGTGCCGCTGTCGTTCCTGTTCGGCCCCGATGCGCTCGAGTACCGGCTCGCGAACTCGGGCGCACGCGTCGCGCTGGTCGATCCGCAGTCGATGGGCAACCTCGCGCCGATCCGCGCGAGACTGCCCGCGCTCACCCACGGGATCGGCGTGGCCGGCGCCCGCGCCGACGATCTCGTCGACTACGACGCGCTGGTGGCCGGCTCGTCCCCGCACTTCACGCCGGTGGCCACGCGCGCCGACGATCCCGCGCTCATCGTGTACACCAGCGGCACCACGGGCCCGCCCAAGGGCGCGCTCATGCCGCATCGCTGCCTCCTCGGCAATCTCCCGGGCTTCGTCCACTCGCACGACGGATACCCGCAACCGCGCGACCTCTTCTGGTCGCCTGCCGATTGGGCCTGGACCGGGGGTCTCATGGATGCCCTGCTCCCTGCCCTCTACTTCGGTCAGCCCATCGTGGGCTACCGCGGGCGCTTCGATCCTGAGCGCGCGTTCCGCCTCATCGAGAAGTACCAGGTGCGCAACAGCTTCCTCTTCCCCACCGCGCTCAAGCTCATGATGAAGGGGTATCCGAATCCGCGCGACGTGTTCGACATCGACCTGCGCACGATCATGAGCGCCGGCGAGGCGGTAGGCACGACCGTGTTCGCGTGGGCGCAGGAGACGCTCGGCGTGACCGTCAACGAGATGTTCGGGCAGACCGAGATGAACTACATCGTGGGCAACTGCAACTCGCAGTGGCCCGCGAAGCCGGGCTCGATGGGACGTCCGTATCCTGGCCATCGAGTCGCCGTGATCGACGACGCGGGCAGCGAAGTGCCGCGCGGTGAGGCCGGCGACGTCGCGGTGAACCGCATCGCCCCCGACGGCACCCCCGATCCCGTGTTCTTTCTCGAGTACCTGGGCAACCCGGAGGCCACGCGCGGCAAGTACACCGGCGACTGGTGCCGCACCGGCGACGTCGCGACGATGGATGCCGACGGCTACCTCTGGTACCAGGGGCGCGCCGACGACGTGTTCAAGGTCGCGGGCTACCGCGTGGGGCCGTCCGAGATCGAGAACTGCATCGTCAAGCACCCGGCGGTGGCCAACTGCGCCGTGGTGCCCTCACCCGACGAGACGCGCGGCAACGTGGTGAAGGCGTTCGTGGTGCTGGCCGCCGGCACGGCGCCGTCGCGCCAGGTCGAGGAGGACATCCAGCGCCACGTGCGCACGTTCCTCGCGCCTTACGAGTACCCGAAGGAGATCGAGTTCATCGAAGCGCTGCCGATGACGACGACCGGAAAGGTGCAGCGGAAGGTGCTGCGCGACCGGGAGGCGGCGCGGAAGCGCGGAATGGCGTAGCGACGTTGTCGGCGCATCGCACTCGTGGCGTTGACCTGCCGCGTTGCATTCATCGTGGTGGTGGAGCGACGGTGGTGACGCTCTCCGCGGGCGGGAGCCCGCTGCGTGCGCCCCCACCGTCGCTTCGATGCCTCGGCGTGGCCCGGAACGAAAAGCTGGCCCCGCGGCGGGTGCGCAAGCGATTCGCTGCGCGCCCGATCACACCACCGTCACGCCCTGCATCATCCCCATGTCCTCGTGCACGAGCATGTGGCAGTGCATCACGTAGCGTCCGGTGTAGTGGACGAAGCGCATGCGGAACGTGATCGAGGTCATCGTGGCGGGTGGATTCGTACCCGGCGGCGGCGCGTTGTTGTTGTACGGCAGCGGGATGGTGTCCGCCCAGTACGGCTCGGCAAGCCGCTCGCCGTTGACCGCCACGACGTACATCGGATTGACGTGGATGTGGAACGGATGACGGATATTGTTCATGTTCACGATCGTCCATTCCTCCACCGCATTCAGCGCCACCATCTGGGTGATGGCCTTCGACGACTGGAACGGGATGTACGTCGTGGGGAAGCCGGGACGGGTTGACGGCGTGTCGCCAGCCGAGCCGAGCGCGTAGACCTTGTTCTGTGTCTGCTGCGGGCCGTCCTGGTAGACCCAGTCGGGCAGTTCGCCTTCCGGCGGCTGCACGAGCGGCGTGGCCGCGGCGCCGGTGAACGGATAAGGCACCTCCGGCGGCACCGGATTGCTCGCGATCACGCGCATCACGATCGTGCGCTTCAGGCCGCCGTGGCTCGCGAGCTCGTGGTCGGTGATGGGCGCGAGGAACGGTGTCACCGGCAAGGGCTCCGGCGGCAGGTTCATCGGATACGACACGTCCTCGACTACCACCTCGGCAAGGACGTCGCCGGGAATGACCGAAGCGCCGCTGCGGCCGATCTCGATCGGAAACGTGCGCAGGAGATAGGTTCCCGGCGCACCTGCCTTCACGAGCACGTTGGCGCGATTCCCCGCGGCGAGGACGACCCCTTCGGGATAGCTCGCCGGATTGGTGGGCGCGAAAGCACTGTCGGGCAACGGCGGGGCCGGCTTGAAGGTGCGCCGCGGATTGCCGTCGTGCGAGTACTGGTAGAGCGTGTGCCCCTGCAAGCTCAGGTTCAGCATGTTGAAGATGCCGGCGTTGAGGAAGCGCCAGTTCTGCACTTCGCCGGACCGCATCAGGATGCGCGGCCGCCGCACGCCATTGATCATGAACAGCGGCTCGTTGGTCGTGATCTGCGACACGTCGCCGAACGACTCGAGCCGGCCGTTCGCATCGTAGATCGGAGCCTGGAACACGAAGTCGAACTCCAGCGCCTGCGCGATTTCGGGTACGTCGTCGATCGGACCTTCGATGATGAGCATTCCCGCCATCCCGCTGCCGACCTGCATCGCCGACGAGCCGTGAAGGTGCGGGTGATACCAGTACGTGCCGGCCGGATGGTCGTCGCGGATCCGGTATTCGTACTGGCGCGACTGCCCGGGCTGGATGCCGTACTCGGGGTCGTCGACCACGAAATCTCCGAACACGAGTGGCGGCAGGTTCGGCGCATTGGGATCGATGTACGGCGGCGCCGCGGGTTGCGGGTAGATATCGGGATAGACGTGCAGCCCGTGCGTGTGCAGGTTGGTGCTGTTGTGATAGCGCAGGTGTCGCGTGGGATTGGGATCGGGCGGGTTCGCCGGCAGGTTGTTCAATACCTTGATGCGCAACAGATCCCCCACGCGCAGGCGCAGCGTAGGCGCGGGAAGCGATCCGTACATGTTGCGCAGCGAAACCTGCTGATCCTTGCCGGTTGCGGGATTGAAGAGCGTGGTTTCGAGGTACGACAGCACCAGCGTCACGTCGAGTACGCCGTGCTGCGAACGGATCTCGAACGGCTGCACGAAGGTCTGCGGCGGATACGGCGATCTACCGTCACCGCCGCCCCCGCATCCCGCCAGTGGCGCGATGCTGGTTCCGGCGGCGACGGTCACGCCGAGGCGGAGAAAATCGCGGCGACGGATGGCTGGCATGCGCTTATCCATGGCGCGTACCTCCGCTGGTGACGAGGAGCGTGAAGGGCTCGCGTTGCAGGAAGGCCGCGGCGCCCAACTGACCGGCTGCGTTGCTGCCCCATCCTGCGAGCTCCCGTGTCGTGAGCGCGATCGCGTGCGCCTGTCCGGCAGCGATCGCTTGCACAGCGCTCAAGCCCGGCACGCGAACCGGATGCGAGCGGTCTTCGCCGGTGAGGCCGAGCTGACCGCGCGCATTCCAGCCCCAGGCGTAGACGTCGCCGCTCGCGCCGAGCGCGAGCGAGAAGTACATCCCGGCAGCGACTGCACGCACGGACTCGGGCAACGCCACCGGCAGCGGGATGGTCGCGTAGCGGGGATCAGCGCGGCCCAGTTGCCCGTGATTGTTGCTGCCCCAGGCGAGGACGTGGCCATGGGTCGTGAGCGCGAGGGCATGGCTCGCGCCGGCGGACACGCTCGCGATGGGCGCGTCGGTGCGCACGCGGGTGGGGACGGCCACGGTGCGAAGGTGCCCCACGCCGAGCTGCCCGCCGGCGTTGGAGCCCCAGGCGTGGACCTCGCCGTCCCGCGACAACGCCAGCATGTAGCCACTGCCGAGCTCGATGCTGACCACCGGCGGCAAGTCGCGTACGCGCGCGGGTGCGGCCTCGAATGCAGCTTCGATGCGGCCGAGCGCGCCGTCCAGATTGAGGCCCCAGGTGAACACCCCGCCATCTCCGTCGATGGCTGCGCACTGGAAGTCACCTGCCGCGACGCATTCGATATCCGCGAGGTGGGCGATCGGCAGCGGTGTGGCGGGCGCCAGCGCTCCCACGATACCGTCGACCCCGGCGCCGTGCGCGCCCCACGTCGTCACGGTACGCCGCGCCGTGACGCCGAGGCTCACGCCGTCGCCCGCCGCCACCCGTGCCAGGGGTTCACGCAGCAGTACCTCGACGGCGCGCGATGGCACCGGCGAACTGCAATATTCCGGGGTCGCGGCCGGAACGCGCCCGCTGCCGTCGCCGCCCCACCCGATCACCTTGCCGTCGGCGAGGAGAACCAGCGTATGGTCACGACCGCAGCTGACGGCGGCGACCTCGTAACGTTGCGAAACGTCGGATGGCATGGGAGTCGGGAGGCCGGATCGAAGGCGATTCGCGAGGACGAAGCAACATTCGGACCCTTGCGCTACGCGGCGCCTTCCGTCTCCTTGAGCTTCTTCACGAGCTCGATGTACGCCTTCATCGCATCGTCGCGCGACGTGCCCTTGCGCGCGGCCCACGCGTCGTACTTGGCACGGTTGATCATGTCGAGCGCGCCGGGGCGCTCGCCGCTCACGTCGCCGAGCGAGGCCTGCTTGTACAGCGAGTAGAGCGCGAGCAGGGTCTCGTTGTCGGGCGCCTTGCGCAGCGTCTTCGAGGCGACGGCAGCGGCGTCGAAGTCCGCGTCGAGCGACGGGGCGGCGGCGGCCTCGGAATCCGGTTCGCCGAAGAACGCGTCTTCGAGAGCGACGTCGTCGGCGAACCAGCGCGCCTCGAGGAGCTTGCCTCCGTGATAGGCGAGGAGCAGCGCGCCTTGCGATTCGAGCGTGACGGCGTCGCGGCTGGCGGTGAGCGTGGCGGGAACCAGGGCCACGCCGCGGTTGAAGACCGGCGTTCCGAATGCCGTGAAGCGTGGCGCGTGCCCCTGCGTGATGCGGTTCGCGAATGCCGCGAACGTCTTGCCCATGTGGGCGCCCGACACCTTGTTCGTGCCCGGCTGAACCCAGGCGAGGTCGGGAATGGCGAGGTCGCGCAGGCCGGCGAGGTCGCCCGCACCGAGCCTTTCGAGGGACGCCGTCACCGCCTCCTGCAGCGCCTCGCGCGACATCCGCGGCTCGTTGGCGAGCGCCGAGGTCGCGCCCGGCATGGGAGCACCGAAGAACTCGAGCACGTTCTTCGCCACGATCTCGCGATCGTTGTCGACGCACACCATGTGGTAGCTGTCCTCCAGCACCACCATGCGCGCGCGCCCGCCGCCGATCTGCTCGACGAGGAAGTTGGCCGAGCGCAGGCTCGTGAGCTCATCCTCGCGGGCGTGCACGATGAGCGTCGAGCAGCGGATGTGCTTCGCGCTCTTCATCAGGAAGCCGCGCAGGCGGTCGACCTGGCGGATGCATTCGAGCGGCACCCAGCGGTAGTGGAAGTTCTCGCCGCGCTCGAACTTGGCCTTGACGATCGCGCGCAACTGCTCGTTCTTGATGCCGAAGGGGTCCTCCTCCTCGACCTTCATCGTGCGCCCCACGCCGGGCACGAGGTAGAGCAGCCGACGCAGGCCGCGATACCACGGCGTGGCCCAGCCGTCGATGTACACGGGCGGCGCGAGGATGACGAGGTTGCCCTTGGTGTGCTTCTCGCGCTCGGCGAGCAGGGCGGCGAGCAGCGATCCCATGCACATGCCCATGAGGTGCAGCCGGGGATGCAGATCCCTGATCTCGCGATACTTCGCGACCACCGCCTCGATCCAGTCCTCGGCGACCACGCCGTCGAGATCCCTGGGATCGGTGCCGTGACCCGGCAGCGTGAGCGAGTGCGTGACGAAGCCGGCGTTCTTGAGCCGCTTGTGCATCGAGCCCAGGTCGTACTGCGTGCCGCCCAGGCCGTGGATGAGGAACACGCCGTCGGGCGTGACGGTCGCGTCGCCCGGGGCCGCCGCGGGTGCTCGCGGCGCAGCGGCCTTCTCGGCGATGGCGGGATCGCTCATGCTCGTCCTACGCCGTGACGCCGGCGGCGAGCACCGGCGTGATGCGCACGAGCCCCACGACACGATGCAGTTCGCCATCGTGATCGCGGATCGCCCGTGCCTCGTCGATCGCGGTCATCGTGGCGCCGTCCGCGTGCAGGAGGTAGGTCATGCGGTCCGGCTCGCCCTGGCCGCGCACGCGCTCGTCGAAACGCGTCGCCACGCGGTCGCGATCGTCGGCCACCACGTGGGAGAGCCAATCGGCGAGCGTGGCGAGGCCCGCGGCCGGCACGCCCATGAGGTCGCTGGAGTCACCGGTGACCACGAGCCTCCCGGTGACGGGATCCCACTCGTAGGCCACGAGCCGGTGCGCGGCGATCGCTCCCGAGAAGCGGGCTTGCCATTCTCGCGCCTCGCGCGCGGCGCGCCGCTGGCTCGCGGCGAGAATGGCGATGAGCAGGCCGGTGAGCGCGATGGCGAGCGCATAGGCCTGCACCTCGAACTCCGGGTCACCCAGCAAGCCCTGCGCCCGCGCGAACGGCCCCTCCTGCTGCGCGGTGTTGACCATCGCGAGGACGGCGCCCGCGAACGCCGTCAGCGTCGCGCCCTGCGCACCCCACAGCACCGCGACGATCGCCATGAACAGGATCGGGACGTAGGTGAGGGTCTTGCCGCGATCGCCCTCGAAGCGGGTGCCGGGCGCCGCGTCGAACAGGAGCCAGGTGGTGAGGATGAAGAGCACGCAGGCGAGCGCCCCGCCCAGGAACACCGACATCGGCATCCCGCCCGAGCGCCGCACGCGGAAGTGCGACCAGGCGACGAACACGGGCGCCACGAGCAGCGTGCCGAGCACGTTGGACACGAACCACACGCGGAACACGGCAAGCCCGCCGCCGTTGGAAGAGGCGAGGTGCCACAGCGAGGCAATGAACGCGCCGACGAGCGCGAGCGGGATCGCGCCGGTGAAGATCAGCGCCGCGAGATCGCGCCCGCTGTCGAGGCGCAGCGGCAACCGGAAAAGCCGCGAGGTGAGCGCGATGGCGGCACCCGCCGCTGCCACCTCGATCACGCCGTAGCCGAGCGCGTCGACGAGCGAGGTATCGAGATGCGGCGCGAAGAGCGCCGCGCCCAGGAAGCCGCCGGCGAGCACCGCCGGCCAACGTTCGCGAGGCAACGCGAGCAGGAGTCCGAGCACCGCGCCGCTCGCAAGCCACACGGTCCAGGCGTCGTCGGGCGCATAGGCGAGCTGCTCCGACAGCCAGGCCAGCGCGAGATAGGCGACGGTCGTCACGACCGTCACGATGATGTTCTTCTGCACGAGCTTCCTTTCGAAACGGATGCCTTGACCGCTAGCTAGGCGCGTGCCGGGAGCGATGCGCGCAGCCGCTCGAGGAACGAACGATGCGTCAGCACCCACACGACCGCGGGCACGACGGCCGGGAGAATGAGCGATCCGAACTGGTAGGCGAACGCAATCATATCGCGTGCCCGCGGTCCGAAACCCGCCTGCGATGCCACGAGCGGCGGCGCGGTGATGGCCACGCTCTTCAGGAAGTCGGCGATCACGCCCCACGCGACGAACGGCATCAGCACGACGTAGCCCACGAGGAGCGTGCGCCACAGCAGCCGTTGCCGCGCCGCCAGCGCGAGCGCCACGAAGAGCGGCAGCCCGAAGGCGTAGAGGAGCATGTTCACGTCGACGGTGATCTCGCCGCCCGCCCGCGCCTCACCCGGACGCAGACTGGTCACGAAGGACAGGACGCCGCCCTGCGCCTCGATGCCGCGCACGAGGTCCGGCAGGAACATCGCCGCCGCGCCGCGCACGATGAGCTCCGCCGGAAGAAGGATCGCCGGCGCCAGCACGTACCACGCGGCGAAGGTGACGGGCAGCCACGCGAGCGTGACGAGGACGAAGCGAAGAAGCGGCCGCGCGGGCCGCGGGCGATCCGTCACGTCAGCCCGGCGCGAGCGCGGGCGGCGCCGCCGGCGGTCGCCCCGCTTCGCCCTCGGGTCGCGGCACGCGGCGCACCCACAGCAGCCAGACCACGAGCACGTCGAGCATGATCAGCGCCTGCCACACATACAGGTGCGCCCACTCGAACACCGCGTAGCTCCACTGCCCGATGTAGAAGAGGCTGATGATGCGCACGATGTTGAGCGCCTGCACGGCCACGAAGCCGATCGCGACGCCCGCGATGCGGTAGCGCCACGGCGCGGGGAACGCGAGCATCGCCGCCACCAGCACGATCGTGGCCTCCACGCCGTTGCAGCCCGCCTCGATCGACACCGCGAAGCCGTTGCTCGCGCTGCGTATCACCTTGCCCGACGCGATCACGTTGGGATCGAAGACCGTGACGATGGCGGTGGAGACCTTCGCCAGCAGGTTAGTCCACGGAATCACGACATACGCCTGTGCCCATGGCGTCAGCTCGAGCGCGAACAGCGCCGCGAGGAGCACGAGGAACACGACGAAGAAGCGGACCATGGCGCGATTCTACGGTGTGCCGGCCCCGCAGGTCCGCGCCGCGCGGCACCTGGCGCGCAACGAACGTGGAGCACCTCCGGCCCCTCCTTGCAGCACGCCCGACGGACGAGGGACGGTGCCCCGCACCCTACGCCCGCGCGAGCGGAGGATTGCGGGCGAAGTAGCGCGTGATGCCCTCGTACATCGAGTCGGCGAACTTCCTCTGGTGCCGGTCGGAACGGAGCTTCTGCTCCTCCTCCGGATTGCTGATGAACGCCGTCTCGACGAGGATCGACGGGATGTCGGGCGCCTTCAGCACCGCGAAGCCCGCCTGCTCCACGGTCGATTTGTGCAGCGTGTTGTGCGTGGCGATGCCGTCGAGCACCTGCCTGCCGACCTTGAGGCTGTCGCTGATCTGTGCCGTCTGCGACAGGTCGAGCAGCGTGCGCGCGAGCACCGGATCGCGGCGATCGAGGTCCACGCCGCCAATGAGGTCCGCCTGGTTCTCGCGCTGCGCGAGCCACTTGGCCGCGGCGCTGGTGGCGCCGCGCTCGGAGAGGGCGAACACCGACGAGCCCCGCGCGCTCGACTCGCGGAAGGCGTCGGCATGGATCGAGATGAACAGGTCCGCCTGCACGCCGCGCGCCTTGCGCACGCGCTCGGCGAGCGGCACGAAGTAGTCGCCGTCCCGCGTCATCATCGCGCGCATGTTGCGATCGCCGTCGACGCGCGACTTGAGCTTGCGCGCGATCGCCAGCACCACGTCCTTCTCGTAGGTGCCCTTGCGGCCGACCGCACCGGGATCCTCGCCGCCGTGCCCGGGGTCGATCGC
This sequence comes from uncultured Alcaligenaceae bacterium, assembly GCA_964439475.1. GTDB lineage: Bacteria > Pseudomonadota > Gammaproteobacteria > Burkholderiales > Casimicrobiaceae > VBCG01. The sequence continues at coordinate 154,148 of CAYTOT010000005.1, forward strand.
GATGGTGAGCTTGCGCGACGTGCTGCGCGCGGCATCGGCGCGACCGGCCGGCTCGCGCGGGGCATCGGCATCGGGTGACGACGCGGCGTCGGGCAACGCCGGCTGCAGCGCCGCCCTCGCCTCCTTCTGCCGTTCGCTCTCGAGCAGCGCCATCAGCGGATCGAGCGGAACGAGCGGATACAGGTCGAGCACGAGCCGGTATCCGTACTCGGACACCGGCGGCAGCGAGAAAATATCGGAACGCACCTCGCCGCGCAGGTCGAGCACGACGCGCAAGTTGCCGGCGCCGCGCTTGCCCAGGCGAATGGCAGCGACGTACGGATCACCCTGCTGCACTCGCCGCGGGAGTTCGGCGAGCTCGCTCGATGCGTCGACGCCGTCCAGATCGAGCACCAGGCGATCGGGATTGCGCAGCACCTGGATCTGGTGCGGCAGTGGCGTGCTGGTCTCGACGATGAGGCGCGTGTAGTCGGGCGACGGCCAGAGGCGTGCCGACGTGACGCGCGTGGCCTGGGCCCACGAGGCGGGCACGACGAGTTGCGATCCGGGAAGCAGCATCCACTGCCACAAGCGACGCCGCGACAGGCTGACGTCGATCAGGACGCGACCGGCAGCATCAGGCGAGCGATGGCGGCGACGCATCGCTCACCCTTGGCCGAAGACGAACGCGCGAGGAGCCTCCGCCCCGCACGTGCAGGCAGGTGCTCGAGCACCAGCGCCACGTCCGGTGGCGGCAGGAGCGCCGCGATTCGTTCCGGCCACTCCACGAGACACACGCTGTCGTCGCGGAAGCAATCGGCAAGTCCCGCCGTTTCCCATTCGCTTGGATCGGCGAACCGATAAAAATCAAAGTGATACAAGTATAAACTCGAAAATGGATAATACTCAACCAGGCTGTAGCTGGGGCTCTTCACCGGTCCCGTCCAACCCAACTCACGCAACAGGCCCCGCACCAGCGTCGTCTTGCCCGCGCCGAGGTCGCCGGCGAGCGTGATCACGAGGCCGCCATCGAGCGCGTGCGCGAGCGCCGCGCCCACGCGCTCGGTGTCCACCGCACGATCGAGATGCCAACGATTCAATTTGCCGAAAGCCGGATGCAAGCAACTTGCGCTAGGCTAACCGCGATGGACGCTCACGTCACGCCGCCCGCTCGTCCGTCACGGGAGTGGGGGCACCTCGCCGCGCGCATCACGGCGTGGGGGCACGAGCTGGGCTTCGCGGCGATCGGCATCGCCGACACCGAGCTCGGGGAGGCCGAGGCTTTTCTCGACCGCTGGCTCGCCGCCGGACGTCACGGCAGCATGGGCTACATGGCACGGCACGGCACCGCGCGCTCACGCCCCGCGGAGCTCGTGCCGGGCACGCTGCGCGTGATCACCGCGCGCATGGACTACCTCCCGGAATCGCTCGAAAGCTGCCGCGCGGCGCTCGCCGATCCGAAGCGCGCCTATGTCTCCCGCTACGCGCTCGGGCGCGACTACCACAAGGTGATGCGCGCGCGGCTCGCGCGACTGGCCGAGCGCATTGCCGGCGAGGTCGGCCCCTTCGGCTATCGCGTGTTCACCGACAGCGCGCCCGTGCTCGAAGTCGCGCTCGCCGCCAAGTCGGGACTGGGGTGGCGCGGCAAGCACACGCTGCTGCTCACGCGCGACGCGGGCTCGTACTTCTTCCTGGGCGAGATCTACACCGACCTGCCGCTGCCGCCGACTGCGCCGGTGACGGCGCACTGCGGATCGTGCCGGGCTTGCCTCGACGCCTGCCCCACCGGCGCCATCGTGGCACCGCACGAGCTCGACGCGCGACGCTGCATCTCCTATCTCACCATCGAGCTCGACGGCGCGATTCCCGAGGACCTGCGTCCGCTCGTCGGCAATCGCGTGTACGGCTGCGACGACTGCCAGCTCGCCTGCCCGTGGAACCGCTACGCGCAGCTCGCCACCGAGCAGGACTTCCGCGCCGTGCGCCACGGCCTCGATCACGCGACGCTGGTGGAGCTCTTTGCGTGGACGCGCGACGAGTTCGAGACCCGCATGGCGGGCAGCGCGATCCGCCGCATCGGCCACGAGCGCTGGCTGCGCAACCTCGCCGTGGGGCTGGGCAACGCGCCGGCGACGGCCGCCGTCGAGGCGGCGCTGCTGGCGCGGGTGGACGACCCGTCGCCGCTGGTGCGCGAGCACGTGCAGTGGGCGCTGGCGCAGCAGCGGCGTCGCGCCGGCGCTGCGCCGGTGGGTGCCGGAGAGGGCGCCGTCGGGGCGAGGGCCGGATAGTGTCATATGAGTGATCGGCTCCTTCTTGCGCCCTCCCTCCCAGCGGGATCGGGACCGCGCGTCAGCCGTGGCATGCGCGTCCCGACACGGTCGATCGCCTACGTCGCACTCGTCCTCGCGCTGTGGTTCGGCTTTCTCGAACTGCGGGGACTCTACTTTCCCGACGAGGGCCGCTATGCCGAGATCCCGAGCGAGATGCTCGCGACCGGCGACTGGGTGACACCGCGCCTGAACGGCTTTCCCTACTTCGAGAAGCCGCCGTTGCAATACTGGGCCACGGCGTTCGTGTTCTCGGTCTTCGGTCAGGACGAGTGGACTGCACGCCTGGCCCCTGCCGTTGCGGGTTTCCTCGCGGTGCTGGCGATAGGCGCCACCGCGCGACGCCTCCACGGCTGGCGCGCTGGCTGGATGGCCGCCGCGATGCTCGCCTCGAGTTGTGGCTACTTCCTCGCCAATCAGTTCGTCACGCTCGACGTCATGTTGACAGCGCTGCTCACCGGCGGGCTATGCGCGTTCGTCCTGGCCCAACACGACGCGGCCTCCCCACGCGAGAACCGTGGGTGGATGTGGGTAGCGTGGCTCTTGTGTGGCCTGGCCTTCCTCGCCAAGGGCGCCATCGCACTCGTGCTGCCCGGGCTCGCCGTGGCTGCCTATGTCGTCGTCGCACGGGACCGGCGACTCCTCGGCCGGCTGCACGCAGGCGTCGGGCTGTCCCTCTTCGCGCTCGTCGTCGTCCCGTGGCTCATCGCCGTGGAGGTGCGCAATCCTGGCTTCCTGCGATTCTTCTTCGTGACCGAACATTGGGAACGCTTCCTGCATCCCGACCACCGGCGCACGGGACCGTGGTGGTACTTCCTGCCGATCGGGGCAGCGTTCATGATGCCCTGGCTGCCGGCGCTCGTCGGCACGCGCGCGAGCGGCGGTCGATCGGCGGCGCGCGTCTCGCCGCGATTCGATGCGGTCACGTTCGGATGGTGCTGGGCGGGCGCGGTGGTGGCGTTCTTCAGCCTTTCGTCGTCGAAGCTGCCGCCATACATCCTTCCCGCGCTCGCCGGCGTCGCACTCGCGTCGGCGCCACTGCTCGCGCACCGTTGGCAGCGCACGGTACGCATCACGGCGTGGACGCTCGCCATCGGCGGGGCGGTGGGCGCGGCGCTCGCGCTTCCCGTAGCGCACGCCATCCGGGTCGGCGCGCTGCGCGATGCCTACCTCGCCCATGCGCAGTGGATCCTCATTGGGGCGACGGTGCTCATCGCCACCGGCGTCGCCGGTCTCGTGCTCGCGCGACGGCGGCGCATCGCGGCTCTCGCCTGCCTCGTTGCGGGGGGCATGCTGGGCTGCCAGCTCGCGGCGATCACGGCGCACCGCATCGACGCCTGGTTCTCCGCGGAGCGCCTCATCGAGGAGATCTCGGGTGGAGAAGCGCGCCGGCCCTTCGCCCCCCGCGATCCCTTCTACAGCGTGGACCTCTTCGACCAGTCGGTGCCGTTCTACCTCGGCCGCACGGTCATCCTCGTCAAGGAACGCGGCGAGCTTGCGTGGGGCATCGCACGCCAACCGGGCAATTTCATTCCGGACATCGAGACGTTCGCTGCCCGCTGGCAAGGCGAGCGCCGGGCCTACGCGATCATGACCCGCTCCACGTACCACGCGCTGACCGCCGGCGGTCTGCCCATGCATCTGCTCGCGCAGGACGGGCGGCGCGTCGTCGTCACGCGCGACTGAATGCGCTCCACGACGTCGATGCAGGCGCCTCGTACCGGGGCAGTCGTCCCGGCGCGGCGCGCGCCGCCGGCCGCGGACGTACCGGCGAAGCCGCGTCCCTCACCCCGCCTTCGGCGACCAGCTTCGCAGGAAGTCCATGAACCTCGCCTTGTCGTACCCCTTGCCCGACTCGAGTGAGCCCGTCTCCTGCGAGTGCAGCAGCTTGCCGTCGCCGTCGAGCACGAAGAGGTGCGGGTAGCCCTCGATCTTCGGCCAGCGGGAGAGGAAGGCCTCGTTCTTGTTCTCCTTCGACCAGTTCACCTTGACCCACACGTAACCCTTGTCACGCGCCGCACGCACGTCCGCGTTGTCGTCGATGAAGCGGTCGAGGAGATGACACCACGAGCACCACTCGCCACCCACGTCCACGATCACGCGCTTGCCCTGAGCCCTGGCAGCTGTGGCCGCCGCCGCGACGTCTTTCGCGGGATCGCGTGCGGGATCGAACTTCGCGGGCAGGTCCTGGGCGACGGCGGCGCGCGGCAAAGCGGCGACGGCGAGGCAAGAGGCAAGGAGAAGAAGGCGGACGAGAAGGCGGGTCATGGCATCACCGAATGAGCTGGTTCATGGAGACGATCGGAAGCATCACCGCGAGCACGAGCACCAGCACGATCGCGCCCATGATCACGATGAGCGCGGGCTGCAGGAGGGCGGCGAGCCACGCGAGCCGCCGCTCGGCGTCGCGCTCCAGCTCCGCGGCGGCGCGCTCGAGCATGGGGGCGAGCCGGCCGCTCTGCTCGCCGTTGGCCACGAGATGCACGAGCACCGGGGGAAAGACCTTCTGCTCGCGCAGTGCGCGCGACAGCGCCACGCCCTCGCGCACGAGCGACGCCGCGCGCGACGCGGCCTCGCGCAGCGGAATGCGGCGCACGACCTCCGCGGCAGCGTCGAGCGAGCGCAGGAGCGGCGCGCCGCTGCCGGTGAGGATGGCGAGCGTGCTCGCGAAACGCGCCGTGTCGAGGCTGCGCAGCAGGCGCCCCGCCACCGGCAAGCGGAGCAGGAACGCGTGCCATCGCGCCCGGAATGCAGCGTTGCGCAGTGCGAACGCGAACGCGACGAGCGCCGCCGCGCTGCCCGCGGCCCACAGCCAGCCGGTGGCGCGAAAGAAAGCGCTCGTCGCGATGAGCGCCTGCGTGAGCCACGGCAGCGTCTGCCTGCTCTGCTGGTACACCGACACGACCTGCGGCACCACGTAGACGAGCAGCACCGCGATCACCGCGAACGCGATCACGGTCACGACGGCGGGGTAGATCAGCGCGAGGATGACCTTCTGGCGCATCGCCTCGCGCGCCTCGAGGTAGTCGGCAAGGCGCGCGAGCACCTCGGCCAAGCGCCCGGTCTCGGCGCCCGCGCCGACGAGACCTCGATACAGCGGCGAGAACGTGCGCGGATAGCGGGCGAGCGCGGCCGGCAACGCCTCACCGGAGGCCACGTGGGTGCGCAGGAGGCCGGCGACCTTGGCGGCGCGCGAATCGTCGGCCTGCTCGGCCACGGCAGCAAGCGCCTGATCGAGCGGCATGCCCGACTGCGCCAGGGTGGCGAGCTGGCGCGTGGTCATGGCGAGCAGCGGTGCGGGCAGGCGCACCAGCGCGAAGGCATCTCCACGCGAGCGCGCGGCGTCGACCGCCGTGGGGGTGAGCCCCTCCGATCGAAGCTGGTCGCGTACCGCACGCGCGGTGTCGGCTTCGAGCAACCCCTGGCGCAGCCGCCCCGTGCCGTCGACCGCCTCCCAGCGAAACGCGCCCACGATCGCCGCGCCTAGCCGGCGCGCGTGACGCGCAGGAGCTCGGCGAGCGAGGTGGTGCCGCTCGCGACCCAGCGTGCACCGTCGCCGCGCAGGCTCGTCATCCCGGCGCGCTCTGCCGCGGCGCGGATCGCGCGCTCGTCGGCGCCGTCGTGGATCCCGCGGCGCACGGCGTCGTCGACCGCGAGAAGCTCGTACACGCCGGTACGGCCGCGAAAGCCCGTGTGGTTACATTCACCGCAACCGGGCGCGCTCGACACCGGCGTCGCCGCGGGCAGCCCGAGCCCGGCCAGGAGCGTCTGCTCGCCCGGTGTGGCAGCGGCGACAATGCGGCACGCCGGGCACAGCGTGCGCACGAGCCGCTGCGCGAGCACGCCAAGGAGACTCGACGCGACGAGATAGGGCTCCACCCCCATGTCGGCGAGGCGCGTGACGGCGGAAGCCGCATCGTTGGTATGCAGCGTGGCGAGCACGAGGTGGCCGGTGAGCGACGCCTGCACCGCGATCTGCGCCGTCTCGAGGTCGCGGATCTCGCCGATCATGATCACGTCCGGATCCTGGCGCAGGATCGCGCGCAGCGTGCGCGCGAAGTCGAGTTCGATGCGCGGATTCACCTGCGTCTGCGCCACTCCGTCGAGCGCGTACTCGATGGGGTCCTCGACCGTCATCATGTTGACGGACTCCCGCGGCAGGCGCGACAGGGCCGCGTACAGCGTGGTCGTCTTGCCCGAGCCCGTGGGCCCCGTGACGAGCACGATGCCGTGCGGCTCGCGGATCAGGCGGTCGATGCCGTCGCGCGTGGAATCGCTCATGCCGAGTGCGGCGAGGTCGAGCCGTGCGGATTCCTTGTCGAGCAGCCGCAGCACCACGCGCTCGCCGGAACCCGTGGGCAGCGTGGACATCCGCACGTCGACCTGCTTGTCGCCGAGCTTCAGCGAGATGCGCCCGTCCTGCGGCAGGCGCTTCTCGGCGATGTCGAGGCTCGCCATGATCTTGAGCCGGGAGACGAGTGCGGCATGCAGCGCGCGCGGCGGCTCGATCACGTCGCGCAGCACGCCATCGATGCGAAAGCGCACCACCGAGCGCGCCTCGTAGGGCTCGAAGTGCAGGTCGGACGCGCGCTCGCGCAGCGCCTGCAGCAGCAGCGCGTTGATCATGCGGATCACCGGCGCCTGCGTGGAGCTGTCGAGCAGGTCCTCGCTGACGGGCATGTCCTGCATGAGACGCGTAAGGTCGCTCTCCCGCGCGAGGTCGTCGACGACGAGTGCGGCGGACGCCTGCGCCCCCTGGTTGTAGGCGCGCGCGAGTTCCCGGGCGAACGTCTCCGCATCGACGGCGCGCGTCATGAGCTCTCGCTGCAGCACGCGACGGATCTCGGCGAGCCCATCGGGCGTCGCATCGGGCCGCAGCAGCACGACCACGGCCTCGCCGTCGAACCCCGCCGCAAGGACGCCGTGCGCGCGTGCGAACGCGTAGGGGACCTGCGCGGCGAGCGAAGCCCCGGCCCCGGCGCTGTGTCTGGTGTTCATGCGACGCGCCGCGTGCGCGTGAACCTTACGGCGTGAGGTCCGGCGCCGGTGGAAACACGGGCCGCACCGGCACCGCGGGCGTGGACGGCACCGCCTCGGGTGCCGCCGCCGCGGGTGCCGTGGGTGCCGCCGACATCGGTGCCCCCGACGCAGGTGCCGAGGCCGACGTCGGAACGACGGTACGTGGCGCGGACGATACAGGCACCGGCGGGGTCATCGGCGCCGGTTGCGGCGCGAGCCCAGGAATGGCGGCGCCCGGCGCGGTGGGCGACGGCGTGGGCTTGCCCGCGGTCACCGGACCCGGCAGCAGCGGCGTGTCTGACGCCGAAGGCGGCGGCGGCGAGAGCGTGCTCGGCACCTCACCGGCGCGCGTGCCCGGCATCTCGCCCGGGGGCGGCAGCGTGGGCACGCTCTGGTCCTGCCAGAAGTAGCGGAACTCGGGACGGCTCTTCTGCTGCTCGTTCATGATGTAGTCGTAGCGCTCGGAGGTGATCTCCTTGCCCTGCCAGTCGGTGCGCACCACCGTGGGCTTGAGGAAGATGAGCAGGTTCACCTTCTGGCGCTTGCGCTGGTCGTAACGGAAGAGTGCGCCCAGCACGGGAAGGTCGCCGATCACGGGCACGCGGTCGGAGCCGTCGGCGAAGCTGTCCTGGATGAGGCCGCCGAGGACGGCGACCTGCTTGTCGTCGACGATCACCGATGATTCGAGCGCGCGCTTGCTCAGCACGAGCCCCGTCGTGGTGTTGAACGACTCGATGCGCGACACCTCCTGATACACCATGAGGCGGATCGAGCCGCCTTCGGTGATCTGCGGCTTCACGCGCAGCAGCACGCCGATGTCGCGCCGCTCGATGGTCTGGAACGGCTGCACCGTCGACGCCGAGCCCGTGGTGGCGTACTGGCCGGTGACGAACGGCACGTTCTGGCCCACGATGATCCGCGCTTCCTCGTTGTCGAGCGTGAGCAGCGTGGGCGTGGACAGGATGTTGGCGCCTGTCGTCTGCTCGAGGGCGCGCGCGAGGAAGGCGAGGTTGGTGATGACGCCGAGGCCGGGGATGTTCACGGTCCCGTTGATGATTCCCGCATTGAGACCTTGCCCCAGCGTGCGGATGTCGAAGGTGCTGGTGATGATGTTGTTGCCGCTGTCGCGCGATCCGAAGTTGGTGCCGCCGAAGCCTTGCACGCCGTCGCGGTTGAGTCCCTGCAGGAACTGCCACTGGATGCCGAACTCCGCGGCCTTGTCGGCGGCCACCTCCACGATCAGCGCCTCGACGAACACCTGCGCGCGTCGCACGTCGAGACGCTCGATGACCGCACGCAGGTTGTTGTACAGGGGCTCGGGGCCCATGATGATGAGCGCGTTGCTCGCGGTATCGGCCTGGATCGTGAGGCCGCCCGGCAGCTGCGCACCGCCGCCGCCGGTGCTCGTGAAGGGATTGGACGACGTCGAGGGAAGCGCTGCGGCGGCAGGGGCCGACCCGGGCGCATTGCTTCCACTCGCGTTGCCCGTGCTAGCGAGCTGGTTGCCGATCGCCGAGGGCGTTGCCTGCGACGATGCGACGTCGCCGCCGCCACTCATCAGCGCGCGCAGCGTCTGCGCCACGCGCGCCGCCTCCGCGTTCTTGAGATAGACGATGAACATGTTGCCGCCGGGGCGGCCGGGCGTGTCGAGCTGCTCGATGAGCGCCTTCACGCGCGCGGCGCGCGCCGAGTTCTCCGAGCGCAGCAGCACGCTGTTGCTGCGCGGGTCGGCCACGATGGTCACGCGCTGCGCGGCGTCATTGGCCGCCCCCGCCGCGGCGGCGGCAGCGGTGCCCGCTTCCGCGCCGAGCAACCGCTGCACGAGCGGCACGAGGTCGAGCGCCGACGCGTACTTCAGCGTCACGATCATCGGCTCGCCGGCGGGCGGCTGGTCGAGCGAGGCGATGATCTTCTCGATGCGTCGCAGGTTCTCCGCGTAGTCGGTGATGACGATCGCGTTGGTGCCGGGGAACACGGCGATCGTGTTGTTCGGCGTGATGAGCGGCCGCAGCACGGCGACCATCTGCGCCGCCGACTCGTGGCGCAGCGTGATGACCTGCGTCGTGAGCCGATCACCGCCGCGCGCGTCGCCCTGTCCGACGTCGGAGCCGTGCATCTTCGCATCGGTCTCCAGCACGAGCTTGGTGATGCCGTTGCCCTCCACCGCCGTGACGCCCTGCAGGCGCAGCGCCGACAGCAGCGTCGGATACACGAGGCTGCGCGGCACCGGCCGCGCCGAGATGATGTTGACGGTCCCCTTGATCCTGGGATCGAGGATGAAATTGCGGCCGGTGATCTCCGACACCGCCTTCACCACCGACTCGATGTCGGCATTGACGAAGTTGAGCGTGACCGTATCGTCCTGGGCGATGGCGGAGAAGCTCAGCGCGAGGCAGGCGATCGCGCAGGTGGGGGCGATCGCGCAGGTGCGGGCGAGGATCCGGCGCAGCCGTTGCAGGACACCGGCGAGCCCTGCCCCCGGGGCGGAGTGGACGACCATCGAACGACGCAAAGGGCTACGCTACTGGGGCAAACGAAGGTCGCGGCGAAAGGGACGGGGCGAGTCTCGAGGCACCTCGCGCATCCGCTGCGTTCGCCGCATGACGAGACGCGCGGGCGATAGTAGCATGCGCCCTTTTCATCGCGGCCACGCCCCGGGGCACCCCCGGCCGAATCCGAAAGCAGCCGCCGGCGCATCCAACCGGCAACCCGCCTCCCCGGAGTTCTCATGAAGCACGCGTCGCGGCCCCTTTTTCGCCACCTCGTCCTCGGAGGCGCGATGCTGGCCGCGCTCGCCGTCGGCACGCTGCCTGACGCCCGGCCCGTGCGCGCGGCAATGCTCGCGATGCCCCCGATCGTCGTGGCGCAGGACTCGGCGGCCGGCAAGGACCGCTCCGCCGAGGCCCGGGAGGTCGCGGAAGCCGTGCGCGAGGCCATGCGCGAGGCGCGGCGCGAAATCGCCAAGGAAGCCGAGCAGGCCGCCGCCGAGGCCGCCCGCGCGGCGCGGGAAGCCCATTCCGCGGTCGAGGAGAGCGGCGCGCAGAAGGGCTTCAACGTCGGAATCGACGGTGTCGACCGTCACTACGATTCCTTCGATCAGTTCCTCGACCGCGACCCGGGCCTGGCCGTTCTCGTCATCGGCGTGGTGTTCATCGTCTTCCTGACGCCGATCCTCATCATCGCGCTGGTCGTCTGGTACAAGGTCCGCCGTGGCCGCATGCAGAACGAGACGATGCTGAAGCTCGCCGAGAAGGGCATCGTGCCGTCGGCCGAGACACTACAGGCGGTCGGCAGCAGGCGGGCCGACGCCTCGCTCGCCCAGGCTGCGAGCGCCTTGCCTCCCGCGCAGCAGGTGCGGATCATCGCCAAACGCGCCGCATGGTCCGACCTGCGCAAGGGCATCGTGATGGGCACGATCGGCCTCGCGCTCGCCGTGCACGGCGTGATCGACGACGGCCAGCCGGGCTGGCTCGGGCTCGTCCTCCTCTTCGTGGGACTGGGCTACATCGCGCTGTGGTACTTCGAGGATCGGCAGACCGCCGAAACACTGGACGCGCTGCGTCCTCCTGTCCCACCTCCACCTCCGTCTCCGCCGCCGGTCCCCGGGCCCGGCTTCAAGTGACGGTCGCGAACGGCCGCACCTGCCGGATGCCTGTCCCATGTCCGCCCTCCTCCGCGTCGCCGGTCCGACGCTAGACCGTGACGGCCGAGGCGCTCACCGACGCGCAGCTCATCGCGCGCGCCATCGTCGCGCAGGACCAGCACGCCTTCGCCGAGCTCGTGAAGCGTCACCAGTCGGGCGTGCGCGCCTGCCTGCGCAAGCTCACCGCCGGCAACCACGCGCTGGCAGACGACCTCGCGCAGGAGACGTTCGTCCGGGCCTGGCGCAACCTCGGATCGTTCCGCCAGGAGGCGCGCTTCTCGACGTGGCTGTATCGCATCGCCACCAACTGCTGGCTCGCCGACGCGCGCAAGCGCAAGGAAGAGCTGCTGGGCGATCGCGCGGACGACGTCGCTAGCGAGGACGACGGCGCCATGCCGCACGTCGATGACACGCACGCCGACCACGCCCGCGGGGCGTCGCTCAAGCTCGACCTCGAGCGTGCCATGGCCACGCTCCCCGAGGCGGAGCGGGCGGCCATCGTGCAGTGCTACCATAACGACCTCACCCACGAGGAGGCCGCCTACGTGCTGGGCTGCCCCGTCGGCACGGTCAAGACCCACGTGCTGCGCGGCAAGCAGCGCCTGAAGGCCGCCCTCGCGGCATACGCGCCATGACCGACGATCGCGCCCCCTCCCCCGCCGCCGGCGACGACTGGCTCGACGGCCTGCTGCACACCGATGCCGCGGCCACCCGCGAGGACTACATCGCCGACGATGGCTTCACCGCGCGGGTGATGGATGCGCTTCCGGACGCGCGAACGGGTGCCATGCCCGCATGGCGCAAGCCTGCGGTGGCGCTGCTGTGGGGTGCCGCTGCGGGCGGGCTCGCGATCGCGATGCCCGGGCCGCTGCTCGAAGTGGCGCGCGAAGGCTATCGGCTGCTTGCCACGCAGCCGGTATCGCTGTCCGGGCTCGCCGGTGTCGCGGTGGCGATGCTCGCGCTCTCGGGCGCCGCTGCCGCCTATACGCTGCGCACCAGCGACTGACTACCCGTCGACCGTGAACGGCGCGCGCGCGCCGCGCCGGTGCTGTTCGGCCATCGTCTCGTAGGCGCGCTCCAGGGCGCGCGTGGTCGCCGCCGTGTCGAAGAGCGGCGATGCGCGCCCGGGCCCCGCCAGGTGCTCCCGCAATCTCGCGCGCTCGGCGCCATCGCGAGCGAGTTCGCAGGCGCGCGCGACGAAGCCGTCGACCGAGCTCGTGACGAGCTCGGGCAGGCCCACCGCGTGCAGCAGGCTCGCGGCCACCCGGCCCGCAAAGGACTCCCCAAGGACCGTGAGCACCGGACAACCCGCCCATAGCGCGTCGCTCGCCGTGGTGTGCGCGTTGTACGGCCAGGTGTCGAGGAAGAGATCGGCGTGGCGGTACAGGCCGAGGTATTCGGCGTTGGGACGATGCCTGGCGAACACGAGGCGCGTCGGATCGATGCCGCGCGCCTGTGCCTCGCGCCGCAGGTTCGCCGTCGCCGGCTCGCCGTCGCGCCGTGCGAGGAGCCAGAGCACGGAGCCCTGCACGTCGCGGAGGATCCGCGTCCAGGCATCGAACACGCCGGGGTTGATCTTGTAGGTCTGGTTGAAACAGGCGAACACGATGCCCTCGGCGGGCAGGCCGAGGTCGGTGCGAGACGGCGCCGTGCCGACCGGCCGCTCGCGATCGTTCACCTGGTACGACCCCGGCAGCGTCACGATGGCCTCGGCATAGTCCGTCGCGTGCGCCGCGGGGGTTACGATGGCATCGCCCAGGAGGTAGTCGCACAAACCACCCTCGATCGTCCCCGGATAGCCCAGGTAGTGCACCTGGATCGGCGCCGGCCGGTAAGCGAGGACGATCGGCGTCGCATCCTGCGTGTGCCCCTTGAGGTCGACGAGGATGTCGACGCCGTCGTCGCGGATCGCCTGCGCCACCGCGGCCGGCGCGGCATCTCGCAGTTCCACGAAGCGATCGAACGCGCGCACGAGGCGGGCTCGCATCGGCGAGCCGTCGTCGGGTCCCGTCGAATACGCGAACACCTCGAAGCGCGCGCGATCGTGCCGCTCGAAGAGGCCCGCGGCGAGGAAGGCGGTGGCGTGCGTGTGGAAGTCGGCCGAGAGGTAGCCGATGCGCAGGCGGGCCCGCGAGGCGAGCGGCGGGATCTCGTGGCCGCTGCCGGCAAGCGGCGCGGTCCAGTTGCGGGCGCAGGCCCGCTGTTCGGCGCGCGTCGACGGCAGCGACAGCAGCGCGAACGGCGACAAGGCGGCCGCGCCGGCCGCCACCGCCTCTCGATAGCGGCGCACCAGCGCGTCGTGGTCGTGCCAGTCGGCGAGGCGGCCGCGCAGGAAAGCGAGCTGCGAGAGCGCGGGGCCATGATGGGGATCGAGCTTCAGGACCTGTTCGTACTGTGCGGCGGCCGTCTCGGGCGCTCCGAGCTTGTACTCGAGAAGGCTCGCGAGTTCGAACCGTAACGTGCGCGACATCGGCAGGCGGGTGAGCGCCTTCTCGAGGGTTGCGCGCGCCTTCTCCGGTGCACCGATGCCGTTCTCGATCTGCGCCTTGAGCCCCGCGAAGCCTTCCTCGCCCGGCGCCAGCGATGCCGCGCGCGTGGCCGCGTCGAGCGCCTCCAGCATCCGCCCCTGCGGCTGCAGGGCAAGCGCGAGCGTGAACCATGACTTGGCATGCGTGGGGTCCGCGGCGACGACACGCCGCACCGTTGCCTCCGCGGCGACGGGCTGGTTCCACGCAAGCTGCGCCGCCGCCATGTTGGCGAGGATCTCCGGCGCGGGATCGAGCGCCGCCGCGCGCTCGTAGACCTCCACCGCGGCGCGATGGTGGCCGATGGTGGTCAGCAGCAGGCCGAGGTTGGCCCAGGCATCGGCGTTCGAGCCGTCGATGTTGACCGCGGCGCGCAGCCGGTCGAGAGCCCTCGCGTGCTCTCCCTGCTGCACGAATGCCACGCCGGAGTAGTGCAGCGCGTGCGCGTTGCGCGGCTCACGGGCGAGGATCGCGTCGTAGACGCCGATCGCCTCGGCAAGCTTGCCCGCGCGATGAAGCGTGGCGGCGCGCTGGGCAAGTTGCGAGACGGTTTCCAGTCTAGTCCTTGAGGCTGAAGTTGATCTCGACCTCGCCCACGTACTTCTCGCCTTCGGCCTTGAACTTCCACGTCTCGAGGGCGTTGCGCACTTCCCTGTCGAACACCCGTGGAGGCTCAGACACGATGATGTCGACCTTGGTCACGTTGCCCTTCTCGTCGATCTGCAGGCGCGCCACCACGCGGCCCTTGGCGACCCCGGAGCGGATCGCATCGCGCGGATAGCCCGGATCGTCGCCGGAAATCTTGACGATCCCGCGGCGAATGGCGGGCTTCGGCGGCGCCGGAGGCGCCGGCGGTGCGATCACCGGGGGCGGCGGCGCGATGACGTGCGGCTCCGTCGGTGCGACGGGGGTGACCACCGAGATCGGCGGCGCCTCGACCGGCGCCGGGACGGGCACGTCGGGCGGCGGCACGTAGGTGTCGATCGGCGGCGGCACCTTCGGCGGCTCGATGATCTTCTTCGGGGGCGGCGGCGGCGGCGGCGGGGGCGGCGGCGGCAGCTTGATCTCCTCGATGATCGTCGCGTTGAGCGGCTTCTTGATGATCTGGATCACGCCCTGGCCGAGCCCCGAGATCAGGGCCCAGATCACGAGGATGTGGATGAGGATGACGAAACCGATCCCGACGAGATGCCGTCCGGGGTCGCGCTGCTGTTTCGCGTAATCCATGTGAGCTCCGCAAGCATCGCGCGGCGCGGATCGCGCGCCGCGCGCCGCCTATTCGTTGATGAACTGCTCGCTGCCGACGATGCCGATCTTGGTAAGACCGAGCCTCTGCGCCGAGGCCATCACCCCGGCGACGACCGCATACTTCGCGCCCTTGTCGGGACGCAGGTGCACTTCCGGCTGGACGCCCATGTTCGCCGCGCGCGCGATATGCTCCTCCAGCGCCTGCCGGTCGGGCACCACCTCGCCATTCCAGTAGATGGTGGACGACGCGTCGATGTCGAGCTTCACCACTTCCGGCTTCACCAGCGGCGGCGGCGGATTGCCGATCGGCATGTTGAGGTTCACCGAGTGAAGCTGGATCGGCAGCGTGATGATCAGCATCACGAGCAGCACCAGCATCACGTCGATGAGCGGCGTGGTGTTGATGTCGATCATCACTTCCGGATCGGCACCGGCCTTGCCAACGTTCATTGCCATGTCGGGTTGCCTCGCCGGTCAGCCGCCGCCGCGCGCCGGGGGCTCCATGATGAAGCCGACCTTCGCGATGCCTGCGCGCTGGACCGTGTAGATGATCTTGCCGACCGAGTTGTAGTCGGCGGCACCGTCGCCCCGAATCTGCACCTCCGGCTGCGGGTCGAGGACCGCGATCTTCTTCAGCCGGTCGAGCAGCGCTGCCGTGGTCGGCATGCGCAGATCGTTCCAGTAGATGCCGCCATTGCGGTCCACCGACAGGATGATGTTCTCCGGCTTGGTCTCGCGGATCTCGTTGCGCTCCTTGGGGAGCTGCACCGGGATCGACGTGGTGACGACCGGAATCGTGATCAGGAAGATGATCAGCAGCACCAGCATCACGTCGACGAGCGGCGTGGTGTTGATGGCGGAGATCGCTTCCTCCTCGTCTTCGCCGGAGCCGACGTTCATCCCCATGGCATCACGCCTTGGCGGGAGTACGGGCGTTGGAGAGAAGGACGGCGTGCAGGTCGGCGCCGAAGCCGCGGACCTGATCCATGGCCACCTTGTTGCGGCGGACGAGCCAGTTGTAGCCCAGCACCGCCGGAACCGCGACCGCGAGGCCGATGGCCGTCATGATGAGCGCCTCACCCACCGGTCCCGCGACCTTGTCGATCGAGGCCTGGCCGGCGATGCCGATGGCGGTCAGCGCGTGGTAGATGCCCCACACCGTGCCGAAGAGGCCGATGAAGGGGGCGGTGGAGCCCACGGTCGCGAGGAAGGCGAGGCCGTCCTGCGTGCGTGCCTGGACGTTGTCGATCGCGCGCTGGATCGACATCGTGATCCATTCGTTGAGGTCGACGCTGCCCAGGAGGCCGTCGTGCTTCTGCGTGGCCTCGAGCCCCGACTCGGCGATGAAGCGGTAGGGGCTGCTCTTCTTGAGCACGTCCGCGCCCTGGCGGACCGAGGGCGCCTTCCAGAATTTCTTGCCGGCGTCCTTCGCCTGCCGGCCCATCTTGTACTGCTCGTAGAGCTTGGTGATGATGATGTACCAGCTCCCCATCGACATCAGCACCAGGATGCCCAGCGTGATCTTGGCCACGAGGTCGCCGCCCTTCCACAGGGCTTCGAGGCCGTACGGATTCTCGATCATCGCCGGTGCCGCAGGCGCGCCGGGAACTGCCGCGGGAGCCGGTGCGGGAGCGGCGGCGGGCGCAGGCGCCTCGGCGGGCGTGGGGGGCGTGGTCTGCGCGATGGCGACGGGCGAAACCGAGGCGCCGGCGGCAACGGCCAGAAGGACCGCGGCCATGGCAGCCTGGCGGATATTCTTCAACATGTGGTCTCCAGACAGAGGTGGTTCAGTCAGATGATTGGCGGTCGGTCCAAGGGTATGGACACGGCCAACGGCGCGCCGGAGATCCACCTGCAAGCCGGACAGGTTACCGGAAGCGGCGGTGAAACCCCGGTTGCAGGGAACTCGCGGTAAAACCCGGAGAGTCGACCGATGCTGTCGCCTCCCTCCCGCGTGCGTCCTGCAAGGCCCCTTGCGCACATGCGCGAAATGCCCATCCAAAAGCATTGGCCCCGCCAGCGGCAGGGCCAAGGCCGTCGCAAAACCCGCGGGATTTTACACAAACGCCCCGAAATGTCCACCGCCGCATTTAGGGCAAACACTCTAGCAGCCTGTCGGGCTTGAACTGACCCGGGCGTGCCGAAATGCTGAATCGCT
>CAYTOT010000006.1:0-146500 GCA_964439475.1 uncultured Alcaligenaceae bacterium
AGCAAGCCCCCGAGCAAACCTTCGTGGTGCATGGGGAGCCGTCCGCCGCGCAGGCTTTGACTGAACTCCTGCAACAGCAGCTTGGCTGGCAGGTCTCGGTGCCCGAGCACGGTCGGGTCGTTCCGTGGCCGAATTTTCTGGTGGTCGAGCGATGACACCGCCCGCTGATCCTGACGAGCGCCTGCGCGTCATCCTCGATTCACCCACATACCGCCTTGCGTATGAAGACATCGATTTGCTTGGCCAGGACGATCTGCGTCCGCTGCGTCTCCAACTCGAGCTGCTCAAGCCCGAACGTGTCTTGCGTGAGCAAGGCGTGCAGTCGACCGTGGTGGTGTTTGGCAGTGCGCGCGTAAGTGATGCTGTCACCGCACGCGCCCGGCTCGCTATGCTGGAGCAGCAAGCGGGCACCATGCCAGGGAATTCGACGCTTGGGCGGGAACTGGCCTTGGCCCATCGCCGCGTGGAACAAGCGCGCCATTACGAAGAAGCGCAGCGCTTTGCTCACCTGATCTCCAACCGCTTTCAGCAGCAGGGACGGTGCGACTTCGTCGTCATCACCGGTGGCGGCCCGGGCATCATGGAGGCTGCCAATCGCGGCGCTTTCGATGCCGGGGCTCGCTCGATCGGCCTCAACATCACTTTGCCGCACGAACAAGCGCCGAATCCCTACATGTGTCCGGAGCTGGCGTTCCGGTTCCACTATTTCGCGCTGCGCAAGATGCATTTCCTGCTGCATGCGAAAGGTCTGGTGGCTTTCCCCGGCGGCTATGGAACGCTCGACGAGTTGTTCGAGGTGCTGACCCTGATCCAGACCGGCAAGATGCAGCGGATTCCGGTGGTACTTGTCGGGCGCAGGTTCTGGCGTCGCGCAATCAATTTCGACTATTTGATCGACGAGGGCTACATCGACGCCGAGGACACCGACCTGTTCGAGCACGCTGACGATGCCGACGAAATCATTGCCGCCTTGGAGCGCTTTCACACAAATTCCATGGTGAAGGGCATGTCGAAAAAACGCGAGACTGGAACCTGACTTCATGACAGACCAGTCCCCATCCATCAGTCCCGATCTGCAAGGCTTGAGCAGCACCGAAGCTGCGGAGCGCCTGGCGCAGGACGGCCCCAACCAGCTGCCCGGCAGCGCGCCCAAGTCCAACCTGGCCATCGTGCGCGAGGTGCTCACCGAGCCCATGTTCCTGATGCTGCTGGCCGCCGGTGGCATCTACCTGACGCTGGGCGACAAGGGCGAGGCGCTGTTCCTGCTCGGCTTCGTGTTCGTGGTCATCGGCATCACGCTGATGCAGGAGCGGCGCACGCAGCGCGCGCTGGAGTCGCTGCGCGAACTGTCGGCCCCGCGCGCCCTGGTGCTGCGCGACGGCCAGGAACGGCGCATCGCCGGCACCGAGGTGGTGCGCGGCGACCTGCTGGTGCTGCACGAGGGCGACCGCATCGCCGCCGACGCGCGGCTGCTGCAAGGCGAGCTGGAGGTGGACGAGTCGCTGCTCACGGGCGAATCCGTGCCCGTTGCCAAGCTGTCAGGCACCCCGGCCGATGCGGGCCATGAGGACATTGAGGGTGAGGCGCCCGACCTGTTCGCCAACACCGTGATCACGCGCGGCCGGGGCCTGGCACGGGTGCTGGCCACGGCGGGGCGCACGGCCGTGGGCCGCATCGGCGCCGACCTGGAAGCCACCGGGGCGCCGCCCTCGCCGTTGCAGCAGCGCTCGCGCCGGCTGGTGCGCGGCCTGGGGGTGCTGGCCCTGGTGCTGGCGCTGGCGCAGGTGCTGCTGGGCTGGTGGTGGAACGGCCGGCCGCTGCTGGACAGCCTGCTGGCCGGCATCGCCCTGGCGATGGCGCTGCTGCCCGAGGAAATTCCCGTCATCCTCACCGTGTTTCTGGCGCGGGGCGCCTGGCGCCTGACGCGGCTGCAGGTGCTGACGCGGCGCGTCACCGCCGTGGAGACCCTGGGCGCCATCACCGTGCTGGCCGTGGACAAGACCGGCACGCTGACCATGAACCGCATGGCCGTGGCCGAGCTGGCCACGCCCACCGGTCATTGGCAGGCGCAGGGCGCGCAGGAACTGCCCGAGGATTACCACCGGCTGGTGGAATTCGCCATGCTGGCCACGCCGGCCGACCCGTTCGACCCGATGGAGCAGGCCATACAGCGCTTCGGCCACGACTGGCTGCGGGGCACCGAGCATGTGCACGAGGGGCGCGAGCCGGTGTTCGAGTACGCGCTGTCGGGCGAGATGCTGGCCATGACGCGGGTGTACGCCAGCGGCGCGCCCGACCAGCACCTGCTGGCCACCAAGGGCGCGCCCGAGGCCGTGGCCGATCTGTGCCACCTGGATGCGGCGCGCCTGGCCGCCGTGCGCGCCCAGGTCCAGACCCTGGCCGAACGCGGCCTGCGCGTGCTGGGCGTGGCGCGCGGGCGCTGGACGGGCCAGCCCACCCCGGCGCAGGCCTGGCCGCCCAGCCAACACGACTTCGACTTCGAGTTCCTGGGCCTGCTGGCGCTGGCCGATCCGCCGCGCCCCGAGGTGCCGGCGGCCATCGTCGAATGCCGCGCCGCCGGCGTGCGCGTGGTCATGATGACCGGCGACCACCCGGCCACGGCGCGCGCCATCGCGCGCCAGGTGGGCCTGTCGGAGCGGCCCGAGGTCATCACCGGCGACGAGATCCAGCGCCTGGACGACGCCACGCTGCGCGAACGCCTGCGCCATGTGGACCTGTGCGCGCGCCTCAAGCCCGAGCACAAGCTGCGCCTGGTGCAGCTGCTGCAGGCCGGCGGCGCCGTGGTGGCCATGACCGGCGACGGCGTGAACGACGCGCCCGCGCTCAAGGCCGCGCATGTGGGCATCGCCATGGGCGAGCGCGGCACCGACGTGGCGCGCGAGGCGGCAGACCTCGTGCTGCTCAAGGACAGCTTCGCCCACATCGTCGCCGCCGTGGCCCAGGGCCGGCGCATCGACGACAACCTGCGCAAGGCCACGCGCTTCGTGTTCGCCGTGCACCTGCCCATCGTGGCGCTGGCGCTGGTGCCCACGCTGGCGCACTGGCCGACGCTGCTGCTGCCGGTGCACATCGTGCTGATGGAGCTGCTGATCGACCCGGCCTGCTCCGTCGGTTTCGAGGCCGAGCCGGCGGCGCACGATGTGATGCGGCGCCCGCCGCGACCGGTGGATGACTCGCCCTTTGCCTTGCGCGCCCTGTGGCCAGCGCTGCTGCAGGGCGCCGGCGTCGCCGCGCTGCTGCTGAGCGCGCAGGCCTGGCTGCAGGCCCAGGGCTGGAGCCAGGCCCAGAGCCGCGGTGTGGTGTTTGGCGCGCTGCTGCTGTGCGTGCTGCTGCTCACCCTGGCGCAGCGCGACCCGGCGCGGCCGTTGTGGCGGCCCGGCGGTTTCGCCAACCCCTGGCTGCGCCCCATGGCGGCGGCCGTGGGCCTGCTGCTGGCGGCGCTGCTGGCCATTCCCGCCCTGGGCCGGCTGCTGGGGCTGGAGGGCGCGGGCCTGGCCGGGCTGGCGGCCATGGCCGTGCTGCTGGCGCTGTGCCTGGCGTGGCTGGAGCTGTTGAGGCTTGTCATCGCACGACTCACGGCACGCACAGTGTCAGCAAGGTGAGGCTGGCATGCCTTACGCAAGCAAGGTGTCTTGTCTCGCTTTTTTGCTCCTGGCAAGTTCGGCCGTCACCGCCACCGCAGTCAGTCGTGCCGCTGAGGGCCACTCAATGCCGTCCGACAGGATTCATAGCAAAATCAGTTGGTTGGGGTTGGTGCGAGAATTTTCTTCCGGTGCCATATCGGTAAGCAGCTGAAATAGCGGCACTTTCTCGAACGGTGTGACGCTCTGTCCCAGCAGTCCCCCTTGCGACTCATCGATACGGTGATCCCGCGGGCCCGCAGGATCTTGCGATAATCGCCAGCGGCATATTGCGAGCCGCGGTCGGAGTGATGCACCAAGCCCGGTGCGAGGTCACGCCATCCCAAAGCCACTGCCAACGCGGTCAACGAGGGCTGATGACGACGGCGCGCGGCGCTGCGGTCTCGGCAAAGTATTGCCAGCCGAATCCGGGCATGCCGGTCTGCGCCGCGTTGGGGATCACCTCCCACGGCCCGGTCGATACTTGCTCTGGCTGCCGGGTCCCGGCCACCCAGCGCAGGCCCTGCGCGCGGGCCTGCACGCGGGCTCTCCAGCGCCACAGCCCAGGGCGCGCCGCTGGCTTGGGGGCCGATGGCGCGCAGTTCGCCGTCCAGTGCGACCAGGGCGTGGCACACGCCGTGTCCGGTGAGCACGGCACACATACGATCCACGGCATAGCCCTTGGCGATGCCGCACAGATCGAGCTGCAGTGGCGCCTGCTTGCGCGCCAGTCCCGCGACCAAGTCCAGCTCAAGGGCTTGCGGCGTCGGCAGGCGTTCGCTATTGCGAGCGGCGCGGATGGCCTCGGCGTGTCGCGTGCCGCGCCAAAGCCCCAGGCATCGACCAGTGCGCCGACGGCGGGATCAAACGCTCCGTCGCTCAGGCGGCAGACTTCGAGCGCGCGGACCAGCACCTCGGCCAGCGCCTGGCACAGTGCGTTCGTGTCCAGCGCCGGTGGCACGTCGCAGCTCACGGCCCAGCGCGTGGCCATGGTCGGCCCGTGCAGTTGCAGCCGATGCAAGGGTTCAGAACAGGTCTTCGGCATAGCGCCCCTTGGCTTTCAGCGCGTTCACGTCGAGGCCCAGCGGCGCCAGCAGCGCATCAAGCACCTCGCCCACGCCCTGGGCCATGGGGCGGCTGCCGCACACGCGCACGGCGGCGCCGGCGGCCAGCAACTTGCGCAGGCGTTCGGCGTCGCGGTGCAGGACTTCCTGCACGTAGCCGCCGCCGGGCACGCGCGAGAAGATGGTGTTGACGCTGGCCACGCGCTGCTCGGCCTGCCAGCGCTCGATCTCGAACCCAAAGTAGTAGTCGGTGGCCGGGTCGCGCGCGCCGAAGTACAGGTGCATCGGCGTGCGCCCGTCGTTGCGCCGGATGAAGCCGGCCAGTGGCGCCACGCCGGTGCCAGCGCCGATCAGCACCACGCTCGGCGGCCGACCGCTGAGGGCAAAGCCCGGGTTGGCGCGGATGAAGGCCTGCGTGCTGTCGCCCGGCCTGAGCCCCAGCAGGTGCGTCGAGCACACGCCGCCGGGCCACTGGCGCACGCAGATTTCCAGAAAGCCGTCGGCGCTGCCCGACGCCAGCGAGTAATAGCGCGCCACCGCGTTCCCCGGCGGCACGATACCCACCAGGTCGCCCGCCTCGAAGCGGCCCAGGCCGCGGCCGAGCAGACGCGCAAACCACGGCTGGCGCGGCCAGGCAAAGCGCAGGATGGCCGTGGGCCGATCGGCCTGACCGGGGTAGTCGCGCCGCTCGACCAGCGTCAGCGCGGTGGTGGCGGGCAGACGCGGCCGATAGACTATCGCCAGCGGCTGGCCCAGCGCCTTGGCCAGCGCCTCGCCCCAGCGGGCGAACTGCTGCGCCGACTGCTGGTGGATGGTTTCCAGCGGCAGCAACGTCGGATGGCCCTTGGCGCGCAGCGCCTCGTCAAGCGCCTGGGCAAAAGCGCCAAAGGCCGGGTACTGGCGGTCGCCAAAGCCCAGCACCGTCACCGGCACGCTGCTTGTACCCGGTGCGGCAATACGCTGCAGCGCGTGGCGCGCATGCGTGGGCGGCTGGCCGTCGCCGTGCGTGGCCGCCAGAACAAATACCTGGCGCGCCCCCGGCGTGATCTGGAAGTGCTCCAGCCCCGCGCTGTGCACGCGCCGCCCGGCCCGCAGCAGAGCGGCGTGCAGCGCCTGGGCAAAGCCCCAGGTGCTGCCGCCCTCGCTGGCGACGAAGATCAACGCGTCGGCCTGCTGCAACGCGCTGTTGTCATCGATGCGCATGGAATTCTGCCGAGCCTGCCACCAGATCAGCACTCCGCTCAGCCAGAACAGCAACACGGAGAGGCCCGCGAGGCCCATCACGACGGCCCACGGCCAGGCGCTCTCGCCGGTGTGCAGCACGCGGGCCCAGTGGTCCAGCCGCTGCGCCAACGTCGCCTCCTGCCAGGCCAAGGTATCGCCGCTGCGGCGGTCGATCCAGCCCTGGCCGCGCGCGGTCGCCACCTGCCAGGTGTCGGTGGGGTCGCCCGCATCGGGGAGGTTGACGCGGCGCAGCTCGCCGACGCCGAGGTCGCGCAGCAGCGGCAGCTGCGCCGGCGTCAGGTCGGCCCCCGCGCCGACGCTGGAAACAACGTCGGGCTCGGGCCCGGCTTCCAGCTCGAGCAGGCCGAGGGTCGAGGCGCTCATGGCCAGGGCCGTGATCGAGGACAGCAGCAGCAAGACCAGCACCACCCGGCCCGCCAGCACGTGCAGGCGCTGCGCCAGCGTGCCGCGCACCCGGCCTACCA
Source organism: uncultured Alcaligenaceae bacterium (assembly GCA_964439475.1). GTDB lineage: Bacteria > Pseudomonadota > Gammaproteobacteria > Burkholderiales > Casimicrobiaceae > VBCG01. The sequence goes on from CAYTOT010000006.1 coordinate 6,415, forward strand.
CATGGCGCCAGCCGCCCATGCGGCGCAGCAGTAGCATCAGGCCCGAGATCGAGAGTAGCGCCATGGCCAGCGCGGTGGCCGCCGTGACCCAGCGCCCGCCATCGCCCAGCAGCAGCGCGCGGTGCAGGTTCTTGACCCAGCGCGGCATGCTGGAGGGCTGGTAGTTGCCAAGCAGCTGGCCGCTGGTTGTATCGACGTAACGCGCCTGCGCTTGGTCGCCGTCGAAGCCGAAGGCGGCGACGGCGCCCGAGGGCAGGCGACGGATTTCCTCGACGCCGGGCATCACCTGCTGCACCTGCTGCACCAGCGTGGCCACCGGCAGGTCGGCCGGTGCTGTCGGAGCCCGCCAGGCCTCTTGCACCGGATCCAAGGCCAGCAGGGCACCGGACAGGCCCAGCACCAGGGCCACGGTGCCCATGCTCAGACCCAGCCATCGGTGGACGGCTTTCCAGTTCATGCCTTGATCCTTACTTCAGCTGGAAGCTGGCCGACTGGATGTACTGCTTGCCCGCCTGCGCCTTGCCGGCGTTGGCCGCCGTCAGGGGCAGCCGCACCTCGGAGGGGCTGTCGCGCATGTCCTCCACGGCGGCATCGATGCGGATCTCGTAGCCGGCGTCGATCAGCGCGTCGGCCAGATCGGCCGTCACCTTGAGCGTGCGGCCCGCGCCGACGCTGGCGCCGGTCACGCCCTGCAGGCGCTTGGCATCGCCCGCCGACAGGCGGTTCCAGTCTGCCAGGTGCTTGTAGTACTTGGCCTTGCCGCCGGCCACCCAGAGCGTGCCGGCGTAGGCGCCCTTGGCATCGGTCAGGTAGACCGCCAGGTAGGCGCCGTCGCCGCCGTAGTTCTTGAGCTGGGTGGCAATGGTGACTTCGCGCGCCTGGCCGAGGGCGGGCACGGCAAGCGCGCAGGCTGCAGCAATGGCGGTGATCAGGGGTCTGGACATAGGGTTCTCCTGGAAAGAGGGGAGGCGATTCATTGCACCTGGCCGCGCGGCGCGCTGCCTGGGGTAAAGAGGGGTGAGGAAGGGGCAGTGTCCGCATCCTGCGGCGTGTGGTCGCGCCGGCGCTCGCGCTCCCGCTCCCGGTCCTTGTTGTGGTCATCGCGCTCGCGCAACTTGATCTTCAGCACCTGCAGGGTCTCGGGATCGAGCTTGGCCTTGAAGTGCCGGCCCTGGACGTCGGTGCCACGGATTTCGTAGCAACCGTCGTCAATCTTCAGTCGCTCGATCTGCCAGCCCTGTTGCGCCGCCATCTGGCGCACCGCCTCGCGCGACTGCCATCGCGAGGCCGGGGCGTCGCAGTCGCTGGATGCCACCGCCGGCAGCGCCGCGACGGCCAGCACCAGGGTGGCCAGCCGGGGCTTGAAGTGTGGGTTTCGTTTCATCGTCGGTTCCTTTCACAGCATCAGAGCTGTTGATGCCAACAATTTTGACTAACCGGGGGTGAATCAACACTGAACCTTCTGTTCACCTCGTGTTCATCCGATTAAGGCAATGGTCAGTTCACGTTGCCACATGCCGCCATTGGACGTGTTGATGAGAGGCATGAAGCGAACCGCGAGTCTTGCTGGACTGACGAAGACGGGTTCGTCAGGGCTTGCCCGAAGATGGAACTTTTGCGCGCCTCATGCGTTAACGCCCCAATGCCCCATCCGAGCCGGTTTGACGAGACTGACTGCATTGCCCGTGCCCAGCGCGGGGAGGTTGCGGCGTTCTCTGAACTGGTGACGCGTTACCAGGATCGCATCTACCGCTTTCTGGTGCGCATGACTCGGTCACAGGAGGATGCGCGCGAATTGACCCAGGAAACCTTTCTGAGCGCCTACCAGGCACTGCCCCGCTGGCGCCCGCAGGCGGAGCTGTCCACGTGGCTGTTCCGCATCGCGCGCAACCAGGCGCCGCAGGCGCCTTCAGCGAGGCACCACGAACGCCTTGCGCGCGGCCATCGCCGCACGCCGCGTGCTGCAGTCGTGCAGGTGATCGTTGACGAGTCCCATCGCCTGCATGAACGCATACACCGTCGTGGGACCCACGAACGACCACCCCCGCTTCTTGAGGTCCCGGGCCAGCGCGATCGCTTCGGGGCAGGTGGTGATCCCCTGCAGCGCCTCGCGCGTGAGCTTGCGCGGCCGCGACGATGCAGGCGGCTCGTGACGCCAGAAATACGCGGCGAGCGATCCCGTCTCCTCGCGCAGTTCCCGCGCGCAGCGTGCATTGTTGATCGCCGACTCGATCTTGCCGCGATGGCGCACGATGGCCGGATTCGCCAGGACGCACGTGACGTCACGCGCCCCCATGCGCGCGACGCGGTCGATATCGAAGCCGTGGAAGGCCTCCCGGAAGCCATCGCGCTTGCGCAGGATCGTGATCCACGCGAGTCCCGCCTGGAAGCCTTCGAGGCAGAGCTTCTCGAACAGCCGCGTGTCGTCGGCCACCGGGAAACCCCACTCGCGGTCGTGATAGGCGACGTAGAGCGGATCGTCGCCGCACCACGGGCAGCGGCGAACGGCGGCAGTTCTGGCGGCCGTCGCGCCGGCGCTGCGTTCGCCTTCCGCGACCAGACGAGATTCAGTTTTGGCGGCAGGCATCGCGCGCGCTTTGCGTTCGAGGAGGCCGGAGCCGGCCCTCACGGCCCCGCATCGTCGTAGGACAGGTACGGGCCGGTTCCACTGTGCGTCGACTGCCGCGCCGGCACGAAGCCGCCGCGCCGTACGTCGAAGACGTGCACCTCGCCCTCCTCGATCACGTAGTGCCAGCCGTGCAGCGCCAGGGAGCCGGCCTCGACGCGCTCGCGCACCATCGGGTAATCCATCAGACGTTCGATCTGCAGCACCACCGCCCGCTGCTCGGTTCGCCGCAGCGCCTCCTCGGTCACGCGGACCGGCAGCACGGCCTCGCGCCCGAGCTCGAGCCATACGGCGAGATTCGTCGCTGCCTGGGGTGGCGGCTCGTAGAGGGCGCGAATGCCGCCGCAATGCGAGTGGCCGCAGACGACGATGTGTGCAACCTCGAGATTGAGCACCGCGAACTCGATCGCTGCCGCCGTGCCGTGGTAGCCGGCCGACCCATCGTGCGGCGGCACGAAGGCGCCGACGTTGCGCACGACGAAGAGATCGCCCGGCCCGGCGCCGGTCAGGAGGTACGGAACGACCCGCGAATCCGCACAACCGATGAAGAGGATCGTGGGGTGCTGCCCGTCGCGCACGAGCGTCTCGAACTGCTGCGCCGCTCCGGGAAAGTACTCCTCGCGAAAGCGCTGGAGGCGCGCGAGGAGGTCGTCAGGCATGAGACGTCGTCTACTGCACGAGCGGCGTGGACGCGCCTTCGAGATCGACGCCTTCGAGGCGCGCTTCTCCCGCAAGCACGCGGAGGTACTGTTGCAGGCCGATCACGAACGACTGGCGTTCGAGCGCCGCAGCGACCGCGGGCCGCACGCTCGCATAGTCGACGTCCGCACCCGCCTCGCGCGCGAGCACCTCGACCACGTGGAAGCCGAAGCGGCTGTGCACGAGGCGCGGGAGCACGCCCAGCCCCGCGTGCGCGAACACGTCGCGCGCGAACTCCGGAGCGCAGTCGGACGCTGCGAGCCAGCCCAGGTCGCCGCCCTCTTGTCCGCTCGGGCAGTTGGAAAGCGTGCGCGCCGCCTCGGCGAGCGTCCCGCGGGCCCGGATGTCGAGGAGCGTCGCCTCGGCCCGGTTCCGCAGCGCCGCCACGTCGACGCCCGGTGTCACCGCGAACAGCACGTGGCGAAGGTGCAGCCGCTCGCCCACCGAGTACGTGCGGGCGTTGGCGGCGAAGTGTCGCTGGCACGCATCATCGGTCACCTCCGGCACGCGCAGCTCACGATCGAGCTGCGCCTCGATGGCCGCCGCGGCCGCCTCGCTGATCGCGCCGTCGACCGCCGGCGCATCGTCCGCCGACAGCAAGCCGCTGCGCTGCGCCGCCTGGCGCAGGAGCTCGGTGCAGGCACGCTGGCGCAGCTCTTCCGGGGCCAGCGCCTCGCCCGGCGCGTGAAGGGCGATCCCGTTGATGCGGGCAACGCTCGTCGTCGGCATGATGGTCCCCATCACTCGGCAGCCGCACCGCGCGGCGGCTGGTTCTGGTCCGGCGGCACGTTCAGACGGCGGCTGCGCACGATCTGGTAGGGGCGGAAGAGATAGAAGATCGACGCGAAGCCGCTCCATACGTGCACCAGCCGGCTGAACGGGAAGAGCAGGAAGATCGTCATCCCCAGCACGATGTGGAAGAGGTACGGCCACGGCAGTCCCGCCAGCACCTCGACGTTGACGTGGCGCAGCGTCAGGATGCGCTGCGCCCAGTCGGCGAGGATGATCATCGTGCTGCCGTCGGAATGCGCCCACGAATACGGCAGCGTGATGAGGCCCACCACGAGCTGCACCCACAGGATCAGGAGGATTGCGAGGTCCGTCCGGTGGCTGGTGTAGCGGATGCGTGGATCGAAGATCCGGCGGAAGATCAGCATCGTGAGGCCGACGAAGCACAGCGCCCCAAGCACCCCGCCGGCGTAGATGGCGATCATCTGCTTGACCGATGCTTCGAGGAAGTGCGCGTAGAACGCATGCGGCGTGAGGAGGCCGAGCAGGTGTCCGAAGAACAGCCCCAGGATGCCCACGTGGAAGAGGTTGCTCGCCCAGCGCATGCCGCGTCCGCGCAGGAGCTGCGAGGAATCGCTCTTCCAGGTGTACTGGTCGCGGTCGAAGCGCACCAGACTGCCGAGCAGGAAGACCGTCAGGCAGATGTAGGGATAGACTCCGAAGAGAAAGCCGTGGACCGTGCTCATTGGACTGCCCTCCCCGCGGCGCGATCACCGCGGCGGTGGATGTGAATCGGTTGTGCCTGTCCGGCGCTTGCCTGTCCGGCGGTGGAGCAGCCGTCGAAGGCGGGCGGCTCCTCCCACGCCGCATCGAGCGGCTCGTCGTCGGCCACCGCGACCAGCTCGGCCTTCTCGCCGGCAAGGTCGAGCAGCGCGCCCAGCACGCTCGCGTAGCGGCTCTCGCGCTTGACGAGCGCCGCGAAGATCGCCTTGGTGATGTGCGCGAATTCGCCCAGGAGCGCGCGCGCCTCGCGCGGCGGCTGCGTCGCCGCGAACTCGAGGACGACGGGCAGGAAATCCGGCAACTCGCCCGCGGCAAGTTCGAGGCCCGCCTTCTCGTAGGTCTGTGCAAGATCGATCATCGCCGGGCCGCGATCCCGCGAATCGCCGTGCACGTGCTCGAACAGGTGCAACGACGTGGAGCGTCCGCGGTCGAACAGGTGCACGTACTCGGCCTCGACGTCGAAGGGATCGCCGCCTGCGAGCGACGCGACGAGCACGTCGATCTCCGCCATGCGCTCCGGCCGCAGCGCATCCTCGGCATGCAGCGCGTCGCGCAAGGCAGAAAGGTCGTCGCGCAGATGCGCATCGGGATAGGACAGCAGCGCCGACATCACGCGCAGCGTCGTCGCCATGGGTTTCAACTGGCTGAAGATGGGCATCTAGACCTCCGCCTTGATGGGAATCGTGCGCCGGCGCCCGCCGCCGAAGATGCTGGTGTCGGTCGAGCCTTCGGAGCAACCGTTGCCGAAGGTGAAGCCGCAGCTGCCGCGCACGTCGAACGCATTCTCCGCGTACTCGCGATGCGCCGTGGGAATCACGAAGCGATCCTCGTAGTTGGCGATCGCCATCACGTGATACATCTCCTCCACGACGGCCTGCGTCAGCCCCACCTGCTCCAGCACCGCGGTGTTGGTCCGGCCTTCGACGTGCCGCGCGCGCTGGAAGGCGCGCATCGCGAGCATCCGCTCGAGCGCACGCACGATGGGGGCGGTGTCGCCGGCGGTCAGCAGGTTGGCGAGGTATTTGAGCGGGATGCGCAGCTGGTTGACGTCGGGGATCTCGCCGTTGTTGCCCATCTGGCCCGCATGGGCAGCGGTGGAGATCGGCGAGAGCGGCGGCACGTACCACACCATCGGCAGCGTCCGGTATTCCGGATGCAGCGGTAGCGCCACCTTCCAGTCGACCGCCATCTTGTAGACAGGGCTGCGGCGCGCCGCTTCGAGCCAGGCGTCGGGCACGCCATCGGCGCGCGCCTGCACGATGACGCGCGGGTCGTTGGGATCGAGGAACAGCCCGAGCTGCGCTTCGTACAGGTCACGGTCATGCGGCACGCTCGCCGCCTCCGCGATGCGATCCGCGTCGTAGAGCAGCACGCCCAGGTAGCGGATGCGGCCGACACAGGTCTCGCTGCACACCGTGGGCATGCCCGCCTCGATGCGCGGGTAGCAGAAGGTGCACTTCTCGGCCTTGCCGCTCTTCCAGTTGTAGTAGATCTTCTTGTACGGGCACCCCGACACGCACATGCGCCAGCCGCGGCACTTGTCCTGGTCCACGAGCACCACGCCGTCTTCCTCGCGCTTGTAGATCGACCCCGACGGGCAGCTCGCGACGCAGGTGGGATTGAGGCAGTGCTCGCAAAGGCGCGGCAGGTACATCATGAAGGTGTTCTCGAACTGCCCGTAGATCTCCTTCTGCACGTCCTCGAAGTTCTTGTCGCGGCTGCGCTTCTCGAACTCGCCGCCGAGGATCTCCTCCCAGTTCGGCCCCCACTCGATCTTGTCCATGCGCAGGCCCGTGACGAGGCTGCGCGGCCGGGCGGTCGGCGACGCGTTCATCTCCGGCGCCGAGTGCAGGTGGTCGTAGTCGAAGGTGAACGGCTCGTAGTAGTCGTCGATCTGCGGCAGGTTCGGATTGGCGAAAATACGCATCAGGAGCTTCCAGCGCGCGCCCTGGCGCGGCTCGATGGCCCCGCTCGCCGTGCGCACCCACCCCCCGTTCCACCGCGCCTGGTTCTCCCAGTCCTTGGGATAGCCGATGCCGGGCTTCGTCTCGACGTTGTTGAACCAGACGTACTCCATCCCCGGCCGGCTCGTCCACACCTGCTTGCAGGTGACCGAGCAGGTGTGGCAGCCGATGCACTTGTCGAGATTGAGCACCATGCCGATCTGTGCGCGAATCTTCATGCGCCCTCCCCGAATTTCTGGACGATCGCGGCGCGATCGTCGCGCCGCGGGGTGTCGAGCCAGTCGACCTTCTCCATCTTGCGAACCACGACGAACTCGTCGCGATTGGTGCCGATGGTCCCGTAGTAGTTGAAGCCGTACGAGAGCTGCGCGTAGCCGCCGATCATGTGCGTGGGCTTCAAGACCGTGCGCGTCACCGAGTTGTGGATACCGCCACGGACCCCGGTGATCTCCGATCCCGGCGTGTTGATGATCTTCTCCTGTGCGTGATACATCATGACCATCCCCGGCTTCACGCGCTGGCTCACGACGGCGCGGGCGGCGATGGCCCCGTTGGTGTTGAAGAGCTCGACCCAGTCGTTGTCGACCACGTTGGCGCGCTTCGCGTCTTCCTCCGACATCCAGATCACCGGCCCGCCGCGGTTGAGCGTGAGCATGATGAGGTTGTCGGTGTAGGTGGAGTGGATGCCCCACTTCTGGTGCGGCGTGATGAAGTTGAGCAGGATCTCCGGATTGCCGTTGCTGCGGGTGTTGTGCATGAGGCCGGTCGCCTTGAGGTCCACCGGCGGCCGGTAGGTCGCGAGCCCTTCGCCGAAGGCCCGCATCCACGGATGGTCCTGGTAGAACTGCTGCCGGCCGGTGAGCGTGCGCCAGGGAATGAGCTCGTGCACGTTGGTGTAGCCCGCGTTGTAGCTCACCTTCTCGCTTTCGAGCCCGCTCCAGGTCGGCGAGCTGATGATCTTGCGCGGCTGCGCCTGGATGTCGCGGAAGCGGATCTTCTCGTCCTCGCGATGCAGCGCGAGGTGCTCGTGCTCCCTGCCGGTCTGCTTCGACAGCGCCGACCAGGCCTTCACCGCCACGTGACCGTTGGTCTCGGGGGCGAGCATGAGCACGACCTCGGTGGCGTCGATGTCCGACTCGATCTTCGGCATGCCGCGGGTGACGCCTTCGGCGGTCACCACGCCGTTCAGCTCCGCCAGCGCCTTGACCTCGTCCTGCGTGTTCCAGGCGATGCCCTTGCCGCCGTTGCCGACCTTGGCCATGAGCGGGCCCAGGGCGGTGAAGCGCTTGTAGGTGTTCGGATAGTCGCGCTCGACGACCGTCAGCTGCGGCGCGGTCTTGCCGGGAACGAGGGGAACCTCGCCCCGCTTCCACTCAGCCACGCCGAGCGGCTGCGCCAGCTCGCCGGGCGTGTCGTGCATGAGCGGCGTCATCACCAGGTCGCGCTCCACGCCCAGATGGCCGACGCAGATCTCCGAGAGCTTCTTCGCGAACCCCTTGTAGATCTCCCAGTCGCTGCGTGCCTGCCAGGCCGGATCCACCGCCGTCGACAGCGGATGGATGAAGGGGTGCATGTCGCTGGTGTTGAGGTCGTTCTTCTCGTACCAGGTCGCCGTCGGCAGCACGATGTCCGAGTACAGGCAGGTCGTGCTCATCCGGAAGTCGAGAGTCACCAGGAGATCGAGCTTTCCTTCCGGAGCGGCCTCGTGCCACTTCACCTCCGCCGGCTTCGCATCGTCGCGTCCGAGGTCCTTGCCCTGGACCCCGTTGGACGTGCCGAGGAGATGCTTGAGGAAGTACTCGTGACCCTTGCCGCTCGACCCCAGGAGGTTCGATCGCCACACGAAGAGATTGCGCGGCCAGTTGTCGGGGCGGTCGGGGTCCTCGCAGCTCATGGTGATGCGGCCGTCCTGCAGGGCCGCCGCCGCATATTCCTTCGGATCGACGCCCGCCTTCTCCGCGTCGCGCACGACCTGCAGCGAGTTCACGTCGAACTGCGGGGCCGACGGCAGCCAGCCCATGCGCTCGGCGCGCACGTTGTAGTCGATCATGCTGCCGCCGAAGGCCTTGCGGTCGGCTAGCGGCGAGAGGATCTCGTCGACCTGGAGCTTCTCGTAGCGCCACTGGTCTGTGTGCGCGTAGAAGAACGACGTGGAGTTCTGCTGCCGGGGAGGGCGGATCCAGTCGAGCGCGAAGGCGAGTGCCGTCCAGCCCGTCTGGGGCCGCAGCTTCTCCTGGCCGACGTAGTGCGACCAGCCGCCGCCGCTCTGCCCGATGCAGCCGCACATCATCAGCATGTTGATGATGCCGCGGTAGTTCATGTCGCAGTGGTACCAGTGGTTCATGCCGGCGCCGATGATGACCATCGACTTGCCGTGGGTCTTGTCGGCGTTGTCGGCGAACTGGCGGGCCACCGTGATCACCTGCTCGCGGGGCACGCCGGTGATGCGCTCCTGCCAGGCGGGGGTATACGGCAGATCGTCGTCGTAGCTACGCGCCGTCTTCTCGCCCGCAAGGCCGCGCGCCACGCCGTAGTTCGCCACTTGCAGATCGAACACGGTCGCCACGCGCACGTCGCGCTGCTCGCCGTCGATCTCGAGGGCGATGCGTTGCACGGGCACTGTCTGCACCAGCACGTCGCTGCCTGGATTGCCCGGGAAGTGCTCGCGCTCGATGCCGCCGAAGTACGGGAAGGCGACCTCCGCGGTCGCCGCTGCCGGGCCGTCGCCCTCCAGCAGCGACAACCGGAGGTTGACCTCGGCGCCGTGGCGCGCCTCCTTGGATTCGAGGTTCCACAGTCCCGCATCCGCGCGGCCCTCCGGCCCCCAGCGGAAGCCGATGGCACCGTTGGGCAGCACGACCTTGCCCTCCTGGTCGATGGCGACGGTCTTCCACTCCGGGTTGTTGACCTGGCCGAGCTTGCCGCCGAAGTCCGAGGCGCGCACGTAGCGGCCGGGCACCAGCACGTTGCGCCCATCGGGCAGCGTCTTCTCCTCGAGCAGCACGAGCATCGGGAGGTCGGTGTACCGGCGCGCGTAGCCGTCGAAGTACTCGCTGCGCCGGTCGATGTAGAACTCCTTCAGGATCACGTGACCCATCGCCATCGCGAGCGCCGCGTCGGTGCCCTGCTTCGGATGCAGCCACAGGTCGGCGAGCTTGGACACTTCGGCGTAGTCCGGCGTCACCGCGACCGTCTTCGCGCCCTTGTAGCGCACCTCGGTGAAGAAGTGCGCGTCGGGCGTGCGCGTCTGCGGCACGTTGCTGCCCCAGGCGATGATGAACGTGCTGTTGTACCAGTCGGCCGACTCCGGCACGTCGGTCTGCTCGCCCCAGGTCTGCGGCGACGACGGCGGCAGGTCGCAGTACCAGTCGTAGAAGCTCATGCACACGCCGCCGATGAGGGAGAGGTAGCGGCTGCCCGCAGCGTAGCTGATCATCGACATCGCCGGGATCGGCGAGAAGCCGATCACGCGATCCGGCCCGTGCTTCTTGATCGTGTACACGTTCGCCGCGGCGACGATCTCGTTCACCTCGTCCCAGCTCGAGCGCACGAAGCCGCCCATCCCCCGCACCTGCTGGTAGTCGCGCCGCGTCTCCGCAGACTCCACGATCGACGCCCACGCCGCCACCGGATCGTGCGTCAGCCGTGCACGCCGCCAGTGCCGCAGGAGCCGACCCCGCACCAGCGGATACTTGAGGCGGTTAGCGCTGTACAGGTACCAGCTGTACGACGCGCCGCGGGCACAGCCGCGGGGCTCGTGATTGGGCATGTCGAAACGGGTGCGCGGGTAGTCGGTCTGCTGCGTCTCCCAAGTGACGATGCCGCCCTTGACGTAGATCTTCCACGAGCAGCTGCCGGTGCAGTTGGTCCCGTGGGTGGAGCGCACGATCTTGTCGTGCGCCCAGCGCCCGCGGTAGGCGTCCTCCCAGGTGCGGTCCTCCCCGGTGGCGACACCGTGGCCGTTGGCGAAGGTCTCCCGCGTGCGGGAGAAGTAGGTGAGACGGTCGAGGAAATGACTCATGGCGCTGCTTCCATCCTGTCGGTCATGGATTCTTGATGTAGGCGTTTCGGCGAAGGTAGAACCACCAGTTGACGACGAGGCACACCCCGTAGAACACCGCGAAGCCGTACATCGCCACCTCTGGCGTTCCGGCCTTGATCTGGTTGCCGATCACGATCGGCGCCACGAACGCGCCGTAGGCCGCCACCGCCGATGTCCAGCCGAGCACCGGGCCTGCCTGGCCCGGGCCGTAGATCACGCCGATGGTGCGGAAGGTCGATCCGTTGCCGATGCCGCTCGCGAAGAAGAGGACGATGAACAGTCCGAGGAAGGCGGGGAAGTACACCTCGGGCGTAGGCGACTGGTAGGCCAGCATCATCACGTATCCCACGGCCACCGACGCCACCACCATCACCGCCGAGATGATCTGGGTGACGATCGAGCCGCCCCACTTGTCGGAGATCCAGCCGCCGATCGGCCGCACGGCAGCGCCGACGAAGGGCCCGATCCAGGCGTAAGCGAGCACCGGCGGCGCGTTCGGGTTCGCGAGCGTGTGCTGCATGACACCGCTGGCGTCGGGCTGGTGGATGACCCCGAAGATCACCTTCATCGACAGCGGCAGCGCCATCGAGAAGCCGATGAAGGAGCCGAAGGTGACGATGTACAGCGCGGTCAGTGACCAGGTGTGCCTGTTGCGGAAGATCGCGAACTGCGCCTTGACCGCCTCCTTCATCGGCCCGAAGGCGGCCAGCCGCATCACGGTGAGCGCGGCGATGATGTCGAGCGGGATCGCGACCCACATGCTGATGAGCCCGAGACCGGTGGGCGCCGGGAGGTACAGGTACAGGCCGAGCAGCGAGGGAATGAAGGCCAGCGTGTACAGCCAGGTGATCTTCGCGAATGCGACGACAGGGGGCCCGGCGGCGGGCGTAACCGTTTTCAGGTTGTTCATGCCGAACCAGCACAAGAGGCCCAGCGGGATCAGCGACAGCACCCAGGCGAAGCCGCCGTTCTGGATCCAGATCTGCGTGCCGGCCGGGATCTTGCCGAAGATCCAGCCGCTGTCCTTGGTCAGCGTCATCGGATCGCCGCTCAGCGCGCCCAGCAGCGGCACCGACATCACCAGCGGGATCACGATCTGCATCGTCGTGACGCCGAAGTTCCCGAGCCCCGCATTGAGCCCGAGCGCGGTGCCGCTCATGCGCTTCGGGAAGAACGTGCTGATGTTGGACATCGACGAGGCGAAGTTGCCGCCGCCCACGCCGCACCACAGCGCCATGAGCTGGAAGGACCACAGCGGCCATTCGGGGTGCTGCAGCACGATGCCGGTGCCGATCGCCGGCGCGAGCAGCATCGAAGTGGTCAGGAAGATCGTGTTGCGTCCGCCCGCGAGTCGGATGAAGAACGACGACGGGATGCGCATCGTCGCCCCGGAGATGCCGGCGATCGCGGTCAGCGTGAAGAGCTCGGCCTGGGTGAAGGGGAAGCCGAGGTTGAGCATCTCCACGGTGATGATGCCCCACATCCCCCAGACCGCGAAGCCGCACAGCAGCGCCGGGATCGAGATCCACAGGTTGCGGTAGGCGATGCGCTTGCCGGTCGTCTCCCAGAACGTCTCGTCCTCCGGACGCCAGTCGACGATGGTGGCGCCTTGCCGCGGCGTCTTGACGGGGGGGATGTCGAGGGTGGCGCTCATCGCGACTCCCGGGCGGGGGTGAGCTGGACGGTCGAGGCATGCGGGTCGGGCGCGTGCGGTCCGATCACCTCGGTGCGCCGCACCTCGGTCCAGTACATCCAGATGAGCGAGACCCACACCACGCCGTACATGAGCATGAAGGCGGAGGAGCGGATGCCGGTGATGTCCATGAGCGCGCCGAACATGATCGGCAACACGAAGCCGCCGAGGCCGCCGGCGAGCCCCACCACGCCGGAGATCACGCCAATGTTGTGTGGATAGTCGTCGGAGATGTACTTGAATACCGACGCCTTGCCGAAGGCCCAGGCGATGCCGAGCACGAAGAGCAGGATCGTGAATACCCACACGTTGAGGCCGATGTGGAAGCTGCGCGGTCCGCTGAGCGTGTCGATGGTGAGGTTGGTCTGCGGGTAGGAGAGGATGAACAGGCACACCCAGCTCACCCACAGCACCCACCAGGTGAGCACGTGGGCGCCGTACTTGTCGGATAGCCAGCCGCCGATCGCGCGCAGCACGCCGCCGGGGAGCGAGAAGCACGCGGCGAGGAGCGCCGCCGCCCGGATGTCGAGGCCGTACTCGCCCACGTAGTACTGCACCATCCACAGCGACAGCGCGACGTAGCCGCCGAACACGATGGAGTAGTACTGGCAGTACTTCCACACCTTCGGGTCCTTGAGTGCCGCGAGCTGGTCGCGCCAGGTGACGTTGCTGTCCACGCGATGCGCCGGATCGGAGTGGCTGAACAGCCAGAACAGGAGCGCCGTGCCGAGCATGATGGCCGCGTAGACCTGCGGCACCATGGTCCAGCCGAAGGCCACGATCAGTGCCGGAGCGATGAACTTGTTGACCGCAGCGCCGGAGTTGCCCGCCCCGTAGACGCCCATCGCGAAGCCCTGCTTGTTGCGCGGGAACCAGCGGGCGACATACGGCGTGCCCACCGAGAAGGAGCCGCCGGCGAGCCCCACGAACAATCCGATGACGAGGAAGTGCCAGTACTGCGTCGCGTAGGCGAGGAGCCAGATCGGCACCACGCAGGCGAGCATGAGGACGAACATCACGATCCTGCCGCCGTACTTGTCGGTCCACATCCCGAGCGGCACGCGGATGAGCGAACCGGTGAGCACCGGCGTGGCGGTGAGCAACCCGAACTCCGTGGCATTGAGACCGAGCGCGTTGCGGATCGGAATCCCGACGACGCCGAACATCATCCACACCATGAAGCACACGGTGAAGGCGAGCGTGCTCACCGTCAGCACCGACAGTGCCTTGAATTTCTCCGTCATGATTTCTTCCTCGACCGTCCCTGGTTCATCGCTTCGTTCCGATGGTAGGTGCGGCGCACAACGGCGAACATCCCACCGTCGGCGAGGGAAAGGGGCGGCGGAAGGCGTATCCGGGACGGGTCCCGGCATACTCCGAAAGAACTATGGGGCGTTACGAGAGGCCGTTGGCCGAGGCGATGACCGCGGCCTGGACGCGCGAGGCCACGTCGAGCTTGCGCAGCACGTGCTGCACGTGGATCTTGACCGTGGTCTCGGCGATCCCGAGTTCGCGGCCGATCTCCTTGTTGCTCTGCCCGCGCGCGATGCCGCGCAGGATTTCCTGCTCGCGCGGCGACAGCAGCGCGATGCCCGTGGGCTCCGGCTCCGGCTCGGTCGCATCGCCTCCGGCAGCGGCACGATAGGCGTCCACGAGCTTGCCGGTCATCGCCGGCGCCACCACCGGCTCGCCCCTCGCGGCGCGCAGCACGGCCACGACGAGCTCGTCGCCTTCCATGGTCTTGAGCAGGTAGCCGCTGGCCCCGCCGCGCAGGGCGGCTTCGAGGTCGTCGGCATCCTCGCTCACCGTGAGCATGAGGATGCGCGCCGACGGCACCGCCTCGCGGAACGCGGGCAGCGCGTCCACGCCTTTGACGCCGGGCAGGTGGTTGTCGAGGAGCACGACGTCGGGCGCGAGCTCCCGGACCCGGCGCAACGCTTCACCGGCGTCGGCGGCGTCGCCCGCGACGACGATCCTCGGGTCGCTTCCGAGGAGCGCACCGAGGCCGCGCCGGAAGAGCGTGTGGTCGTCCACGATCATGACGCGGATCGCGGGCGTCGCGTGCATCGTCATGCAACCGCCGCGACAGCGGCCTTCCCGGCCTCGACTGCCGGGATCGCCGCGCCGCGCGGCAAGGTGAGGACGATCGACGTCCCGCGGCCAGGGGCCGACTCGATGGCGAGCGTGCCGCCGATCTTCTCGGCGCGCTCGTGCATGATCCGCAGGCCCACATGGTTCTCGCCGGACTGGGCCGACGGGACGAATCCCACGCCGTCGTCGTGCACCTCGAAGCGCCACTCGGGGCCGCGGTCGACGGCAAGTCGCACGTGCTCGGCATGGGCGTGCTTGCGGATGTTGGACAGGGCTTCCTGCACGATGTGCAGGACGTGGATCTGCACGTCGGGTGCGAGCGGCAGGCCGTGACCCTGGATAGTGAAATGCACGGCCAGGCCCGACTGGTGCTCGAACTTGCGCAGCGTGGTGCGCAGGGCCGGCTCGATGTCGGTGCCTTGCGGGCGGGTACGGAAGTGCACGAGGAGCTCGCGCACGTCGCCATAGCACTCGCGCACGCCGGTGTCGATCTCCAGGAGCACGCGTCGCGCGCCGGCGATGTCCCCCCTTTCGATCTCCTCCCGCATCAGGTGCACCTGGATCTTGAGGAACGCCAGCGCCTGTGCGATCGAATCGTGCAGCTCGCGCGCGATGAAGGCTCGCTCCTGCGTCACCGCCGATTCCTTCGCCAGCGCGGTGAGGCGGAGATTGTCCATGGCACCGGCGAGGTGCGCGGTCATCGTCTCGAGCAGGGACCGCTCGGCGGCCCCCGGATCTACGTTGGCATGGAAGAAGAGGTCGACTTCGCCCATGCGATGTTCGTGCAGGTGGACGGGAAGCGACACGATGCTGCCGTAGCCTGCATTCGCACAGTGCTTGATGCCCGCCGCGCGCACGTCGACCACGGCGATGCGGCGGGCATCCGCGGCCGGCACGTGCGTGCCGCAGAAGCAGGTGCCGGCGCGCACGCATTGCTCGCCCCTGACCATCGACTCGGGAAGACCCTCCGACGCAAGCAGCACGTACTGGTCGCCTTCCGGGGCAACCCAGCGCACCGCCACGGCGTCGGCACGCACCACCCTCGCCATGCGGCGCGCGAATCCCGTCGCAAGCTCGTCCAGCGTCGTCGCGCTCGCGGCGAGCGCGGTCACCTCGTAGAGTGCCTGCAAGCGCTCCCGCTTCTCCTCGAGTTCCGAGGTCTTCACCGCCACCCTCGCCTCGAGGTCCCGGTACAGCGACTGCAGGTGCGCAGCCATGCTGTTGAAGCACTCGGCGAGCGAGCCGAACTCGTCGGTGGTCACGCCCTCGACCCGGGCTCCGAAGTCGCCCTCGGCGATGCGCACGGTGGCGTGCCGCAGCCGGCTGACGGGTTCGAGCACCAGCAGGTAGCCGGTCACCAGCAGGGTGGCCGCGCCGAGCACCGCGAGCGACAGCATGGCGATCTGCAGGAGGTGCAGGAGTGCGGTCCAGCGGGCGAGATGCCGCTCGATGGCCGCCACGAGCAAGTCGATGTCGTCGGTGAAGGCTGCCGTCTGTTCGAGCAAGGCCCCCATGTCGACCGCGGAAGCCGTCGCCCACCGGGCCCGGAAGCCGCGCCATTCACTCTCCACGGCGGCGAAACGCTCGGTGACGGCGGCATCTACCGGCATGACCAGGGGACGCTTGGCATCGCCGGAGCGGAGCAGCTCGAGTCCGTGGTCGAAATCCGCGGCCAGGGCGGGCAGCGTCTCACCGGCACGCGCGGCCACGGCGAGGGCCCAGCGGTTGGCCTGCATGCGCAGGCGTCCCGCCTCGTTCACCGCGGCACCGCCCCCATCGAGCTGCCATGAGATCCAGAGCGTGGCGACGATGGACAGGAAGCCGAGTACCGCGAACGGCGTCGCGATCACCGCGAGCTTGAACGCGAGGGTCCACTGCTTCTGCCGGGTCATGCGCTATGGTGCGCCAGTTTGCCCTTCCACGTGTTGACTCGAGTCAATCTGTAGGACGGCTCCGACAGGAGAATGGCGGTTGCACCGGTGGGTGCGGCGCCCGGCGCGGCCTACAGTCGAGCCGTCCTGAACATTTTCCTGCATCGGTCCACCGGCACCCTGTAGCGGGCAACTGCAGACGCCGAGCCGCCGCCCGAGGGCGGAGGCAATCCCCCCGGACAGGAAAGGCTTCTCCCGAGCCTCGTGTTCAAGACCTGGCGGCCGCCTCCACGGGCGGCCGCTTTTTTCTTCCCGCGATGGGTGCGTAGGCTTTCGCCGACAGCGCTATCCGCGTTCGTCCGACCGACGGCAGCGCACGATGCCCGCATGATTGAACCGTCGCGCGTGAATGCCGGTCACCGGCACGGACTACTCCCCTGGTCCGAACGCCGACTGAAGCGGCCGCCCCATGCGGCCGCTTCTTTTTACTGGAGCCGTGCCCGCGCATCAGCGGGCGGCAAGCAGCTTGAGCTCGAGGTCGTCCTCGCGACCGGCCGTCGCCTCGCTGCCCGCGGGCTGCAGCGCAAAGGCGAACGCGCCGAGCGTCTCCCCCGCCACGTGGGCGATCGTGTCGATCCGGTGGCGATGGGCGAAGCTGCGCAGCTGCCCCGAGCGATGCAGGTAGAGCAACAGCGCCAGGAGGGTGCCTCCGGGAAGGACGACCTCCAACACGACATACGGACCCGCGCGCTTCATGAGCTGCATGAGGTCCTTGGCACGGGTGGCAATCCAGGCTTCCATCGCACGACTCCTTCGTCCTTCCTGCACCGGACGATCCGGCGCTGCATCGACAGGGCGCAGTGTGCGGGCGTGGCGCTGGCCGATCGCTGACGGATGTGCAACGCAGCACGAGTCTTCGCCCGGCGCGTGAGGGCGAAAACTATCATCTTGATAACAAAAACAAATCGGACGCCTTCCGGACGGAAAGTCGCCCGCTGCGGGACGGAAACCGCGAACCGGTCCGAAGCCCCCGGACCGGCTGACAGATCGCTTACGCGGGACTGACGGCTGCGTCGGCAGACGGCTCCGCCACCCCCGCACGGGCCGGCAGGGGCAGCCCGATCGCGTGGTGGAGGGCGTCGTCCACGGTGTCGAGAAAGAGGAACGTGAGCTCGCGACGGGCGTCGGCCGGGATGTCGTCGACGTCGCGCCGGTTGCGTGCCGGAAGGAGCACCGTCCTGATGCCGGCCCGCAGCGCCGCCAGCACCTTCTCCTTGATCCCGCCCACCGGCAGCACGAGACCGCGCAGGCTGATCTCGCCGGTCATGGCCACGTCGGGACGCACCGGTCTGTCGAGGGCAAGCGATGCAAGCGACGTGAACATCGCGACCCCCGCGCTCGGGCCGTCCTTGGGAATGGCCCCCGCCGGAATGTGCATGTGGACGTCGCTCTTCTCGAAGCTCGCCGGATCGACGCCGATCGACGCCGCGCGCGCCTTGACGAGCGTGAGCGCCGCCTGCGCGCTCTCCTTCATCACGTCGCCCAGCTGCCCGGTGAGGATGAGCTTGCCCGTGCCCGGCGTGTGCGACGTCTCGATGAACAGGATGTCACCGCCCACGGGCGTCCAGGCGAGACCGGTCGCCACGCCGGCCACCGCCGTGCGCATCATCACCTCGTTCTCGAAGCGCTGGGCGCCCAGGGTCTTCGCCACCTCGTCCTTGCCGATGACGATCTTCCCCGTCGCCCCCTCGGCGATCTGCATCGCCGCGTGGCGCAGGAGGTTGCCGATCTCGCGCTCGAGGTTGCGCACGCCGGCCTCGCGCGTGTAGTCGCCGATGACCGCGCGCAGCGCGTCGTCGGTCACCTCGACCTGCGCCGAGGTGAGGCCGGTCGATTTCAACTGTCGTCCGACGAGGTAGCGGCGTGCGATCTCGAGCTTCTCCTGCTCGGTGTAGCCCGGCAGGTCGATCACCTCCATCCGGTCGCGCAGGGGCCCGGGGATGCGGTCGAGCACGTTGGCGGTCGCGATGAACACCACGCGGGAAAGGTCGAAGGGCACGCCGAGATAGGTATCGCGGAACGTCGAGTTCTGCTCCGGGTCGAGCACCTCGAGCAGTGCCGACGAGGGATCGCCGTGCAGCGACTGGCCGAGCTTGTCGATTTCGTCGAGCATCAGCACGCAGTTGCGCGTGCCCGCCTTACGGATCGCCTGGATGATGTTGCCCGGCATGGCGCCGATGTACGTGCGGCGGTGGCCCCGGATCTCCGACTCGTCGTGCACGCCGCCGAGCGACAGGCGCTGGAACTTGCGGCCCAGCGCGCGGGCGATGCTCTGGCCGAGCGAGGTCTTGCCCACGCCGGGTGGACCGACGAAGCACAGGATCGGCGTCTTGCCCTCGGGATTCAACTTGCGCACCGCGAGGTACTCGAGGATGCGGCGCTTGATCTTGGGCAGGCCGAAGTGATCCTCGTCGAGGATGCGCCGGGCGTCGTCGATCGAGATGGGTTCCTGCTCGGGGAGCCGCCACGGCAACTCGACCAGCCAGTCGAGATAGGTGCGCACCATCGAGTACTCGGGGGACTGCTCGGACATCTGGGCGAGGCGTCCGGCTTCCTTCCGCGCGTGTTTCTCGACGTCCTCGGGCATCCCCGCCTTCGCGATCTGCTCGCGCAACTGCTCGATTTCCGCGCCGCCGCCGCCGTCCTCGCCGAGCTCGTGCTGGATCGTCTTCAGCTGCTCGCGCAGCAGCACCTCGCGCTGGCGTCCCTCGAGGCGGCCCTGCGTCTGTTCGCCTATCTCGCGCGACAGGCGCAGCACCTCGATGCGCGCCGCCATGAAGGCGAGCAGGCGGTCGAGGCGCATCTGCACGTCGAACGTCTCCAGGAGCTCCTGCTTGTCGGCCGGCTTGATGTCGAGGAGGCCGGCGACGAAGTCGGCGAGCGAGGCCGCCGAGGCGACCTGCTCCACGGCATTGCCCAGGCCCTCGGGCGCCCGCGGGAGGAGTTCCAGGAGCTCGTTGGCGCGCTGCTTGACCTGCAGCATGCGCGCCTCGATGTCGCGGTTCATCACCTGGGCGTCGGGCAGCATGTCCACGCGGGCGACGCGGAACGGGTGACCGTCGAGGTACTCCTTGATGCGGAAGCGCTGCTCTCCCTGCAGGACGAGATTGTGCGCGCCGTCGGGCGTCGTGACGTAGCGCAGGATGCCCGCCACGGTCCCTACGTTGTGAAGATCGCCCGGTCCGGGCGTCTCCGCCTCCGGCGAGCGCTGGAGCACGATGCCGACCTGGCGCTGCAGGCGCACCGCCTCCTGCGCGCCGGCGATGGAATCGGGTCGCCCGAGCGCGAGCGGCGCAATGAGGCCCGGGAAGAGGACCATGTTGCGCACCGGCAGGATGATGAGGGCGTCCGCGGGCAGCGCGGCGTGCCCGGCAGGATCGGGGGTCGTGGCTTCGGAAGTCATGGCGTGAGTGGCGTCCCGGGCGCGGCGTCAGGCGTGACGGTGCAGGGCGAGCACGAGGCAACCGTCTACGAGCTCGCGGGCGACGATCTCGTAGCGTCCCGGCGGAAGATCGATCGCGCGCTCGAAGCGCCCGTAGGGAATCTCG
This sequence comes from uncultured Alcaligenaceae bacterium, assembly GCA_964439475.1. GTDB lineage: Bacteria > Pseudomonadota > Gammaproteobacteria > Burkholderiales > Casimicrobiaceae > VBCG01. Next base: position 26,521 of record CAYTOT010000006.1, read on the forward strand.
AGGCGATGGATGGTCATGCCACGGTCGGCGGGAAGCCGGCGGCCGCCGATCACCGACAGCCGCGCGCCGTCGGTGCTGACCTCGATGTCCTCGGCCGCGACGCCGGGCAGCGCCACGCGCACGACGAGCGCACGGGCATCCTCGACGATGTCGATAGGCGGCTCCCAGCAGGGGCCGCCATGGCCACGCGCCAGGGTGAAGAACTGGCGATGCAGGCGATCCGCATCGCGCAGCATCTCGATCGCCTCGCCGAAGAGGCCGGCATGGGGATTACGCACGGGGATTCCGATCGTAGGGGAACGGGAACAGTGGCATGATCAGCGTCGTAGTTGACGCCGGCAAGGGGTCATTTCAAGAGAAGCGATGGTACGCGCGCCCGGCGGCACCCCGGCCTTCGCCACTGCTGCCTCGCCACCGCCACCGCTGCCGCTGCCTCCCCACCGGTGCCGGTGCCGCTGCCTCGCCGCCCGTTCCGCTGCCTCAGCGCTCGCGCGAAGAGGCCTGCGCACGCTCCATCGTCGGGGTCGCGGCGAGATCGGCGAGCTCGCAGCACAATGCGTCGACACGCGATTCGAGCGTCCGGTCGCGAGCCCCCGACAGCGTGATCCCGCCGCGCATCCAATGGCCGAAGCCACCGAACTCCGGATGATCGAACTGCGCCATGGCTCCGTGGCCCTGCTCGAGCGCCGCACGCATGAGATGCACGGCGTCGCTGCTGAAGCCGTGCCTCCTGGCGATGCGACCCAGTTCCACATCGCCTTCGTCAATGAGAATCGTCATCATGTCCACCGCCTGAATCGAAATGGGTGGGACGAGCCTGCCGGTCGTTCGTGTCCTTCAACGCTCCTCGACAGGTAACGTCATTATGGACCGCTTGGCGGCGCTCGCACAGTCGGCCGCGGCCGCGAAACGACGTAGGACCGCGCATCGCGGCGATCGCGCATCGCTTCCGGCGCGACGCGCGCGGGACGGCTGCGCGATGCGTGCCGGGCGGCCGCGCGATGCGTGCCGGGCGGCCGCGCGATGCGTGCCGGGCGGCCGCGCGATGCACGCCGGCCGGCTGCGCGATGCACGCCGGACGGCCGTGCGATGCGCGCGTCCGTCGCGGCGGAGCGTCCCCGCGTTCGGTATAGTCCGCGCAGTGAAACCAAAGCGGAGGTCGTACCTTGGTCACCTGTCCCCACTGCGGCAGGCCGGCGATGACCCTCGGCCGCAAGGCCGGACTCGCACCGGGCCGGGTCATCGCCTGCCAGGCGTGCGGCAAGCCGGTGATGGCGCACTCCGCCGGCGTGTTCACCGCGCTGCTGCCGATGATCGCGGGCTTCTACTTCCTCCGGACCGCATCCGTCGCGCAGGGGATCGCAGCGATCGTCATGGGCGTGGTGGCGATGGCCTTGATCCAGACGTTCGCCATCCCGCTCGTGAAGCCGCCCGGCTCGGGCTGACCGGCGCGCAGCCCTCGCGCGGGTGGTAGACACGCCACCACACCGCGAACGAACCGGAGGGGCGCCGCCGCAGCGGCGTCAGCGCGCGGCGCGCAGGGCCGCTGCGATCGCTGCGAAGCCTTCGGCGAGCGCGGGGTCGAGGACCCGTGCCGCGCGGTCCTGCGGCTCGACCTTGCGTGGCGCCGGAGCATCCACGACGCGCGCATTGCCCTTCGGATCCTTCACCCGGAAGCCCTTCATCGGAAAGGCGTTGAAGGTGGTCGGCGACACCCATACGCCGTCGTAGGTCTCGTCGATGCCGAGGCGGAACGAATACTGGTTCTCGGCATTGCCCAGCGAATCGAGGTCGATGCACAACACGAGTCCCACGGCGGGCCCGCGCACCTGCAGCTCGCACCCTGCCGAACGCGCGGGGTCGGCGGCGATGCCATTGCCGTTCGCGCTCGGGGCGAAGATGGTGGTGAAGTCGAAGCGCTCGGCAAACGTGCTGATGATCTCCTCGGTGAAGAGCCACTGGCCGAGCAGCCCCTGCGGAGGAGGTCCGAAACCGAAGTCGTAGGTCTCGATCGCCGTGGTCCGCCCGCCGGGAAGCAGCACCGTGGCCGTGGTCTCGGACGAGAAGTTGATGGTGATCGTGCCGTCGCTTCCGCTCGGCGTGGTCGCCTTCCATGCGCACGAGATGCAGCGCCCGTTGCGATACTTGTCGAGCGATCCCGTGAACATCCGCCCGCCCGCGGTAAGCGGTCCGGAGGCGAGGTACCACTCCGAGTCCCCGTTCGCCTCGTAGGAGAAGATCGTCACCACGAGGATGCCGTTCTGGACGACGATGTTGAAGCCGTCGCCAGGCTCGGCAGCGTTGTTCCACAAGCCCGCATGCGGCGTGAATGCGCATGCGTTGGCGGCGAGCAGCAGTCCCGCGAACGCGGCGATGATCCCCTTCATGGTGCTTCCTCCCCTGTCGTTGTTGCGCACGGCGAAGCGTACGTCGTGGAAGCCGAAACGGATCGTGGGATGTTACCCCGCCGGATGGGCGTCCAGTGAACGAAACGGACGTCCGGCCGGGCCAGAACACGCCGCGGCGCCCCCCGGGCCCGCCCGGCCTAGTTCCGGACGCCCGTCGCGTTCCCCGCGTTCTTCCCCGGCGTGGCCCTGGCGGGAGGCGCGGGGGAGCGACGGGGCGGTTCCGCAGCGGGGGATTGCGTTCCGGCCCCGACCGAGATACCCGGCGGCATGTCACCCATCGCTTCGAGGTTGATGCGGGTATCGGAACCGGCGCCTGCGATGAACTCGAGGCGCGGGCAAGCGTCGGCCTCCATGGCGATCATGTGCTCGTTGCGCGCGCGCAGCGCCTTGCGCTCGCTGGCGCCGGCATCGCTGAGATCCACGGGCGGGAAGATGTCCCGGTAGACGACGTTGCCGCTGCGGTCGATCAGGAGATAGCAGGTCACGGCGGCGGCGGGCGTCGCGGTGAGTGCGACGGTGGAGGCGAGCGCAACGGCGAAGATCGAACGGACCATGAGCGAGCCCCGGTGTGCCGAATGGGCAGATCATACCCGCGAACGCGCGAGCTTCGAGCCTGCCTGCGGCTCCGCGACGAGGGACGACGCCGACGACCGCATCGACGCACTCGCGCAGGCCGGCGTCACGCACCTCCTCCCCGGGCACCTGACGCCGCCCGGCTGACGGGCCGCGCGGGCGCTGCCGTCGCGCGCCGGCCACCGTCCCGATGCCGTTCCTTCGAGGCGGAACGCTCGGGGAACGCACCCCCGCGCAAAGTCCGTCCCGCGCAATCCCTGCGCTGCCACCGCGAAGGAAGCCCTGTGGAATCCGTTGTCATGGAAGCCCCGTCGACGCGCCACGCGTCGACCACCGAACGCTATGCGACGTGCATCGAGACCAGCAAGCGCATCCGCTGGGACATCGATCGCGACGTCATCCGCGGCCGCGAGCTCGACTTTTCTAAGAAGTTCATGCCGGACGGCCTGTCCAAGGTACGCGACCTGACGTTCCTCGCGCCGTCCGAAGCCCGGTTCTTCTCGCAGGTCCAGGGCCGCACCTACGCGAACATGTTCGCGCTCGTCGAGCGCTACATAGGCGCCAAGACGATCGACCTCTCGAAGTCGCATGCGCTTGGCGACCAGGTGGCGCTCGAAGCGCTGATCCGCTTCGCGGACGAGGAACTCAAGCACCAGCGCCTCTTCCGCAGGCTCGAGGGCATGGCGGCCAAGGGCATGCCGGAAGGCTACCGGTTCGTGCCCGATGCCAACGACGTCGCGGACGCGATACTGTCGAAATGCAACTGGGCGGTGCTCGCCTTGACGCTCGACATCGAGATCTTCTCGCAGGCCCACTATCGCGCGAGCATCGAGTCCGACACCCACCTCTCCGACCTGTGGAGGGACGTCTTCCTCTACCACTGGAAGGAGGAGTCGCAGCACGCGATCATGGACGAGATCGAGTGGCGCGCCGAGGACGCCCGCCTGACGCCGCGCCAGCGCGACACGGGAGTCACCGAGCTGATCGCCCTGGTCGGGGCCGTCGACGGCATCGTCCAGGCGCAGGCTGCCGCCGACGCGCACTACTTCATCACGAACGCCGGCCCGGTGTACTCCGACGTCGAGCGCACCCTGATCGAGGAAGGGTTCCTGCGTGCCTACCGCTGGCAGTACGTCGTGAGCGGCGCGCAGGAGCCGCGGTTCGCCGAGGTACTGAAGGCACTGGCGACGCCTGCACAGATGGATCGCATCGGCGCGGCGCTGACGCCGATCGTCGAAGCGGCGGCGTGACCATGGCGACGCGCATCCCCTCGGTCGTGATGCTGCACGCGAGTGCGAGCTCGGCGCGCCAGTGGCAACCGCTCGCCGCGGCGCTGGCGCCGGAATGTCGCGTGCACGCGATCGACCTGCATGGCCACGGCGAGCGATCGCCGTGGCGGGACGCACGTCCCCTCTCGCTTGCGGACGAGGTGGCCCTCGTGGTGCCGCTTCTCGCCCGAGAGGGAGACGTGCACCTGGTCGGCCACTCCTACGGCGGCGCGGTCGCGCTCAAGGTCGCCGCGATGTATCCCCGGCAGGTGCGCAGCCTGACGGTGTACGAGCCGGTGATGTTCCGCTGGCTCGTCGCCGCGCGGGCGGCGGAAGTCGCCGACGTGATCGGTGTGGCCGACGCCATTCGCCGTCACCTGGCGCTCGGGGCCGCCGCCGATGCCGCGCAGGTGTTCATCGACTTCTGGTCGGGGCAAGGCGCGTGGCAGTCGATGGCTGCGCCGCGCCGTGAGTCGATCGTCGCCCGCATGGAATCGGTGGCGGCACACTTCGCGGCCCTGCTGGCCGAGCCGCTCGCGGTGAGCGACATCGCACGCCTCGGCATCCCCACGATGGTGCTCACCGGCGCCCGCACCGTGCCCGTGATGCATCGGATGGCGACGATGCTGCGAGGTGCGCTGCATGCGCGCCATCGCGAAGTGGCAGGGGCCGGTCACATGGGCCCGATGACTCACGCGGATCTCGTGAATCGGGAGATACTCGGCTTCCTCGAAGCGGACGCGCGTCTCGCGGCATGACGGTGCGGTGGAACGGGGCGGTCCGGATACCGTCGGCTAGCGCCGGGCGAGGCCGAGAGCGAACGTCACGGATAGCAGGGCGGCGACCGTGGCGAGCGCGAATGCACCGTTGGGCCCGAAGCGCTCGATGAGCGCGCCGCCGAGCGCCATCCCGCAGCCCACGCCGGTGACGATCGCCGTCTGCGACCAGGTGAACGCCTCGGTGACGTAGATCGACGGCGCATAGCGGGACACGAGCAGTGTCGCGCCGGTGAGCGACGGCGCGATCATGAGGCCGGCGAGGAAGGCGAGCACCGCGAGCCCCCACGGATTGATGGTGAAGAGGTGCAGCGCCAGCGGCACCGCCAGCAGGCCGACCGACAGCGGAATCTGGCGCTCGACCGGGCGGGACAGGTGCATCGCACCGTAGGCGAGCCCGCCCAGCGCGCTGCCCACCGAACACACCGCGATCAGCGCCGGTCCCCATGCCGCGATGTCGATGGCCCCGGCAAAGCCGGGATAGCCGACCTCGATCGTGCCGAACGACACGGCCAGCGCGAACGTGGTCGCGTAGAGCACCAGGAGCTTGCGTGTGCGCAGGGGGCCAAGCAGGTCGCGTGCAACCGTGACGGGTGCCTTCCACCAGCGCAAGCCGCCGGAGGCCACCAGCAGCGGAACCGCGCACAGGGTGAACAGGAAGGCGAGCAGGTGCGCGGCGCGCGGCGTGGCCACCGCCACCAGCCAGCCCACCAGTGCGGGCCCCAGCGTGAAGGTCAGCTCGATGCCGACGGAGTCGATCGCGTAGGCCGTGCGCCGGCGGGACTCGTCCTCGAACCGGTAGCGCCACAGCGTGCGGACCAGTGTCGGAATCGGCGGCGTGAACGCGCCGGTGGCGATCGCGGCGACAAGGATCGACGCTCGCGTCAGATCGAGCGGGCCGGCGAAGTAGACGAGGAGGATCGCGGCGGGCGCCACCAGCGCGGTCACCGCCAGCACGCCGTAGGGCCCACGCCGGTCGATGATCCGCCCGAACACGGGCGCCATCGCCGCGGTGGCCACCATCTGCGCGCCGACCACGCTGCCGGCGAAGGCGATCGACCCGGTCAGTGCCTGGACGTGCAGGAGCGTGGCAAGGCCGAGCGTGCCGATCGGCAAGCGCGCGAGGAACGCGAGCGCGGTGAACCGCGGCACGCCCGGCGCGGCGAAAAGCGTCGTGTATGCGGAGAGCAAGACGGGGACGTCGAGGCTGGTCGCGGCCGATGCCGCGCGAGCGCGAATCCTAGCAGCGAGCCGTCCGACGATGCATCCGGCCTGCCATGCCCCGCTTGCTAGAATCCGGCCTCGACGGCCGGAAGCGGCCATGAGCCCCAGGACAGGATTTGCGAGCAGATGCAGCGTCATCACGACGGCGGGCCCGCCGGCAGTTGCGGCAGGACCTGCCTTGCGGGCGGCCTTCGGCCGCCGCTTCACCCCGCCGGGCCTGACCGACGTCCCGGGACGTCCCTCGTGTTGAGGACATTCATCTCGATCGTGCTCGCGACACTCGTCGCGGGGACGTGCGTCCTCGCCGCTCCCGAGGCGCTCGCCGCGAGCGGTGTCCCGGAAACGCCCGCCACCGAGGCGTACGTGGCCAAGCACGCTCTCGTGCCCGAGGCGGTGGTCGTGTTCAACCGGCCGATCGTGACCTTCCGGTCGCCGCTCCTGTCGACATCCGTCGAACGCCGCGCCGAGGCGGCGTCCGAGCGGATCCGGACGATGCTCGCCAAGCCTGGCGAGCACCGGGTCACCGTCGAGAACGAGGCGCAGGGAAGCGTCGTGAAGATCGACGGGGAACTCGCGTTCGGCATCGTCAACGACGACGTCGAGGGACTCGGCCCGGAGGCACTCGCCGGGGCGGCCGCCGACGCCGCGCGCTCCCTCGAGACGGTGATTGCCGAGATGAGCGAGGCGCGCGATCCGCGCGCGATCCTGCGATCGGTGGGCTGGACGCTCGCGGCAACCGCGCTCTGGCTCGCGCTGCTCTGGGCCACGTTCCGGATCATGAACGGCACATCGAGGCGCATCGCCGCCTACGCGGAGCGCAAGGGCGCGGACCTTCACCGTGCGAGCGCCGAGATCGTCAATCGCGACCAGGTCGTCTCGATCGCCAGGGGGGTGACGCGCGTTCTGTTCTGGATCGTCGCGCTGCTCGTCACCTACCAATGGCTGGGTTACGCGCTGACGCGCTTTCCGTACACGCGACCCTGGGGCGAAGGGCTCGCGCACTTCCTCGTCGACACCTTCTTCGGGATGCTGTCGTCGATCGCGAACTCGATCCCCGGCCTCGTCGTGGCGATCGTCGTCTTCGTCATCGCCCGGCTGGTGCAACGCCTGCTCCAGCGATTCTTCGACAGCGTGCAGTCGCAGCGTCTGCGCGTCTCGTGGATCGACGCCGATTCGGCGCAGCCCACGCGGCGGCTCGTCATCATCGCCGTATGGCTGTTCGCGGCGGCCATGGCGTATCCCTACCTTCCGGGCGCGGGGACCGATGCGTTCAAGGGCCTCACCGTGCTGCTGGGCCTCATGGTGTCGGTCGGCGCGTCCGGGATCGTGGGGCAGGCCGCGAGCGGGCTGATCCTCATGTACACGCACACCTACCGCGCCGGCGACTTCGTGCGTGTCGGCGACCACGAGGGGACGGTGGCATCGCTCGGGCTCTTCACGACGCGGGTGCGCACCGGCATGGGTGAGGAGCTGACCTTCCCCAACGCGATGGTGCTCGGCGTGGTCACGAAGAACTACTCGCGCTCGGTGCGCCACCCAGGCTTCGTCGTCGACGCCTCCGTGACGATCGGCTACGACACGCCCTGGCGCCAGGTCCACGCCATGCTGATCGAGGCAGCGCGGCGCACCGACGGCGTGCTCGCCGACCCGCGTCCGATCGTCTTCCAGGTGGCGCTGTCGGACTTCTACGTCGAGTACAAGCTGGTATGCCAGGCGCTGCCGGCCGATCCGCGCCCGCGGGCGCTCGTCGTTTCGGCCCTGCTCGAGCACATCCAGGACGTGTTCAACGAGAACGGCGTGCAGATCATGTCGCCGCACTACCTGGACGATCCGGAACACGCGAAGGTCGTGCCGAAGGGCGACTGGTACGCCCCGCCGGCGAAGCCGCCGGCCTGAGTGGCGCTGCTATCGCCATCCCTACACGGCGAGCAGCCCCCGCACGTTGCCGGCGTCCATGTCGGCGCCGATGCCCTGCGCGACCACCTCGCCGCGCGACATCACGACATAGTGGTCGGCGAGCGACTTCGCGAAGTCGTAGTACTGCTCGACCAGCAGGATCGTCATCTCGCCGCTGCTCGTGAGAATCGAGCTTCGCGCGCAGCGTCGGCCACACGCGCTTGTCCGCCTTCCTCGCGAGCTCGAGGTTCTCGAACACGCTGTGACGGCGCCAGGTGTCGTGAGCTGCGCCCGCGCGCCTTCGCCGACGTCGACGGCGAGACGCAAGTGATCGCCACTCCGCGATGGAGGTAGTATCGAGAGCATGAACGATGCCGACCAGATCGCCCGCCTGACGCACGAGATCGAGGAGGCCGAGCTCTACGAGATCAGGCTGCGGGCATGCATCGTCGCCATCCGCGACGAACTCGCCGCCGGCCGCACGGCGCGCGCGCTGTCGCTTTGCAACGAGGCACTGAGCGAGTTCGACAACCAGGCGGACGTCGTCGCGCCGTCCCCGGAACGATCCGGATAGGCCCGGGCGCGGCGGGATGGCTGCTTCGGCGGGGCCACGGAGGCGATCCGGCCCGGTCCGCCTCCCGGTTGTGGCGGCCCCGGCGATCCCAGCCGGTTCCGCATTCGCTAGACTCTCGTCGTGTTGCGCGCGATCCTGTCCGACGTCCACGCCAACCTCGAGGCGCTCGAGGCCTGTCTCGCCCACGCGCGGTCGAGAGGCGCCACGGGCCATGCCTTCCTCGGCGATCTCGTCGGCTACGGCGCGGACGCCGCGGCCGTCGTCGAGCGCGTGATGCAGCTCGCGTCCGACGGGGCGGTGACGATCAAGGGCAACCACGACGCCGCGATCGAGAAGCGGGACAGCTACTTCAACCACGATGCACACGCGGCGCTGGACTGGGCCGCGAAGACGCTCTCCGACGCGCAGAAGCGCTTCCTCGCGGGCCTGCCGCTGGTCGCCGAAACCCCGTCGGCCTGCTTCGTGCATGCGTCGGCACGGTCACCGGCGCATTGGACCTACGTCGACAGTCCGGGCGCCGCGGAGATCTGCACGAGGGCCGCCGTTGCGGCGGTGACTTTCTGCGGCCACGTGCACGACCAGAAGCTCTATTTCGGACAGCCTGATGGGCACATGACGACGTTCACCCCGGTCGCGGGCGTGAACATCCCGGTGAAGGGGCGGCGCCGCTGGGTCGCCATCGTCGGGTCGGTCGGCCAGCCGCGAGATCGCAACCCGGCGGCCGGCTACGCGCTCTTCGACGACGAGACGCGCGAACTGACCTTCTTCCGGGTGCCGTACGACCATCACGCGGCCGCGCGCAAGGTGCGAGAGGCGGGATTGCCGGGCAGCCTCGCCTGGCGGATCGAAGCGGGGATCTGACGTGCCGACGCTGATCACCACCGGCGACACGATCGACGGCTACACCGTCGGCGCGCGCCTGCACGAGGGCGGCAACGGCTACATCTTCCATGCGACCGCCGATCCGGAGCGCGATCCCGGATTTCCGCTGGTGATGAAGGTGCCCGGCGTGGGTCCGGGAGAGCCCGCGCTCGGCGTCGTCAGCTTCGAGATCGAAAGCATGATCCTTCCGCGGCTCAGGAGCCGCCACGTGCCGCGCGTCGCCGCCGTCGGTGCGGACCCGATGCGGCCCTACATCGTCATGGAAGCCATCGAGGGCACAGGCGTCGCGGACCTCGTCGAGCGTGCGCCGTTGCCCGCATCGGAGGTCGCGGATCTCGGCGCGGCACTCGCCGACGCCCTCCTCGACGTGCACCGGCAGAACGTCGTCCACCACGACATCAAGCCGGAGAACTTCATCCTGAGCGATGGCGCGGCGGTGCTGATCGACTTCGGCCTCGCGCGGCACGCGGAACTGCCCGACCTCATCGAGGAGCACCGGGGACTGCTGGGTGCCGGTTCGGCGGCGTACGTCTCTCCCGAGCAGCTTGCCGGCACCCGTGGCGACCCCCGCAGCGATCTCTTCGGCCTGGGAGTCCTGCTCTATCAACTGGCAACGGGTGCGACGCCTTTCGGCGAGCCCGAGACCTTCGAGGGTCTCCTGGACCGTCGCTGGCGCGTACCGCCGCCGCCACGCGCGATCGTCGACAGCATTCCCGCCTGGCTGCAGGAAGTGATCCTGCTCTGCCTCGAGCCCGACCCGCGTGAGCGCTATCCGTCGGCGGGGCACGTGGCCTTCGACCTCCGGCATCCGGACGAGGTGAAGCTCACGGCCCGGTCGGAACGCACGGAGTCCGCCGGATTGGGTGAACAACTTCGCAACTGGTGGCAGGCGAAGGGCGCGCGCGCGGTCACCGTCAGCCCGCGCACGGCGCTATCGCGGATGCCCGTGGTCGTCGTCGCGATCGACACCGCGCACATCGACGATCCGCGACACGAGGCGCTGCGCCGCGTGGTGGGCAAGGTCCTGGCGGCCAACGACGACTACCGGCTGCTCCTCGTCTCCGCGATCGAGGCGGCACCGCTGGGAGAAGGGAGCGCGCTCGACCAGAGCGCGTCCGGCCGCCTGCTCGCCCACCGCCACCTGCTCCGGGCGTGGTTCGCACCGCTCGGGCGCCCGCCGGAGAAGACCTCGCTCCACGTCGTCGAGTCGTCCGATCCCGCGGACACGATCCTCGGCATGGCGCGCGCCAACAACGCCGACCTGATCGTGCTCGGTGCGCCAGCGCCGCGCGAACGCACGCTCGCATGGTGGCGATCGACCGCATCGACCGTCGCCGCCGAAGCCCCCTGCAGCGTGCACCTGGTGCGGCTGCCGGGTGCGGCGCCACCGCCCCCTGCCGCGGCCGACCCGGCTTGAGAGCGTGCCGCCGTCAGGCGATCACCTCGATGGCCAGATGGAAAATTGGCCAGGGACACAAGCGGGCAGCGCGGGCCGCCTGTCAGTCGGCAGTCTTTGCGAATCCACGCAGCCACGGCTCAAGGTGTGCGATGTCGAATGTGCTCGACTCGAACATCTCGATCATCTCCGCGTGGATTTGCATCGGCGCACGCTGCAAGCGCCACACCACTCGCGTTGCCCGCTTCCCGGATCGCCGGGCCGTGACTACGAAAGGCGTTAGGCGGCCTCCAGCAGGCGCTTGTCGATTGGCTGGATGTCCGCAAGCCGGTCCTGATCTATGGCGATCTCCCACAGGTCACGCGCCGCCTGCATGCGAAGCCAGATCTCCGGGGTACCACGCAGCAGCTTGGCGACGCGCGCGGCCATCTCTGGCGTCATCGACCGCTTGCCGTGTAGGAGCTCGGACACACTGAGCCGCGACACGCCAAGGCGTTGTGCGAACGCGGTCTGCGTCATCTTGAGCGCAGGCAGCACGTCCTCGCGAAGAATCTCGCCAGGGTGCGTCGGCGCGCGCTGGCGGTCTCGTAGGCTAGGCATCAGTGATAATCCTCCAGGTCGACATTAGTCGCGTCTTCGCCATCGAATTGAAACGTGATTCGGCGATTGCCGGTAACCGTGACCGCATACGTGCCTGCGCGGTCGCCTTTCAGGCCGTGAAACTTGTACCCCGGGATGCTCATATCCTCAGGTTTCACGGCCACATCAAGCGCGTCGAGCATGCGTCGAATCCGATCGCCGAACTGCGCCGGAATCCCGCGATGATCATCGCGTCGGAAGAATCGCTCGAGCCCGGAGTGTCGGAATCGCTTGATCATCACTAGATATGCGAGACATTACGACGTAATCCGATGGATGTCAACAGTGCGATAGCAGCTTGGCTCATCGCGATGACTTCGTCATGGCCAAGACCTGCGCGCCGTCGCGCGCGGCGATCAGCTGGATTTCGTACCACCGCATGAGCTCGCGCCGCATCTCGACTCGTTGCGCGCGGTCATAGGCGGCAGTGACCTTATTCCCGATCACATGATCTAGTTGCGCCTCGACGGCCAGCATGTCCTTGCCGGCGTCGCCCGCCCACGAATTCAGCACGGAACGCCACGAGTGCGGCGAGTGCTTCCCGCCGAGGTCGAGCGCGCGACGGTAGAACTTCTCGACGGCCTCGCGTGTGATATGCCCCTCGCCTCGCGGTGCCGGACATACGTGCAGCGCCTCGTCGCCATCCGCGCGGCGCCACTCCCGCATCTGTCCGAGTAGCACCGGCGGTATCGGCACGACGTGCGGCCCGCGCTTCTCGTCCTTGCGTTTCATGCGCTCACGAGGGATCGCCCAGGTACCGGCCTTCAAATCCACTTCCGCCCACGTCGCCGGGACAATCTCGCCGATGCGCTGCGCGGTGAACGCGGCCAGTAGGTGCGCCCGCCGCACTCCGCGCGCCACGTCGGCCTTGTCGGCAGCGCGGAGGATGGTGCCGACGCCTGCATGGTCCAGCACGGCAGGGTAATGCTCGCGCTCGGTCCTCCGTCGGCGGCCCATCGTTATGGGGTTGCCTGCGATCAGACCTTCCTCCACCGCGCGATTCAGGATCGCCCAAAGCCGCTGGCGGACCTTGCGCGCCATGTCGGGCGCCCTCCGGTCAACACGGCGCAGCACAGGGGCAGCGATTGCAGCGGTGAGTGCCGAGATGGGTAGCCCGTCAAGGTCGCGCAGATGGTTGCGCAGGCTCGATTCCACTTCGCGTTGATAGCCCGCCGTCCATTTCGCCTCGCGCGCCTCGGAGCGCATCCAGTCGGCGGCCACCTTGGCGAAAGTATCCTCGGTCGCGGCCGCTCGGGTGGCGACGGTGATGCGCTTCTCGGCGGCGACGTTGCGCCCCGCCTCCACCAGACTCCGCGCTTCGTCGGCCCGGGCCCGGGCCCAGGCGAGCCCTTGAACGTCGCTCGCGCGTCCGAGGGTGGCGATAGTCTCCCGGCCGTTGTGCCGGTAGCGCAGTTGCCACGTCCGCACGCCCGAGGGGGGCACGAACAGGTAGCGCCCGTCGCCGTCGCGCAGGCGGTAAACCTTCTCGGCGGGCTTCGCGGCCCGGACCTTCACGTCTGTGAGCAGATAGCGCGCCATGGGTAATCCTCAAAGGGGGAATCCGTTACCCGTCGCCACCCATTACCCGCCGGTACCCATTTCGTTACCCGCTCGGATGCCGGATGCTGGCGGATGGTGGCGAACACATGCGAACTATAGTAAACAATGACTTAGAACGAAAAACCCGCCTCGCGGGCGGGTTCTCATAGTGCAAAATGGTGGAGGTGGCGAGAATCGAACTCGCGTCCGAAGACGTTCCACAGTCAGGACTACATGCTTAGTCTCGTCATTGTGCTCTCGTCACCCAACCGTTGACGGACAGACGGCGGAGCAACCAGTCACCTTGTTTTGACGTCTCACCCAAGTGACCCGGGCGGACGCGATCGCTCGAAATGTCCCTGCCGCAGCTACGGTGTCGCCACCTTCGCTACCCGGGCTGAGCGCCGCCCGGTGCAGGGTCCGGCGGGATTAAGCCGCCAGAGCGTAGTTTTCGTCGTTCGCAGTTAAGTTTGCGAGTGTCAGGGTTTTACGAGGACTAACACCTCGGCATGCCCCAAGCTGCTTCACAGCCCCCGTCGAGACCAGTTCACCCCCGGTTCGGACGAGCCGCGATCAAGGGCGACCGCGGCATTCGATTGATTGTATCAAACTGAGGGCGCGACGCCCATGTTCAAGAGGCCTGGCCCGCTCCCGCCCCTCACTGGCGCGACCCGGGCGCGACGGGGTGGCTGCTCGCGACCCGCGGCGCGACCGCGTTTCCGCTTCCGATCACCACCTCCACGCGGCGATTGCGCTGCCGGCCTTCGGCGGTGTCGTTGCTGGCCACCGGAAATGCCGCGCCGTAGCCGCGAGTGACGATCCGATTGCCCTGTATCCCCGCGTCCATCAGCGCCGCCCGCACGGCATCTGCGCGTCGCTCCGAGAGCGCCTTGTTGATCGCGTCGTCGCCCACGCTATCGGTAAAGCCTTCGATGGCGATCGTGCGCTCGGGATACTCGCGCAGGAGCGTCGCGATGCGCGCGACGAGCCGCACGCCGCCGGGACGAAGCCCGGCGCTGCCGGCATCGAACAGCACATCGTTCATCGTGATGACGGTGCCGCGCTCCGACTTCGCTGCGTAGAGCTCGCGCAATTCCGCGTCGATCCACTCGTTGCGCGGCTGCGCGCCGCGCGCCCGCAGCCGCGCGTACTCCGCGCTCTGCTGCGACAGGACGGCCTGACGCCGCGCGGCCTCCGCCTGATCCTGCGTCTGCGCTGGCGCTGGCGCCGGAGCGGGCACCTCCGCCGGCGCCTGCGCACTGCGTGCCGCCTCGGCCTGCATGCTCGCAAGCTGCGCGTCGCGGCCGGCAGCCGTCGCCTCGGCGGAGCGAGCCTCGGCCTTCATTCCCTGCTGCCCGCTCGTCGCTGGCGCCGCCTTCTGCTCGGCCTCTCGCCGCTCTGCCGTCTCGCGCGCGGCAGCGGCGCGCTGCCGCGCGAGGTGGGCGAGGTTGCGCACTTCGGTGGTGTCGCCATCCTTCCGGAAGAGCGACTCCGCGCGCCTGTAGGTATCGACGGCGTCCTTGAGCTCCGCACCGGCGTACGCGCTCACGGTCGGCGTTGACTGCGCGTGATCGACGGCGCTGCGCGCCTTGTCGAGCTCCGCGGGGCGCGGCGCCGTGGTGCTGCACGCCCCGAGCGCGAACGCCAGGACGAGCGCCGGCGTCGCTCGAAAGAAACCTCTGGGCAGGAGCTTCATGCGCGCCTCCGTGATCCGATCCCGGCGGGTGCCGTTGCGCAACGACTTCGCGAAACCTGCCAACGCCCGGCCCGGGACCTGCAACTGTATCGGAAAAGCCGGCCGCCCCGGTGCAAGGACGCAGGCACGGGAACCGCGTCGCCGGTGGCGAGCGATGCGGGCCCGTCCGTCGTCCGAATCAGGCAGCACGGGGTACGTGCGGCGCCCACGTCCGCAGCGGACGGTAGAATGGCCGCCCCGCTTCAAGGTCGCGCACGATGCCATACCTCGTTCCAGTCATCCTCTCCGGCGGCGCGGGCACGCGTCTGTGGCCCTTGTCCCGCGAGGCGGCGCCCAAGCCGTTCATGCCCTTGCCCGACGGCGACACGCTGCTCGGCAAGACCGCCCTGCGCGCCATGCAGCTTCCCGGTGTCAGCGGCCTCGTCACGGTCACCAATCGCGACCTCTACTTCCATACCAAGGACGTCTATGCCGGACTCGGCGATAGCGAGCCGCGCGATGCCGCGTACCTGCTCGAGCCGTTCGGCCGCAATACGGCGCCCGCCGTGGCGGTCGCTGCGCACCTGGTGCGCGCGCGTCATGGCGACGACGCGGTGATGCTCGTCCTCGCCGCAGACCACCTGATACGCGACCAGGCGGCGTTCGCGAGCGCGGTCGCGCGAGCGGTCGAACTCGCCCGCGACGGCCTCCTCGTGACGTTCGGCATCACGCCCACGCTTCCGGAGACCGGCTTCGGCTACGTGGAGTGCGGCGAGCCGCTGGGCGCACGGGCGTTCCGCGCGATGGGATTCGTGGAGAAGCCGCAGCTCGCCCGTGCCCGCGAGTTCGTGGCCGCCGGAACGCACGTCTGGAATTCGGGAATGTTCGCCTTCACCCCCGGGACGCTCCTCGCGGCCTGCGAACGCCATGCGCCGGCCATCGCGCAAGCGGCGCGCGCGGTGTGGCAGCCGCTCGCGTCGCACGCCGGAGACGCGATGCTGGAGATCGACGCCGCCACCTTCGCCAGCGCACCCGATGTCTCGATCGACTACGCGATCATGGAGAAGGCGGCCACCGATGGCGAGGTCGCGGTCGTGCGCGGCGACTTCGACTGGAGCGACGTCGGTTCGTGGCAGGCGGTATCGGAGCTCACGCAGGCCGACGCCGACGGCAACCGCGGCAGCGGCGAGCGCGTGGCCATCGCCACGCGGGGCACGTTCGTCCATTCCGAAGATCGGGTCGTGGCCACGATCGGTGTCGAGAACCTCGTGATCGTCGATACCCCCGACGCCGTGCTCGTCGCGCATCGCGACCATCTGCAGCGAGTGAAGGAGGTGGTGGGCGAGCTGAAGGCGCGCGGCCACGAGACCTACAAGGTGCATCGCACCGTGGCGCGTCCGTGGGGCACGTATACCGTCCTCGAAGAGGGCCCCGGCTTCAAGATCAAGCGCATCGAGGTCAAGCCCGGCGGGCAGCTCTCGCTCCAGCTGCATCATCATCGCAGCGAACACTGGGTCGTGCTGCGCGGCACGGCGCGCGTCACGTCCGGCGAGCGCGTGTTCGACCTGCCGGCCGGCGAATCGGCCTTCATCCCGGTGGAGACGAAGCACCGCCTGGAGAATCCCGGCCGCGAGGTGCTCGCCATCATCGAGGTGGCATGCGGCGACTACATCGGCGAAGACGACATCGTCCGCTTCGAGGACCGCTACGGCCGCGTGGCCGTCTGAGGGGCCCGCGGGCGCGCGAGGACGCGCCTGCGTGCTCGCCCGCTACCCTCGACGCGGCGCCCCATGGCCGCGGCGCTCGAGGTCGGCGAGGAGGCGATCGAGGTTGGCGTGAGCCTGGGCGCCGTAGCGGTCGCTGAAATACGCGGTGCGGAAGAAGCGTCGACGGCGGCGCAACTCGGACAGGAACTTCCACTGGCCGCGATGGTACTCGGCGTCGCCCACGCTCGCGAACTCGCGGCGCAGCCGGCGTGAATTGCGGGCAAACGCGCCCCACGTGCCGCCGAACCCGGCGAGATCGATGTCGTCGATGAAGCGCGCGTCGGAGGTGCGCGGCGCCTGCCTGCGCTCGGTGGCGAGGATCAGCGCCACGACCCGCCGCCTGAGCGCGACCGCCGCACCCCCGGCCCGGGTGACGAAGAACTCGGCACTTCGCCGCTCGTTCGAGGGATCCCCGGGCACATAGACGACGTCGTGAAACCACAGGGCGAGTTCCACCGCATCCGGATCGTCGAGGCGTGAGGCGACCTCGTCGAAACGAAGCAGGCAGTCGTCGATGTGACGCATGTTGTGGAACGCCCGCCCGGGTCCGTCGAGATGGGCAGCGAGGTCGCGATAGACCGTCCGCGCCGCGGGCGACGGCGGCATCGCCACGCAGCGCCCCCACAGCAAGCCGAAGCGTTGCGCGTTCGCGCGGCCCAGCCTCATGGCCATTCGGGATGAGCTCTCTCGTCTTGCATGGCGCAGGGTTCCTTGCGCGGCGTCGCGCGCGGTGTGTCCGCGCGATGCCGGGTGGCGGTCGGTAGCGCGACTTTACGGGATCGCCCCGCACGAGGAAAGGCCGGGCACGAGTACCGGCAGCCGTGCGACAATCCGCGCGCGGACGTCCTGCCCTGGCGTCCGGGAGCGCACGTCCCATGTTCGGCTTCCTCAGGCTCAAGTCGGATCACCCGCGCTCCGCGCAACTGCGCGGCCTCGGCCTCTTCGCCCTCCTCTCGCCGCGCGAGCTTCGCGTGATCGACGGGCTGCTCCACGAGCGCAGCTACCTCGCCGGCGAGATCGTGTTCGACGAGGGCGAGGAGGGTCAGGCGCTCTACGTCGTACTGCGCGGCACGGTCCTCATCTGCCGCCAGGGCGCTCCCGGCCACGGCCGCATCGCCGAGATCCCGGCAGGAGCGATGTTCGGCGAACTCGCCCTGCTCGACGGCGCGCCGCGAACCGCGCAGGCACGCGCCCTCGACGACTGCGTGCTGGCGGCGCTCTCCCGGACCGACTTCAACCGCCTCGTGGATACGCACGCCGGCATCGCCTCGCGGATCGCGCTGCAGCTCGCGCGCGACCTCGGGCAGAAGCTCGTGGCCACGAACGTCGCGCCAGCCTCGCGCCCCCTTTGAAGAGCGACTACTTTCTCGGTGGCCCCCTCGTCTGGCTGGTGACGATCGCGATCACCACGCTGCTGCTCGTCGCGTCGACCCAGGCGCTGTGGCTCGTGGTGCCGTTGCTCATCGCGATCCTGCTCCACTACATGCTGGTCCCCGTGGTGCGCCGGCTGGCGCTCACGGGAATGGGCCGGGAAAGCGCCGCCGCCATCGTCGCCGGGCTCGCCCTGCTCGTGGTGGTCGCCATCCTCTGGCCGCTCCTGCCCTGGCTCGCGGCGCAGTCGCTGGCGGGACAGGAGACGCTCTCGCGGTATCTCGATGGCGGACGCACCCTCGCCGACCGCACCTTCGCCACCCTGGAGGCGCAGTTCGCCTTCCTCGCTCGACTCGACTTCCACGCCGAGATGATGCGCCGCCTGGGTGAGCTTGACACGGTCATGCAGCAAAAGGTCCGCGAGGCCCTCGTTGCCGCCGCGGTCTCGCTGCCCTCCCTGCTGCTCGCGCCGTTCTTCGCCTTCTTCCTCCTGCGCGAAGGCCAGGTCTTCACCAAGCTCGTGATCGGAGGCATTCCGAACGCTTTCTTCGAACGTGCGATCTACATGTTCGAGCGCGTGGACACCACGGCGCGCAACTACTTCGCCGGGCTTCTCAAGCTGACCGCCATCGATACCGCGGTCCTCGGCCTGGGCCTTTGGATGGTGGGCGTGCCCAACCCCTTCGTGATCGCGCTCGCCGCTGCGCTCATGGAATGGGTGCCGGTGGTGGGCTCGCTCGCGGGCTGCGTCCTCGCGATCCTGGTCGCGGCGACCAGCAATCCGAGCGATCCGTGGATCCTGTACGGCGTGCTCGCGGTGTTCGCCGCGAATCGCATGCTCGACAACTTCATCTTCATCCCGCTCACCGTCGGTCGCAGCATCCGGATGCATCCGTTGCCTACCGTGCTCATGGTCTTCATCGGGGGTGCTGTCGCCGGTATTCCGGGGCTCATCCTCGCGCTGCCGCTCGCAGGCGTGGTGAGCGCCGTCGTGGGAACGGTCGCCGGCATCGTGCACGACCCGCGCCTGCGTGCGCGCAATGCGTACGCGAAGGCCTTGCTGCACAAGCACGTGAATGCCGACCTGACGCTGTAGGAGCTGCGTTGCGCCGCGCGCCCGCGGCGCCGCGGGCGGCCCCAGGCGAGGCCGTCCCGCGACGGCCCGGCGGACGCTAGGCCTCTCCCTTCCCCCAATCCGCCTCGTAGGCGCGCTCTCGCGTATCGACGACGCTGTGCCGGATCTCGACCGGCGTGTCGTGGTAGGTATAGGCGATGCGGTCGATCACCAGCACCGGCATGCCGACGGCGATACCGAGCGCACGCGCCGACGTCCGGTCCGCCTC
Source organism: uncultured Alcaligenaceae bacterium (assembly GCA_964439475.1). GTDB lineage: Bacteria > Pseudomonadota > Gammaproteobacteria > Burkholderiales > Casimicrobiaceae > VBCG01. The sequence goes on from CAYTOT010000006.1 coordinate 45,851, forward strand.
GCGCGCCGCGAGTCGCTCGTGCGTGCGCACGACGTTGACCCCGTAGCTCGTCTGGTAGAGGCTGTAGATCGTGCTGTCGCGCTGGCCGAAGCGCGCCGCGGTGAGGCCGGGAAAACGCGCCGCCTCGATGACGATGGTGTCGAGCACGGTGCGTTGCCCTGCGAGGCTCAGGAGATTGGTGATGCGCAGCACCTTCGCCCCCGGCGCGATGGCGAGAGCGCCGGCTTCGGCGGCAGTGGCGGTTCCGCGCACGAACGCGAGCAGGCGCGGCGCGGGCAACTCGCGCGAGCCATCGCGCTCGACGATGTGGAAGAAATGATAGCGGTTGCGCGCCGGCCCGTGCAGCGCGACGAAGGTGCCGAGGCCCTGGCGGCGCACCAGGATCCGCTCGGCGACCAGTTCGTCGGTGGCCTTGCGCAGCGTGCCGATGCTGACCCCGAAGCGGCTCGCGAGCCGCGCCTGGTCGGGCAGCGCGCTTCCTGGTGTCCATTCGCCTGCGATGAGCGCCGCCGTGATCGCCGCCTTCACCGCCTTGTAGCGCGGCAGTTCCCGCACGCCGGCCCGCGCGGCGAGCGCTTCCGGACTGCCGCGGGCGCGGCCACGAGGACGATCGGGTCCACGCAACATATGCATATCATCTAGATGACCTGGTTGACATGCTAGCACGGCGCGGCGCACAATCCACCCCATCCCGTGCCCGGCAGCCTCGCATCCAGCGGATCGCTGCGCCGCCACGGGCATCCATTCCACCAGAGGAGTTGAGCGTGATCGATTTCGTGGTGCACGACGAGGGTGATTCCGCCGGCGTCGTCGTCGTCGAGGGAGTCAAGGCCGGTGCCAAGCTCCAGGGCTGGATCATGGACCAGGACAAGGACCTGAACGTGACCGCGCTTTCGGACATCCCCATCGGGCACAAGCTCGCGATCAAGCCGCTCGCGGCCGACGCCACCGTGATCAAGTACGGCGTCGACATCGGGCGCACCGTCGCGCCGATCAAGGTGGGCGAGCACCTGCACGTCCACAACGTCAAGACCAAGCGCTGGTAGGAGGCGCCATGAACCTCGCGAATGCGACATTCCGCGGCTACCTCCGCGACAACGGGCGCGTCGGCGTCCGCAACCACGTGATCGTGCTGCCGGTCGACGACATCTCCAACGCCGCCGCAGAGGCGGTGGCGCGCAACATCATGGGTACGATGGCGCTGCCGCACCCATACGGCCGCCTGCAGTTCGGCGCGGATCTGGAGCTCCACTTCCGGACGCTCATCGGAACCGGGGCGAACCCCAACGTCGCCGCGGTCATCGTCATCGGCATCGAGCCGGGCTGGACGAAGCGCGTGGTCGACGGCATCGCCCGGACCGGGAAGCCCGTGGAGGGTTTCTGGATCGAGCAGAACGGCGACATCGCGACCATCGCCAAGGCCTCGCGCAAGGCCAAGGAGTTCGTGCACTACGCGACCGCCCTCGACCGCGTCGAGCGGCCGCTCTCCGACCTGTGGGTGTCGACCAAGTGCGGCGAGTCCGACACCACCTCCGGCTGCGGCTCCAATCCGACAGTCGGCAACGCCTTCGACAAGATGTACCCGCACAAGGTGACCCTCTGCTTCGGCGAGACGACGGAGATCACCGGAGGCGAACACATCGTCGCGGCGCGCTGCGCGACGCCCAAGGTCCGCGACGAGTTCATGGCGATGTTCAACCGCTACCAGGAAGTCATCGATCGCTTCAAGACCAGCGACCTCTCCGAGTCGCAGCCGACCAAGGGTAACATCGAGGGGGGGCTGACAACGATCGAGGAGAAGGCACTCGGCAACATCCAGAAGATCGGGCGCGTCTGCAAGGTCGATGGCGTGCTCGACAAGGCCGAGACGCCGACCCATCCGGGCCTGTGGTTCATGGACTCGTCGTCGGCCGCGGCCGAGATGGTCACGCTGTGCGCCGCATCGGGCTACGTCGTCCACTTCTTCCCCACTGGGCAGGGCAACGTGATCGGCAACCCCATCCTGCCGGTGATCAAGCTGTGCGCCAACCCGCGGACCGTGCGCACCATGAGCGAGCACATCGACGTCGACGTCTCGGCACTGCTGCGCCGCGAGATGTCGCCCGACCAGGCGGGCGACGCCCTGCTCGCCAGCATGTTCGCCACGGCCAACGGACGCCATACGGCGGCCGAGGTGCTCGGTCACCGCGAGTTCGTGCTCACCCGGCTGTACGAAAGCGCATAGCGAGTCCGCGCTGCAACGGTTCCGCGCGGCCGGCGGCGTTGCCGGCCGCGACGAGGTGTCTTGTCATCCAAGGAGGGCATCATGCGCTACCGAAATCTCATTGCAGCGGCGCTGTCGGCCGGACTCATCGCGGGGGTTGCCGCGCCCGCAGCCGCGGAGATGCAGGAGATCCACGCTGCCAAGCAGTACGGGATCAGCTATCTCGGCTTGATGGTGATGGAGAACCACAAGCTCTTCGAGAAGCATGCCAAGGCGGCGGGCCTGGGCGACGCCAAGGTCGTCTGGAGCACCTTCTCCAGCGGCAGCGTGATGAACGACGCCCTGCTGTCCGGCAACCTGCAGTTCGCCGCCGAGGGGGTGGGACCGTTCGTCACGTTGTGGGCGAAGACCAACGGCAACATCGGCGTCAAAGGCGTGAGCGCGATGAACTCCATGCCGCTCTACCTCAACACGCGCAATCCCAACGTGAAGACCATCAAGGACTTCACCGACAAGGACAAGATCGCGCTGCCGGCGGTGAAGGTGTCGATCCAGGCGGTCACGCTGCAGATGGCGGCCGCCCAGGCCTTCGGCCAGGAGAACGCGAACAGGCTGGATTCGCTGACGGTGTCGATGTCGCATCCGCAGGGCATGATCGCGCTCCTCTCCGGAAAGGGCGAGATCACCGCGCACCTCACGTCACCGCCCTACCAGTACCAGGAGCTGAAGGACAAGAGCATCCATCGCGTGTTCAGCTCGTACGACGTCCTCGGCGGGCCAGCCACGTTCAACGTGATCGCCACGACCTCCAAGTTCCGCAACGAGAACCCCAAGACCTACAAGGCGTTCTTCGATGCCTTCAAGGAGGCGACCGACTGGATCAATGCGAACAGGAAGGACGCCGCCGAGCTCTACCTGACCATGTCGAAGGACAAGTCCAGCGTGGGCGACATCATGGAGATCCTCAACGATCCCGACATCAAGTACACGCTCACGCCGAACAACATCATGAAGTACGTCGAGTTCATGCACAAGATCGGCTCGATCAAGGTGACACCCGCGTCGTGGAAGGACATGTTCTTCGACAGCGCGCATGACCTGAAGGGCAGCTAGTGCAGGCGTCGGCGCGGGCGCGGCCCTGCCGTCGCGGCAGCGGGGGGATCGTCGTGGGCGGCGCGGAGGCTCGCTGACATGCCCGCGCCGCCCACACCCGTGCCGCTTCTGGACGTGCGCGGCGTCACGCTGCAGTACAAGACCAAGGAGCACCTGGTGACGGCCACCTATCGGGTCGACTTCCAGGTGTACCGGTCGGATCGTTTCGTGATGCTCGGGCCGTCGGGCTGCGGCAAGTCGACGCTGCTGAAGGCGGTGGGCGGCTACATGACGCCGACCGAAGGCGAGATGCGCCTCAACGGCGAGGTGATCCGCAAGCCCGGCGCCGACCGCATGATGGTGTTCCAGGAGTTCGACCAGCTCCTGCCGTGGAAGACCGTCAAGGAGAACGTGATGTTCGCGCTGACGGCGAGCGGGAAGCTGAAGGGCAGGCAGGCCGAGGACAAGGCCATGCAGTACATCGAGAAGGTGAACCTCACCAAGTTCGCCGACAGCTTCCCGCACACGCTTTCCGGTGGAATGAAGCAGCGGGTGGCGATTGCCCGCGGCATGGCGATGGAACCCGAGATCCTGCTGATGGACGAGCCGTTCGCGGCGCTGGACGCGCTTACCCGGCGCAAGATGCAGGAGGAGCTGCTGCAGCTCTGGGACGACACGCACTTCACCGTGCTCTTCGTCACGCACTCGATCCCGGAGGCGGTCCTGCTCGGCAACCGCATCCTGCTGCTTTCGCCGCATCCCGGCCAGGTCAAGGCGGAGTTGAACAGCGACGGGCACGACCGCACGTCCAGCGACGGCAAGACGCTATCGGACCGCATCCAGGACATGCTCTTCGCCGACGCGATCGAAGAGGAGGCCACGCATGCCTGAAGCCGGAGCGACGATGATCGAGCGTCCGGAGTTCGTACGCACGGTCGAGACCGAGGCCTACGGGGTCGTGCAGAAGCCGCTCACGACGTGGGAGAAGATCTACGACAACGGCGCGGCGCGCAAGACCTTCCTGCTGCTGGTGATGGTGGTGGCATGGGAAGCCTACGCGCGATGGCTCAACAGCCCGCTGCTGTTCCCGACGTTCGGAGCGACCGTAAGGGCGTTCTACGACGCGATTGCGAGCGGGGTGCTGCCGCACCGCACGTGGTTCTCGATCAAGGTGCTGCTGCAGGGCTATGCCATCGGACTGGTGCTGGCCGCGCTGCTCACCGCCTTCGCGACCGCCACCCGGATCGGCACCGATCTCCTCGAAACCCTGACCTCGATGTTCAATCCGCTGCCGTCGATAGCGCTGCTGCCGCTCGCGCTCATCTGGTTCGGGCTGGGCAACGGCAGCCTCATCTTCGTGCTGATCCACTCGGTGCTGTGGTCGGTCGCGCTCAACACGCATACGGGCTTCAAGGCGGTCAGCCAGACACTGCGCATGGTGGGACGCAACTACGGACTCACGGGGCCGCGCTACATCATGAAGATCCTGATACCGGCCGCGTTTCCGAGCATCCTCACCGGACTCAAGATCGGCTGGGCATTCGCCTGGCGCACGTTGATCGCGGCGGAGCTGGTCTTCGGCGTTTCGTCGGGCTCGGGCGGGCTTGGGTGGTACATCTACGAGAACAAGAACCAGCTCGAGATTCCGGCCGTGTTCGCGGGGCTGTTCACGGTGATCATCATCGGGCTCGTGGTGGAGAACCTGATCTTCCACCGCATCGAGGCGAGCACCATACGGAAGTGGGGCATGCAGACCTGACGCCATGGCGCATATCGTCATCACCGAGTTCATGGATGTCCCTGCCGTCGAGGCGCTGCAGCAGCGCCATGACGTCGTGTACCGGCCTTCGCTCGTCGACGAGCCGCAGACACTGCGCCAGGCGGTGGCAGGCGCCGATGCGCTGATCGTGCGCAATCGCACGCGGGTCGACACCGCGCTGCTGGATGCCGCACCCCACCTGCGCGTCGTCGGGCGCCTGGGTGTGGGGCTCGACAACATCGACGTTGCCGCCTGCGGGTTGCGCGGCATCGAGGTGATCCCCGCGACGGGCGCGAACGCACTGGCGGTAGCGGAGTACGTGATCGGCACGGCCATGCTGCTGCTCCGGGGCGCGTATCGCTCCACGGACGACGTCGCCGCGGGACGCTGGCCGCGCGCGGCGCTTTCCGAGGGCCGGGAGATCCACGGCAAGACGCTCGGGCTCGTGGGATTCGGCGCCATCGGTCGCCTGACCGCCGAACTGGCGCGCGCGCTCGGCATGCGGATCGTCGCCCACGACCCCGCGATCGATCGCGGCGCGCCGGCCTGGCGCGAGCACGGCGCCGAGCCGCTCGCGCTCGACGACGTGTTCGCCGGTGCCGACGCGGTCAGCCTGCACGTTCCGCTCATGGACTCGACGCGCAACCTCGTCGATGCGCGCCGGCTCGCACTGATGAAGTCCGGCGCGGTGCTGATCAATACGGCGCGCGGCGGCATCGTCGACGAGACGGCACTCGCCGCAGCGCTTCGCGCCGACGCGCTCGGCGGCGCTGCGCTGGACGTCTTCGCCGGCGAGCCGCTCGCGGCGGGCTCGCCCCTCGCCGGTGCCCCGAACCTCGTCCTCACGCCGCACATCGCAGGCGTCACCGCGGAGTCGAACGAGCGCGTGAGCCGGATGATCGCCGAGCGCGTCGCCGCCGCGCTCGCCGCCGCGCGATAGCGGGCCGCGCGGCACCCGTGGCGCCCGCTGCGCCCTCCCCTCCCGGGGCTCCTGCCGCGCGCACTCCCGCGGCACCGCTCGACAAGCATCTGCGCGGCTGACGTTGCCGGCATGGTCACTGCCGTTCGACCCGGCAGCCATTGCGGCGGCCGGTGCGATCGTCCTCGTCGCCTATGTCGTGTTCGGGATGACGGGCTTCGGCTCGTCGATCGCCGCCGCGCCCTTCCTGGTCCTCCTGTTTCCGCTCACGTTCGCAGTGCCCATGATGGTGATCCTCGACCTGTGCTGCGGATCGCTGCTGGCACTGCGCACGCGGCGCGAAGCAGCGTGGCGCGAGCTCGCGAGGCTTGCACCATGGATCGCGCTGGGCATGCTCTTGGGGGTCACGCTGCTGGTCAACGCACCCGAGCGCGTGCTGCTCACCCTGCTCGCGCTGTTCGTGCTGGGCTACCTCGCGCGCAGCCACCTCGCCGCCCCCACCCGCACCCCGCTCTCCACGCGCTGGGCGAGCACGTTCGGCATGTTCGGCGGCGTGTTCACGGCCCTCTACGGAACCGGCGGCCCGATCCTGCTCGTCTACCTTGCGCGACGCCTCGCCGATGCGCGCGCGCTGCGCGCGACGATGGGCATGCTGATCCTGCTGACCGCCGTGGCCCGCGTCCCGCTGTTTGCCGGCGCAGACCTGTTCGCACAACCCGGCCTCGTCGCCCTGTGCGCCGCGCTGATCCCCGTTGGGCTCCTGGGGCTCTGGATCGGCAGCCGCCTCCACCATAGATTGCCGCCGCGACAGGTGATGCTGACCATGCACGCCGTCCTGCTGGCCGGCGCGATCAATCTCCTCTACAGGGTGCTGGTCGCCTGAACGAGCGTATGGCCGGGCTGCACACGGGAAAAACGCACCGGTTCGAAGCCGATCTCGAACTCGCCGCCTTCGCGGCGCACGACGGTGAACGTCGAGGCCGCAAGATCGCCCGCCTGCGGGAAGTCGGTACGAAAGTGCGCCCCGCGCGAGTCCTCGCGCGCCAGCGCTGCGGTGGCGATGGCCTTGCTCACGTCGATCAGGCTCGCGAGGTTGAGCCAGTCGTGCCAGGTGGGATTGAAGCCCCTGTCGCCATCGGCCACGCCGATGCGCGCGAGCTCGCCTTCCAGGATGCCCAGCGTCGACAGCGCACGCCGCAGTCCCGCAGCATCACGCACGATGCCGACGTCGTCCCACATGCACGCATAGAGCGCCCCGCGCACCGGTTCGAGCGACCCCGGCGCGGAGGCGAACGGCGCCTCGTGCCGCGCGACGCTCGCCGCGATCGCCGCGTCGTCGGGCTCGTGCAGGCGTCCGTGCTCCCGCACCCATGCCGCCATGCTGTCGCCGGCGATCCCGCCGAAGACCGTGGAGTTCGCCACCCCGTTGCCGCCGAGACGGTTGGCGCCGTGCACGCCGCCGGTGTCCTCGCCGGCGGCGAAGAGCCCCGCGAGCGCCGTCGTGCAGTCGGGCGCGAAGCGCACGCCGCCCATCATGTAGTGCGCCGTGGGAACGACCTCGACCCGCCCGCCGGCGAGATCGAAGCCGCAGTCCGCGCAGCGCTCGACCATGCCCTTGAACTGGCGGCGCACGTTGTTCGCGCCCAGGTGCCGCATGTCGATCCATACGCCGCCATGCGGGGTCACGCGCCCTGCGCGCATCTCGGCGTCGATGGCGCGCGACACCACGTCGCGCGTGGCGCGCTCGCCGTTCGGATCGTGGTGATGCATGAAGCGCTCGCCGAGCCCGTTGACGAGGTGGCCGCCCGCGCCGCGCAGTCCTTCCTCGAGCACGGTGCCGGTCATGCGGGTGTGCGTGCCGGCGAGCAGCCCCGTGGGGTGGAACTGCACCATCTCCATGTCGCGCAGCGAGAGTCCCGCGCGCAGCGCCATGGCGAGCCCGTCGCAGCTCTTGTCGCCCGACGGGGTGTGATAGCGGTACATGGTAGGGCCGCCGCCGGTGGCGAGCAGGACCGCCTTCGCCTGCACGAAGACGAAGTCGCCGCGCGGCATGTCGATCATCAGCACGCCGGCCAGCGCGTCGCCCCCGGGCGTCTTCACGAGCTCGATTGCACGGTGGTCCTCGAGGCGCGCGATGTCGCGCGCCCACACCTGTTCGGCGAGGCGATTGATGATCTCGATGCCGGTCAGGTCCCCCTTGTGCACGGTGCGATCGAAGGTCTGGCCCGCGAATGCCTTCTGATGCACGCTGCCGTCGGGATTGCGGTCGAAGAAGCAGCCGAGCTCGTTCTCCAGCTCGCGGATGCGCACCACTGCGCCGTTCACCAGCGTCCACGCGAGGTCCTGGTCGGCGAGCCACTTGGAGCCCTCGATCGTGTCCATGAAGTGGCGCTCGATCGAGTCGCCGGGGGCGAGCGCCACGTTGTAGCCGCCCTGGACCATGCGCGTGCAGCCGCACTTGCCGAGCAGCCCCTTCACCGCCACGGTGATCGCGAGCTCGGGCGCCGCGGCGTGCGCGTGCAGCGCGGCGAAGAGCCCCGCGCCCCCCGAGCCCAGGATCAGGATGTCGGTGGACAGGCGACGGACCGGCGTGGCTCCTTCGCCCGCGGGGACGCCCTGCGGCCTCACGGCGCCTTCACGCCGAGCGCCGCGAGCACGCTGGCGCGCTTCGCCGCGGCGGCGTCGCGCACCGCCTCGTAGAGACTGCCGCCGACGCTGTCCATGCCGACGAGCAGCGGTCCGAAGTCGCGGATGCGAAACTTCCACAGCGACTCGGGATTCAGGTCGTCGAGGTCGACGTCCTCGATGGCCTCGATCCACGTCGTTTCGAGCGCCGCGGTGCCGCCGACGATCGCGAGGTAGACGCCACCGAGATCGCGGAACGCCGCAGCGGAGGCCTCGCGCAAGCCCCCCTTGCCGACGATCGCCCGCACCCCGTAACGCTCGAGCAGCGGGCGGGTGAAGCGCTCCATGCGGTCCGACGTGGTGGTGCCGATGCACACCGGCGCGTATCCCGCCGGATTGGCCGCGTCGGGTGTGACCTTGCGCACGTTCGGCGCGGTGTGAATCACCGCGTGACCGGCGAGGTCGAAGCGCGTCGTGCGTCCGCGGTCGAACATGTGGATCTGCGTGGCGTCGCGGATGCCGTACAGGGTGTTCTGCAGCGTGACGGTATCGCCGACGCGAAGGCTGCGCGCCGTCGCCTCGTCGATCGGCATGCGAAGGTCATGGTGAGCCATCGTCGGTGTTCTCCGCGGATCAGTAGCCGAAGGTCACGCCCGCTGGCGTGAACGTCGCCGAGGCGCGCCGCGCCGAGTGGCATTGCATGTTGACCGCCACGGGGTTCATCGTGATGTGCGTCGCCGCGAGTTCGACGTGCACCGCGAAGGCAGTGGCATCTCCGCCCAGGCCCTGCGGGCCGACACCCAGCGCATTCACCGCCGCGCTGAGCGCAGTCTCGAGCGGGGCGCCCTCGGGATCGGCGCAGCGCGTTCCCAGCGCCCGCGTCGCCGCCCGCTTGGCGAGCGCGACGCACAGGTCGGAGGTGCCGCCGATGCCCACGCCGACGATGGTGGGTGGACAGGTCTTGCCGCCCGCTGCGAGCACGCAGTCGACCACGAAGGTCTTGACCGCATCGACACCCTCGGCAGGAATCGCCATGCGCAGGAACGAGTTGTTCTCCGAGCCGCTCCCCTTGGGGATCATGAGGAGGCGCAACGTCTCCTCCTCGTCGACGAAATCGACGTGGATCACGGGAACCTCGGTGCCGCAGGACGTCTGCTCGTTGCGCCGCGTCAGCGGATGCACGACCGACGAGCGCAGCGGGTGCTCGCGGGTGGCGCGCGCGCATCCTTCGCGGATCGCTGCCTTGAGCGCGACACCGTCGACCTCGACGTGGCGGCCGATCTCGACGTTGTAGATGGGGATTCCGGTGTCCTGGCACAGGAGGTTGTTGCGCGCCTCCGCGACCGCGATGTTGGTGACCATCGTGCCGAGGACCCGCTGCGCCGTGGCGTCAGTCTCCCGCGCCGTGAGTGTGGTGAAGCCTTCCTTGATGTCGGGAGGCAGCATCTTGAGCGCCCGGATGTAGAGCTCACGGCTCGCATCCTCGACGGCGGCAGGGTCGATCTTCATCATCGTCCTCTCGCAAGGGATCGCGCCGGCCGTGAACGCGTCATCGCCACAGGGCCAGCGCGAAGACGAGTCCGGCGGCCAGCCCGGCGGCGCAAGCACCGGCGATCCAGTCCTTGCGCAGGCCCGACCACGGCCGGAACTCGATGAGGAGCAGGCGTAGCCCGCCCGCCATGTGCAGCGTCAGGAGCACCACGAGCCCCCATTCCGCGATCTTGAAGAGCGGCCGGTCGGCAAAGCGCAGGAAGCCGTCGAGGGCCGCATCGCCGCGCAGTGCCGTCGACAGCGCCAGGAAGTGCAGCGGCAGGAACACCGCGAGCGCGATGCCCGAGAGCCGGTGCACGAGATACGCCCACCACGCCGGATGCGCGTGCGCGCGCGCATCGCTGCGCCGCATCGGCCTGCCGGCGCTCATCCGATCACCATCGCGTAGACCGCGGTCATGCCGAGTGCGGCGAGGATCCAGGCCAGCGCTCCGGCACAGGCATTGGCGACGCGGCTCGACAGGCCGACCCACTCCTCGCCGATGCGGGCGAGCCCGATGGGCGCGTGCACGGCGGCAGCAACGACGAACACGGCATAGAACGCGCCGAAGGCGACGCTGCCGCGGGTCCGTGCGAGCAGTGACTCGGCGGAAAGTCCCGAGCGCACCGCGTACACGATGGTGACCAGGTGCACGAGCACGCACACCGCCAGCACCATCGCCGAGATGCGCTGCCAGTACCAGCGGCGCGCCTCGCGAACCGGGTCGTGCGGGGCCGGGTGATACGCCCGGACAGGGCCGGCGGGGCTGCCTTGCGCGCTCACGGCTCGAGTTCCCCGCGCAGCGCGGCGCGCGCCGTGACGCGCTTCAGGCCGGCGATCGCGGCGGTGGGCGAGATGTGCTTCGGGCAGCGTTCGGTGCAGGAACCCTGCGTGTGGCAGACGTGGCAGCCCGCGTCGCCCGCGACCGCGCGCAGCCTCTCCTTGCCCGCGACGTCGCGCTCGTCGTTGACGAGCGTCCACGCGCGGTTGAGCGCCGCCGGGCCGAGGTAGTCGGGACGCCACGCGACGACGTCGCAGGATGCGTAGCAGGCGCCGCAGCCGATGCACTCGATGCCCGCGTCGACCGCCTTGCGCGCCACCGAATCCGGCGTGACCCGGGCAAACTCGTCCACCCGCGTGCGCGTGCCGCTGAAGCGCCCGCGCGCCGCCGCCCACTTGTCGAAGAACACGCGCATGTCCGTCACGAGGTCCTTGACGAGGGGCAGGTTGGCGAGCGGCGCGAGTTCGAGGCGCCCATCGGCAGCGACCTCCGCGACGTGGGTGCGGCAGGTCCAGCGGGCGCGTCCGTTGACCGTCATCGCGCAGGAGCCGCACATGCCGACCCGGCAGGCGAAGCGGTACGCGAGCGACGGCTCCAGATTGCGCTGGACATAGGTGACGACGTCGAGCACCGTCTGGCTCGCACGCCGCGGCACGTCGTAGGCGGCGAATGCGCCATCGCGGCGCCCGCGCCAGATCGACACGCGCAACGTGGCACCCTGTCCATCCTCCTCGCTCATGTTGCCATTGTCCGCCTCCCCAACACTCAAGGAAAGCGAAATCTTCCGTACGTGAGATAAAGTATCGCTTTATGTCATCGATCCGCAGCCTGCGCCTCTTCGTTGCCGCCGCTCGCGGCGGGAGCTTTGCTGCTGCCGGCAAGGCGATGGGCCTCACCGCCGCCGCGGTCGGCCTGCAGATGAAGGCGCTCGAGACCGACCTCGGTGTCACGTTGTTCGATCGCGGTCCGCGCAGCGTCGTGCTGAACAGCGCCGGCCGCAGGGCGCTTGCCGGCGTCGAGGACCTGATCGCGCGCTACGAAGCTCTGGCGGCGGGCGCCGATGGCGCACTGTCCGGTACGCTGGTGATGGGCGCGCTCGTCTCGGCGCTGATGGGCGCGTTCGCCGACGCGCTGTGGACGGTGCGCCACGCGCATCCGCGCCTCGACGTGCGCCTCTTCGCCGGCAAGTCGCGCGATTTCGCCGCGCGGGTGGCCGACGGCGAGCTCGACGCCGCGATCGTCGTGCGCGCCCCCTACCGGCTCCCCGCGAGTCTCGCGTGGACACCGTTGTACGCGGAGCCGATGGTGCTCATCGTGCCGCGCCGGCCACACTTCGTCCTGCCTCGCGGCGCGACGCGCATCCTCGCCGAGGCGCCGTTCATCCGCTTCGACCGCAACGCGTGGACCGGGTACCTCGTGCGTCGGGTGCTGCGCCAGGCGGGCGCCCGCGTCCGCGACGACATGGAACTCGACTCGGTCGAGGCGATCGTCGAGCTGGTGCGCGGCGGCTTCGGGGTGTCGATCGTGCCGCAGCTCGCCAACGTCGACTGGAGCGCCGATCGCGCGCTGCGCATCGTGCCGGTGCCCGGCGTCGATGTCGCCCGCGAGGTGGGCCTGCTCGAACGCACGCGCCACCCCCGCATGCAGGCGACCGCTGCGATCAAGGATTGCTTCGTGACGCGGGCAATCGGCTAACGGGGGCCGCCGGCGCACGACGCATCGTGGTGGGTCGCGGACCGAGGCGCACTCCGTGCGTATCGTCGCCGCAGGTGACGGACCCGTCCGGCAACCGGCTGCGGCAGCGCCACGACCCGCGAGCAGCTAGGCGGGAACGTCGGGATCGAGTTCGCGAACCAGACGTGCGATCTGGTCCTTGAGCAGCAGCTTGCGGCGCTTCATGCGACGCACGGCAAGCTCGTCGGAGTCGGGCGAGTGCTGGATCTGCTCGATGGCGCTATCGAGATCCCGATGCTCGAGCTGCAGGACCGCCAGGCGTTCCTGGAGCGCCACGCGGGCCGGGTCACCGATGCTCATGCCTGCGAACTCGTCGTCGTTCACTCGATCCTCGCGATCCGCATCCCGTCTCGCCTCTCCTGCTGTCGGAGTTCCGGCAGCAACGTGAGCCCGGTATGCACGAGTATATGCCGCCGGCCCAGGTTCGGGACGCCGGTATAATTGCGGCTTGAACACCGTTTCGTCGCCGTCCTTCGGCGCGGCTGCCGTGGCGGACACGGCTGCTTCTGACGCCGCCGTCCACGCGCATCCTGCGGTCGCGCTCCCCGACCTCGTCCACGAGTTGCCCGATCCGGGCCGGCGCAGCAGCGCAGGCCCGTTCGCCGGCTCGGCCGACGCGCTGGCGCTCGCCCTCCTCGCCCGCCGCGCCGGGAACGAGAAGCGGATGCTCGCGATCGTGAGCGCGGAGCCGCGATCGGCCCAGCGCCTCGCCGAAGAGCTGCCGTGGTTCGCGCCGGAGCTCCGCGTGGCGATGCTCCCCGATTGGGAGACGCTGCCCTACGACCACTTCTCGCCGCACCAGGACCTCGTGTCCGAGCGGTTGGCGACGCTGTGGCGCATTGCGCGCGGCGAGTGCGACGTCGTGGTCGTGGCCGCCACCACGGCGCTCTATCGTCTCGCCCCGCCGTCGTACCTCGCGGCGTTCACGTTCTTCCTGCGCCAGGGCACCACGCTCGACGTCGAGGCGCTGCGCTCGCAACTGGCGCTGGCGGGCTACTCCCACGTGACGCAGGTGGTGTCGCCGGGTGAGTTCAGCGTCCGTGGCGGACTCATCGATCTCTTTCCGATGGGGTCGCCGCTGCCGTATCGCATCGATCTCTTCGGCAACGATGTCGAATCGATCAAGACCTTCGACGTCGACACGCAGCGCACGATCTATCCCGTTTCCGAGATTCGCCTCCTGCCGGCGCGCGAGTTTCCGCTCGACGACGCGGGCCGCACCCGTTTCCGCAGCCGGTATCGCGAGACGTTCGAGGGCGATCCTTCGAAGTCGGCCCTGTACAAGGACGTGAGCAACGGCGTCGTCCCCGGCGGCGTCGAGTACTACCTGCCGCTGTTCTTCGAGCGCACCGCGACCGTCGCCGACTACCTGCCGCCGGGCGCGGTGGTCACGCTGCACGGCGACGTGCACGCCGCCATCGATCGGTTCTGGCAGGACACCGAGTCGCGCTACCGGCTGCTGCGCGGCGACAAGGGGCGGCCGCTGCTTTCGCCGGCCGAGCTCTTCCTCCCGCTCGATGCCTTCAACGGCATGGTCAAGGCGTTCGGACGCATCGAGATCGCGGCCGGCAGCGGCGGGCCGACCGTGCCCCTGCCGCCGGTCAGCGTGGACCGCCGCGCCGACGACCCGCTCGCGGCCCTCAAGCGCTACCTCGAGGCCACGCCGCACAAGGTGGCGGTGGTGGCCGAGAGCGCAGGCCGCCGCGAGACGATGCAGCAGTACTTCGCCGAGTACGGGCTCACGCCGCCGATCGCCGACGGTTTCGCTGCGCTCCTCGCCGCCGATGACCGGGTGGTGCTGCTCGCAGCCCCGATCGCCGCCGGCTTCGAGTGGCCCGAGGGCGACATCGCATTCGTCACCGAGACGGAGCTGTACGCCGGCGCCGTCCGCCGCACGGCACGCGAAGCGCGCAAGCGCAGCAATGTCGATGCGATGGTGCGCGACCTGTCGGAGGTGCGCATCGGCGATCCCGTGGTGCACGAGGAGCACGGCATCGGCCGCTACCTGGGGCTGCTCACGCTCGACCTCGGCGACGGCCCCAACGAGTTCCTGCAACTCGTGTACGCCAACGACGCCAAGCTCTACGTGCCGGTGTCGAACCTGCACCTCATCAGCCGCTACAGCGGGGCGTCGCCGGACAGCGCTCCGCTGCATGAGTTGGGCAGCGGCCAGTGGGAAAAGGCGAAGAAGCGGGCGGCCGAGCAGGCCCACGACACCGCTGCCGAGCTCCTCAATCTCTACGCGCAGCGCGCCGCGCGCAAGGGCCATGCGTTCGGCCTGAAGCCTCACGACTACGAGGCCTTCGCCGAAGGCTTCGGATTCGAGGAAACCCCCGACCAGACCGCGGCGATCGAGGCCGTGGTCAAGGACATGACCTCCGGCAAGGCGATGGATCGCCTGGTGTGCGGCGACGTCGGCTTCGGCAAGACCGAGGTCGCGCTGCGCGCCGCGTTCGTGGCGCTCGCCGACGGCAAGCAGGTGGCGCTGCTGGTGCCCACCACGCTGCTTGCCGAGCAGCACTTCCAGACCTTCTCCGACCGCTTCGCCGACTTCCCCGTGCGCCTCGCGGAGCTGTCGCGCTTTCGCACCGGCAAGGAGACGAAGGCCGCGATCGAGGGGCTGGCCGCCGGCAAGATCGATCTCGTGATCGGCACCCACAAGCTCATCCAGGGCGACGTGAAGTTCAAGGACCTGGGGCTCGTGATCATCGACGAGGAGCATCGCTTCGGCGTGCGGCAGAAGGAGCTCCTGAAGCGGCTGCGCGCCGAAGTCGACGTGCT
This sequence comes from uncultured Alcaligenaceae bacterium, assembly GCA_964439475.1. Taxonomy (GTDB): domain Bacteria; phylum Pseudomonadota; class Gammaproteobacteria; order Burkholderiales; family Casimicrobiaceae; genus VBCG01. The sequence goes on from CAYTOT010000006.1 coordinate 61,275, forward strand.
CACGCTCACCGCGACACCGATCCCGCGCACGCTCGCGATGTCGCTCGAAGGCATCCGCGACTTCTCGGTCATCGCGACCGCGCCCGAGCGCCGGCTCGCGATCAAGACGTTCGTGTCGTCGTACTCGCCCGGCATCGTGCGCGAAGCCGCGCTGCGCGAGCTGAAGCGCGGCGGCCAGATCTACTTCCTGCACAACGAGGTGGACACCATCGCCACCCGCGCCGACGCGCTCGCGAAGCTCCTGCCGGAGGCGCGCATCGCGGTCGCGCACGGGCAGATGGCGGAGCGCGAGCTCGAGCACGTGATGCGGGACTTCTATCAGCAGCGCGTCAACCTGCTCCTTTGCTCGACCATCATCGAGACCGGCATCGACGTGCCCACCGCGAATACGATCGTCATCGACCGTGCCGATCGCTTCGGCCTCGCCCAGTTGCATCAGCTCCGCGGTCGCGTGGGACGCTCTCATCACCAGGCCTACGCGTACCTGCTCACACCACCCGCCGACGCCCTGTCCGCGCAGGCCAGGAAGCGCCTCGAAGCCATCCAGATGATGGAGGACCTGGGCTCCGGCTTCTACCTCGCGATGCACGACCTCGAGATCCGCGGCGCCGGCGAGGTGCTCGGCGACGAGCAGTCGGGGGAGATGCAGGAAGTGGGCTTCCAGCTCTACAACGACATGCTGCGCGCCTCGGTGTCGGCATTGAAGGCGGGCCGCGAGCCCGACTTGACCGAGCCGCTCGGCGTGACCACCGAGATCAACCTGCACACGCCGGCGCTCTTGCCCGAGCGCTACTGCGCCGACGTGCACGAGCGGCTCGTCCTCTACAAGCGGCTCGCGAGTGCGGAGGACGTGGGCGAGGTGACCACGATCCAGGAGGAGCTCGTCGACCGCTTCGGACCCACGCCCGACCAGGCGCAGGCGCTGCTGGCAAGCCATCGGCTGCGCCTCCTCGCCAGGCCGCTCGGCGTGCGCAAGGTCGACGCCGGGCCCGAGCGCACCACGATCCAGTTCGTGAAGCATCCGCCGTTCGATCCCGGCAAGCTCATTCTTCTCGTACAGAAGGACGGCCGCATCCGTTTCGCCGGGCCGGATCGCATCCGCATCGAGCACGCGGCACCGGGGCTCGTGGAGCGGATCGCTCTCGTGCGCGAGTTCCTCGCGAAGCTCGGCTGAGCCCCTGCCACGCGTGACATGCAGCACGCATCGCGTCCCACGACACGCCACGTCGCAGCACGGCACGACGCGCGGGGCAGCCTGACACGCTGCCGCGCACCGATGCACCGCCCGCCACGATGAACGCGCGCGATCGCCTGCCGCCGCCGGTGCGCTTCATCCTGCGCGACTGGCTGTCCGCCAATCACGTGCTCCTGTCCGGCCCCGACGGCAACGTGCTCGTCGATTCGGGCTACGTCACGCACGCGCCCCGCACGCTGTCGCTGCTGCGCTCACCGCAGGGCATCGGCGAGGCGCCGCTGACGCTCCTCGTCAACACGCACGGACACTCCGATCACGTCGGCGGCAACGCCGCGATCAGGCAGGCCTATGGATGCCCGATCGCCTTTCCCGCCGCGGAAGCGCCGCTGGTCGACGCGTGGGACACGCAGGCGCTGCTCTACGACTACGCGGACCAGGACATCGCCCGCTTTGCCGTGGACCAGCGCATCGAAGCCGGCAGCGTGCACGGCTGGGGGGGCCTCGAATGGCGGGCGCTGGCCGCACCCGGCCACGACATGGGCGCGCTGGTGTTCTTCAATCCGGAGCACCGGATCCTGATCTCGGGTGACGCGTTGTGGGAAAACGGCTACGGCTTCGTGATGCCGCAGGTCGTGGAGCCGCCTGCGCTCGACGCGCAGCGCGCCACCCTCGACATGATCGCAGCCCTCGACGCGAGGCTCGTGATCCCCGGACACGGCGACGTCTTCTCCGAGGTGAACGCGGCGCTCGATCGCGCGTATCGCCGCACCGATGCGTTCGCCGTCGACGACGCGCGCATGGCGCGCTACGCGCTCAAGGTCAACCTCATGTTCCACCTTCTGGGCGGACGGGCGCTGGCGCTCGCCGATCTGCCGGACTACGTCACCCGCGTGGGCATCTACCGGGACCTCAACGCCGCCGTGCTGCGCCTCGAGCCCGCGGCGCTCGCGGAGCTGCTGGTGACCGAGTTGACGCGCAGCGGCGCCGTGCGCGTCGAGGCCGGGTACCTGATGCAGGCCGATGCACCGGGAACCAAATGATCCGCGCCGGCCTCTGTTGTCGTGGCTGCGCCGTATTGCCCACCTTTGCGGACCGGGTTCGGCCCCACCCCACCCGCGAGCCGCCCCTTCCACGTATCTCTCTGGAGCACTCGATGAAGAAGAATGTCGTCCCGATCGCCTGCGCATTGGCCGTGTTGTCCGCCTTCCCCATGCTGGCGGGCGCACAGGACGTGAAGCCAGACCGCGCGATCGAGTACCGGCAGGGGGTCTTTCAGGCCATGGGCTGGAATCTCTTCGGCATCCTGGGCCCGATGGCGAAGGGCGAGATCCCGTACAACAAGGACAAGGCCGTCAAGGCGGCCACCTGGCTCCACGAACTCGCCATGATGCCGTACGACGGCTTCATCCCCGGCTCCGATACGGGGGCGCCCACCAAGGCGAAGCCGGAGATCTGGAAGGATCGCGCCAAGTTCGACAAGCTCGCGCACGACATGCAGGCAGAGACGCTCAAGCTGGTGAGTGCGGCGCAGACCGGCGATGCCGGGGCGCTGCGCACCGCCGTCGCCGCGACGGGGCGCGCTTGCTCGAACTGCCACGACGATTTCCGCAGCAAGTAGGCGGCCGCGCCGCCGCGGCCCCCAAACCTAGAAGCGCTTCACGAGCCACCAGATCGCCGCCGCGCACGCGGCGAGCAGGATGATCGCGAGCACGTTCGACGCCAGTGCCGCCTCGGGATCGGCGGCGTGCTGCGGCAGGCGCTTGCGGCCATGCACCATCGGCGCGACGAGGTTGTCGCGCAGGAAGGCGAGATAGACGAGCACCGCCGTGATGTGGGCGCCCGCGAGAGCGAGCACGACCCACCACCCGCGGCGGTGCAGCGAACTGATCGCATCCGACAGGTCCTTGGTGATTTTCTTCGCCAGGGGGCCCTCGGCGAGGATGTCGTCGTTGGTGAAGAGCCCGGTCCCTGCCTGGAAGAGCAGCGCGAGAAGCAGGGCGATCACCATCCATCCACCGATGGGGTTGTGGGTGGCGTGGGTCGCGCGCGGCGGCCGCACGAAGGACCGCAGGTAGGCGCGCACGGCCCGGGGGCCGCGCACGAACGACGAGAAACGCGCGTTCCGACTGCCGACGAATCCCCACAGGATGCGGAAGACCACGAGCGCGAGCAGCGTCTCACCGAAGCGCATGTGCCAGTCCAGCCACTCGTTGCCGACGAGACCGGTGCTGACCAGCAGGATCAGCAGCAAGACGATAGCCCAGTGCACCACGCGCACGGGCCAGTCCCAGACGGGTACTGCGATGCGGTCTTCGCTCATGGCGCCAGTGTACGCAAGCGCGTCAGCGGGGTAGCGACGAGACGAAGGTGTTGATCCCGTTGAGCAGCATCTGCACCGCCACGGCCGTAAGCACCAGTCCCATCAGACGCTCGAGCGCACCGATCGCGCGGTCGCCCAACACGGCCTGCAACCGGGAGGCCCCGAGCAGCACGACGGTGGTGAGCGCCATGGCGATGGTCACCGCCAGCACCCAGGTGGGCAGGTGCGCGGGATCGCGCGAGGCCATGAGCATCACCGTCGCGAGCGCCGACGGGCCGGCGATCGACGGTATCGCGAGCGGCACCAGGAACGGTTCGCCGTCGCGCATCTCGCCGAAGACGCCGTCCGGATGCGGGAACACCATGCGCAGCGCGATGAGGAACAGGATGATGCCGCCCGCGATCGACAGCGACACGTCGGTGAGCTGCAGCCACTGCATGAACGTGCGCCCGCCCGCCATGAACGCGAGCAGGATCACGTAGGCGAACACGCATTCGCGGAGCACGACGACGGCATGGCGCTGGTGCGGCACCCGCGCGAGCGCCGAGATCACCAGCGGTATGTTGCCGAAGGGATCGAGCACCAGCACGAGCAGGATCGTGGCGGAGAAGAGGTCCATGTTCATGATCGTGGTCAGTGCAGCTTGATGCGCGGCTCGAGGCGCTCGCGCAGGAAGCGTCCGATGGTATCGAAGATCACGCGGACCCACCCGTGGATCGCGACCTGGTGCAGCTTGTACAGCGAGTTGTACATGAGGCGCGCGACGAGACCCTGGATCAGCAGGTTGCCGCCGATGAGCCGGCCCATGAGGCTGCCGACCGCCGAGAGCTCGCCGAGCGACACCAGCGAGCCGAAGTCGTGGAAGCGGAACTCGGGCAGCGGCTGGCCGGCAAGGCGGGCGCGCAGCGACTTCGCGAGCAGCGTCGCCTGCTGGTGGGCCACCTGGGCACGTGGCGGCAGCAGCGCGCCCTCTTGATGGCCGAGCCATGGCGCGGCCGCGCCGTCGCCGAAGGCGAAGATGTCCGGATCGCGAGTCGTCTGCAGGGTCGGACCGACCACGAGCTGATTCGCACGATTGACCTCGAGACCGTCGAGGTCGCGCTGCAAGGGCGGCGCCATGATGCCTGCCGCCCACACGATGAGGTCTGCGGGGAAGTGCTCGCCAGTGGCCGTGTGCACGCCATCCGCGTCGATCCGCGTCACGCGGGCGCCGACATGCACACCGATGTCGAGGCGGTGCAGGAGCTCGCCCGCGGCGGCGGCGACGTCCTCCGACAGCGGCGGCAGGATGCGCGAGTACGCCTCGAGGATGGTGATGCGCACGTCGCGCGAGGGGTCGAGGTGATCGAGGCCGTAGGCTGCGAGAACCCGCGTGGTCTGCCGGATCTCGGCAGCGAGCTCCACGCCCGTCGCACCCGCCCCGATGATGACGATGCGCACCTTCTGCGCTTCGCCGGTCGCCGCGCGGACGTCGGCGCGCGCGCATGCGGCGAGCAACTGGAGGTGGAAGCGCTTGGCATCGGCGAGCGTGTCGAGCGAGACGGGGTGCTCGCTCGCCCCCGGCACGCCGAAATCGTTGCCGACACTGCCGAGGCACAGGACCAGCGTGTCGTAAGGCAGCGTGCGCGGCGGCAGGACCTCCTTCCCGTCGAGCCCGGTCACCGCATCGATGCCGATCTCCTTGCGCGTGCGATCGAGCCGGCACAGCGCACCCTGGCGGAACCGGAAGCGGTGCCAGTAGGCGATCGCCAGATAGTCGAGCGCGTGCGCGTCGGGGTCCATGCGGCCCGCGGCCACCTCGTGCAGGAGCGGCTTCCACACGTGCGTGGCGTTGCGATCGACGAGCGTCACCTGCACGTCGCCGCTGCGCCGGTAGCGATTGCCGAGCGCCGTGGCGAGCGGCAGGCCGCCGGCGCCCCCGCCGACGATGACGATGCGATGCGGCGCCTTCGAGGCCATGTCGGACACGGCTAGCGCCGGCATCCAGGTGACAGCAGGCGCGGGCGGCCGATGTCGCACGTCGATGTCATGTGCCTCCCGTCCACGCCACACCCGCGCGGCGCCACGCCTCCACGTTGCTCTTCAGCGCATAGTCGTAGAGGGCCACGCGGTCGGCGAGCATCTCGCTCGTCACCGACAGCGGCGTGGCGGGCTCGAGCGTCACGTGCGCGTCGGCATCGCCAGCGGCAACGACCACGTCCATTCCCGCGCGACGCGCGATGCGGATCATCGCAGCGTTCTCGGCGAGGCAGTGCATGTACAGGCGCGGCACCCGGCGATTGCGGACATGCTCGGCGGCGCGTGTCACGAGCGCCTCGCCGATGCCGCGGCGGCGGGCCTGCGACGCGACCGACACCCCGAGCTCCGCGAGATCGTCAGCGAAGGCGACATGCGCGGCGCCCACGAGGGAGAGCGCCTCGCCGTACACGCCGAAGATCGTGTCCACCTCGAAGTCGATGCGTGCGACGTAGGCTTCGATCGCGACGCTGGACAGCGACGACCCGAAGCGCAGCCGCACGTCGTCTCCTTCCAGTGCAAGCAGGTGTGCAAGGTAGGTTTCGCGCGCGTTGCCGCGCAGGTGCTGGACGGGCAGCGCGGTCATGATCGTGATCGGCGGCACATGGGTGCCTCTACCTGCCGACGACGGCGCCTTCGCGCCGCGGGTCCGCACCGCCGATCCACCCGTCGCGGGTGCGCACGATCGCCTGCGTGCCGCTCGTCATCTCGATGGTGACGACGTCCGCACCGAGCGCACGCAACCTGGGCGCGAGCGCCGCGACCGCGGTGCCTGCTTCCAGCTCGGTCGGTCCGTTGCGGCTGCCGAAGTTGGGCAGCGCCACCGCCGCCTGGGGATCGAGGTTCCAGTCGATGATCGCAAGAAGCGTCTTCGCGACGTAGTTGATTATCGAGCTGCCGCCTGGCGAGCCGGCGACGATGGCCACCCGCCCGCGGACATCGTAGGCGATGGTCGGCGCCATCGACGAGCGCGGCCGCTTGCCGCCTTCCACGCGATTGGCCACGGGCTTGCCGTTCTCCTCGGGAACGAACGAGAAATCGGTGAGCTCGTTGTTGAGCAGGAAGCCGCCCGCCGTCATCAGGCGGCTGCCGAACTGGTTCTCGATCGTCGTCGTCATCGCCACCGCATTGCCGTAGCGATCCACGATGGAGATGTGAGACGTCGACGGCAGGTCGAGTGCCGCATCCTGTCCCCACGCGGCCTTGTCGAGCACGCGCGCGGGCGGCTCGCCGGGCTGTGCGCGCCCCATGCTCGAGTCGGCGCGGATGAGGCGCGACCGCGCGCGCAGGTAGTCGTCGTCGAGCAACCAGGTGGGCGCGCGATAGAAGGCGGGGTCGGCCTCGTACACGCCGCGGTCGGCGAACGCGAGCCGGCCTGCCTCGCTCATGAAGTGCACGCTCCAGAACGACGCGGGACCCATCGAGGCGATGTCGTAGGGTTCGAGCATCCTGAGCATCTGCAGGATCGTGATCGTTCCCGACGACGGCAGCGGCATGCCGCAGATGCGATACCCGCGATAGCCATCGCACAGCGGCGCACGCTCGACCGCGCGATAGCCGGCGAGGTCGGCAAGCGTCATGTCGCCGGGATTCGCCGCGCCCTGCACCGTGTCGACGATGTCCTGCGCGATGGCGCCGGTGTAGAACGCCGCCGCGCCGCCCTTGGCCACCGCACGCAACGTGCGTGCGTAAGCGGGATTGCGCAGGACCGCGCCGACCGGCAGCGGCTTGCCGTCGCTGCCGCTGAAGTAGGCGCGCATCCGCGGCTGCGTCATGTAACGCTCCCCGGCGAGAAGGCCGTGCAGGCGCGGCGACACCGCAAAGCCTCCTTCCGCCAGCGCGATCGCGTCGTCGAAGAGTCGTGCCCAGGCAAGTCGCCCGTGCTTGCGATGCGCCGCTTCGAGCATGCGCAGCGTGCCGGGCACGCCTACCGACCGCCCTCCCACCACCGCATCGAAGAAGGGCATCGGCTTGCCGTCGCGCAGGAAGCGATCAGGTCGCGCGGCGGCGGGAGCCGTCTCGCGCCCGTCCCAGGCGATGAGCTTGCCTCGGCGCGCGTCGTGCACCAGCAGGAAAGCGCCGCCCCCGATCCCGGAGGACTGCGGCTCGACGAGCCCCAGCACCATCTGCACCGCCACCGCCGCGTCGACCGCATTGCCGCCCGCGGCGAGGATGCGGTGGCCGGCCGCCACGGCCAGCGGATTCGCGGCGGCGACCATCCAGTGACGGCTCGTGACCGCTTCCTTGGCCGTCCAGCCGGATGCGCTCTCGGGGGCCGGCCGCGCGAATGCGGCGGCAGCAGCCGCCGCCGCGAGCAGGCCGACGATCAGGCAGCGGACGCGGTGGCCGGGATCGTGCATCGGCGGATTGTAAGCTCCCGCCGATCACCAGGCGCCGCGATGCTCCGGTATCCGCGTCACCAAGGGCAGTGCCGTGAACAGCAGCAGTCCCGCCACCGCATAGATCCAGCCCTGAACGTGGCCGGGGTCGGCAGAGCGGGCGAGGATCGCGGTGACGATCGACACCGTAGTGATCGACCCGACCTGCAAGGAGGCGGTGCGCAGCGCGGCCAGGATCGACGCGTGATCCGGTGCCAGTTGCAGACCCGCAATGCGGCTCGGCGGGTTGATGGTGCCGCGGCCGGCACCCACCAGGAATGCCGAGATTGCGAGCCACGTGTAGGCGGGCACGCCGGCGACCGGCTCGATCGCGAGCAGGAGCAGCCCGACCGCGATCACGCTGCCGCCCACGTACAGCGGCGGCCGGTGACCGGTGTAGCGCAGCGCCAGCGCCGAGGTGGCCGACAGCGCGATCGCGGCCAGCCCCTGCGCGATGAGCAGCGTCCCTGCGCGCAGTGCATCGATGCCGTAGCGGTGCGTCGCATACAGCGGCAGGAGCATCAGCACGCCATTGGTGACGCCTCCGTAGAGCATGTTCAGGAGATTGACCGGACCGAACCCCGCGCCATGGATCCACCGCGGCGCGATGAAGGGATCGTCGCTGCGGCCGACGTGGCGCAGGAACCTCCAGAACGCGAGCCCGGTGACGAGGGCCGGCACCACGAACGCGGCCGACGCGAGCGAGGCGTCCTCCTCGCCCATGTACGTCGCCGCCAGCATGCCCGCGAGCAGGGTGACGCCGAGGAGCGCCATGCCGATGACGTCCATCCCGCGGTGCGCGGAGTCCCGCCGCGGGACGTCGCGCGGAATGTAGCGCAAGGAGAGCAGGATGATCGCCGCGCCGATCGGCACGTTGACGAAGAACACGCCTCGCCAGGTCCAGTAGGTCACGAACAGCCCGCCGAAGAACGGACCGATCATCGCGCCGATCGGAAAGATGCTGCCGAACAGGCTCACCGCGCGATCGCGCGCGTCGCCGAAGTGATCGACGATGATCCCGGTAGCGGAAGGCGTGAAGCCCGCCCCGCCGGCCGCCTGCAGCACGCGCAGCGCGATGAGCACGAAGATGTCGTCGGCGAGCCCGCACAGGAGCGATGCCGTGGTGAACGCGGCGACGGAGCCCAGGAACACCTTGCGGCGGCCGTAACGTTCGCTGAGCTTGCCGCTGATCGGCAGCATCAGCACGAAGCCGAGCGAATAGGCCGTGATGGTCCACCCGGCCCAGTTGATCGTCGTTCCGAGTCCCTGCTGCAGCGAGCCCAGCGCCGTCGCGACGATCGTCGCGTCGACCGACATCATGAGCAGCGCAAGCGCCACGATCGAGAACACCGGCACCCGGCGGATCGGCCGCGCGGTGTGGTCTCCACTCACGCCCATCGCACCGCGCATCACGGGCTCCGGGCGAGCCGACGCGGGTCGGCTAGCGTCCCCAGCGCAGCGCCAGCGGATCGACCTCGGCGGCGAGTTCGAGCAATCCCGCGCGCGTGGCCGGATGCAAGGGCTCCAGCGGGTGGCGAACCAAATCGCTCGCAATCACACCGCCCGCCATCATCACCGCCTTGGTCGCCCGCAACCCGCACTGCCGATTCTCGTAGTTGATCAGAGGCAGGATACGCTCGTACGCCTTGGCAGCCTCCTTGCGGCGGCCGGCGCGATGGTGGACAACCACCGGCTTGATGAGGTCGGGCAACAATGCGCTCGACATGGTGCCGGTGGCGCCGGCATCGAGGTCGGCCATCAGCGTGATCGATTCCTCGCCGTCGAACGGCCCCTCGAAGAGGCCGCCTCCGGCCTCGATGAGGCCCCGGAGCTTTCCGGCCGTGCCCGGCGTCTCGATCTTGCAATAGCGGAGCGCCGGCACGGAGCGCGCCAGCTCGACGATGAACGGCACCGTGAGCTGCACGCCCGACAGCGGCGCGTCCTGCAGCATGATCGGCAGTCCGCAGGCATCCGCCACCCGCCCGAAATGCTCGACCATGCCCGTCTCGCCCGCCCGCAGCGCGGTGCCGTGATACGGCGGCATGAGCATGATCATCGCCGCTCCCAGCGCTTGCGCCTTGCGCGCACGGGCCGCCGCGATGTCGGTGGAGAAGTGGCTGCAGGTCACCACCACCGGTACGCGGCCGGCCACCTGCGCGAGGCAGACCTCGGTCAGCGTGTCGCGCTCGGCGTCGGAGAGCAGGAACTGCTCGGAATAGTTGGCGAGGATGCAGATGCCGTCCACGCCCTGATCGATCATGCAGTCGATGACCCGGCGCTGACCGTCGACGTCGAGGGCGCCGGTGGCGGTGAACGGCGTGGGCGCCACCGGCACGACGCCGGCCAGCGGTTGCGTCGCCGTCGACGCGGGAGAATTCGATGGGGTCGGGTGAGGGGTCACGGGATCTCTCTGCAAGGAACGTTCAGTGGTTGTCGCGGGGCACCGACGCCCCGCTGCGACCCACGAGGAAATCGAAGTCGACGCCGTCGCTCGCCTGCAGCACGTGATCGACGTAGAGCTTCACATAGCCGCGCTCGCCGTGCGATGCCGGCGGTTGCCATGCGGCACGGCGACGCGCGAGCTCGGCATCGTCGACAGCGAGATGCAGCTTGCGGGCCGGGACGTCGAGCGTGATGAGGTCGCCGCTTTGCACCAGCGCCAGCGGGCCGCCGGCCGCCGCCTCCGGTGCGGTGTGCAGCACCACTGTGCCGTACGCCGTCCCCGACATGCGTGCGTCCGAGATGCGCACGAGGTCGGTGATGCCGCGCTTCAGGAGCTTGGGCGGCAGCGGCATGTTGCCGACCTCCGCCATTCCCGGATAGCCCTTCGGCCCGCAGTACTTGAGCACCATCACCGAGTTCTCGTCGATGTCGAGGGCGTCGTCGTTGATGCGCGCATGCAGGTCCTCGATCGACTCGAACACGACGGCGCGCCCGGTATGGGTCAAGAGGTGCGGCGACGCCGCCGAGGGCTTGATGATCGCACCGTCCGGGGCGAGGTTGCCGCGCAGCACCGCGATGCCTGCGTCGGCCTTGAACGGCGAATCCCAGGCGTGGATCACGTCGCGCTTCCAGCATTTCGCTTCGGCATTGTTCTGCCACAGGCTGCGGCCGTTGACGGTCAGCGCATCACGGTGAAGCAGTCCCTGCTCCGCCAGCTCGCGGATCACCACCGGCAGTCCGCCCGCCTCGAAGAAGTCCTCCATGAGGTACTTGCCCGACGGCATGAGATCGACGAGGCATGACAGGCCGCGCCCGAGGCGATCCCAGTCGTCGAGGCCGAGCGGGATGCCGACCCGCCGTGCGATCGCGATCAGGTGCACGACCGCATTGGTGGAGCCGCCGATGCCGGCGTTGACGCGGATGGCATTCTCGAACGCCTCGCGCGTAAGGATCCTCGACAGCAGCATGTCCTCGCGCACCATCTCGACGATGCGCCGCCCCGCCTCGCGCGCGATCAGGTTGCGGCGCGCGTCGACGGCGGGAATGGCCGCGTTGCCCGGCAGGCCAACGCCGAGCGCCTCGACCATGCACGCCATCGTCGATGCCGTGCCCATCGTCATGCAATGGCCGTGCGAGCGGTGCATGTCGGCTTCGGCCTCGTGGAACTCGGCGAGCGTGATCTGTCCCGAGCGCAACTGCTCGCTCATCGAGATGGTGTTGGTGCCCGAGCCGATGGGCGTCCCGCAATGGATGCCGCGCAGCATCGGACCGCCCGACACGCCGATGGTCGGGATGTCGACGCTCGCCGCGCCCATCAGCAGCGACGGCGTGGTCTTGTCGCAGCCCATCAGCAGCACGACGCCGTCGAGCGGGTTGGCGCGGATCGCCTCCTCGACGTCCATGGACGCCAGGTTGCGAAAGAGCATCGCCGTCGGACGCATCATCGTCTCGCCCAGCGACAGCACCGGAAACTCGAGCGGGAAGCCGCCCGCGTCGAGCACCCCCCAGCGGACGTGCTCGGCGATCGTGCGGAAGTGCGAATTGCAGGGGGTCAACTCCGACCAGGTGTTGCAGATGCCGATGACCGGCCGGCCCTGGAACTGATCCTGCGGAAAGCCGCGGTTCTTGAGCCACGAGCGGTAGTAGAAGCCCATCTTGTCCTGGCGCGCGAACCAGGCCTCGCTGCGCAGCTTGCGCTTGCTCATTTCAAGTTCCTGTCGTTGATGGTCATTCCTCCAGTGTATCGATTGCCTTCCATGATCCGCCCAGATATTCGCCGCCCGAGCCGCAAACGCGGCATGCGCACTCCACGATCAGCATGTTCATCAGATGGCGTCATCGAGCATGGGACGATCGGAATGCCACCCCATCTGCTCACAAAGCCGTTCGCTGATCGCAAGAAGCTCCAGATCGCTCCCCACGGGCCCGGTTACCTGGATACCCATGGGTCGTCCCGGCTGCGACCAACCACAGGGGATGGTCACCGAAGGCCACCCGAGGATGCTGATGATGTAGGTGGACAGCCATACCTCGAGCGGATCGTCGATCTTCCGCCCCCCGATCATCTTCGGGTTCAGCTGACCTGCCTCGATGCCTGAAATCTGGGAGGTTGGCATGATGAATACGTCGATATCGTCGAAGAAGGCCTGGTTCTCCCGCCAGGCCCTCGTGCGCAACTGTCCCCCAAGGCCCAGATACTCGCTGGAGAGCGTTCGCGCCCAGCGCATGAACTCAAACAGGTGGGTGTTGTGTCTTTCGATGATCGGCAGATCGTCCGCACTGTAGGTGGCCAGCGCGCGCAACGCCCTCAGAGGTCGAATCGCGTCGATCGCGGCGTCCACATGGGGAGACCGATGGATCACGTTATGCCCCGCCTTGGAAAGACTCTCCATGCAACGAGAGAAGGCGTCCCGGACCTCGTCTGCCAGGGCGATTCTGCCGTGCAGATCATCCGAACTGCCGATCCTGAGGGCACGGGAAGACGATGAACACGGCCGATCACACGGCACCGACTGCTGTGCCAGTTGCAGCCATAGGGATAGATCGCGGATATCACGCGACATTGCGCCGATGACTTCGATCGAATCATCGACCCAGCCGTGGGGATCCCTGGAGATACGGCCACTGCTAGGCCGGAGGCCGAACACACCACACCACGCCGCCGGCCCACGCACCGATCCCCCGAGATCCGTACCCAGTGCGAGGGCGCACATCCCGCTGGCGACAGCAACAGCCGAGCCGCCACTGGATCCCCCGCTGCTCAAGCGAGGATTCCACGGATTGCAAGTCGTGCCTCCAACGGTACTGCTCGTATCCGAATAGGCAGCGTATGCAGGGGTGTTCGTCTTCCCGATGACGATTGCGCCCGCGCGCTCCAGGCGTTCAACCGCTCTGCAACTCGACATGGCGGGCGCACTCGCCAAGGTTACGCCGTTGCTCGTCACGCTACCCGCCACATCCAGGACATCCTTCACCGCGAGCGTCACCCCGTGAAGCGAACTTCTGACCTTCCCTCGCCGCAGTTCCGCCGTCAGCCGTGCCGCCTGCTCCCGTGCGCGCTCTTCGGAAACCGAGATGAAAGCATGCAACACATGGTCGTGCGCACGAATCTGCGCCAGATTGGCCTCCAGGAGTTCGACTGGACTGAGCTGTCCGGACCGGAACAAGCCGTTCAACGCATGAACGGGAAGAAACGGCATATCGGGCATCGATTCGAGGCCTCTTTCGCGAGATTCCCTGCCTCGGCTCGTCAGCCTGCGGCCGGCATCACGACGACACTCTCAGGGGGGATCTCGAGACTCAGTCTCTCGCCCATCGCGAAGCGGACCTTCCCAAGATACTGGGCCCTGATGGCGACCCCGTTGCAGTCGATGAAGTAGTCCTTCAACGCGCCGGAGAAGACCATATCCCTGACCACTCCAGACCAAGCGTGGGGGCCCGACGACGGCATCGCAGGTCGTAGCATCACGCTTTCCGGTCGCGCCATGACGGATACCCTGTCGCCAACCAGGAACTTCTGGTCCGGCGGCAAAGCGCAGATGAGCGGACCCGCCTTCGTCTCGATCCGGATCCCGCCCTCGGTCCGTTCTTGCACGGTTCCATCCAATATGTTCGCCAAACCCACGAACTGCGCAACGAACAGGCTCTTCGGACGCTCATAGAGTTCGGCAGGGGTCGCGACCTGTTCTACCTTGCCATCCCGCATGACCGCAACGCGGTCACCCAGCGTGAAGGCTTCCTCTTGATTGTGAGTGACATAGATCCCCGTTAGGTTGGATTCCTGGTGAATCCTCCGCAGCTCGAAGCGCATCGCCTCGCGGAGGCTCGCGTCCAGATTGCTGAGCGGCTCATCGAACAGGACGACCTTGGGCTTCGTGGCCAAGGCGCGGGCCACCGATACCCGCTGTTGCTGGCCTCCGCTGAGCTCACTTGGATAGCGACCCTCGTAGCCGCTCATCTCGACGAAGCGCAACATCTCCTCGATGCGCGCCTGGCTGTCCGCCTTCGACATCTTGTGCTTGCGCAGGCCGTAGCCGATGTTGTCGGACACTGTCATATGGGGCCACAGGGCATAGCTTTGGAACACCATGCCCATGTCCCGTTCCTCCGGCGGGGAAAAGGCCTCCGTCGAGGAGATCACCTTGTCATTGAGCAAGATCCGACCGCTGCTGGGCCTTTCCAGACCACCGATCATGCGCAACGTCGTCGTCTTGCCGCACCCGCTGGGTCCGAGCAATGCAAGGATCTCGCCCTTCGTCACCTCCAGGTCCAGTTCATGGACTGCCGCAACGGAGCCGAATTGCTTACCGACGCCTTCCAGGCGCAAGAACATGCTTGCCGCTCCCTACACCACGATGTCCCGCCCTTCCGCAACCAACTGAAGGGCATGAGTCTTGCGCGGGCAACCCGCAAGAGAAAGTGTTCGCACGGCCTCACTTCGACACCGCGACCCGAGGAGGATGCAGCTAAGGCCGAAGCCTTGGTTCCGCCGGGTCGCGGCGCAGATCACTGACGCATGATCTTGGTGAACTCCCGCACCACTTCCGCGCGATGCTTGCTGATCGCTTCCGCATCGGCAGGGATGACGTTGATGTCCGCGACGGTCTTGCCATCCGGGAACTTGAAGTCGACCTTCTTGCTGACCGGCACCAGCGACACCACCTTGGAGATGACGTCCTGCCCCTTGGCACTCGTTGCCCAGGCTGCGAAATCCTTCGCCACCTGGTTGGACTCCTTCGCGATCACGCCCAGCGTCTGCTCTCCGGCGACGACACCCTCCTTGGGCCAATTCCACGCCACCTTCTCGCCGCGCTTCATCGGGGCGGTGAGATAGAACGTGAACTGAATGCCGATCGGACGCTCGCCACTGATCACCAGATCCCGGATCGCGCCATGTCCTGTGGTCAGCTTGGGGTCATTCTTCTTGATATCGCGGAAATAGTCCCAGCCATACGGCTTCTTGCCCTTCAGCTTGTCCGTGATGAGCCAGAAGAAATTGTGAATGCCGGCCGAACTGCGGGGGTCGGCGAAGGCGATCTGCCCCTTGTACTCGCTCTTCAGCAGGTCCGCATAGGACTGAGGTGCCGCCTGCGCCGAGTATTTGTTGGTGTTGTAGCTGAGGACATACAGCACAAAACCGACCGGCACCAATCGCTTGTAGTCCCCCTGCTTCACCGAGTCGAGCATGTCCTCATAGTGGGCGTTGGAGATCTGCTCCAGGAGCTTGGGGCTCTCGCGAGAAAGAACCAGCAACTGCGGCTTGTCGAACCAGAGAATGTCGGCCTTGGGTGTCCCTGCCTTCACCTCGATCCTGGTCTGTGCCATGAGCTCTTCGACGGGACTGTCCAACACCTTCGCCGAGACCGGCTTGCCATAGTCCTTCGAGAATTCTGCGACCACGGCCTCTGCCTGATCGCGTGGAATCCCCGAGTAGATGTTCAGAACATTGGCATCCGCGGAAAGGGCCGGACCCGTCGCGAGGATCGCGGCGGCGCCGGCAATGGCCATCCCTAGCTTGCGCAGGCATCTCGGGCTCCGCTTAAGAAGTGCCTCTTTCATCATCAACTCCTCCTCATTGAAGACATCACCTTGCTCTGGATCGTGACAACACCCCATAAACCAGCGACAACACAATGGCAACCGCACCGAAGATCAACACTGCCATTGCCGACGCGCCTTGCAACCCGCCCGAGCCATTCCAGCGCGTCAACAGGGCGGTGGAGACCACCTGCGTATCGGCGGATTGCAACATGATGGAAATGGACAGTTCGGGGAAGCACAGAATCGCCACCAGTAGCGCCGTGGATACCAACGATCCTCTGATCAAAGGCAGATCCACGTCCCTCATCGTCCGCAGCCGGCCGCTCCCGCACATGCGGGCCGCTTCCGAGAGCTCGGGTGAGATCTGCAGCAACCCCGTCTGGATTCCGCGGACGCCGAACGCCAGAAAATGGCCGACATAGGCGACCGCAAGGATGGCGAGGGTGCCGACGAACCCAAGCACCCGAAGGGGCGGATTGATGTAGGTAAGGAGAACCGCGATGCCGAAGGCCGTGCCTGCGAGGCCCAGCGGCAAGATGGACAGATAGTCAATGGGCGCCTGCAACCGGGTCCTCATTCGGACCAGCACGTAACCTGCAGCAACCCCCAGGACCACGACACCGATCGCAGACACGACCGAGAGAATGACGCTGTTGACCAGGGATGCGCGAGTGAAGTCGTCCGTGAAGAGTTCGATGTAGTGCGTCAACGTCAAGTTGTCAGCCGACAAGCCGTGCGTGATGTTGCGGGTGACAGATACGTACAGTAGCGTTGCGTAGGGCAGAACGAATGCGATGAGGCCGTACACGAACACCAGAAAGACGATCAGATATTTCCATCGTCCAATGGGAAACAGATCGGATCTGGACCCTCTGGTACCGACAGTGATGTAGCGCTTCTGCGCGGTGATGGATCGTCTGTAGACGGCCACGGCGATCAGCGCGATGACCGTCACCGCAAGCGATAGGACCGACGCGGTCTTCAGATCGTTGACCACGAGGATCGCCTGCCTGATCGCCACCGACACCACGTCTATCCCCAGGATCTGCGGAATGCCGTAGAAGGAAAGGGAGATGGTGAATGTCAGGATGAACCCGGACAGGAGCGCCGGGGTCAGCAGACGGAGCGTGACACTGAAGAAGGTGCTGACCATGTTCGCACCGGCCATTCGGCTCGCTTCTTCAAGACTGGTGTCCATGTTCGAAAGCGAGGGGAGTAACTGCAGCACGCAGATGCCGATCCCCATGGGAACGCTCAACAGGACGAAGCCGGCGTCGCTGAAGATGTTGAGGGGTCCGGTGGCGTCGCCTAGGCCGAACAACGCCCTCAGAAGCTCGTTGACGATTCCCGAATTGGGCCCGAGCAGAACGATGTATGCGAACGCAGTCAGGAAGCCGGGGCTAATGATCGAAATCATGACGATCCCCCGGAGCGTCTTCTTGAACGGCATCGAGGTGCGGCCCAAGCCGAACGAAAATATCACACCGAACAACAAACTGAAGACGGCCACCAGAAAGGAGAGCCACACCGTGTTGATGATGACATCGACGTTATAGGCGTCTTCGGCCGCGTTGATGAAGTTTCCGAGCGTGAAACCTCGCTCGGCGTCGGTGAACGCCTCGAAGAACAGCCATAACAGCGGAAGAACGGTGAGGAACGCCAGGATCGCAAGGACCACGATCGGAAACGTAGCGGCCCAGAAGGACCTGTCCTCGGAGGCCTGGCGGCCAGTGCCTTTCCTCGAGATTGCCATCCTAGATGCCTCGCATGCCCCTGGTTGGCCTTACGTCCGGCGCTGCGTCGGGACCGAGCGCTTCAGCTCCGCGACGCAGCGCGATCGGCTTGCCGCTGCCGTCTTCGCGCGGCCATTCGTGCAGCGAGCAGCAGCGAAGCGCGGGTGGCGCCGATGTTGGCGACGCCCTTGCCGGCGATCTCGTAGGCGGTTCCATGCGCGGCGGTGCAGATCGGGAACGGAAGGCCCCCCATCAGCGTCACGCCACGATCGAATCCCATCAGCTTCATCGCGATCTGCCCCTGGTCGTGATACATCGTGACCACGGCGTCGAAGGCGCCCGAGCGTGCGCGCACGAACACGGTATCGGAAGGGAACGGGCCATCGGCCGCGATGCCGTCGCGGCGCGCGTCGGCGATGGCGGGACCGATGACGTCGATCTCCTCGCGGCCGAAGGCTCCGCCGTCACCGGCGTGCGGGTTCAGCGCGGCGACCGCGATCCGCGGGGTCGCCACCTCGGCATCGCGCAGCGAACGGTCGGTCAGCCGGATGGCTTCGAGCACCGCCTCCCGCGTGATCTGCGACGCCACGGCCGACAGCGGGATGTGCGATGTCACCCGGGCGTTCCACAGGCCTTCGAGGATGTTGAATTCGCTTGCCGGGCCCGGCAGGCCGAGCACCTCCAGCGAATAGCCGATCTCGTCGTCGTAGCCCGGGTGCGCGGCGCGCATCGCCGACTTGTTGAAGGGTGTGAAGCACACGGCGTCGGCGCGGCCGCTGTTCGCGAGTTCGAGGCAGGTACGGAAGTTCTGCAGCGCGAACTCGCCCCCCTTGCGGGTCGCGACCGCGCGCTCGATGCTCGCTGGATCGAGGTTGCCCAGGTCGATGAAGGCCGGCCTCGCGCCCACGCCGGCATCGGGAACATCGCCATGCTCATGCCATTCGACCGCCAGCGGGACCCCCGCCACCTTGGCTCCGGCTTCGAGGACCCGCCGGTCGCCGACGGCCAGGATGCGTGCCGCGTCGAGCACGTCGGGCAGGCCGAGCACCTTCGCGGTCAGCTCCGGGCTGATGCCCGCCGGATCGCCCATCGCGAGCGCAATGACAGGGCGGGGATCGGTCGACGCAGCGGGATGTGTCAATCAGCGCTCCTCCTGAATGCTGCATGCAGCATGTTGCGCACAACTGTGCCACCCGGATGTGCTAAAGTCAATCCTGATGAAAGCATTGGCGTATTGCCCATGACGACCGCCCTCCAAGGCGATGGCGTCCTCGTCGAGGACAGCACGATCGTTCCGCTGAGCCGGCGCTCACTGCACGACGAACTGGTCGAGCGTGTCCGCGACATGATCATCGAAGGGCAGCTCCCGCCCCTGTCGAGAATCCACGAGGGACAGCTCGGCAAGGCGCTCGGCGTGTCACGCACGCCGCTGCGCGAAGCGCTCAAGTACCTCGCAAGCGAAGGCCTGCTGGAACTCGTACCCGGCCGCGGTGCCGTCGTGCGCAAGCTGACCCCGAAGGACGTCCGCGACATGCTCGACGTGCTCGGTGCGATCGAGACGCTGGGTGGCCGTTTGGCCTGCCGCAACGCGACCGATGCGCAGATCGCGGGCCTGCGCCGCCTGCACGACGAGATGATGGTGCTCTACCACGCACGCAACCGCCTCGAGTACTACCGGCGCAACCAGGCCATCCACTCCGGGATCGCCCAGCTTTCGGGCAACGCGCTGCTCGCGTCGACGCACCAGGTGATCCAGGCGCGCTTGAAGCGCATCCGCTTCATCGGCAACGAGGAGCCGGACAAGTGGGCGGGCGCGGTCGCCGAGCACGAGGAGATGATCGCGGCGCTCGAGGCCCGCGACGAGGCAAGGCTCGCGGAGGTGATCGCGCGCCACCTCGAGCAGACGTGGGTGCGGGTCGTCGACAAGGTCTAGCTCAGGGACCCCGATCGCGAACCCTGGGCGCCAGCGATAGCAGCTTCACGAGCTGCGCCTGGCGCCGAACGCCGACCTTGGCGAACACGTGATGCAAATGCGTGCGCGCGGTATTGAGCGTGATGGCGAGCCACTCGGCCAGTTCCTCGATCGACCTGCCTTCCGCCAGCGCATGCGCCACCTTGGCCTCCATCGGTGTCAACGCAAAGAGCTCGATCAATCGCTGTTCTGGCAATGCCGCACCGCCCTCCGGAGACACGACGACCACCAGTGCCAGCGGTCCGGCACACAGGTCGATCCGCAGCGCGGATTCAGGCGACAACGGGAGCACGAGCACCTGCTGAACGTCCTGGGTCGCATCCCGGCGAACGCCCAAGGCACCTCCGGCGGCGCCGGACGTCCGCGTCGCCCGGGAGATCAGGCGTAGCAGATCCTGGGCGACGCGTGGCACGCTGCTGGTGAGTCGTCCTCCGGCTGCGCCCAGGACATCCGATACACGCAGGAGTGCGTCCCCCGCACCGCTCGTGAAGTGGATTCGTGCCTGCGCGTCGGTCACGAAGATCGGATAGTCCAGCTGATCGAGCACCGATGCCGTAGCCGAAGCCCGGAGCTGCAGTTGCCGTGCGCGTACGAAAAGACCGGCGGCGCGCTGGATGTGCGGCAGGAGTCCCGTGAGCACGTCGCGCTCCTTGCCGCGGTACTCACCGCGCTCCGGCGCGCGCAGCAGGCCCATCAGCGGCACCAGACCGGCACTGGAACGCGCCCGCATCCCGGCGCGATAGCGAACGCCGTTGCGTGTCAGGAAGTCGGCATAGAACTCGCTGCGCGAGATGGTGCCCGCGTCCAGGTGCTCGTGGCAGAGGACCCAGCGGTCGTGAGGGAGCGCCAGGGCGACGTTGCGCAACGGATCGAGTGATCCATAGTGCGCTGCGTACTCGTCGCCCGCCCCCGCCGGAAAGCTCGCCGAGATCGCGGAGAACGCGCCGCGATCGCGGTCCACCTCCCAGAGGAGGAACTGACCGCCATCCGCGTTGATCATCCGGGAGAGGCCATCCATGAAGCGCACCCACGCTCCGGGGTCGAGGATCGCCTCGTACAGCTCACCCAGCAACAGCTGCATCGCCTCGAGCCCCATACGCCTTCCCCCTGCGTATGCCTCCGCGCAGACTGCCTTGGATTGCCAACCGTCACTCGCGTCGCCGGCGACGGAGCGGCATTCCTTTGGCAAAGCCAACGCTACTTTGCTTCAGACCCGAACCCCGCCGCCTCACCAAAACTGGTGAGTGTCATCACGATTTCGTGGGAGGCGATGATGCGGCGTCCCGCGCCAGGATGCAACCAGGGAGCGCTTGCAGCAGGGCATCTCTCGCCAGCGGTCCACTGTGTGCTCCCGGTGAATCACTACCCGCGGCCCACGGTGGGCCGCGGTGTCGGCAGCGGATGGCTCGATTCTCACCGCTCGAGCCGCAGCAGTTCCCCCGAGTCCACCGACGTGCTTCGATTGGTGACGTAGATCACGCCGTGGTCATCCACCGCGATTCCGCCGGGCGCACTGAGGCCGGAGTACACGGTGGAGACGGCCCTCGTCGACGCATCGACGCGGACGACACTGCCCGGCACCGATGACCCCGGCAGGAACGGAAAGCCCGGGCCGGGCCCGAACTGCGAGGCGTACAGGTCGCCATCGGGACCGAAGGCGATCGAGACCACGTGCCGCAGCCCGCTTGCCCAATCGATGCAAGGACCCGAGGTCGACCCCACGACGCAATGCACGTTGCGGGAGCCCGGTTCGATGCGCCAGATGTGCGACGGCGACCCGAACGGGAACCCGCGCAACTCACCCACGTACCAGGCGCCGTCAGGACCGACGGCAACGCTCGTAGGCACGGCTTGCACGGTCGGGCCGCCAATCGTCCCGAACAGGACGTTGGGCGTCGGCGGAAACACCGCGACCGTCTCGATCGTCCCGTCGTACGCCACGTGCAGCAAGTCGTTGGCGGCCGCATCCGTGACCAGCACGGCGCCATGGCGAGCGACGGCAACGCCATACGGATTGGAGTCCGGCGGCAGAACGCCGTCCGGGTTGTTCTCCAATTCGAAGCCAGCGATGTCGGCCACATGCACGGTCCGGAGCGGATTCGCACGGAGCAGGAAGCCGAACGGCACCGAAGGTCCTCCGCCCATGGTGACGAAGATGTTGCCGAGGCGTCCGATCGCGATGCTGGTCGGACCGCTGACCTCGTTGTTGACGACCGTGGCCGAGGGTAGCGTGAGCAGGCGCTGCACGCGACCGTGAAAGACCGCGGTCACATGACCGGTCATCGACGTCGGTGCACCGCCGGTGCCCGCCTCGACGACGAGAACGAGCCCGGCAGGTCCCAGCGCGATTCCCCGCGGATTGGCGAGTCCGCTGGCCAGGATATCCACGGATCCGGCATGCACCGCGGACGCGATCGACGCCGCGATCGCGAACACTGCCACGGTGGCGGAGCGCGTAAGGCGCGCTGTAGCACGTGAATCAGGAGCGTTTGGCATATCGTCCTCCGGTATGAAAGGGAACAGCTCCGACGACCTGGACGCGAGCAAAAGCCTCCTTCGGGGTCGTCGAAGTCCAACGGCCCTCACGTCCACGAGTCACCTCATCTGTGCCTCACCTGTGTCGGCGGCCAAAGTCTGTATGCCGCCGAAGCGCTCGCGAAAACAATGAGACGGGTGCGCCAGCATCGGGTATGAATGCCGCCCCGACCGCGATGGATACCGGATTCGCGGAGTGACGCGTAGGGCCTCGCGCCCAGCGCTTTCGTTCCGCGTCGCGTTCGTTCCGCGTCCTTATGGACGGTTCGACCCGCATCCGCGCCAGTGCAACCGCCTTCGCGATTCACCTTGGGATCGGCGGGATCGGATCGATCGTTGCTCGGGAGGCTGACGCGGCAGTGCGCTTGAAGGCTGAACTGGTCCCGGTTGCCGAGCGGGACAATGCCGAGATCGCGCAGGCCATCGCCGGCGATCTGGCCCTACGAGGTCGCCAATGCGCTCCTCATCGCACAGCGACGCGTGCGCATCGCCGATAGCGACCTGGCCAGGGTGCGGCGCGCCTTGGCGGTGCTGCCCATCGAAGTCGAAGCGGTGGCCAGCGGCCACATCCTGTCCGCGATATCCGACCTCGCACGGCGGCTCGATATCACGAGCTACGACGCAGCATACGTCGAGCTGGCCGTGCGACGGCAATTGCCTCTTGCCACGCTCGATGCGCGACTGCGAAAGGCTTGCGCCGCCGTCAAGGCCGGCGTCCTGCCGTAGCCTCGGCCGAAGCGTCCGCGGGGGACACCCGTTCGCGCGCGCTTCCGCTCAATACCGCGCATTCCCCGGCGTGCGCGGGAACGGGATCACGTCGCGCACGTTGGCGAGCCCCGTGACGTACGCAATCGTGCGCTCGAACCCCAGCCCGAACCCGGCGTGCGGCACGCTGCCGTAGCGGCGCAGGTCGCGGTACCAGCCGTAGTGCTCCGGATCGAGCCCGCTCTCGCGCATGCGCGCGTCGAGGACCTCGAGCCGCTCCTCGCGCTGGCTGCCGCCGATGATCTCGCCGATGCCGGGCGCCAGCACGTCCATCGCCGCGACGGTGCGCCCGTCGTCGTTGGCGCGCATGTAGAACGCCTTGATCGCCTTGGGGTAGTTCATCACGATCACGGGACGCCCGACGTGCTTCTCGGTGAGATAGCGCTCGTGCTCCGACTGCATGTCGATGCCCCACGACACCGGATACTCGAACTTCTCCTTCGTGCGCGAGAGGATGTCGATCGCCTCGCTGTAGTCCATGCGCACGAACTCGTTGTCGACGATGCCGGCGAGCTTGGCCACGATGCCCTTCTCGATGCGCTCGTCGAAGAAGGCCATGTCGTCGGGGCGCTCGTCGAGCACGGTGCGAAAGACGTGCTTGAGCAGTCCTTCCGCGAGCGTCGCGTCGTCGGAGAGGTCGGCGAAGGCGATCTCCGGCTCGATCATCCAGAACTCGGCGAGGTGGCGGCTGGTGTTGGAGTTCTCGGCGCGGAAGGTGGGGCCGAAGGTGTAGACCTTGGACAGCGCGAGGCAGTACGTCTCCACGTTGAGCTGTCCCGATACCGTGAGGTAGGCCTCGCGGCCGAAGAAGTCCTGCGCAAAGTCGACCTTGCCGTCGGGCGTGCGCGGCAGGTTGGCGAGGTCGAGGGTGGACACGCGGAAGAGCGCGCCGGCGCCCTCGGCGTCGGACGCGGTGATGATCGGCGTGTTGACCCACACGAAGCCGTTGCGATCGAAGAAGCCGTGGATCGCCTTGGCGATGGTATGCCGCACGCGCGTCACGGCGCCGATGACGTTGGTACGCGGCCGCAGATGCGCGACCTCGCGCAGGAACTCGAGCGTGTGCGGCTTGGGCTGGATGGGATAGGTGTCGGGATCGTCGACCCAGCCCACCACGCGCAGGCTCTCCGCCTGCATCTCGAAGGGCTGCCCCTTCGCGGGTGAGGGCACGATCTTCCCCGTGGCCTCGATCGCGCACCCTGCGGTGAGGTGCAGCACCTCGCTCGCGTAGTTGGACAACGCCTGCGGGGCCACGACCTGCACGGGATGGAAGCCCGAGCCGTCGGAGACGTGGACGAAGGACAGGCCGGCCTTGGAGTCGCGCCGCGTGCGCACCCAGCCGCAGACGACGACGGGCACGTCGGCCGGGGCGCGACCGGCGAGGATATCGGCGCAGGAGTATCGGTTCATGGTCATGCGGGCAAACGTCTACTTCATGAGTTCCACCGTTTCGCCGCGGTGACGCATCGCATCGGTGCGCGTCTGCAGGTACCGCTGGAACGACGGCTCCTCGCGGTATGCGCCGCTCGCCACGTAATCGAGCGCCCCGGTGACGTGGAAGGCGCGCATGTAGGCGTCGAGCCGCAGGACCTCGCGCGGACCATCGAAGAGGACGAGCGTGGGCGCATAGGCGATGCCGAGGTCCCGGCCCCACGCCTGCGCCGTCTCGGTCCTGCCCGCGGGCGTGCGCAGTTCGGACCGCGCGCCGATCACGATACGCGCCACGTCGTAGCGGGCGAGCGCGTCTCGCACCGGCTTGCGCGCGAGGACGTCGCGATGGAACTCGTCGCACGACGGGCAGTCGGGCGTCTCGAAGAGCACCGCGAGCGGCTTCGCGCCCGGGCCGCGCGCGAGGTCGAGCGGGGGCTTCATGAAGAACGGCTGCTCGTGCAGGGTCGCATTGGCCGCCGGCCTGGCGTTCGCTTCGAGGTACGCAGCGAGCGTGTGCTGCTTCTCGAGATGGCCCGCCACGTAGTCCAGGACGAGATCGAAGCGCTGCGGCGGCCAGTAGCCGTTGATCCGCGCGACAACCTTGCCCTGCTCGTCGAGGAAGAGCAGCGTCGGCGTGAACTGCACCTCGAGCGCAGGCCCGAGTTCCTTCTCGGTCATCGTCCGGCCGTCGACCCAGGTGACCTCGCGGTCGCCCCACAGGTTGAGCGCGACCGGCACGAAGTGCTTGCGCGTCTTGTCGACGATCGAGCGCTGGGCGAAGTTCACGCTCATGAGCCGCGCGCAATACGGGCAGCCGTCCTGGCCGAAGTAGATCAGCACGCGCTTGCCGTCGCGGGCGGCATCCGCCACGTCCTCGCGGAAATCGAGGAAGGAGAGCGCGAACCACGGGGGGACGTCGATGGCGAAGGGAGACGGCTGCTGCGCAGGCGCGGATGCCGCCGCCACGAACGCGAAGGCGGCCGCCAGTCGTCTCAACAGCGAGGAAGCACCGGTCAGGAACATGCGGCTATCGTACCTCGGACCGCGGCCGTTTCGACAGCGGCGCCAACAGCGGCGCCACCACGCGGCTCTATCGCGTCGCATGCCCGCGTCGCCTGAGCGAAGCCGGCCCCGCTGGAGGCCATGGGCGGGAAGACAGGGGCGGCTCGGGGCGTCCTCTCCGTTTGCGGCAGAATCCGACGATGACTTCGAATCCATCCGAGGTGGCGGCGCGGTCATCGCGCAATATCGGCCTGGCCTGCCTCCTCGTGACCTCGGTCGGATGGGGACTCAACTGGTCGGTGATGAAATTCCTGCTTGGCGAGTGGCCACCGCTGTTCGCACGCGGCATCTCCGGCATCACGGCGGCGCTCGCGCTCGCGGCGCTCGCCCGGACCCGAGGCGAGGACCTCGCCGTGCCGAGGTCAGCGCTCGCGCGGCTGGCCGCCTGCGCGTTCTTCAACGTCTTCGTGTGGATGGGGTTCTCGACACTTTCGCTCCGTTGGCTCAGCGCGGGTCAGGGTGCGATGCTCGTGTACACGATGCCGGTGTGGACGATGCTGATCGCGTGGCCTGTGCTCGGCAAGAGGCCGCGTCCCGGCGGTGTCGCGGGGGTCGTGCTGGCCGTTGCGGGAGTTGCGGCGCTCTTCGGCGGCGCGGCGAGCGAGCTCGGCGTCGGACAATGGCCGGGCACGATGTTCGCGCTGCTCGCGGCGGCGCTCTTCGCTCTCGGCACCGTGGCGGTACGGCCAGTGCCGCTGCCGCCCTTCACGCAGATCGCCTGGCAGCTCGCGATCGGCTGCGCACCGATGCTCGCATTCGGCGTCCTGTTCGAGAAGCCCGACCTGGGGGCGCTGTCGCGAACCGGGGTAGCCGCCATGGCGTACATGACGACCTTCGCGATGGGGATCTGCTACCTCACCTGGTTCGCCGCCGTGCGGCGGCTGGCCGCGACGACCGCGTCGATGGGCACCTTGATCACACCGGTCGTCGGCGTGGTCTCGGGATCGCTCATGCTGGGTGAGGCGCTCGGACCGCGCCAGTGGCTGGCACTGGCGCTCGTGATCGCCGGCGTCGCGCTCGCACTCCGCGAGCGCTGAGGCGCACGCGCCCTCCCGGAGATGCAGAAAGGGCAGCGATTCCTCGCTGCCCTTTCCCGACGGGAGCCTCTGGAGCCTACGGCACCAGCACGATCTCCACCCGCCGGGCCTCGGCGTCGCTCCCCGAGCCTTCGGACACGATGGGCTTCACCATGTCGAAGCGCTCGTCGGCGATGCCCTGACCCTTGAGGTAGTCGCGCACGGCGAAGGCGCGCTGCTTGGCGAGTTCCTGGTTCTGCTCGAGGTTGCCGGTCGAGTCGTGGTACCCCGAGATCCTGACCTTCTCGCCCGACGCCTTCGCCTTGTCGACAAGCGCGGCGAGCTTCCCGGCGGCATCGCCCGGCAGATCGGTCTTGCCGGTGTCGAAGTAGAGCTTCACGATGCCGATCGCCACGACCTGTCCGGCAGGCGCCATCGCGGCAGGCGCCATCGCGGCAGGCGCCGCGGACATCTTGGCCGCGGGCGCGGCGGGCTTCACCTCGCCCTTGCCGCCGTACCAGGTGGCGAGCAGCGGCACGATCATGAGTGCGACGATGTTGATGATTTTGATGAGCGGATTCACCGCCGGGCCCGCCGTGTCCTTGTACGGATCGCCCACGGTATCGCCCGTGACTGCCGCCTTGTGCGCGTCGGAGCCCTTGCCGCCGAAGTGACCGTCCTCGATGTACTTCTTGGCGTTGTCCCACGCGCCGCCGCCGGTCGTCATCGAGATGGCGACGAAGAGACCCGTGATGATCGTGCCCATGAGGAGGCCGCCCAGCGCCTGGGGGCCGAGCGCGAGGCCCACGACGACCGGCACCAGCACCGGCAGCAGCGACGGCACGATCATTTCGCGGATCGCCGCCTTGGTGAGCATGTCCACCGCCACGCCGTACTCGGGCTTGGCCTTGCCTTCCATGATGCCCTTGATCTCGCGGAACTGGCGGCGCACTTCGACCACCACGGCGCCGGCGGCCCGGCCGACCGCTTCCATCGCCATCGCGCCGAAGAGATAGGGAATGAGGCCGCCGATGAAGAGGCCGACGATGACCATGTGGTTCGACAGGTCGAACGTGGTGGCGATGTTGGCCGTCTCGAGTGCGTGCGTGTAGTCGGCGAAGAGCACGAGGGCGGCGAGTCCCGCGGAGCCGATGGCGTAACCCTTGGTCACCGCCTTGGTCGTGTTGCCCACGGCGTCGAGCGGATCGGTGATGTTGCGCACGGAGTCGGGCAACTCGGCCATCTCGGCGATGCCGCCGGCGTTGTCGGTGATCGGGCCGTAGGCGTCGAGCGCCACGACGATGCCGGCCATCGACAGCATGGAGGTGGCCGCGATCGCGATCCCGTACAGGCCCGCGAGCCAGTACGAGACGAGGATCGCCGCGCACACGGCGAGTACCGGCCACGCGGTCGACTTCATCGACACGCCGATGCCGGCGATGATGTTCGTCGCGTGACCGGTGGTCGAGGCCTCGGCCACGTGCTTGACGGGCTTGAAGTCGGTGCCCGTGTAGTACTCGGTGATGATCACCATCAGCGCGGTGAGCACGAGGCCGACCATCGCGGCGCCGAAGATGCGCATCGTGGTGAGCGACGGGTCGGCGGCGGTGAACCCGCCCGTCATGCGGTCGGTGATGAACCAGAACGCGATCGCCGAGAGCACGCCGGCGACTGCGAGGCCCTTGTACAGGGCGTTCATGATCTTGCCGCCCGGCGTGGCCTTCACGAAGTAGCAGCCGATGATGGACGCGATGATCGAGGCACCGCCGAGCACCAGCGGATATAGCACGGCGTTCTCGGCGACCTGCGGCAGCAGCAACGCGCCGAGCAGCATCGTGGCGACGATGGTCACCGCATAGGTCTCGAAGAGGTCGGCGGCCATGCCGGCGCAGTCGCCGACGTTGTCGCCCACGTTGTCGGCGATCACCGCGGGGTTGCGCGGATCGTCCTCGGGGATGCCGGCCTCGACCTTGCCGACGAGGTCGGCGCCGACGTCGGCGCCCTTGGTGAAGATGCCGCCGCCAAGGCGCGCGAAGATCGAGATCAGCGAGCCGCCGAAGGCCAGTCCCACGAGGGGCTGGATCGTGTGGTGCAGGTCGCTGCCCGACATGTGCGTGCCGCCGGTCAGGAACCAGTAGAAGCCGGCCACGCCGAGCAGCCCCAAGCCCACCACCAGCATGCCGGTGATGGCACCTCCGCGGAATGCGACGGCGAGCGCCTCGTTCAGGCCCGTGCGTGCCGCCTCGGCGGTGCGCACGTTGGAGCGCACCGACACGTTCATGCCGATGTAACCCGCGAGCCCGGAGAGGATGGCGCCCACCGCGAAGCCCACCGCGGTGCGGCCGCCGAGCGCCCACCAGATGATCACGAACAGGATCACCCCGACGATGCCGATGGTCATGTACTGGCGGTTGAGGTAGGCCCGGGCCCCCGCCTGGATCGCTGCCGCGATCTCCTGCATCCGTGCGTTCCCTGCCGGCTTGGCGAGGATCGAGCTGATCCAGACCGCGCCGACCACGATGGCGGCGATCGCGCACACCAGCGCGATGATGAGTCCTGTGGACATGGCTGACGTTACTCCCTGTGAAATGGCTTGAAGGTGATCGCCCGGGACGCCTTCGTTGCGGGTGTCCGCGGTCGCTACCGGCTTCGGGATGCTTGCTTGCGTTCGACACACCCCTTCAGCATCGGCGAAACGCTCCCCCGTTACGGCTCGTTCTGCCCTGCTTTCCGCAGCAGGCCCAAGGGGCGCAGGCGGCGGATAACTCGCTATTTTGCCAGTTTCCGGGCAACGAAGTCCAATCGGTCCTGCCCCCAGAACATTTCCCCGTCCACGACGTAGGTGGGCGCCCCGAACACGCCGCGGTCGATCGCTTCCTTCGTGTTCGCGGCGTAGCGGTCGGCGATGGCCTGCGTCTGGGCGCGGTCGGAGAGGCTCTGCGCGTCGAGGCCGATGCCGTGCGCCACCACCGCCAGCGTTTCCTGGACCGCGAGGTCGCGCTCCTCGTGCCACAGCGCGCGTCCCACGGCGCCGGTGAGGGCGAGCGCCTGCTCGGCGCTCACGTCGCTCGCTGCGATGATCCAGCGCGCAGCAAGGTCGCCGTTGACCGGAAAGTGCCGGGGCTGGACGTTGAGCGGAACGCCCAGGAAGCGCGAGAATCGCTCGAGCTCCACGAGGCGGTACGCCTGGCGCTGCGGCGCGCGCTTGGACAGCGGCAAGCCGCCCGACACCGGGAACACCTCACCCAGGTTGATCGGCTTGACGTGCACGGTCGCGTGGTGCTGGTGCGCGAGCTCGACGAAGCGCGCATGACCGAGGTAGGTCCACGGCGAGATCGTGGCGAAGAAGTAGTCGATCGTGTGCGCGCGGGCCATGCGGTTTCTCCATTGCGTGATGGCGGTCGCCTCGACGGGATCCGCGCGACGAACGCGCCGCGCGTGACGGGCGTGGCCTGCGCTCAGACGTCGAACGTCGTATCGAGCTTCTTCGGCACCGCCACGTTCTTCAGGCGCTGATAGCGCGGCAGGCCGTCCCTGAAAGGCGGCGGATCCTCGCCGCTCATGAGCGGACCGAGGTAGGCGCGAGCCTTGGGCGTGATGCCGTAGCCGTCCCGGGTGATGAAGTCGCGCGGCAGCATCTTCTCGACATTGGCGACCTTGGCGAGCGGCGCCTCCGTGATCTTCCACCGGTACGGCCGGTCGGACACGCGGGTGATCGCCGGCATCACCGCATTGCGGCCGGCCAGCGCCATCTCCACCGCGGCTTTGCCCACGGCGTACGACTGCAGCACGTCGGTCTTCGAGGCGAG
This sequence comes from uncultured Alcaligenaceae bacterium, assembly GCA_964439475.1. Lineage (GTDB taxonomy): Bacteria > Pseudomonadota > Gammaproteobacteria > Burkholderiales > Casimicrobiaceae > VBCG01. The sequence goes on from CAYTOT010000006.1 coordinate 91,490, forward strand.
GTGCCGCGCCGCGCGCTGCAGGTAGTCGGCCACCGCCCAATGGTTCTTGTGCCCGAGCCGGTCCTTGACGAGCGATGCGATGCGCGGCCCGATACCGCCCAGCTGCGCGTGGCCGAAGGCGTCGCGCGTGCCCGCCTCCGCCATGATCCTGCCGTCGGCGGAGCGCAGCCCTTCGGAGACGCCAACGCAGCAGTATCCGGACTCCGCGACCCTGGCGTCGACCTCACCGACGAAGCGATCCTCGTCGAACGGCACCTCGGGAAAGAGCAGCACCATCGGGATCGGCGTATCGGCGCTGTCGGCCATGCCCACCGCTGCGGTGATCCAGCCCGCGTTGCGGCCCATGACCTCGAGCACGAACACCTTCGTCGACGTCCTGGCCATCGACGCCACGTCGAACGCCGCCTCGCGCATCGACGTGGCCACGTACTTCGCCACCGACCCGAAGCCCGGGCAGTTGTCGGTGATGGGGAGGTCGTTGTCGACCGTCTTGGGCACGTGCACCGCCTGCAGCGGATAGCCCAGTTTCTCCGCGATCTGCGCGACCTTGAGGCAGGTGTCGGCGGAGTCGTTGCCGCCGTTGTAGAAGAAGTAGCCGATGTCGTGTGCGCGGAAGACCTCGATCAGCCGCTCGTACTGCGCCCGATTGTCCTCGAGCCCCTTGAGCTTGTAGCGGCAGGAGCCGAACGCGCCCGCGGGCGTGTAGCGGAGCTGGGTGATCGCGCGCGCGGTCTCCTTGCCCGTGTCGATGAGGTCCTCGGTGAGCGCGCCGATGATGCCGTTGCGCCCCGCGTAGACCTTGCCGATGCGCGACTTGTGCCGGCGCGCGGTCTGGATCACGCCCGCCGCGCTCGCGTTGATGACGGCGGTCACGCCGCCGGACTGGGCGTAGAAGGCATTGCGTGGCTTGGGCTTGGGCATGGCTCGGTCAGTGGGGAGAAGAGCGCATCGATCCGGGGCGCGCTACGAGCGCAGCGCGGCAAGCGCAGCGTCGCGCACCGCCTCCACGCTTGCGAGGCCGTCGATCCGGCGGTACCTGGGCGCGGCCGCGTCGCCGGTGGCGGCCCATCCGTTGTAGTACTCGACGAGCGGCAAGGTCTGCGCCCGATAGACGTCGAGGCGGTTCCTCACCGTCTCCTCCCGGTCGTCCTCGCGCTGCACGAGGCTCTCGCCCGTCACGTCGTCCTTGCCGTCGACCTTGGGGGGATTGAACCTGACGTGGTAGGTGCGTCCGGATGCCAGATGGACGCGGCGTCCGCCCATCCGCTCGATGATCGCCGAATCCGGCACGTCGATCTCGAGCACGTAGTCGATGGGCACCTTCGCCTGCCTCATCGCCTCCGCCTGCGGGATCGTGCGCGGGAAGCCGTCGAAGAGGTAGCCCCTCGCGCAATCGGGCTCGTGCAGCCGATCCTTCACGAGGGCGACGATGACGTCGTCGGACACGAGGGCGCCGCTGTCCATGGTCTTCCTTGCCGCGAGGCCCAGCGGTGTGCCCGCCTTCGCCGCCGCACGCAGCATGTCGCCGGTGGAAATCTGCGGAATGCCGAAGGCCTCGGTGATGAACGCGGCCTGGGTTCCTTTGCCCGCACCGGGCGGACCGAGGAGGATGAGTCGCATGGCGGAAATTCCTCGTTGCGTGACGTCCGGCCGCGCGCGTCGAAAGCGGGCACGAGCGGCATGGCGAGCATCATTATGGCAAACCCAGGCTGCCTGGGCCCTCAGCCGGAGCGGGAGGATGCGAACACGGCCCGCACGCGCTCGAGATCGTCCGCCGTGTCGATGCCGGGCGCGGGTGTGCCATGCGTGACTTCGACCGCGATGCGGTAGCCGTGCCAGAGGACCCGCAACTGCTCCAGCGCCTCGAAGCCCTCGATGGGGGACACGGCGAGCGACGGATACGCGCGCAGGAAGCCGGCGCGATAGGCGTACAGGCCATAGTGACGGTACAACGGCAGTCCCGGGGGCAGTGAGGTGCGCATGGTGGCAAAGGCATCGCGCGCCCAGGGGATCGTCGCGCGGCTGAAGTAGAGCGCGAACCCCTGTGCATCCATCACCACCTTCACCACGTTGTGGTTGAAGGCCTCGGCGAGATCGTGGATCGGATGGCACGCGGTGGCGACCGCGGCGTCCGGCTTGGCGGCGAGCAGATGAGCCATACGCCGCATGAGCGCGGGATCGAGCAGGGGCTCGTCGCCCTGGACGTTGACGACGATCGCATCGTCGGCGAGGCCGAGCGCCGCGGCGGCCTCGGCGAGGCGGTCGGTGCCTGTCGGGTGATCGGCACGGGTCATGAGCGCGTCGATGCCGTGCGCCGCCACCGCATCGCGCACCCGTGCATCGTCGGTGGCCACGACCACGCGGGCTGCGCCGCTCGCGCGCGCGCGCTCTGCCACGCGCACGACCATCGGCTTGCCGGCGATGTCGGCCAGCGGCTTGCCCGGCAGCCGCGTCGAAGCGTAGCGCGCCGGAACGAGGATGGTGAAGCCCTCCGGCAGCAGGACGGGCCCGGCTTCGGCGGTGGTTGCCTGGCCGGCACCGGCACCGGCCGCGGCAACCCTTGCGGCGGATGCGGCGGGCATCTGCGGGCTAGCCGGCGTGCTCGTCGGGAGCAAGGCGCCGTGCCTCCTCCTCGAGCATCACCGGGATGCCGTCACGAATGGGATAGGCGAGGCGCGCCGACTTCGACACGAGCTCCTGACGGTCACGATCGTAGACGAGCGGCCCCTTGGTCACCGGGCACACGAGCAGCTCGAGCAGCTTGGGATCCACCAATCTTCTCCAGGACGAGGTCGACGAGCGCGGCCTCCACGGTGGCGCGCACCGGGAGATACCAGAAACGGTCGTCGGCGAACGGCCCGCATTTTACCGCGTCCTTCTGCGTCATCAGGATCGCCGTCGCACCGGGGAAATCGAGCTCGCCCCGCGTAAACGCATGATGGTCGGGAAAGGCGTGCTCGACGGCGGCAATGCCCTGCGCACGCAGCGACGCGAAGAAGCGCTGCGGATGCGCGATGCCCGCGACGGCGTGCACGCCCGGACCGGTCCACGTCGCCGGCTCCGCCACGCGCCCGGCATCCACCAGGGAGCGCCACGGCTGTGGCACGTGGGTGGTGCAGGTACGGCGGCCGTCGCCGCCGCGGGCATGCGAGACGTCACCCGGCACCAGCCGCACCACCGCGTCCACGGTGTCGAGGCGCACCACGGGTTCGCGCAGCGGGCCCGCCGGCAACAGGAAGCCGTTGCCGACGCCGCGAGCCTCGTCCACGACGGCGATCTCGACATCGCGCGCCAGCCGGTAGTGCTGCAGTCCGTCGTCGCAGACGATCACGTCGCAGTCCGGATGCGCGGCGAGCAGGGCGCGTCCGGCTGCCGCGCGGTCGCGCCCGACGAACACCGGCAGCCCTGTCTGCGCGAGGATGAGTGGCTCGTCGCCAACCTCCGCCGGATCGTCGGCCGGCCGCGCCGCGCGCGGGGTGTCCGCGTTTCCGCCATAGCCTCGGCTCACGAGCCCGGGCACGCGCCCGCGTTCACGGAGCGCCTCGCCAAGCGCGGCCACGACAGGCGTCTTTCCCGATCCGCCCACGGTGATGTTGCCGACCACCACGACCGGCACCGGCAGGCGCTCGACCTGCCGCCACCCCCGGCGGTACTGCAGGCGGCGCAATGCCGCCAGTCCGCCGAAGACGAGCGACAGCGGCCACAGGGGCGCAGTGAGCGCGGTGAGCCGCGGCTCGTACCAGTCGCGCACGAGCCGCTGCGCGAAGCCGCGGGCGGGAGCGGGCGACATCGTCGTGTCTGGTCGGTCGGGCGCGACCTCGCCGCGAGGTGCAAGGGGGGCAGCGGCGCGGGCGGGCGACGCGCTCGCTACCCCTACTTCGCCGGCGACTGCGTCGCGAACGTGATCGACACGAGGCCGGCCTGGCGCGCGGCTTCCATCACGTGGATCACCGACTGGTGGGTCGCGTTCGCATCGGCGTTGATGATGAGGACGGGATCCTTGGCGTCGCCCGCGCTCTTCCTCAGCATGTCGGCGAGCGCGCCCACGGTCGTGAACGTGAAGACGTTCTTGTCGACCACGTACCGGCCCTGCGCGTCGATGCCGACGTTGATCTCCTTGGGCCGCTGCTTCGCCGCATCGGCATTCGCCTCCGGCAGCGTGATCTGCAGCTCCGCCACCCGCTGGTAGGTCGTGGTGACCATGAGGAAGATGAGAATGACGAGCAGCACGTCGATCAACGGGATGAAGTTGATCTCGGGGTCGTCGCGCCTCGAAGCGCCACGAAGGTTCATCGCGATGCCCCGGTCACGCCCGCTCGCCGTGCGCGAAGTCGACGAGCTTGATCGCCTGCTGCTCCATCTCGATCACGAGCGCATCGACCTTGGCGCGGAAGTGGCGGTAGAAGATGAGGGCGGGCACGGCGACGATGATGCCCATCGCGGTGTTGTACAGGGCGATCGAGATGCCGTGCGCGAGCTGTATGGGATTCGACCCCGTGGCGGTCTGCGAGCCGAAGATCTCGATCATGCCGATCACGGTGCCGAGCAGGCCCAGCAGCGGCGCCATCGTGGCGATGGTACCGAGCGTGGTGAGGAAGCGCTCGAGGTCGTGCGTGACGACGCGTCCGACTTCCTCGATCGCCTCCTTCATGACCGGCCGCGGCGCCTTCACGTTGGCGAGGCCCGCCGCCAGGATGCGCCCCAGCGGCCCCTGCGCGGCCGTCCTGGCGAGCAGCTCGGGGGTTGCCCCGGCCGTGCGGTACTCGCCGAGCACGCGATCGACCATGCCGGGGGGCGCCACCACCGCGCTGCGCAACGACCACAGGCGCTCGAAGATCAGCGCAAGGGCAATGATGGACGCGATGATCAGCGGCCAGATCGGCCAGCCGGCGGCCTGGATGAGGGACCACACGTTAGGGAACTCCGAAGGTCAAAACGGTTGAAATGTAGCGTGCAAGCGCCTGTGTTCGCAAGGAAATGCCGAACAACGGCAACCTGGTCACGACCTGTTCCTCACTCGGAGATCGCTGCGCTGACCGCCGCCCCGGCCAGCACGATCAGCCAGAACAGATACACCCACAGCATGAAGATCGGCACGGCGGCGAGCGCGCCGTAGAGGATCTCGTAGCTCGGAGAGTGCGCCACGTAGTAGGCGAAGCCCACGCGCGTGACCTCGAAGGCGATGGCGGCGAGCAGGCCCCCGATGAAGGCGGGCAGGACGCGCACCTTGCGTGCCGGCGTGACCACGTACAGCAGGGTGAAGACGAGCACCGAGATGGCGAAGGCGACCGCCTGCACGATCGTCGAGACGTTGGCCCGATCGATCGAGGCGGCGGCGATCGACGTCGAGATGATCCAGCGGATCAGCACGATCCCGGCCCCCACCAGCACGGGCCCCGCGGTGATCCCGATCAGGTACATGAGGGCCCTGCGCAGCAGCGGCCGCTTCTTCTCGATGCGCCAGATCGCATTGATCTCCGCCTCCACGAGATCCACCACCAGCACCGCAGTGACCATCACGAAGACGATGCCGATGCCCTTCATGCTGGCCGCCTCCGACGCCATGCCCACGATGTACGTCCGCACGAGCGCGGACGCCGTCTCCGGCAGGGTGTAGCGGAGGAGGAAGTTCTCGAGCGTCTGCAGGAACTCCTGGAACAGGGGGAACTGCGCGACGAAAGCGAAGGCCACCGTGAGCATCGGGACGAGGCCCAGCAGCGACGTGAAGGCGAGGCTCCCGGCAGCGCGCGTCCAGCCCACGCCATCGAGGCGCCGGATCACCCGGGAGACGAGCGTGAAAGGACCGATGAAGGCCACGAGGCGGCGAGGACCAGGACGGACAGCAGATGCTTCGGACGATCGCGCCGGCCGCGGCGCGCCGCCGCATTATCGCAGACGGTCCCGGCCGCCGGCGTAAGCTTGCATCGGGCGCCACGACCCATACCTTCGTCACGAGCCCGATCGTTCGAGGAGCATTGCATGTCGAACTCCAGCGCCGCCCCCCTTCCCGGTACCGCGACCGCCGTTCTCGGCGGCGGTTGTTTCTGGTGCCTCGATGCCGTGTATCGCGGCCTGCGTGGCGTGACGGCGGTCGAGTCGGGCTATGCCGGCGGCCCCGGTGCAAACCCCTCCTACGAGGACGTCTGCACCGGGCGCACGGGACATGCCGAGGTCGTGCGCATCACCTTCGATCAGGCGCAGGTGTCCTTCCGCGACCTCCTCGAGGTGTTCTTCACGATCCACGACCCCACCACCCGCGACCGGCAGGGCAACGACGTCGGCACGCAGTATCGCTCGGTGATTTTCGCGCAGACGCCGGAGCAGCGGCGCGTGGCACGGGAGGTGATCGAAGAGCTCGACCGCCAGAAGGTCTGGAGCGCGCCGATCGTCACCGAACTCGCCGATGCGGCACCGTTCCATCCCGGGGAGACCTATCACCAGGATTACTTCACGCGCAACGGCGGTCAGCCGTATTGCATGCTGGTGGTCGCCCCCAAGGTCGCCAAGTTCCGCAAGAAGTTCGTCGACCGGCTCAAGACGCCCGCATAGCTCGCCGCCGGAGTCCCTTCAGCGCGGCGGCCTCGAAAAGAGCCCGCCGCCCGTCAGCAGCAGCCCGACCGACCAGAACACCGGCGCCATGCCGACGGTCGCGCCGAGCGTGCCGAAGGTGAGCGGCACGCCCACGGCCATGGCCTGCACGAGCGACATGCGCACGCCCGCCGCCTCGCCCGCGCGCCCTTCCGGCGCGTGCGTGTGCAGCAGCGACATCACCATCGGCTGCGACATCCCGAGCCCGAGCCCGAGGCAGAAGCAGAGCGCCATCAGCGTGCCCGCGGAATGCGAGAACGGAAAGACCATGTAGACGCTGCCCGCGATGAAGAGCGCGATCGTGAGGATCTGGTGCTCGTTCGCGCGGCGAAGGATCCACGGCATGGCCAGACGCACGACGAGCGTGGCGGCGGCGAAGCACGCGAGGATCACGCCGATCTGCGAAGCCGACAGGCCGATGCTGTTGCCGTATACCGGAATCACGATGGTGTTGAGGTCCCACGCCATGGCCAGCAGCACGTTCACGAGGAACGCGCGCCGCAGCTTGCGGTGGGTGAGGAGCTCGATGGCACCGCCCTTGCGCACCTCGGCTGCCCTGGGGTGAGGGTTCGGCAGGACGGGACGTCCCCGGGCCAGCACCGCAGCGGGCAGGATCGGCAGCAGCACGAAGATCGCGAACGTGGCAACGAAGCCGGCGTGGTCTATGGCGAAACCGGCCACGAGCGGGCCGAGGAGCCCGGAGATCGCGTATCCCAGCGCGAGCGTGCTGAAGTTGTGCGCGCGCTCTGCGGGCGGACCGAGCGCGCCGGCGGCGTTCTGCGCCGGGACCTGGAAGAGCATGAAACCCACGCCCATCACGGCCGCGCTCACGAAGAGGCCCGGGAGGCCGCGCACGACGAGCGGCAGCAGCGCACCCAGCGCCAGCACGATCGAGCCGGCGATCATCGGACGGCGCGCACCGATGCGATCCGAGAGGCGGCCTGCCGCCACCGCGAAAAACGCCGGCAGCAGCGCGAAGAGCGCAAGGAGCAGGCCCACCGCCGCCGTCGATGTCCCCTGCCTCAGGGCATCGAGCGTGACCGTGACGCGACTGCCGGCAAGCACCACGTGATTGACGATTCCGAGGCCGACGATCGTGACGAGCGCCGGATTGCGCCCGACGACGCTGCGCTCGAAGATTCCCCTCATGGCGCCACCCTGCCGATCCGCCAGCCCTCGCCGTCCCGGGCATACACGATCCGGTCGTGCAGGCGCGACGGCCGTCCCTGCCAGAACTCGAGACGTGACGGTGCCACGCGATAGCCACCCCAGTGCGGCGGGCGCGCGACATCGTCACCCGGGAAGCGTGCCTCGGCCTGCGCGAAGCGCTCCTCCAGCGCGGCCCGGTCGGCCAGCGGCGCGCTCTGCGGCGACGCCCATGCGCCGAGCCGCGATAGCCGCGGGCGCGTGACCCAGTAGGCGTCGGCGACGGCACCGGGGAGCACCTCGACCTCCCCCTCGATGCGCACCTGCCGCTCGAGCTCGGGCCAGAAGAAGAGGAGCGCCGCCTGCGGACGCGCTTGCAGCTCCCGCCCCTTGCGGCTGTCCTGGTTGGTGTAGAAGACGAAGCCGCGATCGTCGGCTTCCTTGAGGAGCACGATGCGCGCCGACGGACGCCCCGAGGCGTCGGCGGTGGCGAGCGTCATCGCGTTGGGTTCCGGCACTTGCGCAGCCACCGCCTCGGCGAACCAGCGTGAGAACTGCGTGCGCGGATCGCGAGCGACGTCGCGCTCGTCGAGCGTGGCCCGCTTGTAGTCGGTGCGGAGCGCGGAAAGGGGAGGCGACGGGGTATTCATGCGGGCAACGCAGCCCGTATTCTACGCTTCGGCGCGAGGGCCACCCACCCCCCGCCGGCGCACCGTCCTCCTCGTCGCGTTCTTCATCATGATCGGCCTGTCGGCGCCAGTGGCGGTGCTGCTGATGCCCGGCGCCTCGCTGCGCGCTTCCCTCCTGCTGGCCGCTCGTCGTGGAGCTCGCCGATGCGACCGCCCTGCAAGGGGTCATCAACTGCCTGGCACCCGGCTGCAGGGGTGCCGGCGGCAGCGCAGGAACGCCCGCGCAACACCCTGCGGAAATCGCCCGTTTTCCCTCTGCAAACGCACTTGCCCAGAGGGAAAATGCGGTATAGTCGGCCGCGATGAAGAGGGCCCGTGACAGGAAGGGACCGCTTCAGGCCGATCGGCTTTCGAGCCCGCTCGCACACACAGACAGGAAGGAGACCCATGGCTACTGCCAAAAAAGCTGCGAAGAAGACCGCTGCCAAGAAGCCCGCCGCCAAGAAAGCGGCCGCCAAGAAACCCGCCGCGAAGAAGCCCGCCGCGAAGAAGGCTGCCAAGACGGTGAAGAAGCCCGCTGCGAAAAAGGCCGCCGCGAAGAAACCTGCCGCCAAGCGCAAGCCCAACGCGGCGTTCATGAAGGCGATGACGCCGTCGGTCACGCTCGCCGCCGTCGTCGGCGCAATACCGATGCCGCGCACCGAAGTCACCAAGAAGATCTGGGACTACATCAAGAAGAACAAGCTGCAGGACGCCGTCAACAAGCGTCTCATCAACGCCGACGAGAAGCTCAAGGCGGTCTTCGGGGGCAAGGGGAAGGTTTCGATGTTCGAGATGACCAAGCTCGTCTCGAATCATCTGAAGTAAGACCACGCCGCTCGGGAGAGCGAACGGCCGGTGCGCGCGAGCGCCCGGCCGTTTTCTTTTGCTGATTCAGGCGAAGGTCACTTCTTGCGCTTCGGCCAGTCGTCCTCGTCCTCGAGGATGCGGATCACGCGCGTGCGCTTGCCGTCGCCGTACTTCTCCATCTGCACGAGCACTGGAAAGCGCTCGGCGAGCGCCGTGCGCGCCGCGCTCTCCTCGGAGAACACGACGAGCTTGCCGTCGTCGCCAAAGACGTCGTGCCAGATGCCCTTGTCGTCCTCGTACTCGATCTTGAACATGGCGTGCGATGCGCGTGAGGCGATGCCGCTATGGTAGCGCCGCGAGCGCGCCTGCGCGCCACTCGCCGCCGGCGCAGCGTCGCGACCGCGGGCTCAACGTCCGGCCTGCTGCAGCGCCGCGATGCGATCGGCGATCGGCGGGTGCGTGGAGAAGAGCGCCATGATGCCGGCGCGATCCGTGATGCCGAAGGCCTTGATCGCCTCGGGCAGCGTGCCGGGCTCGACCCCGCCCAGGCGCCGCAGCGCGTTCACCATCGGTGACGGCGAGCCCAGGTACTGTGCTGAACCGGCATCGGCGCGGAACTCGCGGCGCCGCGAGAACCAGGCGACGATGATCGACGCGAGGAAGCCGAGCACGATCTGCAGGACCATCACCGTGATGAAGTAGCCGGGTCCGGTACCGCGCTCGTTGCGAAAGACCGCGCGATCGACGATCGACCCGATCACGCGCGACAGGAAGATCACGAACGTGTTCACCACGCCCTGGATCAGCGTCAGCGTGACCATGTCGCCGTTGGCCACGTGCGCCACCTCGTGTCCGAGGACCGCCTCGACTTCCTCCTTGTTCATCGACTGCAGGAGGCCGGTCGAGACGGCGACCAGCGCCGAATTCCTGAAGGCGCCGGTGGCGAACGCATTGGGCTCGCCTTCGTAGATCGCGACTTCGGGCATGCCGATGCCCGCCTGTTTCGCGAGCTTCTGCACCGTGGACACGAGCCAGGTCTCGACCTCGTTCGATGGTTGCGAGATCACGTGCGCACCGGTGGACATCTTGGCCATCGATTTCGACATCAGGAGCGAGATGATCGAACCGGTGAAGCCGACGACCGCGGAGAACGCGAGGAGTTCGCCGTAGCCCGCGTTGACGCCGCCGGCGCGATCGAGCCCCAGGATCCTGAGCACGATCGACAGCACGGCGATCACCGCGAGGTTGGTGAGGACGAACAGGAAGATCCGTTTCATGGTGGTCTCGGTCGTGGAGTCGGGAACAGGCCAGCGCGCAATATAGCGTGCGCATGCGTCTTTCGGCACCCACGCGAACATTGGGGCTCGCGGCCCGCCCGCAAGGCGCGCCTGAACCGCGGAAAGGGCACACCGGCGCCACCGCCGAACGGCCCGGCGGCCGGGCTGCCTAGCCCTTGCTCCAGGAATCCTTGAGCGAGACCGCCCGGTTGAAGACCGGCGAGCCGGGAACGTGGTCGCGCAGGTCGGCCACGAAGTAGCCGTGGCGCTCGAACTGGACGCGCTCCTCCGCCTGCGCCGCCGCCAGCGCCGGCTCCACGAAGGCGCGGATCACGTGCTTGGATCCGGGGTTGAGGTCGTCGAGGTAGTCGCGCTCGGCAATCTCGTCGGCGTCGTCATCGTCCCCCGCCACCGCATGATGCTGCTCGGGTGAAGGCTCGCTCGCCGCGGCCTCGCCGGGACGCGCATTGCCCCAGGGGTTGCGGGCACCCGGAAACGGCACCCCGAAGAGACGATCGTACAGGCGCACCTCGGCGGGCAGGGCGTGCGCCGCCGACAGCCAGTGGATGTTGCCCTTCACCTTGCGCACATCGGCCCCGGGGGTGCCGCTCCGGGTGGACGCGTCGTACGTGCAGTGCACCTCGACCACGTTGCCCTGCGCGTCCTTCACCGCTCCCGTGCACTTCACGATGTAGCCGTAGCGCAGGCGCACCTCGGCACCGGGACTCAGCCGGAAGTAGCCCTTGGGCGGGTCTTCGGAGTAATCGTCGCGCTCGATCCAGAGTTCGCGCGACAACGGGAGCGCGCGCCTGCCGAGTTCCGGCCGTTGCGGATGATTGGGGGCGAAGCAATTCTCGTTCTGCCCCTCGGGGTAGTTGTCGATCACGAGCCTGACCGGATCGAGCACGGCGATCCGTCGCTGCGCGCGCGCGTTCAGATCGTCGCGCATGGCCTCCTCGAGGATGCCCATGTCGATCCACGAGTCGCCACGGGAAACACCGATGCGCTCGGCCAGCAGCCGGAAGCCCTCGGGCGTGAAGCCGCGGCGACGCGCGCCGACCAGCGTGGGCATGCGCGGGTCGTCCCACCCGTCGACGTAGCCCTTCTCGACGAGTTCGATCAGCCGCCGCTTCGACAGCACCACGTAGGTCAGGTTGAGCCGCGCGAACTCGTACTGCTGCGGCAGCGGCCGTTCCAGCATGCCGCCGTCGGCGAGCTTGCCGATGATCCAGTCGTACAGCGGACGGTGATCCTGGAACTCGAGCGTGCAGATCGAATGCGTGATGCGCTCGAGCGCGTCGGAGATGCAGTGCGTGTAGTCGTACAGCGGATAGATGCACCACTTGTCGCCGGTACGGTGGTGCGAGGCATGGCGAATGCGGTAGATCGCCGGATCGCGCATGTTCACGTTCGGACTGCCCATGTCGATCTTCAGGCGCAGCACGTGCGCACCGTCGGCGAACTCACCCGCCTTCATGCGGCGGAAGAGGTCGAGGCTCTCGGCCGCACCGCGATCGCGATAGGGGCTCTCGATGCCCGGCTCGGTCAGGCTGCCGCGCGTGGCACGCATCTCGGCGGCCGACTGGCTGTCGACATACGCGAGCCCCCGCTCGATGAACCACTCCGCGAAACGGTACAGGTCGTCGTAGTAGTCCGAGGCGTGATAGCGATGACCGCCCCAGTCGTAACCCAGCCAGCGCACGGACGCGGCGATGGCATCCTCGAACTCCACCTCCTCCTTGAGCGGATTGGTGTCGTCGTAGCGCAGGTGGCAGGTGCCGCCGTTCTCCTGGGCCAGGCCGAAGTTCAGGATGATCGACTTGGCGTGGCCATAGTGCAGGTAGCCGTTGGGCTCGGGCGGAAAGCGCGTGACCACGCGCCCGCCGTACTTGCCGCTGCGGTTGTCCTCGGCAACGATCGTGCGCAGGAAGTTGGCGGCCGGCGCCGTACCGTCGCGCGCGCCCATGGACGGGCTGTCGACCTTGTTTCCGGCAACTTGCGGCACCGCAGCATCCATCGTTGGGTCGTTCATGAACAATCGGAGCGAAAGGAAGATTCTAACCAAACGCCCAGGCGGGCGGCATGGGGATCTGCCTCGGGAACGCGCCCGATCCCCGAAACCCCGCGTCCGGCAAGGCTTGCAGCGGGGGGCGGCGAACGCCGGAGGGCGCCTTGTCCACAATTCCTGTGGATAGTGATGTGCATATCTTGTAAATTGGTTCGCTAAGTGGTGCCTGGGTACGGAAAAAGGTTGCGGTGGGCAATTTCTGGTCGTGTAATTTGCCTGTCATAACAGGTAGTTGCAAACGCTCTCCCATACCTTCGCAACAAGTGCCGGCGGCGCGTTCCGGCACGGGTTCGAGGGTATTGCCCCCTATGGAATGGCCCTGTTGTCCTGGACGATTCCAATGTTGCACCTGCGTTTGTCCAGGTCCTGCATTCGTCCCACCCTTGAGCCTCGCGTGAACGAAGACCTCTTTCCTGAACGCACGAGACGGCGTCCGGATGACGGCGCACCCGGCCGCAGCCTCCAGACGGCGGTGATCGGGGTGTCGGCGCTCGTGGCCCAGGCCCGCCTGCTGGTCGAGCGATCGCTCGGGCTCGCGTGGGTAAGCGGGGAGATCAGCGGCTTCTCGCGAGCGACGTCCGGTCACTGCTACTTCAACCTCAAGGACAGCCAGGCGCAGGTGCGTTGCGTGCTGTATCGCCTGCGCGCCCAGCAGGTGGATTTCGCGCTCCGCGACGGCCTGCACGTCGAGGTGCGGGCCACGCCGACGATCTACGAGGCACGCGGCGAGTTCCAGCTCGCCGTGGACAGCGTGCGGCAGGCGGGCCAGGGAGCACTCTACGAGCGTTTCCTGCGGCTCAAGGCACGTCTGGAGGCCGCCGGCTGGTTCGCCGCAGCCCGCAAGCGCCCGCTTCCTGCGTATCCGCGCGCCGTGGGTCTCGTGACATCGCCGCGAGCCGCCGCGCTGCGCGACATCCTGACGACGCTCGCGCGACGCTGGCCGTCGCTGCCCGTGGTGCTCTACCCGGCCTCGGTGCAGGGCTCCGGCGCGTCGGCGGAGATCGCGCAGGCGATCCGCCTCGCCAACGAGCGCGCCGAGGTCGACGTGTTGATCGTCGCCCGCGGGGGCGGCTCCATCGAGGATCTGTGGGCCTTCAACGAGGAGCCGGTGGCGCGGGCCGTATACGGCTCGGCACTGCCGATCGTTTCCGGCGTTGGACACGAGACCGATTTCACGATCTGCGACTTCATCGCCGACGTGCGGGCGCCCACGCCCACGGCCGCCGCCACCGTCGTGATTCCGGATCGCGTCACGCTCCTGCAGCAGCTTCACACCGCCGTGCGGGCGCTTCGCCACGCTGCCCTGCGCCGCCTCGAAAGCCGCGAGCAGCGTCTCGACCATGCCATGCGCCGGCTCGTCCATCCCGCAGCGCGCATCGCCGGGCAGGCGTCACGCACGGACGAGCTCGCGCGGCGGCTCGCGCGCTGCGCCCGCGTCCAGCAGGAGGCGCGCCTGCGCCGCACGGGCACGGCGCAGCTGCGCCTGGGGCGCGAGTTGCGCGCGCCGCTGCCGGCTGCCGTGGAAGTCCGGCGCCTCGCGCTAGCCTTCGAGCGCGGTGCGCGCGAGCGTGTGGCCGCTGCGGCGCGGCGGCTCGATGCGCTCACGCAGAACCTCGCCCACCTCAACCCGGAAGCGGTCCTGACGCGCGGCTACGCCTACGTGGCGACGGCGAGCGGACAGATCGTGGTCGACGCACGGCAATTGGCCGCGGGCGATCGCGTCGCGCTCACGTTCGCACGCGGCGGCGCCGCAGCGCGGGTGGAGACCACGCGCGAGGGCGACGCGCGCGACGGCGAAGCCTAGTCCCGGCTCCTGCCGGATCCGCCGGCACCGCCGTGCACGGACGCTACGCCTCGTCGGGATCCGGATCGTCGACCGCCGCCTTGCGTGCGGCGTGCCGCGCGACCACGTCGGCGGGCGCCTGGGCGGCGATGCGTGGCGTGGTCACCACCACGTCGGCGTTCTGCGCCCGATGGCGCAGCGCATGATCCATCAGCACCACCGCCATCATCGCCTCGGCGATCGGCGTGGCGCGGATGCCCACGCAGGGATCGTGGCGTCCGTGGGTATTCACGATGGTCGGATGGCCCGCCTTGTCGATCGACTGGCGGTCGAGGCGGATCGACGACGTGGGCTTGACCGCGATCGCCACGCGCACGTCCTGGCCGGTGGAGATGCCGCCCAGGATGCCACCCGCGTGATTGGACAGGAAACCTTCCGGTGTCATCTCGTCGGAGTGCTCCGTGCCGCGCTGCGTGACCGCGTCGAAGCCGGCGCCGATCTCCACGCCCTTCACCGCATTGATGCTCATCATGGCCGAGGCGAGATCCGCGTCGAGCTTGCCGTACACGGGCTCCCCCCATCCCACCGGCACGCCGGTGGCGACGACCTCGATGCGGGCGCCCACGGAGTCGCCGGACTTGCGCAGGCGGTCCATGAACGTCTCGAGCTCCGCCACCATCGACGCATTGGCCGCGAAGAACGGATTGCCGTCGACGTGCTCGAATGATTCGAAGGGAATCGCATTGGGCCCGAGCTGCGTCATGTAGCCGCGGATCGTGACACCGTAGCGCTCGCGCAACCACTTCCTGGCGATCGCGCCCGCGGCCACCCGCACCGCAGTCTCGCGCGCTGATTGGCGGCCACCGCCGCGGTAGTCGCGGATGCCGTACTTCTGCCAGTAGGTGTAGTCCGCATGTCCCGGGCGGAAGGTGCCGGCGATGCTCGCGTAGTCCTTGCTGCGCTGGTCCTGGTTGCGGATCAGGAGCGCGATCGGGGTGCCCGTGGTGACGCCTTCGAACACCCCGGACAGGATCTCGACGGTATCCGGCTCGCGCCGCTGCGTGACGTGTCGCGACGTCCCGGGGCGCCTCCGGTCGAGCTGCTGCTGGATGTCGGCTTCGGCCAGCGCCATGCCGGGCGGGCAGCCGTCGACGACGCAGCCGATCGCCGGGCCGTGCGACTCGCCGAAGGAGGTGAATGCGAAAAGGGTACCGAAGGTATTGCCTGACATGGAGTCATGATGCCATAGCGGTTCCCGGGCTCTGTCGTTTTCAGAAGGCGACTGTCAGCCAGCCTGCCACTCCGCACCCCACCACAACGAGCCAGGGCGGCAGCTTCCAGAACATCAGGGCGACCAAGGCGACGACCGCCATGCCGAAGTCTCGCGGCAGGTGAATGGCGCAGGAATACCAGAAAGACACGCCACAGGCCTTCTTTCTTGCCGCCATCCCCGGTGGCCGGAGAAGCAGCGTCACGCGTCGTCGTCATGGGTCGACCGCTGCGCCTCTTCCTGCCTTGCCGGCGGCAATGGCGCGAGGTAACCGATCACGAGCAGCAGCAGCCCCACGCCGATGAAGGCCACGATGCGCGGCAACCCCGACAGCGAGGACAGGTCGAGCAGGAAGAGCTTGCCCACCACGATGGCGAGAAGCGCCGCACCCACCATCCACAACGGACGGATCGCGCGCCGGTTCGCCATCACCATGAGCGGCAGTGCCGTCGCGGTCCAGGTGAGCGTGAGCGCCGCCTGCAGCGTCTTCGACGCGACCAGCGCGTCGAAACGCCAAGGCACGGCGAGCCACTGGTGGACGGAACGGAACACCATCGCGTTGACCAGGAGGAAGACAGCCACGCCGAGCCACGGATAGAGCGTGCGCTCGTCGATGCGGCGCAGCCTGGCGGACCAGGCGAAGACCGCGCCCACGACCGCAAGCAGCGTGAGATCGAGCGGATTGGCCAGCGGCGCGTACGGCAGCGGCGGCGCCCCTCCCGGCGAGAACAGGTTGGCGAGCACGAACCACACGCAGGCGAGGGTGGCCACCACGGTGGCCGCCGAGCGGGCGTATGCCTCGCGAAACTGCCGGAACGGCCAGGGGGCGTCTGCGGGCAACGTCACCATCGCGACGAGAAAGATCACCGCCGGCAAGACCGCCGCACACGGCATCCACACGCTGCCCGGCGCGGCCACGCGGCCGGCCCACTCGCTCGCCTCCCACGCGGCCCACGCGACGAGCGCCACCGCCGACGCCGCGTGCACGACGCCGAGCCGGCGCGCCTGCGCCGGCGGCTCGCCGTCGGCCGTGCGCGATCCCACCGCGTGCAGGACGACCCATTGCGCGAGCCACGCGACAGGCCACACGATCCAGCCGTACCTGTCCAGCGTGGTGTTCCCGTCGCTCCAGTCCATGAGCGCGACCACGGCCATGACGGGCAGCAACGCCGCGCCGAACCACGACAAGCGTGTCCAGCGCAGCGCTCGCGAGACCACGAGCGCCGCGATCGCGCTGCCGAGCGTGTACGCGAGGGTCGACCGCGTCCACATGCGCTCCGGCGTCACGCGCTCGATCTCGCCCACGCCCGCGCCGATCCACCACAGGATGCCCCACGCCAGCAGGAACGGCGCAAGAGCGCGCTCCACCGGAGCGATCACGTCCCGATCTCGATCGGCGACGAAAACCGTGGCGAGGGCAGCCAAGCCGACGAGCGCGCTGCCCAGGAACACCGCGTTCAGGAACGGCGGGCCGCCGGCAACGGCACCTGCCATCCAGAACGCCACGGCGGCGCCGGCCTGGACCAGGAGCGCGAAGGCTCGCGCGAACGGCTGCCGCTGCGCGCAACCGATCCAGTACACGGCGGCGGACTCGAGTGCCCACCATGCTGGCGTCCATTGCGGATCGACGGCGAACGGGATGGCGATGGTGACGAAGATCACCGCCAGCGCCACGAAAGCGCGCGCGAGCAGTGCGTGGCCCGCCGCCTCCCGCCCGCGCAAGGCCATCGCGAGGATGCCGTACAACGCCGACAGCACGAAGGCGCTCGCCGCCACCCCGTAGCGGGACTCGCGCAGGAGCGCCGCCTGCAACCCGAAAGCCACGAGGGGCACGCCGAACACCAGCAGCGCGTCGACCGGCCGTCTCGCTTGAAGCGGTGCGCGTCGCGCATACAGGATCGCCACCGCGAGGTAGAGCAGGAAGTGAGCGACGAGGAAGGGCTCCACCGCGGCGAACTGCTCGGGACGATAGAAGCGATGCCCCCAAAGGGCACCGAGCACGAACGTGAACACGAAGCCGACCACGTTGAGCGCACGCCACGACTTGACGAGCGCCAACGCGAGGATCGCGACGTTGAGCACGAGGAAGTAACCGAGCAGCAGCGCCGGTGACCCGGCGGACGACGCGACGAGGAACGGCGCGAGGAAGCCACCGGCCACGGCCAGTCCCGCCAGCGGTTGCGAATCGGCGCGCGCCGCGAGCCACACGGTGAGCGCGGATACCGCGATCAGCAGCGCGAACGCGGGTCCGGACTCCAGCACGCCGTAGACGCGCAATGCGGCGAACGTCGTGAGGTAGAGGATGCCGGCGCCCGCGCCTTCGAGCGATACGCCATAGCCGGGACGCGTGGCGGCGAGCCGCGACCCGAGGCCCACCAGCAGGGCGCCGGCGAGCGCGATGCCGGCGAGGCGAATGCCGATCGGAACCGTGACGAACTCGGCCAGGTACTTGAGGAGGAAACCCACGCCCACGAACAGCGCGACGACGCCGACTCGCGTAAGCACGTTGCCGCCGGTGAACCATGCCCAGAGCGGATGGGGCGCCCGAGCGGGCGCGTGCAAGGCTGCTGGCGTCCCGTCGGGTGCCCGGACGCCGGCTTCCGCAGCGGGAGCGTCCGGGATCGTGCCACGCGTCACGTGCGCCGCTGTGGCCATGGCATCACCGCCCATCGGCGCAACGGACGCGCTTTGCGAAGACCAGGGCGATGCAGGCGGTGGCGATGCCTGCGCATCGGAAGCGGGCCCCGCCGCAGGCACCTCCACGTCCGTCCGAGTCGCGGGAGGTGCCCACGATGCAGCAGCCCTGCGCATCGCCCCCACGTCCCGGCCGACGTGCGCAACGTCGCGGGCGATGCCGGCGCGTCCCTCGAGCACGGCAAGGCGCGTCTCGATGGCCGCGAGCCGCGCCTCGATCGTCGCCGGCGCATCGTCGTGGACTGGCCGCGACGCCCCGGCAGCGCCTCCTGCCCTGCCGCGTTGCGCCATGCGCGCCTGCGTGCGCGATCGCCACGCCAGCATGACGATGAATCCGGTGAAGGCGCCCGCAAGGGCGCCCGACCAGCCCAGGGCGAATGCGCCGAGGATGAAGCCGACCGCGATGCCGAGCGCAATCATCATGATGACGACCTTGGGTGGGTTTGTCGTGACGACGGCGCAGCGTCAGCGCAGGTCGCCGCGCAGTGCGAGCACGCGCGCGTGGAGTCCGTCGGGCGTGACCTCGCCGGGAGACAGCGGCGGCGCCGCCACGATTCCGATCCGCGTGAACATGCCGCGGAAGCGGCGCATCGCCTTGCCGTCGGCGGTGCGGCTGAAGAAGCTCCCCCACAGGCCGCGCAGGGCCATCGGCACCACGGGCACCGGCGTCTCCCTGACCATGCGCTCCACGCCCGCGCGGAACTGCGCCATCTCGCCGTCGCGCGTGAGCGCGCCTTCGGGGAAGATCCCCACGATCTCGCCGTCGCGCAGCGCCGCCGCGGTATCCGCGAAGGCCTTCTCCTTGAGCGCCGGATCGACGCGGCCCGAGGCCACCGGAATTGCGCGCATGGTCCGGAAGATCCAGTTGAGCAGCGGCACCTTGAAGATCTGGTGGTCCATCACGAAGCGGATGGGCCGCGGCACGCAGGCGCTGATCACCAGCGCGTCGACGTAGCTCACGTGGTTGCACACCACGATGCACGGTCCCTCGGCCGGGACGTTCTCGAGCCCCTCCTTGTCCACGCGGTACATCGTGTGGATCAGCAGCCATGCGAGGAAGCGCATGAGGAACTCGGGCACGAGCTTGTAGATGAAGAGCGCCACCACGGCATTGAGGATGCCGGTGACGAGAAAGAGGTAGGGAATCGACAGTCCCTCGCCGAGCAGCCCGATGGCGAGTCCCGCCGAGGCCACCATGAAGACCGCGTTGAGGATGTTGTTGGCGGCGATGATGCGCGACCGGTACGCGGGTTCCGAGCGCTCCTGGATCAGCGCGTAGAGCGGAACGATGAAGAAGCCGCCGAAAAGGCCGATCAGCACCAGGTCCAGCACCACGCGCCAGTGGCCGGGGCCGGCGAGGAAGCCGGCGATGCCCGTGAGCGTCGTCGCGCTCATGTCGCTGCTCGCGAACCACAGGTCGACCGCGAACACCGTGAGGCCGATCGAGCCGAACGGGACGAGGCCGATCTCCACCTTGCGTCCGGAAAGCCGTTCGCAGAGCAGCGAACCGGTGCCGATGCCGATCGAAAACAGCGCGAGCAGGAAGGTGACGACGTGCTCGTCGCCGCCGAGCACGTTGCGCGCGAAGTTCGGGAACTGCGTCAGGAACGTGGCGCCGTAGAACCAGAACCAGGAGATGCCGAGCATCGACAGCCACACGATGCGGTTGCCGTAGGCGAGGCGCAGGGTGTGCCACGTCTCGGTGAACGGGTTCCAGTTGATGGCGAGATCGGGCGCCACGGCGGGCGTCACCGGGATCGCCCGGCTCACGAGCCAGCCGGCGACGGCGACCGCGATCGCGGCGCAGCCCGCGAGCACGGGCCCCACGCCCGGCACCGCGACGAGCAGCCCGCCCGCGATCGTGCCGAGCAGGATCGCCACGAAGGTCCCCATCTCGACCAGGCCGTTGCCGCCGACCAGCTCGTCGTTGCCGAGGTGCTGCGGCAGGATCGCGTACTTGACGGGGCCGAACAGCGTGGAATGCACGCCCATGAGGAAGAGGGCGGCGAAGAGCAGCGTCAGGCTCGGCAGCAAGAAGCCGATCGTCCCCACCACCATGATCGCGATCTCGAGAACCTTGATGAAGCGGATGAGACGTGACTTCTCGTACTTGTCGGCGAGCTGCCCCGCCGTTGCCGACAGCAGCATGAACGGGAGGATGAACAGCCCCGCTGCGAGGTTGACGAGCGTGTTCGCGTCGAGCCCCGCGTGCACCGCCGCGCGATACGCCACGAAGATGATGAGTGCGTTCTTGTAGATGTTGTCGTTGGCGGCACCCGCGAACTGCGTCCAGAAGAACGGAGCGAAGCGGCGCTGCTTCAGGAGGTCGAACTGGCTCGGATGGGCCATGGGGTCGGCGATCGTCGGTCGTCCGCGCTCGTCAGGCGCGGGGGTGAGAGCGAGAGCGAGGATGGGGGCGGGAGGGAAGCGCAGCCATCCGCAGGGCTGCCGGATCGCGTGCCTCATTGGCAACCTCGCCGGGCAGGTGCGCGGCGAGATAGTCGAGGACCGCCGCGAGCCCCGCGCGCACCGCATCGGGATCGGGCGTGTACCAGACCTCGCGTCCGGCCTTGCGCGCACGCAGCACGCCCGCATCGCGCAGGACGCGCAGGTGATGCACCACCGCCGTGCGCGACAACGGCGCCGCGTCCACGATCTGCGTGGCCGTCAGCGCCTCGCCCGGCTCGAACATGAGCAGGATACGCTGCCGGTGCGCATCGCCGAGCGCGGTGAAGATTCCGGCGGTGCGCTGCCAGGCGCGGGGTATGGCACGGTCGTAGGACGCTCGCATCCGCGGCACATTTGACTAAGTGACTAAACGTGTAGCTACATTACGCGCGGCGACCGTGGCCGTCAAGAGGAGCGCGGCGGGTGCCGACGAACGGCGCGCTGCGGCGCGGCGGCGAGCGGCCGGTTGCAGGCGGGCGCCGCGCTACAATCGCCGCATGCGCCAGTACCTCGACTTCATGCGCCACGTGCGCGATCACGGCGTGCGCAAGGATGACCGCACCGGCACCGGGACGCTGTCGGTGTTCGGCCACCAGATGCGCTTCGACCTGCGCGACGGATTCCCGGTCCTCACCACCAAGAAGGTGCACACGAAGTCGATCGTGCACGAGCTGCTGTGGTTCCTGCGCGGCGAGACCAACATCGCCTACCTGAAGGCGAACGGCGTCACGATCTGGGACGAGTGGGCGGACCCCGACGGCGATCTCGGGCCCATCTATGGCTACCAGTGGCGCTCGTGGCCTACGCCGGACGGCGGCCACGTCGACCAGCTCGCGCAGCTCGTGGCGGACATCCGCCGCAATCCAGACTCGCGGCGCCTCATCGTGTCGGCGTGGAACGTGGGCGAGATCCCGCGCATGAAGCTGCCACCCTGCCACGCGTTCTTCCAGTTCTACGTCGCGCAGGGACGGCTCTCCTGCCAGCTCTACCAGCGCAGCGCCGACATCTTCCTCGGCGTGCCCTTCAACATCGCCTCGTATGCCCTGCTCACGCACATGGTCGCCCAGCAGACCGACCTCGACGTGGGCGACTTCGTGTGGACCGGCGGTGACTGCCACCTCTACCTCAACCACCTCGAGCAGGTGGCAACACAGCTCGCGCGCGAGCCGCTCGCGCTGCCGCGGCTCGTGCTGAAGCGCAAGCCGCCGACGCTCTTCGACTACACCTACGACGACATCGAGATCGTGGGCTACGAGAGTCACCCGGCGCTCAGGGCGCCGGTGGCGGTATAGGACCCCGTCAGACGAGCTTGTTCAGTCCGGTCCAGCAGGCCGAGTTCCTGCAGGTCCCTCGAAAGCCGTTCGCGTTGCTCGAGGTCGGTGAGCGGATACGAGGCAAGCCAGCGGTGCCCATCGAACCCGGGTTCGAGCATGCGGATCTCGGTCACCTCCCATTGCGCGGCTTGCGGCCTGGCGTCACCGCGATACGTGGCCGCCAGGTAGATGTGCGCTTCCAGGTTCTCCGGATTGCGCGACAGCGCCTGCTCGAGGTTGACCTGCGCCTGTTCACGGTCGCCAAGGAAGTAGTACGCGCGGCCCAGCAGCAGGAAAAAGAGCGAGCCCGCCCGTGGATTCAGCCGTAGCGCCGTCCGCAGCAATGGAATGCCGTCGCCGGGCTTCCCGATGTAGGTATCGATACCACCCTTCAGCGCGTAGGCATCGGCGTAGGATGGATTGAGGCGCAAGGCCCGGTCGAGCTCACCCAGCGCTTCACCGTGCCGGCGTCGCTGCGCATCGACAAAGCCGAGTACCCAGTGCGTTTCGGCGAGGTCGGGCTGCATCTGCTCCGCCGATCGCGCGAGCGCCAGTGCCCGCGTCAGCGCTGCGCCTCCGTCGGCGACCCATCCCATCTGATAGCAGGTGACGCGGGTGGGACCGGTGCCGCGGGTCGCCGCAGCCGAGTATCTGCTTCGCATCAACGAGGCGAGCGGTCCGCCCGGAAGTACGACGTCGGTCCATTCGCACCCAGGATCGGAAGCGTTCTACGTCCTCGCCGGGGAACAGAGCATCCGCTCGCCGCACGGGATCACGCGCATCGAGACGGGGCAGAGTGAACCCGGCCAAGGCGCCAACCTTCCGATGCAGGCATCGAGCAGCGGCCGCGGCGATCTGCATGCGTTCGTCATGTTCGTCGTAGACGCGACGAAACCCTTCTCGTCACCGGCCCAGTTCCGGTAGTCCATCGCTTCGACCGCGATGGCAGAGTCAGCGCATCCCTTCACGCGCCCGTCCAGCGGGACGAGCGCGATCCCGAGGTGACGACGGCTGGTTCCCATCACGCATGAGTGGCCTGGTTGGTTACCTGACCGAGAACTGCTGTCGCGGCGCTACCTGCGATATCGCCTGTGCGCCCATGTCCCAACCGAAAAGGAGAGCGTCATGAAGCGTTTCCACGTGCACGTCGGCGTCAACGACATCGCCGTGAGCGTGCGGTTCTATTCGCAGGTGTTCGGTGCCGGGTCGACCGTCCTGAAGGACGACTACGCGAAGTGGATGGTCGAGGACCCGCGCTTGAACTTCGCCATCTCGATGCGCCGCTCGAAGCTGGATGTGAACCACCTGGGGCTGCAGGTCGACACGGATGAGGAGTTGCAAGGCATGCGCGACCAGCTGGCCGCCGCCGATGCGAGCCTCGTCACCGAAGTGGGCGCCAAATGCTGCTACGCGACGTCGGACAAGTACTGGGTCACCGACCCGCAAGGTGTGGCGTGGGAGACGTACCACAGCCTGGGCTCCATCCCGCGCTTCGGCGCCGAGGGCGAGGAGCCGGCTGCGGCCAGCGGCTGCTGCTCGCCGGACGGGCCGGCGAAGGTCAGCCCGCAGGTACCGGTGAAGGCCAAGGCTTGCTGCGCATGAGCGAACGCGTCTGCAACGTGCTGTTCCTCTGCACGCGCAACTGGGACGAGTTCGCGCGCGCCGACGCGCCGCGAATGGACCTGGTCATCACCGTGATGCGACCAGGCCGCGGGTGAGGCGCGCCCGGTGTGGCCCGGCATGCCGGCGAGGGCCCACTGGGCAGCGCCCGATCCGGCCGCCTTCATGCGCGACCCCGAAAAGGGGAAGCGCGCCTGAATCGCGCTCGTCAGCGGCAGCAGCGCTGCTCCTGGACCGGAGGGCACGGCACCGAGCCAAACGAGCAAAACACGCAGCAGTCCCCAGGCTTCGGGCGCATGAGCTCCCTGCAATGTGGACACTCGTGGAAGAAGAGGCAGGCATCGGTGGGCATGCGCTCAACCGTGGCCACGCCGCAGCGCGGACACGTCAGCACCGATTCGAGCACCACTGGATTCATCGCCACACCCGGGATGGCCGCTCATGTCGCAAGACGATACGCCAACTCGCGCCCCTGCAGGCACGTTCAAGATGGCGTCGTTCGAGCGCAACCTCACGTGGTGGGTGCTGTGCTGCAGCGTGGCCGGAGTCGCGCTCGGCCACGCGTTCCCGCCGCTATTCCACCGCGTGGCGGACTGGAAGGTGGCCGAGGTCAACCTGCCGGTCGCCGTGCTCATCTGGTTGATGATCGTGCCGATGCTGCTGAAGGTCGACTTCGGCGCCTTGCACGAGTTCCGCCGTCACGTCCGCGGCATCGGGGTGACGCTCTTCATCAACTTCACGCTGAGCCAGGTCGCCCTCAACGACGTCATCATGCTGTTCGCCTTCGCTCCCCTGGTCGGTTTGCCTTTGGGGTGTCCGCCATCACGGTGCCATGGGACACGCTGGCGCTGTACTACATCCTCGTGCCGGTGGACGGCGCGCAAGCCTGGCGGGCCGAATGACTACCCCACGTGCTCCCGCAGGAACGCGAGCGTGCGCTCGCGGGCCGCGGCAGCGGACGGTGCGTGGTGGGAGGCGCGAGCGTCGCAGTTGAACCCGTGATCGGCGTCGTAGAAATGCACCGTGAGCGCGGGGTGCGCGACCGCGAGCGCCTCGATGCCCGCGACCGGGATGTACGCGTCCTTCCTGCCGAAATGGCCGAGCACGGGCACTCGCGGCGCGTCGGCCGTGGCCTCGTGCATGCCGCCGCCATAGTAGGCGATCGCGCAGGCGAAGCCGGGCAGCCGCGCCGCCGCAAGCCAGGCGAGGTAGCCGCCGAAGCAGTAGCCGACGACGGCGACCTTGCCCGCCACCGACGCCACCTCGCGCGCGGCCGCGATGTCGGCGAGTGCGCCTTCGGCGTCCACCTTGGCGCGCAGGGCGCGCCCGTGCGCAACGTCGGCAGGCGTGTAGCCCAGCTCCACGCCCGGCTCGACACGGTCGAAGATCGCCGGCGCTACCGCAAGGTAACCGTCGGCCGCGTAGCCGTCGCACACCGCGCGGATGTGCGCATTCACGCCGAAGATCTCCTGGATGACGACGAGGCCGCCGCGCGGCGTGCCGGAGGGGTCGGCACGGTACGCGGCGATGCGTGCTGCGGGGGAAGCTTGCAGGCTGATGAGGGTCCCCATGACGTGGATCCGAGCGTGGAATGGATCTTCATTGTACGGCGCACCCCGCGGCCCCGCAGGGGACGACCGCTCCCGTCCCACGCGGACTCGCGGCAGCGATGATCCTGATGCGCGTGCCTTGGCAAGCACGAGGCGACCCAAGGCGCCGCCGTCCGCACTGCGCGCCGCTCAGCATGCCAAAAAAAAAGCCCGCCGGGAGGAATGTAGCGGGCAAGGGGGATTCCGATGACCGGAGCATTGACCCACTCCGCGGGGTCCGGACGTACGCCGTCCGGGGCGTGAAGGGATTCAGTCGACGACCGGCCTCACGTCACCAGGCGCGCAGCACTCACGCGCTCGGCGAGCGCCTCCAGTGCCGCACGCTCGCTCGCCTCGTCCGCCGCACCATTGCGCGCGAACTCCTCGTCGACGCGTTCGGCGAGCCAGTGTCTGGAGAATTCGGGAGCGAAGGCGTCCATCGTCGAACCTTGTTCCGGAAGCGCAGCGCGCGTTGAGATGAGCAATGAAAAGCAATCGACGTGCCATCGCTGACCGGCCGGGAGCCGAAACGGCCCTTCCCGAGTGAGCGCGACGCATGACGCGGTGCGCGGTGACCGCGCCCAGGCAGGCGCCTCGCATGCGAAGTGTCGCAAACCACCGACGCCGATTATGACATCGGCATTAACGTGCTGATTATTCGACGAAACCGATGTCGCCGCGCCACGACAGGCCGCGAACGAGTACTGCGCAGGCGCGCGGCGTTGCCTAGGCCTTGGGTTCCTTGAACATCGCGGGCTCCAGGCGGTGCCGCTGCAGGAGCTTGTAGAACTCGGTGCGATTGCGCTTGGCGAGTTGCGCCGCCTGGGTGACGTTGCCGCCGGTGATCTTGAGCAGGCGCACGAGATAGTCGCGCTCGAACGACTTGCGCGCCTCCTCGAAGGGAACGAGCGCCGCCGCGTCCTCCTTGAGCGCGTTCTGCACGAGCGTGGCCGGGATCACCGATGTCGTCGTCAGCGCCAGCGACTGCTCGAGGAGGTTGAGGAGCTGACGCACGTTGCCCGGCCACGGTGCCGCGACCAGCAGCGCCATCGCGTCGGGGGCCAGCGTGGCCGCGGGCTTGCGGTAGCGCTCCGCGAGCTTGCGCAGGAAATGCGCGGCGAGCACGGGGATGTCCTCGCGCCGCTCGGCCAGCGACGGCAGCTTGAGCGACACGACGTTGAGGCGGTAGTAGAGATCCTCGCGAAACTGGCCCGACGCCTTCTGCGCATCGAGGTCGCGGTGGGTCGCCGAGATCACCCGCACGTCCACCGGAATCGCCTGCGTGGCCCCGACCGGACGCACTTCACCTTCCTGCAGCACGCGCAGGAGCTTCACCTGCAGCGGCATGGGCATGTCGCCGATCTCGTCGAGCAGCAGGGTGCCCCCGTCGGCCGCCTGGAAGAGCCCCTTGTGCGCCTGCACCGCACCGGTGAACGCGCCTCGCGCGTGACCGAAGAGTTCCGATTCGAGGAGTTCGGCGGGAATGGCGCCGCAGTTCACGGCGACGAACGGCTTGTCGCGACGGGGGCTCGCCCGGTGCACGGCGCGCGCGACGAGTTCCTTGCCCGTCCCCGACTCGCCATAGATCAGGATGCTCGCGTCGGAATCGGCCACGAGCTTGGCCTGCCGCAAGAGGTCCTCCATGACGGCGCTGCGGGTGATGATGCCTTCGCGCCACTCGCCCGGCGCGCCGTCGCCGCGGCCGGCGTCATCGCCGGCGAGCTGCAGCGCGGACGCCACCTTCTGCAGAAGCTCCTGGCTGTCGAAGGGCTTGGTGAGGAAGCCGAAGACGCCGCGCTGGGTGGCCGCGACCGCGTCGGGAATCGTGCCGTGCGCGGTCAGGATCAGCACCGGAAGTCCCGCGTGCTGTCGATTGATCGCATCGAAGAGTTGCAGCCCGTCGATGCCGGGCATGCGCAGATCGGTGACCACGACCGCGGGACGACGCACGGCGATCGCCGCAAGCGCCGTCTCCGCGCTCTCGGCGGTGCGCACCCGGTAGCCCGCCGACGTGAGTCGCAGGCTGATGAGGCGAAGAAGATCGGGGTCGTCGTCGACGAGGAGGATATCGCTGGACATGCGCGTCATTCCTTGATGAGGCTAGCCGCCGCCGCCGCTGCCACCGCCGCCGCCTCCACTGCCTCCACCGCCGCCCCCGCCTCCTCCTCCGCCGCCGCTGCGGACGCGGTCACGGATGAGGCTGCGCTCCATCTGACGCAGCGCCTCGAGCTTCTGGAGGGCGGTGTCGGCCTTCTGCTGCTCGTCGCGGACCGCGCGCTGGCGGCCGGTGATCTGCACCTGCAGTACCACGGCGAGCTCCTTGATGCCGGGGTTGCCGCCATTGCCCTTCACGACGTTCTCGAGGAGCATCACCGCCCGCTGGTCGTCCTGGGGGTTGGCTCGCGACAGGGTGAAGAGGATGGCGAGGCGAACGCGGTTGGCATCCGTGCGCTGGCGCGCGAGGAGGTTCGTGGCGTTGGTGAGCTCGCGACGCACGTCGTCCGCACCGAGCGTGCCGTAGCGCTGCAGGTCGGAGAGCAATGCGAGCAACTCGAGATCCGCCATCGACGGCGGCGCCGGCGCCGGCGCCGGGGCGCGAGGCGGCACCGCCGCGGGCGCCGAGGAGAACGTCGGCGCCATGGCCACGTTCTCGCGATGCGGGTCCGGTGCGGGGGAGGAAGCCGGCGGCGACGACGGCGCCGCGGACGCGGCGGGTGCGGATCCGGACGTCGCGGGCGCCGCCGGTCCCGCCGCAGGTGCGGACGGAGCGGCCGGCGTCGCGGCCGACGCTCCCTGCGGCGCCGGCGCGGCATCCGTCGCCGAAGCGGCGACGGGAGACGACCCCGCCGGCGTGCCGGCAGGTGTCGCTTCGCTCTCCAGCGGCGGCTCCACCGGATCGATCGGCGGATACTCGACGAGCGGTGACGGAACCTGAACGAGTTCCGGCGCCTGCGCCTCTTCGGGGGTGATGATGACCATGGTGGGCGGTGTCGCGCAGCCGGCGAGCCACAGGCCCGCCGCCAACGCCGTTGCAGTGCGCACCTGTCGCAGGATGGCGACGCTTCCGGCAGACGGGCTCAAGACGACCCTCCGGCAACCGCCGCGGCACGAGCGACGGGCGACTCGTCCTGCGCGCGGCTCGCCGCCAGCGAGATCGGGAGCCACAGGCGAAACCGCACGCCGCGCTGGCCGTCGTCGCGGTCGAGCACCTCGATGCGGCCGGACTGCGCCAGCGCGTACTCGCGCGCGATGGCGAGACCGAGGCCGGAGCCCTTGACCTTGCCGTCGGGGGGCGGCTTGCCGGAATAGAACGAGTCGAAGACTCGCTCCCGTTCCCCGGGTGCGATGCCGGGCCCGTGATCGGACACGTCGAGCACGGCGAAGCCGTCCTTCTCCGCAAGGGCGATCTCGATCGTGCCGGATCGCGGCGAATACTTGATCGCGTTCGAGAGCAGGTTGTCGATGACGGTGCGGATGCGTTCGAGGTCGCCCGCCACCACGAGAGGCGCAAGGTTCGTCGCGACGTCGATCAGCCGGGCCGACGCGGCCAGCTTCTGCTCGCGCAGCACGCGGCGCACGACGTCGGCGAGCGCCACCGGCGCGATCGTGGCGGACTCGAGCGCGCGCGACTGGTGATAGGTGAGGAGATCCTCGATGAGCTTCTGCAGCGAGAGCGTGTTTTCGCGCACGATGCGCACGATCTCCTGCTGCTCGGAGGAGAGCCGCCCGCCGACGTTGTCGCGCAGCAGTTCCGCGCCCTCGCGCACCGCCGTGAGCGGCGTCTTGAGCTCGTGCGACACGTGGCGGAGGAAGCGCGACTGCTGCTGCTCGAGCTCGTGGAGGCGCGCGCGCAGCCATTCGAGGCGCTGGCCGAGATAGCGCAGGTCCTGCGGTCCGCTTACCTCGATGGCGTGCCTGAAGTCGGCGGTACCGAGCCGCCGCACGGCCTGATCGAGCTGGCGGATTGGGCGCGCGATCAGCACGGCGAACACCACGGCGAGCGCGAGCGCGATCGCCACCGTGGCGAGCGCCAGCCACAGCCACTTCTCGCGGCCCTTGGCCGCCGTCTCCTGAAGACGCTCGATCGCCCCCTGCGTGAGTTGCGTGGTCGCGGTGAGCATCCCCTGCGTCTGCTCCACCAGCGACGCATAGCCCTCGGCGAGCTGCTTGACGGTGGCGGGCGTGCGTGGCGAACTGCGCAGGGAGGCATACAGTGACGTTTCTCGCTCGCGCATCCGGGCGAGGCTCTGCCGCTGCCCCTCCTCGAGCGGCAACTGGGCGAGTTGCTCGGTCGTCTGCGCGAACTCCTGCCGCATGCGGCCGTAGTCCTCGATCAGCGCCGGGTCCTCGAGGATGATTTCCTGTCGCGCCAGGCGCTCGAGCGTCGTGGTCTGCTCGAACAGGAGGCGCGAGGACCGTGCCGCCTGCGAGGCCTGCAGCACCTCGGCGCGGCTCTGCGTCGCGAGACGGTCGAGCGAGAGCAGCAGCTCGCCCAGCGCGTACAGCAGCGGCAGGCTCACGAGCAGGAAGCCCAGCAGGATGAACTTGAGGAAGGACCGCGGGTAATACAAGCGAAGGCGCCCTCTTATAATGGCGGGCATTATGGCATCGCCCTCGCCCGGCGGCGCGGTGCGGCGCGCCCCGCTCGCGATCATCGCCGCCGTCGCGCGCAACGGCGTGATCGGCGCCGACAACGCCCTGCCCTGGCGCCTGCCGGCGGACCTCGCGCATTTCCGCGCGCTGACCACGGGTCACGCGATCGTGATGGGCCGCAGGACCTGGCAGTCGCTCGGGCGTCCGCTGCCCGGACGGCAGAACATCGTCATCACCCGCGATCCGGCGCTCGCGGCACCGGGGGCGACGGTCGTGCACTCGCTGGCCGCCGCGCTGGTCGCGGCGAGCCTCCCGCCCCCGCACTTCTGCATCGGCGGCGCCGCGCTCTACGCGGAGGCGCTGCCCATCGCCGACGTCCTCCATCTCACCGAGATTGGCCGCGACTTCGCCGGCGACACCAGGTTCCCGGTGTGGGACCGGAACGCCTTCGTGGAGATCGCGCGCAGCGAGCACATCGCCGACGACGGCTTGCCCTACGCCTTCGCGACCTACGCCCGGCGCAGGTGACGCACCAGCGGGTGCGCAGCGGGCACATTTGCGATAATGCGCTGCGCCGCGGTGCCTCGTGCACGCGGCGGCCTGCAAGCCGCGCCGGGATGACGGAACTGGTAGACGTAGCGGACTCAAAATCCGCCGGTGGCAACACCGTGGGGGTTCGATTCCCCCTCCCGGCACCAAGGCACCGCAGTGCGCGACGCGATGCGTGGCGCGGGCCCGCACCGCGCCCGGGACCCGGGCTCCGTGAGCACGGGCGCGCGGCGACGCGGCCGCCGTCAGCATTCCTCGCGGATTCGTGTTCGGGTACCGATGCCGCTGCGCCTGTCCGATTTCGACTACGACCTCCCGCCCGAGCTCATCGCGCAGGTGCCTGCCGCCACGCGCGCCGGCTCGCGCCTCCTGCACGTCGACGGCGCGGCACTGGCCGACCGGCGCTTTGCCGACCTTCCAGGGCTCCTCGCCCCAGGCGATCTCGTGGTGCTGAACGACACGCGCGTGCTCAACGCGCGGGTGCTCGCCCGCAAGCCGAGCGGTGGCCGCGTGGAGATCCTCGTGGAACGCATCGTGGCGGAGAAGGAGGCGTGGGCGCAGGTCCGCGCCAGCCATCCGCCGCGCCCCGGCGCCACGCTCGAGCTCGCGGACGGCGGCAGCATCCGCGTCGTCGCGCGCGACGATCGCTTCTTCAGGCTCTCCTTCGGGATCGCCGAGCCGCTTCCCGCGTGGCTCGAGCGCAACGGTGAGGTTCCGCTGCCGCCTTACGTCGAGCGCGCGCCCGCGGCGGACGATCGCGAGCGCTATCAGACGGTCTACGCGCGAGAGCCGGGCGCCGTCGCCGCGCCGACCGCGGGGCTGCACTTCGAGCAGGCGACGTTCGCGGCACTCGCCCGGCGTGGTGTGCATCAGGCATTCGTCACGCTGCACGTGGGAGCGGGAACGTTCCTGCCGGTGCGTCACGAGGATCTCTCGCAGCATCGCATGCACGAGGAGCGCTACGAGCTCCCTGCCGCCACGGTCGATGCGATCGCAAGGACGCGCGCGCGCGGCGGCCGGGTGCTGGCCGTCGGCACCACCACGCTGCGGGCGCTCGAGGCCTCGGCAGCGATGTCGGGTGGGCTCGCTGCGGGGCCGGGCGCGACGTCGTTGTTCATCACGCCCGGTTACTGCTTTCGCGTCGTCGACCGGCTGCTCACCAACTTCCATCTGCCGCGCTCGACCCTTCTCATGCTGGTGAGCGCCTTCGCCGGACACGACCGGATCCGGGCGGCTTACGCGCACGCGGTGGCGGCGCGCTATCGCTTCTTCAGCTACGGCGACGCCATGCTGCTCGACCGCGCCGACGCGCCGGCCGGACAGCCCTGAGACCGCGGGGCAACGCTCACCCCGAGCGTTCCGCGGCATGCAGGTGACGCCGCAGCCCGACATCAGCTTGCAAAAGCGTCGCCGCGAGGCGACAGGAGTGCGCGAATCCTCGCTAACGTACAACAATCTTCGGGTCGCAGCGTCCGTTCGTGGGGATTTCGATTGGCAGCGGACGGCCGAGGCGTTAATCTTGCGCCAATCGAATTCTTGACGAAATCCGCCGTGCCCGTCGGTGCGACGTGATTTCGAGCATTCCATGAAGCATCACCCTTTGCGGGCGAGCGTTGCCGGGGCGCTTGCCCTGTTCATCACGCTGGCCGTTCTCGCGATGCCGGCGCACGCTGCCCGCGTAGGCATCCTCGCCAACCGCTACGCCACGCAGACCGCGGCCGACTTCGGCAACCGCATCCCGGCGCACACCTTCACGGGGATCGACACCTCGGTGGTCATCCCCACGCTGCCGGCGCTGCTCGCCTCCTACGACGTCCTGCTCGTGTTCGAGGACATGACATACGCGAACGCACCCGCCGTGGGCAACGTGGCCGCCGCGTTCGCCAGCAGCGGTCGCGCAGTGGTGATCGGCGCGTTCTACGAGCAGGACCGCTCCGACGGCGCGCCGAACAATTCGCCCCACGGATGGGGAGACCTCGAGAAGCTCGATCCCAACACCACCGACGGGGTGGGCACACCCTACGCGCCACGGACGCTGGACAGCGCCTCGCTGCAGTCCCACCCACTCACCGACGGCGTGACCTCGCTGTCGAGCGCCAAGTTCGCCGGCGGCAACGACGCCAAGCCGGGTACCACCGTCCTCGCGACCTGGAACGTCCCCAACGCGCGCGGCAAGCCCGACCCCGCCATCGCCTTCCGCGTCACCGATGGCGCCTGCGTGATCCAGATCGCCATTGCCCCCAACTACCCGCTGCTCGGTGCCACCGGCACGGACTTCGGCGGCGACTTCACGCGCGTGTGGCAGAACGCCTTCGATTTCGGCGCAACCGCGTGCGACCCGCCGTTCGGCCGCGCGCCCGGTGGCGACCCGGCCAACGTGCCCACCCTCTCCGAGTGGGCGCTCGTGCTGACGCTGCTGCTCGTCGGCGGGGCGGGCGCCTGGACGCTGCGCCGGCGCGAGGCGCGGACCACCGTTCGCCGCCGCCTGCGCTAGCCTTCCCCCTTCGCCCTCCGCCCATCACGGGCGTCGTCGCATGCAATTCGAGGTCATAGCCACCTCCGGGACGTCGCGCCGCGGCCGCCTGACGCTCGCCCACGGTGTCGTCGAGACGCCGGTGTTCATGCCGGTGGGCACCTACGGCACCGTGAAGACGATGTCGCCCGCCGAACTCGACGAGATCGGCGCGCGCATCGTGCTCGGCAACACCTTCCACCTGTGGCTGCGCCCGGGGCTCGAGGTGATCGGCGCGCACGGCGGGCTGCACCGCTTCATGGGCTGGCAGCGGCCCATCCTGACCGATTCGGGCGGCTTCCAGGTCTTCAGCCTGGGACCGCTGCGCAAGATCAGCGAGGAAGGGGTCGCCTTCGCCTCGCCGGTCAACGGCGACCGGCTCTTCCTCACCCCCGAGGTCTCCATGCAGATCCAGCACGTCCTCGACTCGGACGTGGTGATGGTCTTCGACGAGTGCACGCCTTATCCCGCCGCGCGTGACGACGCGGCGGCGTCGATGGAGATGTCACTGCGCTGGGCGGCACGGTCGCGGGCCGAGCACGATCGGCTCGGCAACGCCAACGCGCTCTTCGGCATCGTGCAGGGCGGCATGCACGAGGACCTGCGCGATGCGTCGCTCGCCGGGCTCGTCGACATCGGCTTCCCCGGCTACGCGATCGGCGGCCTGTCGGTGGGCGAGCCCAAGGAGGAGATGCTGCGCGTCCTCTCGTACACCGCGCCGCGCATGCCGTCCGACCGGCCGCGCTACCTCATGGGCGTGGGCACCCCCGAGGACATCGTGGCCGGCGTCACCGCCGGCGTGGACATGTTCGACTGCGTGATCCCCACGCGCAACGCGCGCAACGGCTGGATCTTCACGCGCTTCGGCGACGTCAAGATCCGCAACGCCCGTCACCGCACCGACACCAGCCCCGTGGACGACACCTGCGGCTGCCACACCTGCCGTCACTTCTCCCGCGCCTACCTGCACCACCTGCAGCGGGTGAACGAGATCCTGGGCGCGCGCCTCGCCACCATCCACAACCTCTTCTACTACCAGACGCTCATGGCCGAACTGCGCGAGGCCGTGGCCGCCGACGCCTTGCCGGCGTACGTCCAGCGCTTTCGCCGGGAGCGAGGGCGCGTGCTAGAATAACCAGTTGTTCGCAAAGAGGATTCACCGCGGGCACCCCGGCTTCGGACAGCCGCCCGCAAGGAGCTCTTCGCGACCGGTGCCACGGTCCGTCCGCCGCGCGACGACCTGGCCCCCGCGCCGTTCGCCCGCCGTCCGTCCCGGGGAAGCCCCGATACCCCTGAGCCCACGAGTCTTTGGAGGAATGTTTCCGTGATCAGTCCCGCCTACGCCCAGGCCGCCGCCGCTCCCGGCGGCGCCGACCTGATGTCGTTCCTGCCCATCATCGCGATCTTCGTCGTCTTCTACTTCCTGCTCATCAGGCCGCAGCAGAAGCGCGCCAAGGAAACCAAGGCGATGCTCGACGCGCTGCAGAAGGGCGACGAAGTGGTCACCGCCGGAGGCATGGTGGGCCGGATCGCCAAGCTCGACGCACAGTACGCAGCGGTCGAGATCGCGCCCAACGTCGAAATCACCGTACAACGCGGCGCGATTGCGCAACTCCTGCCCAAGGGCACGATCAAAGCGCTGTAACACGCCCTCACCCATCTTCCCGGCGCGGTCTCTCGCCCCCGCCGCGCCCGCCCGAAGGCGAAAGCCGCCATGAATCGCTATCCCGCCTGGAAATACGTCGTCATCGCCGTGGTGCTGCTGCTCGGCGCGCTCTACACGCTGCCCAATTTCTTCCCGGACGTGCCGGCGGTGCAGGTGTCGTCCACCAAGGCCAAGGTCGACACCGCCACGCTGGGCACGATCGAGGAAGCGCTCAAGGCGGCGAACGTCCCGTTCCGCGGAACCGCGCTCGACCCCACCGGGATCAAGGTGCGCTTCTCCGACCCCGACACGCAGCTCAAGGCGCGCGACGTCCTGCAGACCAAGCTCGGCGACAACTACATCGTCGCGCTCAACCTCCTCTCGTCCTCGCCGCACTGGCTCTCCGCGATCGGCGCGCTGCCGATGTACCTCGGGCTCGACCTGCGCGGCGGCGTGCACTTCCTGCTCCAGGTGGACATGAAGGCGGCGCTCGACAAGGCCGCCGACCGCTACACGGCGGACCTGCGCTCGCTGCTGCGCAAGGAAAAGATCCAGTACGGCGGGATCGCGCGCGAGGGCGGCAACGTGGTCATGCGCTTCCGCGACGAGGGCGAGCGCAACAAGGCGCGCGTGGCGATCGAGCAGAACTTCCCCGACCTGGGATTCCGCGAGTCCGAGAGCGCCGGCGACCTACGCCTCGTCGCGAGCCTCAAGCCCGAGGCGCAGAAGCGCATCCAGGACGGCGCCGTGGCACAGAACATCCAGATCCTGCGCAACCGCGTGAACGAGCTCGGCGTGGCCGAGCCCATCATCCAGCAGCAGGGCGCCGAGCGCGTGGTGGTGCAGCTCCCGGGCGTGCAGGACACGGCCCGCGCCAAGGACATCCTGGGGCGCACCGCGACCCTCGAGATCCGCATGGTCAACGACGATCCTGGGGTGCTCGAGGCGGCGCTCGCCGGCAACGTGCCGGTCGGCAGCGATCTCTTCACCGAGCGCGGCGGCCAGCCGCTCGTCGTGCGCCGCCAGGTCGTGCTCACCGGCGACCGCATCAACGACGCGCAGCCCGGTTTCGACCAGCGCACCAACGAGCCCGCGGTGCACATCAACCTCGACGGCGCGGGCGCCAACATCTTCAAGGAGATCACCCGCGAGAACGTGGGCAAGCGCATGGCCATCGTCCTCGTCGAGAAGGGCAAGGCGGAGGTCATCACCGCGCCGGTGATCCGCGAGGAGATCGGGGGCGGCCGCGTGCAGATCAGCGGCCGCATGACCACGCGCGAGGCCAACGACGTCGCGCTGCTGATGCGCGCCGGTGCGCTGGCCGCGCCGATGGAGATCGTCGAGGAGCGCACGGTGGGACCATCGCTCGGCGCCGAGAACATCGCCAAGGGCTTCGATTCGGTGACCTACGGCTTCATCGTGCTCGCCATCTTCATGTGCGCGTACTACCTGCTCATGGGCGTCATCTCCACCATCGCGCTGGCGGTGAACCTCATGCTGCTCGTGGCGCTGCTGTCGATGCTGCAGGCGACGCTCACGCTGCCGGGCATCGCGGCCATCGCGCTCACGCTGGGCATGGCGATCGACGCCAACGTGCTCATCAACGAGCGCATCCGCGAGGAGCTGCGCTGGGGGGCCACGCCGCACGCGGCGCTGCAGTCGGGCTACGAGCGCGCCTGGGGCACGATTCTCGACTCGAACGTGACCACGCTGATCGCCGGGGTGGCGCTGCTCATCTTCGGCAGCGGTCCCGTGCGCGGCTTCGCCGTGGTGCACTGCCTCGGGATCATGACGTCGATGTTCTCCGCAGTGTTCGTGTCGCGCGGCATCGTGGCGCTCATCTACGGCGGCCGCAAGAAGCTGGAAGGCATCTCCATCGGACAGATATGGAAGCCGGGTACCACCACGGCGTCGGCCACCAAGGCCTGACCCCCGCCCGCGCCAGCCCACGACAAGACGGACGAACGGAACCCAACGATGGAACTCTTCCGCATCAAGCGCGACATCCCGTTCATGCGGCACGCGCTGCTGTTCAACATCATCTCGGGGGTGACGTTCGTGCTCGCGGTGATCTTCCTCGCCGTGCGCGGCCTCAACTTCGGGGTCGACTTCCGGGGCGGCACCGTGATCGAGGTGCAGTATGCGCACCCCGTCGACTTCGGCCGCGTGCGGGCGGCCATCGACAAGCTCCAGCTCGGCGAATTCTCGGCCCAGGCCTTTGGCCGCTCCGACACCGCGCTGATCCGCCTGCCGCTCAAGGAAGGGGTATCGAGCGCGCAGCTCTCCGAACAGGTGATGGGGGCGCTCAAGGCCGACGACCCGTCGGTCACGCAGCAGCGCGTCGAGTTCGTGGGACCGCAGGTCGGCAAGGAGCTCTACGAGAATGGCGCCCTGGCGCTGCTGCTCGTCTGCCTCGGCATCATGGCCTATCTGGCGATGCGTTTCGAGTGGCGCTTCGCGGTGGCGGCGATCGTCGCCAACCTCCACGACGTCGTCATCATCCTCGGCTTCTTCGCTCTCTTCCAGTGGGAGTTCTCGCTGCCGGTGCTCGCGGCGGTGCTCGCGGTCCTGGGCTACTCGGTCAACGAGTCCGTCGTGATCGCGGACCGGATCCGCGAGAACTTCCGGAAGATGCGCAAGGCGAGCGTGATCACGGTGATCGACAACGGCATCACGAGCACGATCTCGCGCACGATCATCACGCACGGCAGCACGTTGATGATGGTGATGTCGATCTACTTCTTCGGCGGCGAGACCCTGCACCACTTCGCGCTGGCGCTCGCCATCGGCATCTGCTTCGGCATCTACTCGTCGGCGCTGGTGATGGCCACGCTGGTGATGTGGATGGGCGTGTCGCGGGAAGATCTCGTCAAGCCGGATCGCAAGCTGGCCAACGCGGACAAGATCCTTCCCTGAGCCTCGCCCGCGAGCATCGCCTTGCCCCGGCTCGTCGTGACCCTGCCGGAAATCGTGCCCGCGGCCCCGTCCGCGCCCGTCTCCATGCGCGCGCGCATGGCGGCGGCCGGTGACCGCGCCGCATTCCCAAGCCCAGGATTCCTCGCGTGATCACGACGTTCTTCTACGCGATCCTCTCGCTCGACGAGACGCTCGCCGCCATCGCCGTCCAGTACGGACCCTGGCTGTACGCGCTGCTCTTCGCGATCATTTTCGCGGAGACGGGCCTCGTGATCTTTCCGTTCCTGCCCGGTGACTCGATCCTCTTCATCGCGGGCACCGTGGTGGCGATCGCGGGCCTCAACGTGCACCTGCTCGTGCTGCTGCTCGTCGTGGCCGCGATCCTTGGCGACTCGGTGAACTACGGCATCGGCCACTACATCGGCCCCAAGGTCTTCGATCGGCCGGACTCGCGCTGGTTCAAGCAGGCGCACCTGCGCCGCACGCAGGCGTTCTACGACAGGTACGGCGGCGTGACGATCATCATCGGACGCTTCGTGCCCATCGTGCGGACGTTCGCGCCGTTCCTGGCCGGCGTCGCCGGAATGTCGTACCGGCGCTTCCTCGCCTTCAACGTCGTGGGCGGCATCGCGTGGATCACCTCGCTCGTGTACGCGGGATACCTGTTCGGAAACATCCCCTGGGTGAAGGACAACCTGACCTTCATCGTGATCGGCATCGTGGTGGTGTCGCTGCTCCCGGCAGTGATCACGTTCCTGCAGGAGCGCAGCGCGAGCAAGCGCGCGGCCTAGCGCTGCCGGACGTGAGCGGGGCCGCCGCGCGGAGGCAAGGGCCAGATGCCTCGCCCATCACACGGACCATGCCAGCTCGAAGAGCGTCGACCAGCCCTTGCCGGTCACGAACAGTGCCCGGCGGTCAGGGGCAAACGCGATGCCGTTCAGCATGCCGCCGAGTCCGGCACGCCCGGAGCGTTCGATGAGCCCCGAACCATCGATGACGCGAACCACGTCGCCGCTCCGCACGTCGATCTCGTAGATGTCCGAGTGATGGAGCACGCATGCGAGGATGGTCGGCCCCAGGCACTCGATGTCGTTCAGGCCGCGCAGGGGCTGCCCCGCCAGGCGAACGCCAAGGCGAGAGCGAGATCCGAAATCCTGGCTGCGGAACTGAAGGACATCCGACCCGTCGCTCATGACGTAGCCATCGTCACAGGCCGCAAGGCCCCACCCTTCTCCGCGGTAGCGGAACGATCGGTCGGCTTCGAGCCGCGGGAGGCGGTACGACATCGCCACGCCTTCGGTGTAGGTGATCTGCAGGAGGCGTCCTCCGGCGATGGCGATGCCTTCCGCCCATACGTCAGGAACTGGAACCAGCGCAAGGACCTGCCCCGATTCGACGTCGATGCGCCGCAGCGTGGACGCACCGACCAGGCCGGTGCTCTCGTAGAGATTGCCATCGGCATACGCGAGCCCTTGGGTGTGCGCGGCAGGATCGTGCGGGATCGCGCGCAGCACGTGCGGGCGCACGACCGGAATCCCCCGGATCCGGCCCACGCGCGCAATGCCCCGGGCGATCCGCCCCACGCCGAGCCGATCGGCCGAGGTCACGATCCATCGTCGCGCACGCCACATCATCGCCGGTCCGCACGGCCGCGACGCGCGCCGGGCCCCGGATCCGGTCCCTGCGCCGGCCTGCGCCCTTCCGTCATCGTGCCGCGCCGAGACGGCGCAGCAGCTTTCGCGTGCGCGCTCGCAAACCGAACCGGTCGAGCGCGGCCCCGACCGCACTCGATGCAGCATTGGACGCACGCAACGTTGCCGCCATCGCACTGCCGCGCCGGGTGTCCGGAATGAGATAGAAGTATCCGCCCGTGACCGTCTCCGTGCTCAGGCGCTGCTTGTGCTGGGTGTCGCCGATTCCGAAGTCGAACCACTCGACCTTCTCACCGCATGCCGCAAGATCAGCGATCACCTCCGTATGCAGGAAAATTCCGACATGCTGTCGTGCCCACTCGGGGTCGTAGCCGATCTCCTGGGCATGGTACCGCCCGTGATAGAGGTGGCCCACCTGGAAGGCGATCGGTGCGTTCTCCGCGTACAGGATGTAGCTACGGAACCACCCGAGCGGAGCGGTCGCCTGATACCGTCGCACGAGCGCGTCGCGATCCTGCAGTCCGGCGTCGAGCTGGCGAACCTGATACGTCTTGCGCGACACGGCCATCGCGTCGGTGACGAAATCGGCCACCTCGTCCGCGGTCCGGAAGCACCGCGTCCGGTAGTGCGCCTTGACGTGCGAGATGAACTTCTTGCGGGTCGAGCGCAGATCGGCGCGCGTCTTCGCCCCGAGTCGCGTGAGATAGGCATCGAAGCTGTCGCCGAGCCGCGCAGAGCGATGCTGGTAGAGCTTGCCGTTCTGCAGGACGTGGAACCCATGCAGTCTGCCGTTCGGATTGCCGAGCAGTTCCATGCTCGCCGTTCCCTGCACCACCGCCTCGAGAAAGATCACCTCACCCGGCTCGAGATCGCGTCTGATCTGCTCCAGCAGGGCTCCGATCACGCTCTGCTCCGTGCCGGGCACGAGTCCCGCCGCGACGATTGGCATGGCGAGCCCCCACAGCCGGCGTACCGGGCGGGAGAACAGCGCAAGTTCTCCGAGCGCGATCTGCACGGCCGACGGATGCACGAGAAAGCCGACGCAACCGACCAGCCCGGCTCCGGATCTGAGGGTATAGATCCGAATGAGCTTGTCCGCGGTGTCCGCGCGCGCCGCAAGCCAGCGCGGATCGTCGAGAAGCGACATGCGGCTCGCGAGCGGGCTCTGCTCGAGTTCGGCAGCCAGTGAGTCGACCTCCTCTCGTGTCGTCGTGACGGCACGGCGCCAGGTTGCAGGACCTTGCATGACTCCCCGTGAACGATGGAACCACCATCTCGAAAGTGCAGCCCTAGGCTATCATCCCGGCGCACGGCGACAGCGTGTTCACCGAACAACCTGCGGCCGTTCGTGCGAGCGCCGGCGACACCTGTTCTGGACATCTTGTAGCTTCGTGGAAGCACTTCGACTGACGACCGAGTTCTGCTCGACGCCTCCGGCCGAGAACGAGTGGCGCGCACTCGCCGGCGCGGCGGCTCCGGAGATGCGCTTCATGGTCTCGGCCTGGTACAGTGCCTGGGCGAAGTGCTTCCTGCCGCATCACGGATGGCATGGTCCACTTCGCTATCTGTCCGCGCGGGATTCGGACGGCAGGCTGCGTGCCGTCGTGCCGCTGGCGACGCAGCGACAGTGCGGCGTGTCGGTGAGCGCCGTCGGGGGACTCTACTGGCCGTTCCGTTCCCCGTTGATTGCGATGATCGACGCCCAGGTGGCGTGCGACGCGCTGGCCGAGGCTCTGACCCGAACGCGCTCGCTCGTCGGGCTTCGTTGCGGGCCGGTTCCGGACACCAACGCCGCCGTGGCGCGACTCGGGGACGCACTCGGGAAGCAGGATTGGTGCGTGCACAGGTCGCGCCTCGGAACGGCATACGCAGTCGACCTGCCCGGTACCTGGGACGAGTTCGAGCAGCGACTCGGCAAGAGCCTGCGCACGAGCATGAAGTACTACGAGCGGAAGATGGCACGGGAGGGTACGCTCGAGATCCGCTCCTGCAAGGGCCTTCGAGATCCTGGGTGGCGTAGTGTGCTCGGCGACCTGGCGACGATCGAGCGCGGGTCCTGGCAGTTCAAGGAACACGGAACGCTGCGATTCAACGGCGAGCGAAACATCGCCTTCTGGACCAGCCTGCTGGTCGACGGCGAGTTCGGTGATTCCGCGATCGCCTGGGTCATGTACTTCGACTCGCGTCCAGTGAGCTTCAGCTTCTGCATCGACTGCGGTGACACCAGGCATGTCCTCGCGAACAACTATGCCGAAGACGTGCGTGGTTACAGCACCGGCACTGTCCTCTACAAGCACGTGTTCCGCGACGCGATCGGGTCTGGTGCCATCCGGCGCATCGACATCGGCATGGGCGATTCAGGTTACAAGTCGCGCTGGGGCGCGCTGCCCGCGTTCAGCCTGGAGGACTGGATCGCGTTCCGCCCGGGACTGCGGGGCAGCGCCCTCGACGTGGCCTGGCGGGCACGGCGGTCGATCGGCGAACGCCGCGCGGCCCGTCGCGATGCGGACGACAGCGCGAGTGGCAGCGAGGCTCCGGAGCCTGCCCTGGCGCGCAATCGCTGATTTCGCGCACGACGCATGATGCGAAGGGCAACGCGTGCATCGCGCACGCTCGTCACCGCCCCCTGGCGCTACGAGGGCTGGCTCTCGACTCGCGACCTCGCCACCGCCGCGCGGCTGTTCGTGTCCGCCTTCGCCGCCATGCTCCCGCGACGGGCCTGGCCGCTCGTCACCCGGTCAGCGGCACGGCTCCACATCAGCGTGCGGCGCGGGAGCGTGACCGCACTGGCCACGGCAGCGCCTCTCCTGAAAGCGGACGCCCTGCAGCTCGCCGTGGCGGCCGCGGCGGAGGACTACCGCGAGCAGATCGAGATGTTCAGGGAGTACCTGCCGGGTCGGCGCATGAGCCTCGAGCCGGTGGGAACCGACACGCTCGACGAGGCGTTGCAGCGCAAGCGGGGCGTCGTGCTGTGGATCAGCCCGCATGCGCACAGCGACCTTGCCCCCAAGAAGGCGCTCGCCTCCGCCGGCTACCCACTTCATCATCTCAGCGCGCCGAGCCACCCATTCTCGTCCACACGATTCGGCGCCTTGTTCCTCAATCCGATACGGGTCCGCGCGGTCTCCCGATACCTCGCGCTTCGGGTACTGGTCGTCTACGGGAAGTCACGTCCGGCAATCGACGCACTGCGAAGGGTCCTAAGCGACAATGGGATCGTCTCGATCATGGCCGTCGGCACCGGACAACGCACGATCGAGTTTCCCTTTCTAGGGGGAACGGTTGAACTCGCCGGAGGTGCACCCGGGCTTGCTCACGATACCGGTGCCGCCCTGCTCCCGGTGTTCGTGCTTCCGGACGGCCCCGACAAGTGCCGGATCGAGCTGGGTCCGGACCTGAACAGGCACACGGAAGGCGACCGGGACCGGGCGATCCTGGCGATGGCCGAGCACTACGTGCGGTTGCTGGATCCGGTCGTACGGGCGCACCCTGCGTCGTGGCAGGGCTGGTTTCACCCGGGCACGTGGCATCCCTAGGAGGTAGGGGCGCCTCGCGATCAGATCCGTCGCGCCAGCTCCGC
Source organism: uncultured Alcaligenaceae bacterium (assembly GCA_964439475.1). Lineage (GTDB taxonomy): Bacteria > Pseudomonadota > Gammaproteobacteria > Burkholderiales > Casimicrobiaceae > VBCG01. The sequence goes on from CAYTOT010000006.1 coordinate 134,211, forward strand.
CGCCTTGCCCGAGTACGTGGCGGGCGTGAGCGCCAGCAAACGCGCCATGGCTTCATCGGGAATCGCCAGCCCGGCGACGAACGCATGCAGCGCTTCACGCGTCATGCCGCTCCTTCCGCGGGTAAGCGCCTTGAGCTGCTCGTACGCACCCTCGATGCCATAGCGGCGCATCACGGTCTGGATCGGCTCGGCCAGCACCTCCCAGTTGGCGTCGAGGTCGGCGGCGATGCGCGCCGCATCCACGGTGAGCTTGGCGAGCCCCTGCCGCAGCGACACCCAGCCGAGCAGCGAGTATCCGAGCGCCACTCCCATGTTGCGCAGGACCGTCGAATCGGTGAGATCGCGCTGGAAGCGCGAGACCGGAAGCTTCTCCGCGAGGTGACGCAGCATCGAGTTGGCGATGCCCAGGTTGCCCTCGGAGTTCTCGAAGTCGATGGGGTTCACCTTGTGCGGCATCGTCGACGAACCGACCTCGCCTTCCTTCATCTTCTGGCGGAAGTAGCCCAGCGAGACGTAGCCCCACACGTCACGATCGAGGTCGATGAGGATGGTGTTGGTACGGGCCACTGCGTCGAAGAGTTCCGCCATGTAGTCGTGCGGCTCGATCTGCGTCGTGTAGGGGTTGAGCTCGAGCCCCAGGCCGTTCACCACGCGCGCGGCGAGCCGCTCCCAGTCCACGTCGGGGTAGGCAATCAGGTGCGCGTTGTAGTTGCCCACCGCGCCGTTGATCTTTCCCTTGACCGGAACATGATCGATCGACGCGATCTGCCGCTCGAGGCGGGCAACCACGTTGGCGATCTCCTTGCCGAGCGTCGTCGGGGTGGCAGCCTGGCCGTGCGTGCGCGAGAGCATCGCGACGGTCGCATGATCGTGGGCGATCGCGCGCAGGTCGGCGACGATGGCGCGCAACGTCGGCAGCAGCGTCTCCTCGCGCGCCCGGGCGAGCGCCAGCCCGTGCGCCAGGTTGTTGATGTCTTCCGACGTGCAGGCGAAATGGATGAACTCCACCGAGCGCGCGAGCTCCGGCAATGCTGCGAAGCGCTCCTTGAGCCAGTACTCCACGGCCTTCACGTCGTGGTTGGTCGTGCGCTCGATCTCTTTCACGCGCGCCGCATCCGCAGGCGCGAACGCAGCCATGGCGGAATCGACCGCCGCGCGCGTGGCCGCGGAGAACGGGGCGAGTTCGGGGATGCCCGGCTCGTCGGCCAGCGCGACGAGCCACGCGAGTTCCGCGCGCACGCGATGGCGGATGAGGCCGAACTCGGAGAAGTGCGGCGCGAGGACCTCGACCTTGGCGGCATAGCGGCCGTCGAGAGGCGAAAGCGCGGTGAGCGCGGCGTGATCGGAGGGCATGCGAGGCAGGAGAGCGGCGAAGACCCGATGCTATACTTTTTTCCCGGCTTCACCCGCGTCGGCGCCCTTGTTGAAGCTCATCGCCTCGAAGACCAGCCCTTACACCCGCAAGGTGCGCGTGGCGCTCGCAGAGAAGAAATTCGACTGCGAGCTGGTGGAGATGTCGCCGTGGACGCCCGACAATCCGGTGCACGGCTTCAGCCCGCTCGGCAAGGTTCCGGTGCTCCTGCTGGAGGACGGCACGCACCTGTACGACTCACGCGTGATCGTCGAGTACCTCGACACCGTGAGTCCCGTGTCACGGCTCATTCCCGAGCCGAGCCGGCAACGCATCGCGGTGCGGCGCGTGGAAGCGCTGGCGGACGGCATCTGCGACGCCGGCCTCGCGATCGTCCTCGAGCGGCGACGGCCAACGGCGCAGCAGAGCGACGACTGGATCCGCCGTCAGCGCGAGAAGGTGACGGCCGGCGTGGCCGCGCTGTCCGACGAGCTCGGCGACCGCACGTGGTTCCAGGGCGAAGCCTACTCGCTCGCCGACATCGCCGCCGGCTGCGCGCTTGGCTACATCGCGTTCCGTGCCGAAGCGATCGGCTGGGCGCACGATTTCACGAATCTCACCAAGCTCGCGGCGCGACTCGACAGGCGCGCGACGTTCGCCGAGACGGCGCCGACCTGAGGCTCTCCTGGCCGCGGGCAACGAGCACCCCGGGGGCGAACGCACCGGCTCGAACTCGATCTCGCCGGCGCGAACGACGGCGCCACCGCGATGGCGCCCCCAAGTCCAAGCGCCGGGCTCTCGCCTAGCTCACCTGCTTCAGCTGGTCGAGGATCGCCGGATTCTCTAGCGTGGACGTGTCCTGGGTGATCGCCTCGCCCTTGGCGAGCGAGCGCAGCAGGCGCCGCATGATCTTGCCCGAACGTGTCTTGGGCAGGTTCTCGCCGAAACGGATATCCTTGGGCTTGGCGATGGCGCCGATTTCCTTGCCCACCCAGTCGCGCAGTTCCTTGGCGATCTTCTCGGCATCGTGGCCGCTCGGGCGCGGCTGCTTCAGCACCACGAACGCGCAGATGGCCTCCCCGGTGAGATCGTCGGGTCGTCCGACCACCGCGGCCTCCGCCACGAGCGGATTCGCCACGAGGGCGGACTCGACTTCCATCGTTCCGAGCCGGTGTCCCGACACGTTGAGCACGTCGTCGATGCGGCCCATGATGCGGAAGTAGCCTTCGAGGTCGCGCGAGGCGCCGTCGCCGGCGAGGTAGTACTTGCCCTTGAAGTCCTCGGGGTAGTAACTCTTCTTGAAGCGCTCCGGATCACCCCAGATGGTACGGATCATCGACGGCCATGGCCGCTTCATGACGAGGATGCCGCCCTTCCCGAAGTCCACCGGTTGCCCCGTCTCGTCGACGATGTCGGCGATGATGCCTGGCAACGGGAACGTGCACGAGCCGGGCTTGAGCGGTGTGGCGCCGGGAAGCGGCGTGATCATGTGGCAGCCCGTTTCGGTCTGCCACCAGGTGTCGACGATCGGGCAGCGAGACTTGCCGACCGTCTCGTAGTACCACATCCACGCCTCCGGGTTGATGGGCTCGCCCACCGAGCCCAGGATGCGCAGCTTCGCCATATCGTAGTTCTTCGGCAGGTCGCCGCCGGCCTTGATGAGCGAGCGGATGGCCGTGGGCGCCGTGTAGAACACGCTGACGCCGTGATCCTGGATCATCTTCCAGAAGCGTCCCGCGTCGGGATACGTGGGCACCCCCTCGAAGACGATCTGCGTGGCGCCGCAGGCGAGCGGGCCGTACACGATGTAGGTATGGCCCGTGACCCAGCCGACGTCGGCCGTGCACCAGAAGACGTCCGTGGGCTTGTAGTCGAACACCCACTTGATCGAGAGGATCGACTGCAGGAGATAGCCGGCAGTCGAGTGCTGCACGCCCTTGGGCTTGCCGGTGGACCCCGACGTGTACAGGATGAAGAGCGGATGCTCGGCGCCGACCCATGTCGGCTCGCAGCTGTCCGCCTGCCCCTTGACGACGTCGTCCCACCACTGGTCGCGTCCCGCCTTCATCGCGATGCTGGAGCCGGTGCGCTTGTAGACGATGACGTTGCGAATCCCGTCGCAGCCGCCCATGGCGAAGGCCTCGTCGACCACCGGCTTCAGCGGGATCTCCCTGCCGCCGCGGTATTGGCCGTCGGCGGTGATCACGGCAACGGCGCCCGCATCGACGATCCGCTCCTGGATCGACTTGGCCGAGAACCCGCCGAACACCACGGAATGCGTGGCGCCGATGCGCGCGCAGGCCTGCATGGCCACCACGACCTGGATCGACATCGGCATGTAGATGAGCACGCGATCGCCCGTCTTGATGCCCTTGCCTTTGAGCGCATTGGCAAGGCGGCAGACGTCGTGGTAGAGCTCCTTGTAGGTGATCTTCGTGACCTTGCCGTCGTCGGCCTCGAAGATGATCGCGACCTTGTCCGGCTGCGTCGCGAGGTGCCGATCGAGGCAGTTGTGCGAGGCATTGAGTTCGCCGTCGTCGAACCACTTGAAGAACGGCGCGTTCGACTCGTCGAGGGTCCTGGTGAACGGCTTCTTCCAGACGAGCTCGGAGCGCGCATGGCGCGCCCAGAAGCCCTCGAAATCCTTATCCGCCTCGGCGCACAGCGCGCGGTAGGCGTCCATCCCCGAGATGTTCGCCTGGCGCACCATTTCCGGAGATGGGGGAAAGACTCGGTTCTCGATCAGCACGGAATCGATGGTCGACGACATGGGACTTGTCCTCCTGGGCTGCGTATGGGGTGTACGTGGAAAGTCTACCTAATGGCTTCGGTGGTGGGCAACGCGCGCGTGCCGGGATGCCTCGGCGAAGCGGGAAGCCGCGTCCTGGAATGCTAAAATGGAAGGCTTGCCTGCCGAACTCGCGGCCAGTGCCGAGGTTCGCGATCGCCCCGAAGGAAACCATGCCGGGTCACGCGCGAACACCGCCGCCGCCTCGTCCTGCGGGCCAGCCCCACCCCTAGAGCCTACGCCGTTTGCCCCATGCCTTCATCTTCCATGCACCCGTCGGACCCGCGCATGAACGCCCTGCCGCGGTTCATCTTCATGAGCCGGTGGCTGCAGGTGCCACTCTATCTCGGGCTGATCGTGGCCCAATGCGTGTACGTGTGGCAGTTCTGGGTCGAGCTCGTCCATCTGGTCGAGGCGGCCATGGGCAACCAGCAGGCGCTGGAACTGATCCGGGAGAGCGTCGCCGTGCCTGGCGCGGACCCTTCGTTCGCGAAGTCGATGTCGCGCGAGACGCTGATCATGCTGCTCGTCCTCGGCCTCATCGACGTGGTCATGATCAGCAACCTGCTCATCATGGTCATCGTGGGCGGCTACGAGACCTTCGTCTCGCGCATGCGACTCCATGGCCACCCCGACCAGCCCGAGTGGCTGTCGCACGTGAACGCCTCGGTGCTCAAGGTCAAGCTCGCCACCGCGATCATCGGCATCTCTTCGATTCACCTCCTGCGCACCTTCATCAACGCGGAAGCGTTCACCGAGAAGGCGCTCCTCTACCAGACGGTCATCCACATCACGTTTCTCTTCTCGGCGGTGGCCATCGCCGCCGTCGATCGCATCATGCCCGCGCCCCCGCACAAGAGCGGGAGCGGGAGCGGTCACGGACGCGAGGGCGTCCCGGCGGAGCACAAGTGAGTCAGCCCCGTCGCGGAACGACCGCCATCCGCCAGCAGGACCTGATCGACAGCGTCGCCGACGCGCTGCAGTGCATCTCCTACTATCACCCGGTCGACTACATCCAGGCGCTCGGCGAGGCGTACCGGCGCGAGGAGTCTCCCGCCGCGAAGGACGCCATCGCGCAGATTCTCACCAATTCGCGCATGTGCGCGGAGGGCCATCGCCCGATCTGCCAGGACACCGGCATCGTGGCGGCCTTCGTGAAGGTCGGCATGAACGTGACGTGGCCGGACGCGACGATGCCGGTCACGGACATGATCAACGAAGGCGTACGGCGCGCCTACCTCGACCCCGACAACCGGCTGCGGGCGTCGATTCTCACCGATCCGGTCGGCGCGCGACGCAACACGGGCGACAACACGCCGGCCGTCGTCCACTACGAGATCGTTCCCGGGGACGAGGTCGAGGTGACGATCGCTGCCAAGGGCGGCGGCTCGGAGAACAAGTCGAAGTTCGTGATGCTGAACCCCTCGGATTCCATCGTGGACTGGGTGCTCAGGACGGTGCCCACGATGGGCGCGGGCTGGTGCCCGCCGGGCATGCTCGGCATCGGCATCGGCGGCACCGCGGAGAAGGCGATGCTGCTCGCCAAGGAGTCGCTGATGCAGCCGATCGACATGCACGAACTCCTGGCGCGAGGACCGGCGACGCCCATCGAGAGGTTGCGCGCGGAACTCTACGAGAAAGTGAACGCGCTCGGCATCGGCGCCCAGGGCTTGGGCGGACTCTCCACGGTGCTCGATGTGAAGATCCTCGACTACCCCACGCATGCCGCATCGCAACCCGTGGCGATGATCCCGAACTGCGCCGCGACGCGCCACGCGCACTTCACGCTCGACGGCTCCGGTCCCGCGAGGCTCGACCCCCCCGACCTCGCGCAATGGCCGGACGTGCACTGGACGCCCGTACCCTCGGCGCGCCGGGTGAACCTCGACACGCTGACGCGGAAGGAAGCCGCCACGTGGCAGGCGGGCGAGACCTTGCTCCTGAACGGAAGGATGCTCACCGGTCGCGATGCCGCGCACAAGCGCATCGCGGATCACCACGCACGGGGCGAGAAGCTCCCTGACGGCGTGGATTTCCGCAATCGCGTGATCTACTACGTGGGGCCCGTCGATCCCGTGCGCGACGAGGTCGTCGGCCCGGCGGGTCCGACCACGGCCACGCGCATGGACAAGTTCACCGACTTGATGCTCCAGCACCACGGCCTCGTCGCGATGATCGGCAAGGCCGAGCGCGGACCCGCCGCGATCGAGGCCATTGCGCGTGCCGGCGCGGTGTACCTCATGGCCGTCGGGGGCGCCGCGTACCTCGTATCCAGGGCCATCAGGAGCGCGCGCGTGGTCGCCTTCGCCGACCTCGGCATGGAAGCGATCTACGAATTCGACGTCAAGGACATGCCGGTGACCGTGGCCGTGGACGCGCGTGGCACCTCGGTGCATCACACCGGACCCCGCGAGTGGCAGGCTCGCATCGGCAAGGTCCCGGTCGCCGCGAGGTAGCAGTCCGCGCGATCCCGCGGTGCTGTGAGGTCGTCCCGCGTTGCCGCGAGGTCGTCCCGCGTGGCGTGGCGATCCGCCGCCCGCAATGCAGCGGCATGTGTCCCACGCTCGTGGCACCATGCCGCGCGCGTCGCACCATGCCGCGCGCGTCGCGCCATGCCGCGCGGCGTGCATGGCACGGACCGTGCTTTGTAGTCTGTTCGCTCCAGAACCATCCTGTCCGTGCCTGTCGTGCGCACCGTCGTTACCCGCCTCGTCGTGCTGGCCGCGGGCCTCACGGCCGTCGCCCTGGCGTCCTTGGCCGAAGCGCGCGGAACGTCGCGGGCAGACGATGACCCGTCGAGGGTGCCCGACGAGCGCCTCCTCCTCGGCGACGTTCCGAGCGTGTTCGCAGCCTCGAAGTACGACCAACCCCTGAGCGAAGCCCCGGCGGACGTGACGGTGATCACGCGTGCCGAGATCCAGCGCTATGGCTGGCGGACGCTGGCCGACGTGCTGCGCGGCGTGCGCAGCTTCCTCGTCACGGACGATCACAACTACTCGTATGCCGGCGTGCGGGGCTTCGCCCGCACCGGAGACTACAACGCGCGGATCCTGCTCCTGGTCGATGGGCATCGCACCAACGACACGACCTACGACCAGGCCATGCTCGGCACCGAAGGACCGGTCGACCTCGACCTCGTCGAACGCGTGGAGATCGTGCGCGGCGCGGGCTCGTCGCTGTACGGAAGCAATGCCTTCTTCGGTGTGATAGACCTCATCACGCGGCGCGGGCGTGACGTGAGCGGCGTCGAGGTCGCGGGGCTCGCGGGCACCCGGTCCGCCTTCGGCGGGCGGCTCACCGCGGGCGACCGCACGACTGGCGGCGCCGAGTACCTGGCGTCGATCACGGCCGGCCGCACCGACGGCGAGCGCGACTTCCGGCTGCCGGTTTTCCATCGTGACGGCGGCACTTCTCACGACAGCGATGCCGACGAGTGGCTCCAGGCCTTCGGCCGGTTCCGCCTCGAAGACTTCACCGTGACGGGCGTCTTCAGTCAGCGCACCAAACAGGTCCCGACCGCGCCGTTCAACTCGGTCTTCGGGACATCGGGCAACGAGACCACCGATACGCGGTCCTGGATCGAAGGCCGGTACGACGGTGCTGTCGGCCAGGGCAATCTCCGCGGGCGCCTTGCGGTCGATGACTACCGCTACGAGGGTGATCTCGTGCACAGCCTCGATCCGCGGGTGGTGAACCAGGATCGCTCGCGAGCGACCTGGTGGTCCGGCGAAGTGACGTACACGCAGGCCCTGCGGCCCGATCTCACGCTGGTGGCGGGCGCGGAGGCACAGTCGGACATCCACAACCAGCAGGAGAACGGCGACCGCACGTTCGACGGCGGTGCCGACACGGCCTACACCCGCCTCTTCCTCGGCACGGACACCACGCGCTACTGGGCGGTGTTCGCACAGGCGGAATGGCGCATCGCGCCACAGTGGGACGCGACCATCGGTGTGCGCCACGATCACTACAGCACGTTCGGCGGCGTGACCGATCCCCGGCTCGCGCTCATCTTTCGCCCCGCCGACACGCTCACCGTGAAGGCACTCTACGGCGAGGCCTTTCGCGCCCCGAACGACTACGAGCTCTACTACAACGACGGAGGCATCTCGCAGCAGGCCAATCCGGACCTGTCGCCGGAGCGCATCCGCACCTCGGAGCTTCTCGCCGAATGGCGCTTCGCGCCACAATGGCGGGCGGTAGGCGCGTACTACTTCAATCGCATCACCGATCTCATCACCAACGTCACCGATCCCTCCACGGGACTCCTCGTCAACGTCAACTCGCAATCGCAGATCGGCCGGGGCATCGAAGGCGAGATCGAGGGACGCACACCCTTCGGCCTCGAGGCGTTCGTCGCGGCAACGACGCAGCTCGGCACGGTCCCGGTCGCCTCGCCCCGAACGCAGGTCAAGGCGCGCGTCGCGCAGTCGCTGCGCGGAGACCGCGCCACGATCGCGCTCGAGACCATCTTCCAGACGAGCCGGCGCACGCTTGCCGGCACCACCATCCCCGCGCAGGCGCTCACGAACCTCGTGGGCACGGTCGTCGTCGCGTGGGGCCTGCGCGCCACGGCGGCAGTCACCAACCTCTTCGACGTGACGCTCGCCGACCCGGGAGGACCGGAGCACGTGGCCGACCGCATTCCGCAGCCGGGACGCGGATTCTGGCTCAAGCTGGAGTACACGTGGCGGTGAAGCGGTCACGCGAGCTCTCCCGCGCGATGCGGAGCCGCCTGGTGTGCGGCCTGTGCCTGGCCGCCTGCGCGACGGCGCCGCCTGCGGCCGCTGCGCAGCGCATTCTCGCGATCTCCTCGGCCGACACCGAGCCGTACCGGCTCGCCATGAGCGGGATGTCCGGTCTCGGCGCCAGCGTGGAGCGGTTCCAGGTCGCCGCGGAGCGAGATCAGGCCATCGCCGGCGCCGTCGCCCGTGGCGGCCGCGACACCGCGATCGTGACGCTGGGTGCGGCCGCAGCAGCGGCCGTTGCCGGTGCAAAGGTGCTGAGCGCGGGCGTGCCGGTCGTGAACTGCATGGTGCTGGGGACGACGCCGGCTCGCGCCGGCGCCGCGATCGGCGTCCCGCTCGCGATTCCCGCGGACGTGCACGCAACGTGGCTCCGCCGCCTGCTGCCGGCAGCGCACACCGTGGGCATTCTCTACGATCCCGCGCAGAACGAGGAGCGTGCCGCCGACAGCGTCCGCGCGATGGCGCACGCAGGTCTCGCGGTCGTCGCCGAAGCCGTGCCCGATCCCGCGGCGCTTCCCGTGGCCCTGCAGCGCATGCAAGACCACGTGGACGTGCTGCACGCGCTGCCCGACACCACGGTGTACAACCGCGAGCACGCGCGTGCCCTGCTCCTCTTCTCCTTCCGCCAGCGGATTCCGCTCGTTGGACCCACCGAGGGGTGGGTGAAGGCCGGCGCGCTCTTCGCTGTCGACTGGGACTACGCCGACCTCGGCCGCTATTGCGCAGCGCTGGCGCTGCGCCAACTCGCGGGCGCGAAAGGTCCGCTCCCGCCGCCGCCCCAGACTCGCGTGGTGGTCAACGCACGGTCCGCCGAGCAGCTTCACATCCGCTGGGACGCGCAGCAGTTGCAACTCATCGACAAGGTCTATCCGTAGTCATGGCCGGCATCCGCAGGGCACTGCGCAGGCACCTGTCACCGCTCGGCGGCGACACGGCGTCGATGCTCGACCTGCCGCCGGTGAAGATGGGGCTCCTCACCAAGCTCAACGTGCTCACGATCGGCCTCATCTTCCTCACCGCCGTCGCGACCACGCTGTTCTACGCGCAGCAGCGCTGGCGCGCCGACGAGCAGCAGTTGCAACGGCAGGGGGCGGCGCTCGCAGGCGTGATGACCGAGCTCGCCGAATATGCCCTCTACACCTCGGACCGGGCATCGCTCGAACACCTGCTCGACGGCATCGGCACCGATCCCGCCGTGTCGTTCGTCGCCGTGGTCGACAAGCGCCTCCAGCCGCTCGTCGAGCGGCGCTACGGTCCGCTGGTCCAGGCCGGGTTGCCGCCTCTGCCGGCCGGGATCGAACTGCCCGCACGCGGCGGCCTGGTATCGCTCGCCCAGCGCCCGCCGGGCGGGAAGCTGCTCGAGGTCGTCGCACCGGTCACGACCCCGGGCGACACGCGCGACGTGGAGAACGGGATCGACGCATCCCCCGCGCGAGCGCCGCCGGCGGTCATCGGCTACATCCGCCTCGGTCTCTCGCTCGAGGCGCAGCGCAGGCAGTTCCGGGAGCAGATGGTGGGCGCGGTCGCCGTGATCGCCCTCCTCGTCGTCGTGGCGGTGATCGCCACGCTCCTGCTCACGCGAGGCCTCGTGGCGCCCATGCGGCGCCTCATGCGTGCCGCGCGGGCCGTGGGCTCGGGGCGCCTCGACGTCTACGTGCCCGCCGGCTCGCAGGACGAGCTCGGCCTGCTCACCCACACCTTCAACCACATGACGCAGAAGCTTGCGGAGTCGCAGTCGCAGGTGGCGAGCTACCAGCGCACCCTCGAGGACAAGGTCGCGCAACGCACGCGCGAGCTCGAGATCGCCACGGCGCAGGCCTACAAGCTCGCCCAGCACGACATCCTCACCGGGTTGCCCAACCGCTCCCTGCTCAATCAGCGCCTGAAGCAGATCCTCGCGCAGGCGCAGCGCGACAGCACGCAGGTGGCCTGCCTGTTCCTCGACTTCGACGACTTCAAGCGCATCAACGACTCTCTCGGCCACGACGCCGGCGACCAGCTGCTGCAGGCCATCGCGCAGCGGCTGACCAACGCCGTGCGCGAGTCGGACACAGTCGCCCGGCTCGGCGGCGACGAGTTCGTGGTCATCCTTCCGGGCATCGATCCCGATCACGGCGGCTACGAGGTGATGGCGGTGCTCACGCGCGTGCGCGAAGCCTTCGACGCGCCGTTCCGCCTCGGCGACCAGACGCCGACGCTCACCTGCTCGATCGGCGTAGCCATGTATCCCGTCGACGCGCAGGACGCGGTGAGCCTCATCAAGCAGGCGGACACCGCGATGTACGCGGCGAAGGACGCCGGCCGCAACGCCTATCGCTTCTTCACCGCGGACATGAACGCCAAGGTGCAGCTCCGGCTGCAGCTCGAGACCGACATGCGGCGCGGCCTCATGGACGACGAGTTCTTCCTCGTCTACCAGCCGCAGATAGACATGCAGACCGGCCGTCCCCGGGGCGTGGAGGCGCTGTTGCGGTGGCGCGACCCCCAGCGGGGCGTGATCGGACCCGGGGAGTTCATCCCGGTGGCCGAGGAGTCCGGGATGATCCAGGCGCTGGGTGCCCGCGTGCTGCGCGACGCCTGCCGGCAGGTGGTGCAGTGGCACCGGATGCACATGCCGCTGCGGCTCGCGGTCAACCTGTCGGTGCAGCAACTCCAGCACGAGAGCTGGCTCGCGGTGGTGGAGGATGCGTTGCGCAGCAGCGGCCTCGCCGCACGCCACCTCGATCTCGAGATCACCGAGAGCGTCATCATCACGCACCCCGAGCAGGCGACGGCCACGCTGCTGAAGCTGAAGCGCATGGGGGTGTCGATCACGGTCGACGACTTCGGCACCGGCTACTCGAGCCTCTCCTACCTCGCTCGGCTGCCGATCCAGGGGGTCAAGATCGACCAGCGCTTCGTGCACGGACTCGAGCGCAACCGCAACGACGAGGCCATCACGCAGGCGATCATCGCGCTGTCGCATTCGCTCGGCCTGCGCTGCGTCGCGGAGGGCGTGGAGACGGCCGCGCAGTTCAATTTTCTCCGCGAGCATGGCTGCGAGGAAGCGCAGGGCTTTCTCATCGCGCGGCCGCTCGCCGAGGACGACCTGCGCGCGTGGTGGGACGCGCAGGAGGCCCTGCACCGGCGCAGCGGGCCACAGGGCGAGCTATGGCAGCGATGACGGCGGCCCGCGAGTGTCGCGCGGCGCGTCGATGCCGACACTCCTGGATCGATCAGCGGCCCGGTGCGCCGCGGATGGTCCCGGCAGCGTTCGCGCGGAGCACCTCGGCATCCGTCAGCGAGCAATCCATCACGTACTGACCCTCGACGGGAGCTTCCGCGCCGTGCGCGGCGAGCGATGCCGTGGCGAGACCCTGCGCCTCGAGATCAGCCAGCGCGCTCTCCCGGTAGCCGGCCACCA
>CAYTOT010000006.1:146600-157599 GCA_964439475.1 uncultured Alcaligenaceae bacterium
CACGAGATATCGCGGCTGGCCGCGCATCGCCACCCATCGCGTACCGCGCAGGAAGCCCGTGATCCCCAGGCGCTCCGGCAGGTGCTCGTAGGTGTGCCAGTGATCGTGCTCGGTGATGGCGTCCGCCACGATGTCGAACGCGAGCAGCATGGCAGCGGAACCGAGGAGTGGCATGGGGCGGACGTCCGGAGCAGCGATGGCGCTGCGGAGGTGCCATTATCACGCGCACGGGCAGCGGGCGGGTGCGTGGCGCGAGCCGACCCGCGACCGCTGACGTGATGGCGCCTAGATGCGCCTGCCCTTGCCCGTCCAGTAGGGCTCGCGCATCTCGCGCTTGAGCGTCTTGCCCGCGGCGCTGCGCGGAAAGTCGCGCAGGATCACGACCTCCGACACGCGCTGGTAGCGGGCGGCCACGCGCGCGTTGATCCAGTCGCGAAGCTCCTCCGCTCCCGCGGCTGCGCCCTCGTGCAGGATCACCGCGGCCAGCGGTGTTTCGCCCCACTTGTCGTGCGGAACGCCGAACACGGCAACCTCGCGGATCGCCGCGTGGCGGGCGACGATCTCCTCGATGTCACGAGGGTAGACCTTCATGCCGCCGGAATCGATCATGTCCTTCTTGCGGTCCACGAGATGGAGAAAGCCGTCGCCATCCACGTAACCCAGGTCGCCGGTGAAGAGCCAGCCGTCGCGCACCGCCTCGGCCGTGAGATCCGGGCGCTTGTAGTAGCCCTGCATCAGGATGGGGCCGCGGCCCACGATCTCCCCTGTCTCGCCAGGCGGCAGGTCGCGCCCCTCGGCATCCACGATGCGCATCTCGAAGTAAGGCGGCGGACACCCCACCGAGCCGGACTTGCGCATCGCATCGGCGCGATCGAGGATCGTCACGAAGCCCTCGGTGCATCCGTACAGCTCGTGGAAGCGTCCCGGCAGGTCGGCGTTGAGCCGATCCTTGTGCTCGTGCAGGAGCGGCGCGCCGAGCGACAGGATGCATTCGAGCGACGCCAGCCGCTCCGGACGATAGCCCCTGGCTCCGAGGATGGCGATGATCTGCGTGGGCACCAGCATGACGTGCGTGATGCGCTCGCGCTCGATCGCTTCGATCGTTGCCTCCGCTTCGAACTGCGGCATGAGCACGTAGGTGCCGCCGAGGTGGAACGTGGGCATCAGCGTCACGTAAGCGCCGTTGAAGACGATCGCGCCTGCGTGCAGCGCACGCGATTCGGGCGTCATCCGCCACGCCGCCCCCATCAGCAGGCAGTACATGGAGCGCACGAAATGGCTGTGCATGATGCCCTTGGGCAGGCCGGTGGTGCCGCTCGTGTACATGATGTTGAAGAGGTCGTCGCTGCCGCAGCGCGCCGGCGTGAACGCATCCGGCTGGGCGGCCGCGCACTCGGCGTAGTCCGCGAACCCCGGCGCGGCACCGTCGACCAGCAGCACCTGCCGAGGCAGCGCCTGCGCTGCCTCGGCGGCCAACGCCGCGAGCACGGGCAGCATCGAGCGCTGCGTGACGAGGCACTTCGCGTCCGAATCGCGCAGCAGGCTGGCAAGGCCGGGTGCCGCCAGCAGCGGCGACAATGGCACCAGCGCGGCGCCGGTCGCCGGCACCGACCACACGAGTTCGAGCACCGGGAGGCAGTTGCCGAGGACTGTCGCGACCTTGTCGCCCGGGCCGATGCCGAGCGAGCGCAGGAGGTTGGCGGAGCGTGCGACGCGCGCGGCGAACTGCGCCCAGGTCAGGCGCTCGCTGCCGAACACCACGGCGAGCGCATCGGGCCGGTAGCGCGCGTGGTGCGGGACGAGGTGGTTGAGGTCGAGCATGGCCGAGGATGGTCGTTGTTGGCGTTGTTGGCGTGATCCCTCAGAGCCAGCGCCGTACGCGGGCCGCATAGGCGTCGAACGCCGCGAATCTCGCGCGCAGGACACGCTCCTCGGGCACGATCTGGAAGCGCGTGATGCCGGCGACGAAGAGCACCGGGCCGACGAGCGCCCACGCCGCATCGAGATACGCGGCCCAGGCGAGCAGCAGCAACGCGAGGCCCACGTACATCGGATTGCGCGTGACGCGATAGATGCCGTCGGTGACGAGCGCCGACGCGTTGCCGGGACGCAGCGGATTGATGGTGGTGCGCGAGCGGCGGAAGGCGATGAGGCCGAGGAGGTCGAACGTCACGCCGACGAGCGCGATCACGATCGCCAGCGGCAGACGCGCGGCGGACGGAATGCCGAGCGCCGGTCCGTATCCCGACACCGCCCACATGAGAGCAGCCAGGACCAGCGCGACAACCGGCGGCGGGATCCAGTGCTCGAAATGGCGCATGGGCGTGTGGGCGAGTGCAAACTGAGTGCAAACTGGGTGCAAACCGCGGCGACCTCGGCGTCGAGGATGCGACAGGCATGCCAGCGTCGTCGATCAACGGGCGATCCGCAAGCATACCGCTACGCGGGCGTTCCGACTCGCACCATCACCGCCTCGTCGGCCTCGGCGCCGAGCCGGGCGGCCTCGCCGGCGTCGGCCGACGCGAAGCCCAGCTTGCGCAGCAGGCCGGCGGAGCGATGGTTGCGCGCCTTCAGCACGGCGAAGGCCATCGTCATGCCGTATCGATCGCGCAGTTCGTCGAGCATCGCCGTGACGGCGGCGGTGGCGATCCCCCGGCGCCAGTAGCGGCTCGCAAGCTCGTAGGCGACGAGCGCCGCCCCCGATTCGAGCACCGTCGCCTGCACGTAGCCGCACGCCTGCCCGGTGGACAGGCGGATCACCCAGTTGAGCCATGCCTGCGTGCGATCGCCCGATCGCCGCGACTCGAGGCGTGCGTAGCGATCGGCGAGACCCTCCATCGAGGCAGGAGGCTCGTTCTCGAACTCGTAGATCGCCGGGTCGCGCAACACCACGAACATCTCCGGCGCGTGCGCCGCCGTGACAGGCTCGAGGCGCATGCCGGGCGCGGCCAGCGCGCGCAGCGGCGGCATGTCCGCGACCTTCACCGGCGCCGTCGCTTTCTGGCCTGCGTCGTCGCGGCGCGGATCCGCACAACCTGCTGGCATGCCGATGGCGCCGTCACTGCAGTGCCCGCTGCAACGCCGAGCGATACTCCTTTCCGCGCCCGAGGTCGTTGTACCCCACGCCCGGCAGCACGGTCGTCGAGGCGATGCCCGCCGCGAAGCGGCCGACGAGCCACCATGCCATCATTACGGAGCCTTTGCCGAGAGGTCCTCTCGACGGTCGACGTCCCCCAACGTTCCGGGATCGTCCACGGCGATCGTGTTCACCACCGCGCCGTGCTCGCGCAGGATATCGCGCGCGCCCTGGTCACCGCGCAGCGCCTCCAGCGCAGGTCCATACGTCGCGGCGAATCCCACCGGGTGGCCGCGCTGCCCGCGGTACGCCGGCGCCGCGATCGCTGCGCCCTCGCGCAAGGCCTGAGCGACGGCGAGGATGGTCGCAGGCGAGATCCACGGCATGTCGCCCAGCGCCACGATCCAGCCGCCGGCATCGCGCGCCGCCGCGACGCCGCAGGCGAGGCTCGCGCCCATGCCCTCGCCGGCATGCTCGCACACGACCACGCGCGCCCCGGACGGCGCGAGGGCGTGCTCGAGCATCGAGTCTCCGGGACGCACGACCACCACTACGTCACCCAGCGCCGCGACGAGGTGCAGCGCGCTCGCAGCACCGAGGGCGGTGCCCGCGGCCACACCGTGCGACGCGCGCGGCAGCGGCGCCAGCAGCTTCGCGCCGCCGAAGCGCACGCCGCGCCCGGCCGCGAGCAGCACGCCGACGATGCGCGGTGAGGTCACTCGGGCAGCAACCGGAATTTGCCGTCCTTGACGGTCACCAGCACGCGGGCGCGCTCGTCCATGCCGTTGTGGTTCGTGGCAGACATGTTGAACACTCCCTGCGTGCCAACGACGTCGTGCTCCTTCTCGAGGGCATCGCGCAGGGCCACGCGAAACGCCTCGGTGCCCGGCTTGCCGCCCTTGAGCGCGGCCGGTATCGCCCGCTGCAGCAGGATGCCGCCATCCCAGGTGTTGGCGCCGAAGGTGGCCGGCCTGCTGCCGAACCTCTTCTCGTAGGCGGCGATGTATGCCTGCGCCACCTTCTTCGTCGGATTCGAGTCGGGAATCTCGTCGATCACCAGCATCGGCCCGGCCGCGAGTACCGTGCCCTCGACCTTCTCCTTGCCGAGCTTGATGAAGTCGTCGGTCGCCACCGCGTGTGTCTGGTACACGCGCCCCTTGTAGCCCTGATCGTAGAGCGTCGCCTGCGGCAGCACCGCGGGACCGCCGACGGCGGCGATCAATACCGCGTCGGGCTTCGCCGCGATGAGCTTCAGGGTCTGCCCCGTGACGCTCTGGTCGGTGCGGGCATAGCGCTCGTTGGCGACGATCCTGATCCCCGCCTTCTCGGCGAGCGCGCCGAAGACCTTGTGCCAGTTCTCGCCGTACGGATCGTTGAAGCCGATGAAGCCCACCGTCTTCACGCCGTTCTTCACCATGTGCTTGATGAGCGCCGCGGCGATGAGATCGTCGTTCTGCGTGGTCTTGAACACCCAGCGCTTCTTCGCGTCGAGCGGCTCGACCACGGCGGAGGTGCCCACGGTCGCCATCACGGGCACTTTCGCCTCGGCGATGATGTCGAGGATCGCGAATGCGTTCGGCGTGGTCGACGGGCCGATCATCGCGTCGATATTGTTCTCGGCGATGAGCTTCTTGATGTTCTGCACGGCGCGCGTGGTGTCGCCGCCATCGTCGAGCTGGATGTACTCGACCGTCGCATCGCCGATCTTCTTCGGCAGCAGCTCGCCGGTGTTCTTCTGCGGGATGCCGATGGCGGTGGTGGGGCCGGTGGCGGAGACCATGAGGCCGATCCTGACCTGCGCCGACGCGACCAGCGCGACGGCCGACAACGTAAGGGCGATGCAAAGGCGTGCGAACACGGTGAGGCTCCTCGGGGGAGAACGCGAAAGGCGGCGCGTGGGACTACACGAACTGTGCCGCCGTGAAGGCCGACGACCACGCCCACTGAAAATTGTACCCGCCGAGCCATCCGGTGACGTCGACGGCCTCACCGACGAAGAAGAGGCCGCGCAGCGAGCGTGCCTCCATCGTGCGCGGGGTGAGCCCCGCCGTGTCGACGCCGCCGAGCGTGACCTCGGCCTTGTTGTAGCCGAGCGTGCCCGAAGGACGCACCTGCCACGCCGACAGAGCCGCGGCCATCGCGTCGAGCTCATCGGCGTCGAGTTCCCGCAGGGGACGGACGAGATCGCGCGCGGCGCACCACTGCTGGGCGAGACGCTTGGGCAGGCGTTCGGCGAGGACGTTGTCGATCCGCGCCTGGCTCACCCGTCGTTCCACGAGCCAGCGCCGCGCATCGAGTCCGGGCAGGAGGTCGATGGCGATCGGTGTCCGGCCGTCCCAGTACGACGAGATCTGCAGGATGGCGGGACCCGACAGTCCGCGGTGCGTGAAGAGCAGGTTCTCGCGGAAGCAACCCGCGCCGCATCGGGCCTCGACATCGACGGACACGCCGGCGAGCCCGCCGAAGCGCCCGAGGTCCTCCGGCGGCAGCGCGAGCGGCACCAGCGCCGGGCGTGGCGGCACCACGGCGAGGCCGAACTGTTCGGCCAGCCGGTACGCAAAGGGCGTGGCGCCGATCTTCGGCACGGTCAGGCCGCCGGTAGCCACCACCAGCGACGCCGCCTTGATCACGCCCTGCGCCGTGGCGAGTTCGAAACGCGCGCCGTCGTGGCGCACCTCCTGCACGGCACACGGCACGCGCCACGTCACGCCGCCACGCTCACACTCCGACTTCAGCATGCCGATGAGGTCGGTGGCCGAGCGATCGCAGAAGAGCTGGCCGAGCTTCTTCTCGTGATACGGGATGCGATGGCGCTCCACGAGCCGCACGAAGTCGGCGGCCGCGTAGCGCGCCAGCGCGTCGGCGCAGAAGCCGGGATCGCGCGACAGGTATGCCGCCGGCGACGCATTCGCATTGGTGAAGTTGCAGCGGCCGCCGCCGGAGATGCGGATCTTCTCGCCGATGACGGCCACGTGATCGATGAGCACCACGCGACGGCCGCGCTGGCCCGCGCAGGCGGCGCACATCATGCCGGCGGCACCGGCGCCGATCACGGCGACGTCGTAGTCGAAGGTTGGCCTGTTCATGACGCGCGCGGGTCGCCGGGACTCCTCGCCGACGGCGTAGCTCCGGGAGGCTACGATAGCAGGCGCGTCCGGATGCGCCCGCCGCACCGACGCGTCGCAAGGACGTCAGTGGCACAATGGTGGTGCGCCGCAAGCTTGAAGCTTGCATGCCGATCCAGGGTCTGCCACGCAATGCTCAGGGAATCCATCATGAAACGAATGCTGATCGCGCTGCTCGCCACCTTGATCGCGCCGCTCGCGGCTGCCCAGTTTCCCGATCGGTCCATCACGATGATCGTGCCTTTCCCGCCGGGAGGTGTCGCGGACACGGTGGCGCGCCCCATCGCGGAGGCGATGAGTCGCGACCTGAAGCAGCCCGTCGTGATCGAGAACAAGCCGGGTGCGGGCGGTGGCATCGGCATGGCGCAGGCCGCCAAGGCCAAGCCGGATGGCTACACGGTGTTGCTGTCGCTGGCCTCGCTCACGGTATTGCCGGAAGCGGACCGGATCCTGGGACGGCCTCCGATGTACCAGGTCGACCAGTTGCAACCGATCGCACGGTTTACCGCCGACCCCACGGTGCTCGTCGTGCGCAGCGACGCGCCCTGGAAGACCCTGGCCGACTTCATTGGCGACGCGCGCGCCCATCCCGGCAAGTACACCTTCGGTTCGTCGGGCAACTACGGCACCATGCACATGCCCATGGAGATGTTCGCGGGCGCCGCCGGCATCAAGCTGACGCATGTGCCTTACACCGGCGCGGGCCCGGCCATCGTCGGCCTCCTGAGCGGACAGGTGGATGCGCTCGCGACCGGACCCGCATCCATCGTGCAGCACATCAAGGGCGGCAAGGTGCGCGCGCTCGCGCAGTGGGGCAACGAGCGGCTGGTGGCCCTGCCCGACGTGCCGAGCCTCAAGGAGTCGGGCACCAACGTCGAGTATGCGCAGTGGTCGGGGCTCTTCGTGCCCGTGGGGGTACCCGACGCCGTCGTCATGCGCCTGCGCGAGGCAGCGAAGGCGGCTGCCGCCGACGAGCGTGTCAATCAGGTGCTGCGCAACGCCGGAAGTCCCATCCAATACCTGGATGCGCCGGAGTTCCAACGTTACGTGAATGCGGATGCGGCAAAGATGGCCGACGTGGTGAAGCGCATCGGCAAGGTCGAATAGCGCGACCGGCACGCTGCGCGCCGAGGCGCGATCCGCGGGGAGCGCGCACGGATGAATCACGACGCGTCGTGCGTGAGCCGCCCTCGCCCGGGCATTTCACCGGGCTAGCGCACTCCCGGCAGGGTGTTCTTGTACACCTTGCCGTCCTTCATGATCACCACGAGGTTCTTCCCGGGATCGGCGATCAGCGCGATGTTCTCCACGGGGTTGCCGTCGACGAGCAGCAGGTCGGCGAACGCACCCTCCTCCACGACGCCGAGCTTGCCCGCGTAGGGGCTGCGCTTGCCGGACAAGGCGAGGAGCTCCGCATTGGTGCTCGTGGCCATCACGAGGGCCTCGGCCGGCGTGTACCAGCGGGTGAGGCGCGCGAGGAGCGCACCCTGCATCTGCGCGAGCTGGCGCGAGAAGAGGATATCGGTGCCGAAGGCCGTCTTGAGCTTGTACTTCCTGGCGAGGGTGTAGGCGCGCCCGGTCCCCTCGATCACCTCATGGGCTTTTTCGGCCTGCTCCGACCCCGGCGGGAAGACGCTCGCTATCTCCTCGGGAAACGGCTGAATGGACAGCCATACGCCCTTTTCGGCCATGAGCTTCGCGGTCTGCTCGTCCATGAGGTGGGCGTGCTCGATCACGCGCACGCCGGCGCTGATCGCGAGCTGGATCGATTCCGGCGTGTACGCATGCACCGAGACATAGGTGCCCCAGTTGCGCGCGGCTTCGACCGCCGCGCGCAACTCCGGCTCGGTGAAGGTCGTCACGTCGAGCGGGCTGTGCGGCGACGCGACGCCGCCGCCCCCCGTGAGCTTGATCTGGGACGCGCCGTGCATGAGCTGCTCGCGCACCCGCACGCGAACCTCGTCGGGACTGTCGGCCACCATGGCCGCGCCGAGCGCTTCCATGCGCGAGGGCGGGCCGCCCAGCTGCCGCGGCAACTCGTAGTCGTGACGGAAATCGCCATGACCGCTCGTGACCGTGATTATCGCGCCCGAGGGAAAGATGCGCGGGCCGGGGACGATGCCTTCGTCGATCGCCCGCTTCAGCCCGAACGAGGGTCCCCCGAGGTCCCGCACGGTCGTGAAGCCGCGCAGCAGCGTGTCGGTGGCCTCCGCGCCGGCGTCGATATGCGTGTAGCCGACGTCGGCAAGCATTGCCTGTTCCGGCGTGGGCCGCACGAAGAGCGCGTGCCAGTGCGCGTCGATGAGGCCCGGCATCAGCGTGCGGCCGCCACCGTCGATCACGGTCGTGGACGCGCTGCCTTCGACGGGGATCGCCGCGATCGAGATGCGCTCGATGCGGTTGCCGCGCACGAGCACGTTGGACGGCGCGGAAACCTGACCGCTCTTGCCGTCGAAGATGCGGACGTTCTGGAACAACGTTGTCGCGTGTGGGACGGTGGGCTTGGGGGACTGCGCCAGGGCGCAGGAGAACAGCGTGCAGGCCGTGAGGAAGGCGAGCAGGTGGTATGGCATGGGAGTCCTTTCGTCGCGCCGCGGGTGCAATGCCGCGAGCGCGACATCCGGGCCAGAGCGTACACGCAAGGACGCGGTGCGTTGCCTTGTCGGTGAGCCGTGTCGGGAGCACCCCGATCACGAAGCCGCTTCGCGCTCGCGCGAGCTTGCCACGCGCCGGTCGTGGAACCCGGCCGTGGCGGAAGATCGAGCCTTCGATCGGGTCCGACGCCCCGGCGCGACAGCCCCGATCCTCACTCGCCGAAGAACTCCTTGACCTTGTCGAACCAGCCCTTGGCGCGCGGGCTGTGCTTGTCGGGATTCTCCTGCGAGATCGTATCGAGCTCGCGCAGGAGTTCCTTCTGTCGCGCAGTGAGCTTCACCGGCGTCTCCACCGCGACGTGGCAGTACAGGTCGCCCGCCGCCGAGGCGCGTACGGGGCGGATGCCCTTGTTGCGCAGGCGGAACGTCTGCCCGGTCTGCGTCTCGGGCGGAACGGTGATGGTCGCGTGGCCGTCGAGCGTCGGGATCTCGAGTTCGCCGCCGAGTGCCGCGGTGGTGAAACTGATCGGCATCTCGCAGTGAAGATCGGCGCCGTCGCGCTGGAACACCGGGTGCTGCTTCAGATTCACGACGACGTACAGGTCGCCGTGCGGTCCGCCGTTGAGTCCCGCCTCGCCTTCGCCGGTCAGGCGGATGCGATCGTCCTGGTCGACACCGGCCGGAATCTTGACCGAGAGCGTCTTCGACTTCTTCACGCGCCCCTGGCCGTGGCACGCGGTGCACGGCTCCGCCACCACCTTGCCCTTGCCGTGGCAGGTGGGACAGGTCTGCTGGATCGAGAAGAAGCCCTGCGAGACGCGCACCTCGCCGCGCCCGTTGCAGGTGCCGCACTGCTTGGGCTGCGTGCCGGGCTTGGCGCCCGTGCCGTGACAGGTCTCGCATTCGTCGAGCGACGGGATGCGGATCTTGACCTCGGCACCGCGCGCGGCGTCCTCCAGCGACAGCTCGAGGTTGTAGCGGAGATCGGCGCCGCGATAGACGCCGTTCGCCCGGTTGCCGCGGCCCTGCTGGCCGAAGATCTCGCCGAAGATGTCGCCGAATGCGTCGGCGAAGCCGCCGAAGCCCTCCGGCCCGCGGCCGCCATTCATGGATGGATCGACGCCGGCGTGGCCGAACTGGTCGTAGGCGGCACGCTTGCGCGGATCGGTGAGGATCTCGTAGGCCTCCTTGGCTTCCTTGAATTTGTGCTCGGATTCCTTGTCGTCGGGATTGCGGTCCGGGTGGTGCTTCATCGCGAGCTTGCGATACGCCTTCTTGAGCTCGTCCTCGGAAGCACCGCGCTCGACGCCCAGTACCGTGTAGTAATCGCGTTTCGACATGAATGCCGCTCGATGTTGCGTTGATCCTGCGTCGCGTCGACGGACATGCCGCCGCGACGTCCCCGAAAGTACTGCCGCACGACGAACGTGGTTATCGCCACTCCCGCCGAACGATTTGCGTTCCGCTTGTGGAGGCGAACCCGCCACCTCCACGCGACACGCTCACGACATCCGCCGCGCCGATCCTTCCACATGACGCGGCAAGGCCGGGATGTCCGGCACCCACCAGGGTGTCCGGACCATCCCGGCCAAATATTCCGTCGCGCGCTACCGGAGCAACAACCCCACCGCCCCAGCGCGACGGAATATCACTTCTTGTCGCTCTTCACTTCGGTGAACTCGGCGTCGACGACCTTCTCGTCCTGCGCGCCGCCCGATTGGCTGCCGCCCGACGGACCGCTGCCCGCCGCACCTGCCCCCGGACCGCCCGCCGCCTGCTGCTGCGCATACATCGCCTCGCCCAGCTTCTGCGCGGCCTTGCCGAGTTCCTCGGCCTTGGCCTCGAGCGCCTCCTTGGAAGCATCCTTCTGCTTCAGGAGCTCTTCGGCGCCCGCCAGCGCGGACTCGATCTTGCCCTTCTCGTCGCCGACCTTGTCGCCGTACTCCGAAAGCGACTTCTGCACGCTGTGCACGAGCGCGTCGAGCTGGTTGCGCGCCTGCACCGTCTCCATGAGCTTGCGGTCCTCGGCGGCGTGCGACTCGGCGTCCTTCACCATGCGCTGGATCTCGTCTTCCGACAGGCCCGAGTTCGCCTTGATGGTGATCTTGTTCTCCTTGCCGGTCGCCTTGTCGCGGGCCGACACGTGCAGGATGCCGTTGGCGTCGATGTCGAAGGTGACCTCGATCTGCGGCATGCCGCGCGGC
>CAYTOT010000007.1:0-112094 GCA_964439475.1 uncultured Alcaligenaceae bacterium
CGACTTGCACCGATTTAGCCGGTAGACAAGAACGCCGGTCAGTTACCGGTTACGTTCTGGGGCGCACGCTGAAGCTCGCCGTCCAGCACCCAGCCGCGGGCTCGAGCGGGTGGCCGTCGTCTACCCTGGCGCCAGGCGATACCCGTTGGGCGAGCAGGTCGAGGTGGTGCCGCTAGAAGCGCTGGCCGAGCCGGGAGGACTCTTCGCGCGGAGAGGGTAAGCCTGGTTCGCACCGGTCTGGCTGCGGCCTCGAACCCCGTGCTCGGCGTGCACGTGCTGCTGCCGGACGCGCTGCAACCGAAGTAGTCTCAAAATGATACTCTGTGACTACATCGTCGATCCGGCCACGCGGGAACGATCATGACCCAATCCGTCGTCAGCATTCGCGAACTGAAGAGCCGCCTGAGTCATTTCCTGAGGCTGGCTCGCACTGGCGAGTCCGTGGTGATCACCGATCGCGGCGTACCCGTAGGACGCCTCGTGCCGATCGAACAGGGCCTCGACGAACGCATCGCCGCTCTGCGCGCCGCGAGGCAACTGCAGTGGAGCGGTCGGCGGCTGGCGCCACGCAAGCCTGCCGTCCGGATTCCACGTGGCAGGAGCGTCGCTGAGCTGATCGTCGAGGATCGCGATTGATTCTCTATCTCGACGCCAGCGCTCTGGTGAAGCGCTACGTTGCGGAAGCCGGATCTGCGGATGTCGCCGCGGCGATCGCCGCCGGTCGCTTGCTGGCAACCGCCGTCATCACCCGGGTGGAGGTGACGGCTGCGCTGGCCAAGGCGGTCCGCCTGAAGTTCGTCACCCGGAAGGCTGCGACAGCCGGCCTGGCGGACTTCGAGGCGGATTGGCCAGATCTCATCCGCCTGGAGGTGAGCGAAGCCGTGGTCGGCCGCGCAGCGTCGGTGGCCTGGCAGCAGGGCCTGCGCGGTTACGATGCGGTGCATCTCACGAGCGCCCTGCATTGGCAGGACGCGCTCGGCGAACCGGTCACGGTCGCGACCTACGATCGGGAACTCTGGCGCGGCGCACGGGCCAGCGGGCTCGTGCCGTGGCCCAGCGACGCGCCGTGAGCGTTCGACGCGGATGGCAGCCTTTGCAGGAACCCTTCGGTACCGCCGTTGGCTTGTCCATTCACGGCGTGAATGAATTTCATCCACACGGCGTCGACGTTGCGGCGGCGGACGACCTTGCATTTCTGGAGGCGCGTTCCGTAATCGCACGGATGATTCCCGGCCGACTCATCTCCGCGATCACGTCGGCTTTGGCCGAGGCCCCGGCGGTGGCGCTGCTTGGGCCGCGGCAAGTCGGCAGGACCATACACCTACTTCCCGATGCAGAAGCGGGTGAATCGCGGCGGAGCCCTGTGAATCAAGCTCCTCACGATTCGTCGCTGCAAATGTGTACTCATGCGTGTACTCGCGGGCAGTCTGTCACACGGCGCAGCCTGGAGCAGCGTCCGGCATTGATTCACTTTGTCGATTGAACCTGAAATAACGCCTGCCCTTGTTTCAGGCAAGTGTCGGCTGCACCGTGCAATCGTGGAGCGTCACTCCAGAATTGCAGGGAGAGTCTCGCGCCGGAGTTGTACCTCGCGCAAGACGCCGGCGGACTGCCAACCGGCAATCGGCCGATTGCGAAATAGGCAAATAGACGATACGCTGGCCGACAAATGGACGGCCACGCATGAAGCTCTACGCCCGGCCGCTGGGGGCGGCGCTAAAGGCCGCGCTGCGCGACACGCCGGTGGTCTGCCTGCTCGGGCCCCGCCAGTCCGGCAAGACCACGCTGGCGCGCATGCTCGAACCGCGCTACGCGTACGTCACCTTCGACGACACCGCGACGCTGGCGTTCGCGCAGGCCGACCCGACCGGCTTCGTGGCCGCGCTGCCGAAGCGCGCGATCCTCGACGAGATCCAGCGCGTGCCCGAGCTCCTGCGCACGCTGAAGCTCGCGGTGGACCACGATCGGCGGCCTGGCCGCTTCGTCCTCACGGGGTCGGCGAACCTGCTGCTGTTACCTGGGCTCGGCGATTCGCTGGCCGGGCGCATGGAGGTCGTCCAGCTACAGCCGCTGACCGCGGCCGAGCAGGCCCGAGCGCCAGGTCGTTTCGTCGCGGCGATGCTCGGCGGGCGCCTCGAGCCGGCAGTTGCTCCATCCACGCCGGAGCTGCCGCTCGCCCTGGTCAAGCGAGTCGTCGCGGGCGGCTTTCCGGAAGCGGTGGCACGCTCGCCCGCTCGCGCCCGTGCCTGGCATCGCGAGTACCTGCGCCTGCTGCTGGAACGCGATGTGCGGGACGTCGCGCGGGTGCGCGACACTACGGCGGTCGGGCGCCTGCTCGAGCTGCTGGCGCTGCGCACGGCGCAACTGCTGAACGTGTCCAGCCTCGGCAACGATCTCGACCTGCGGCGCGAGACCGTCGAGCACTATCTGGCGGTGTGCGAGCGCCTGTACCTGGTGCGCCGCCTGCTGCCCTGGCATCGCAACCCGGCCCGCCGCCTGATCAAATCGCCCAAAGTGCACGTCATCGACAGCGGGCTGGCGGCCACCCTGACCGGCCTCGCTGCGACGGACTGGAGCACGCAACGCGAGCGCTTCGGGCACCTGCTGGAGTCCTTCGTGGTGCAGCAGTTCGTGGCGCAGGCCGGCTGGACCGACCCGGACCTGCGCTTCTGGCACTACCGCGATAAGGACCAGATCGAGGTCGACCTCGTCATCACGCGCGGCCGACAGACCTGGGGAGTCGAGGTCAAGTCGGCGGTGACGGCGACGCCCGCGGACGGAGCGGGCCTGCGACGGCTGGCCGAGCAATGTGGCGCGGACTACCAGGGCGGTGTGCTGCTCTACGCGGGCGATAGTGCGTTCGCGCTCGGAGGCGGGCGTGACCTCGCGGTGCCGCTCTCGCGACTCTGGAGCATGTAGAGCCTGCCACGCGGGCCGGCCCCAGCTCCGAGTGCTGCACGCAGCGCCGTGCCGGGCGCACCCACCTTGCCAATTCACGGCGTAAATGAATTTCATGCACGCCGGCTCCTCTCCGCGCTCACGTCGGCTGTCGAACTCCGGCCTCGAACCCTCCGGAAACTAAAACAAGGCGCCCGCCTTCCGTTCTTGTTAAAGACTCCCTATCATATGGAGCAATTCTGGCCCCATACGAAAGGCAGCCATCTGGATGGCGACCGTCGGTGAAGCCTCGACCCGAGCGGGACGCTACATCGCCCAGCCCAAGGGCTACCGGGCATTCATGCCGGCGCCCTTGCCGCCCCGGCCCGCGCTGGCACTGGGCGGCGAGCTTCAAGGCCTGCTCTCCGCCGCCGACCGGGCGCTCGGCCGGCTGGACGGCTCGGTGCTCACGTTGCCGAACCCGGAACTCTTCGTCTTCATGTTCGTGCGCAAGGAGGCGGTGCTCTCCTGCCAGATCAAGGGCACGCAAAGCTCGCTGCAGGACCTGCTCGCCGTCGAGGCGCAGCTCTTCGGCGAGACCCTGCCGCGCGACGTCGACGAGGTGATCCACTACGTGCGCGCCATGAACCACGGCCTGGCGCGCCTTGCCGAGCTGCCGGTGTCAGTGCGCCTGATCCGCGAGATCCACGCCGAGCTGATGCGCGGCGTGCGCGGCGGGAGGCTCAAGCCCGGTGAACTGCGCACGAGCCAGAACTGGATCGGACCGGCAGGCAGTACGCTCGCCTCCGCCACCTTCGTGCCGCCGCCACACCACGCGGTGCCCTCAGCGCTGGGAGACCTGGAGATCTTCCTGCACGCGACCGACGAGCTGCCGCCGCTGGTGAAGATCGCGCTCGCACACGCGCAGTTCGAGACGATTCACCCGTTCCTCGACGGCAACGGGCGCGTCGGGCGGCTGCTGATCACGTTCCTGCTCACCGAGCGGGAAGTGCTGGGGAAGCCGGTGCTGTACCTGTCGCACTACTTCAAGCAGCATCGTCAGGCCTACTACGAGCACTTGCAGGCGGTACGCGATCAGGGGGCGTGGGAAGCGTGGCTCGCGTTCTTCCTGCGCGGCGTGATCGAGGTGGCCGGTGAGGCCGCGGAGACGGCACGCCGAACCCTGCAACTGCGCGAGCAGCATCGCGCCGCGATCGCGGAACAACTCGGCCACGCAGCGGGTAATGGTCACAAGGTGCTCGAATCGCTGTTCGACCGGCCGATCGTCTCGGTGAACGACGTGCAGAAGACGACTGGCACAACGTATGCAGCGGCCAACAACCTGGTGGCCCGGCTGGTGAAGCTGGGGGTGCTCGTTGAGATGACGGGCTATGCGCGGAACCGGCGCTTTCGGTATGCGCCCTACATCGCGCTGTTCAACGAGGCGGGGCCCGGGGGCGGGGCTGCGCAGGCACCCGCGCGAGCGCGAGAGGAACCTTGATGGCGAGCTCCACGACACTCCACCCCGGCCAGCTTTTAACCGGCCCGCTCTTCAACGAGCCGATGCGGGTCGAGACCGTCCAGCCGAATGGGCCGGCGAGTTGGGTCGTCGGGCTCGTCGGGCTACATACGGAGCGCTTCCGCAAGGTCACGTTGACCGCCGCCGATCTCGCGCGGCTCACCATGCTGCACGCCCAGCACTCCTTCGACGGCGACGGTCGCCTCCTGCGACTCGGGCTTCAGGCCTACGCGCTCGGCATCGCCTACGAGTTCGACCCGTACTTCGGCCTGTCCATCTCTCGTGTAGATCCGCTGCCGCACCAGCTCGAGGCCGTCTACGACTACCTGCTCAAGCTCGCGCGAGTGCGCTTCCTGCTCGCCGACGACGCCGGCGCAGGCAAGACGATCATGTCGGGGCTCCTGATCCGGGAACTCGAATTGAGGGGCCTCGCCGAACGGATCCTGATCGTCTGCCCGGCCAATCTCGCGTTCCAGTGGCAGCGAGAACTGAAAGAGAAGTTCGACACGAAGTTCCTGGTGATGAAGGGTCAGGACATCCGCGAGCAATTCGGCGTCAACCAGTGGATGGAGAGGAACCGCGTCATCACATCGCTAGATCTCGCCAAGCGCGACGACGTTCTGCCCGGGCTGCGGCAGGTGCACTGGGACCTCGTGATCGTGGACGAGGCGCATCGAATGTCCGCCGCGGACGAGTCGCACAAGAGCTTGCGCTACCGGCTGGGCGAGCTGCTTCGCGACAGCGCCGATCACATGCTGCTGCTCACGGCAACGCCGCACAAGGGCGACCCGCAGAACTTCAGCCTGTTCCTGCAGCTCCTCGATGCCGACGCGTATGCGGACGTGAAGTCGATCCGCGAGGCGATGAACCGGCGCCGCGCACCCTTCTATCTGCGCCGCACGAAGGAGGCGATGGTCTACTTCCCCGAGCGGCGCGCTGACGGCTCGTGGGCCGCCGAGCCGATCTTCACCAAACGCATTCCCCACACCGTCGATTTCCAGATCGACGGCGCAGAGTTCGAGCTCTACCGGGAAGTCACGCGTTTCGTGAAGCGCGAGAGCGCGCGCGCCGCCGCCGAGGGCGAGGACCCGCGCGCGCGCGCGATCGGATTCCTCATGTCGCTCTACCAGCGCCGGCTCGCGTCGAGCACGTTTGCGATGCGCCGCTCGCTGGAGAACCGCGCACGGCGGCTCGAAGAGGGCCTCAAGCGCGCGCAGGACCTCGTTCGCCAGGCGCCCCCCGATCTCCCGGATCCCGAGGAACTCGAAGAGATGGAAGAGGGCGAGCGCGAGCGGCTCGAGCAGATGCTGGAGGCGGTCACGCTGGCCGGCAACTCCGATCAGGTCCGGCACGAGGTACAGGAACTGCGGCGTCTCGCGGCCGAAGCCCAGGCGGTCGAACAGTCGGGTGCCGAAGCGAAGCTCTCCGAGCTCAAGGCGCTGCTCCAGAAGGAAGGCTTCTTCGACCACCCCGAGCAGCGCTTGCTCCTGTTCACCGAGTTCAAGGACACGCTCGACTACCTCGTGGAACGCATGAAGCAGTGGGGCTTCCGGGTCGGGTTCATCCACGGCGGTATGAAGTCCGGCTCTCGCGATGAGCCCGGCACGCGTCTCCATGCGGAGCAGCAGTTCCGGGAGGGCGGCATCCAGGTGCTCGTCGCCACCGAGGCCGCCGGAGAGGGCATCAACCTGCAGGCCTGCCACATCCTCTTCAACTACGACATCCCCTGGAACCCAAACCGGCTCGAGCAGCGCATGGGCCGTATTCACCGCTACGGCCAGCGCAAGGACTGCCTGATCTTCAACTTCGTCGCGACGAACACCATCGAAGGCAAGGTGCTCCAGCGGCTGCTCGAAAAGCTCCAGGAGATCCGCGACGCGCTCGACGACGACGCCGTGTTCAACGTGGTCGGCGAGGTACTGCCGGCCGCGCACGTCGAGCGCGTGCTGCGCGACTACTACTCCGGCCGGCTCGGCGACGCCGACCTCGAAGACCGGCTTCTGCGCAACGTGGACGAGCAGCAGTTCCGCGCCATCTGCCAGAACGCGCTCGAAGGCCTGGCGAGCAAGAAGCTGAATCTCGAGATGCTGATCGAGCGCCGCGCCCGTGCCCAGGAGCGGCGAGTCGTACCGGAGACCATCGCACGCTTCCTGCACGAGGCGGCCGAATTCGTGCCGTGGACGCTCAAGCCCGTGCCGAGCGTCGCCCACGCTTTCGAGCCGGCGCGCACTCCCGCCGCGCTGCGCCACTACGAAAGGGAGGCCGATTGGAAGCTACCCGCGCTCGCCGACCGCTACCCGCGCTGCTCCACCGACCGCGACGTGGCCGAGACGGAGAAGCTCGAATGGGTCACGCCCGGCCATCCGTTGTTCGAAGCCGTGCGCCGCCACACGCATGCCCGCGCGACGGCGGAACTCGGCAAGGGCGCGGCGTTCTACTCCCTCCAGCACGATGCGTCGGCGCGCATCGACTTCTATCGCGCGCGCATCGTCGACGGGCTCGGTCACGTCGTCCACGAGCGCCTCTTCGCCGTGGAGATCGACGAGCACGGCGAGCCGCGGCTCCAGGAGCATGGGCTGCTCGGCAACTTCGCCCCCGCCGAGGCGCCCGCTGAGCTTCCGCCGGTCGCGCAGCTTCCCGAGGCCACGGCCTGGTTGCACGAGCACGCGCTCGCCTCGTTCCTCGAGGAGACGCGCTCCGACCGGCTGGGCGAGGTCGACCGCATCGGTGCGCACGTCGAGTTGTCTCTCACCGAGTTGCTGCAGCGCGCCGACGAGGAGATCGGCAAGGCCGCCGCCGACGTCGAGCAGAAGCTGGGCGGCGCCGAAGGCCGCCTCGCGATGGCCGAGGCGCGCCACGCGGAGTTGCTCACCCGGCGCGAACGGCGCCGCATTGACCTCGAGCGCCAGCGCGCGCTGACGCTGCAGGCCGTCGAGCGGCTTGCGAGCGTGCTCGTCCTGCCGCATCCCGAGCGCGAAGCCCCCGAGGTACGCCGGCTGAAGCCCAACTTCGAGACCGAGGCCATCGCGATGCGCGTGGTCATGGAGCACGAACAGCGGCTGGGCCGGCAGGTTTACGACGTTTCCGAGAAGAACCTTGGCTACGATGTGACGAGCCTCGACCTCGCATCGGGCGAGCTGCGGCTGATCGAGGTAAAGGGTATCGGCGCGGCCACCGGCACGGTGCTGCTCACGCCAAACGAGCGCCGCGTCGCCGAAGACCGACGCGACTGCTTCTGGCTCTACGTCGTCACGAACTGCGACACGGCCCCTGTACTCCAGGATCCAATCCGCGACCCGGCGCGCCTCGACTGGACGGAGGTGACCAAGGTCGCGCACTACTACCTCTCGGTAGATGCGATGAAGAAGCCGATGCAGGTGCGCGAGGACTCGCCACCATACGGAGGGGCATCGTGACGCCGGACGATCTCAGGCGTCTGATCGCCGCCGGCGAGACCCTCGCGGTCGAGTTCAAGGGCGAGGAGCGCGAGGCGCTGTCGGACAGCACACTCGTGGAGACCGTGGTCTGCCTCGCCAACCGCCCCGACGGAGACGCCGGGTGGTTGCTCGTCGGGGTGGAGGACGACGGTCGGATCACCGGCGCCCGCCACCGGCACGGCGGAAGCACGGACGCTCACCGTGTGCACGCGCTCGTGGCCAACCGGACACGACCGTCCCTGTCGGTGCGCGTCGAGATCGTCGCGATCGACGACCGGGAGGTCATGGTCATCGAGGTCCCCACCGCACGGGCGCCGGTCTCGACGTCGGACGGCCGGTTCCTGCGGCGCGGCCTGGGTGGCGACGGCCGGCCGGCGTGCCTGCCGATGCACTTCCACGAGATGCAGTCGCTGCAGGGAGACCGCGGACAGCTCGACTACTCCGCGCTGCCTGTCGCGGGATCACGATGGGAGGATCTCGACCCGCTGGAGTTCGAGCGCTTCCGGCGCTTCGTCCGCGAGAGCCAGGGGCGCGGCGACGCGGCCCTGGTCGATCTCCCGGATGTCGAACTGGCGAAAGCGCTCGGCGCGGTGCAGGCGAACCATTCAGTCACGGCGGTGCGCGTGCTGGGCCTGGTGCTCTTCGGCCGCGAAGAGGCCTTGCGCCGCCTCCTCCCCACGCACGAAGTGGCATTTCAAGTGCTGGCCGACCGGAAGGTCGAGGTCAACGATTTCTTCCGCTGGCCGCTGCTGCGCGTGGTGGACGAGCTCCTCGTTCGCTTCCGTGCCCGCAATCGGGAGGAAGAAGTACTCGTGGGGATGTTGCGCGTGGGTGTGCCCGACTACCCGCCGGCGGCCTTTCGCGAAGGCGTCGCCAACGCCCTGATCCATCGCGACTACACGCGACTCGGAGCGGTGCATGTGCAGTGGCACGAAGACCGCATCGAGATCGGCAGCCCGGGCGGGTTCCCCGAGGGCGTGCGCCTCGACAACCTGCTGGTCACCCAACCGCGGCCGCGCAATCCGCTGCTTGCCGACGCGTTCAAGCGTGCCGGCATCGTCGAGCGCACGGCGCGTGGCATCGACACCATCTTCTTCGAGCAGCTGCGCAACGGTCGCCCCGCCCCGAGCTACGGTCGCAGCAACGAGAGCGGGGTCGTACTGGAGTTGCCAGGCGGCAAGGCGAATCTCGCGTTCGCGCGCTTCGTCGCCGAGGAGAGTCAGGCCGACCGGCCGCTGGCGCTGGACGACCTGCTGCTGCTGAATCACCTCTGGCTGGACCGCCGCCTGACCACGGCCGAGGCTGCGGCGCTGATTCAACGCCCCGAGGGCGAGGCGCGAAGCCGGCTGCAGCGGCTCGTGGAGTCGGGCCTTGCGGAATCGCGCGGCGAGCGCAAGGGGCGGACGTGGCATCTATCGGCAGCGGCCTATCGCCGCCTCGGTGACAAGGCGGCCTACGTACGGCAGCGCGGTTTCGAGCCTCTGCAGCAGGAGCAGATGGTGCTGCAATACGTCGAAAAGCACGGTTCCGTCAGTCGGGCCGAAGTTGCGGAGCTGTGCCAGATCAGCCCACCGCAGGCGTACCGACTGCTGCAACGACTTGAGAAGAAACGACTTCTGTCGCGGTCCGGGAGCAGAGGCCGAGGCGTGCGCTACGGGAAGAAAGCACCATGAAAAGCACGGGTCAACATGGAAAACGCACGCGTGCGTTTCAAATGCACGGCAGCCCTATGGACGAGTCCAAATCGGATATGGACAAGTCCATGGGTTCGTCCAAACCGTCCAACCCGAAGCGCCGCTCATGATCCCCAAGGACTGCAAACGCCTCGCCGAGGTGGACTTCCCGATCGCCGAGGTGAGCCGGCACGCGGCGCGGGAGAAGTCGATCCGCCACGGGCATCCGAGCACGCTGCACCTGTGGTGGGCGCGGCGGCCGCTGGCGTCGAGCCGGGCGGTGTTGCTGGCGCTGCTCTGGCCGGACCCGTGCGATCCACTCTGCCCGGCGGCGTTCAAAGCGGAGGCGCGGAGGCGCCTGCGCGAGGTCCCGGCCTGCAACCCGGGCACGACGGACGAGCAATTGCGCCACGCACTGCTGCGCTTCATCGCCGACTTCGCCAACTGGGACAACGCCGCGCAGCGCACCTATCTGGAGGTGAGTCGGGCGCTGGTGAAGGCGGCGCATGCGCCCGACGATGGCAGCCCCTACGAGCCGCCGCTGGTCGTGGACCCCTTCTCCGGCGGCGGGTCGATTCCGCTGGAAGCGCTGCGCGTGGGCTGCGAGGCCTTCGCGAGCGACCTCAATCCGGTCGCCTGCCTGATTCTCAAGGTGATGCTCGAGGACATCCCGCGCCACGGGCCGGCGCTTGCCGAGGAGCTGCGCCGCGTCGGCGCCGAGATCAAGCGCGCAGCCGAGAAAGAGCTGGCCGACCTCTACCCCAAGGACCCGGACGGCGCGACGCCGATCGCCTACCTCTGGGCGCGGACGGTGCGTTGCGAGTCGCCGAACTGCGGCGCGGAGATCCCGCTGGTGCGCTCGTTCTGGCTCTGCAAGAAGGCGAGCCGAAAACGCGCGATGCGGCACCGCGTCGAGCGACCGAAGGGGGAGCCGCCGCGGGTTGCGTTCGAGGTCTTCGAGCCGAAGGCCGAGAAGGACGTGCCCGGCGGCACGGTGACGCGCGCCAAGGCGACCTGCGTCTGCTGCGGCGTCGTGCTGCCGCCCGAGCGCGTGCGCGCGCAGCTCGCCGCGCAGCGCGGCGGCGCGGACGTGGTCTTCGACGCCAAAGGCCATCGCATCGGCGGCGCCCGGATGCTTGCGGTGGTGACGCTCCGGTCCGGCGAGACAGGCCGGCACTACCGGCTACCGGTGGAGCGGGACTACGACGCGGTGCGCAAGGCGCAGGCGCGCGTAGCGGTGTTGCTCGCAGACTGGGAGCGCGGCGGGAAGCAGGGACTCTGCCCGGTGCCAGATGAGCCGCTGCCGCCGATCGGGACGCTGGGCTTTCGCGTGCAGCGCTACGGCATGCTGCAGTGGGGCGACCTGTTCACGGCGAGGCAGAAGGTGGCGTTGCATGCTCTGGCCATCGGTGTAGAGCGAACAAGCGCAGCAAATCTAGACGCCCGCGTGTTGGCCCTTGGCAAGCTCGCCGATCTCTCGAATGCCCTCTGTGACTGGATGCCTGGACAGGAGTGCCCGTCTGCTGTCTTCAAGCTTGGCAGAGTCAAACCCGCTTGGGATTTCGCGGAAGGCTGCACCACTGGCGAGTCAAGCGGGTCGTTCAACAAGAGCGCCGACAATCTCGTGGCAGGTCTTGTATCCGCGATCATCGATGGATCAAAGCCAGGGCAAGCAGTCCAAGCAATGGCGCAGGGCTCTCCGCTTTCGGATGACGCTGCTTCAGTCTGGTTTACGGATCCGCCCTACTACGATGCCATTCCATACTCTGACCTGTCGGACTTCTTCTTCGTCTGGTTTAAGCGCGCCTTGGCGGGTCACCCCCTCCTCCGCGATCGATTCGACAACTCCAATCCGCTGACTCCCAAGGCCCCCGAGGCGGTCCAAGACGACACCAAGAAGTCGAACGGGCGCCCGAAGGACGCGGCGTTCTTCGACGAGGTCATGGGCCAGTCGTTCGCTGAGGGCATACGAGTCACGCAGGAGAACGGCATCGCTTCCGTCGTCTTCGCGCACAAGACGACGGAGGGCTGGGAAGCGCTGCTGTCCGGGATGATCCGCGGCGGCTGGACGATCACCGGTTCGTGGCCAGTCGCGACTGAGATGGGCCATCGACTCCGCGCCCGCGACTCCGCCGCCCTCGCCACCAGCGTCCACCTCATTTGTCGCCCGCGCCGCGATGACGCCGGCGTCGGCGACTGGGCTGACGTGCTCCGCGAGCTGCCGGTCCGCGTCGCCGGCTGGATGGAACGTCTGCAGCGCGAAGGTGTGCGCGGCGCGGACCTCGTCTTCGCCTGCATCGGGCCGGCGCTCGAGATCTTCAGCCGCTACACCAAGGTCGAAACCGCCGAGGGACGCGAGGTCAAGCTCGACGAGTATCTGGCCAAGGTCTGGGAGGTGGTTGGCCGGGCCGCGCTCGCGCAGGTGCTCGGCACCGCCGAGGCAAAGGCCCGCAACGGTGCGGCGGGCGCGGTGGAGGAGGACGCGCGGCTCACGGCGCTCTTCCTCTGGACGCTGCAGGCCACCGACGGCGAGGGCGCAGACGACGCGGGCGACGACGACGAAGACGAGGACGCAGCGGACGACGACGATGACGACGGTGGCTCCGGCGGCAAGGCCAAGGGCTTCACGCTGGTCTTCGACGTGGTGCGCCGCTTCGCGCAGCCACTCGGCATCGAGCTGCCGAAGTGGGAAGGCCGCGTGATCGAGACGAAGAAGGGCGTCGTGCGCCTGCTGCCCATCGCCGAGCGGGCCAAGCAGCTCTTCGGCGAGGACGGCGCCTCGGCGGTCGCCACCCGCCTCGAACAGACGACGGCACTCGGCACGAATCCGCTGCAGGGCCTGCTCTTCCCCGAGATGGAAGCCACACCGAGGGTCCGCGGCGCACGGGGTCGCGGCCGCCGCTCAGCCGTGGACGTGTCCGACGAGAGCCTCGCCACCACCCGCGAGGCCACCACCCTCGACCGCGTGCACGCGGCCATGCTGCTGCAGGCGGGCGGGCGCACCAACGCACTGCGCGCACTGCTCAAGGCCGAGCAGGATCGCGGCCCCGACTTCCTGCGCCTCGCCAACGCGCTCTCGGCACTGTATCCGAAGGGCAGCGAGGAGAAGCGGCTACTCGACGCGATGCTGCTGGCGGTGCCGAGGTGAAGATGCACCACAGAGACTCAGAGAACACAGAGCGAGACCTCAATGCGATCACCGAGCAGGTGATCGGGGCCGCGATCGAAGTGCACAAGGCGATCGGCCCGGGCCTGCTGGAGTCGGCCTACGAGGAGTGCCTCTGCCGCGAACTGACGGTGCGCGGTATCGCCTTCGAGCGGCAGGTGGCGTTGCCTGTCGAGTACAAAGGTGTGCGGCTCGACTGTGGCTACCGCCTCGACTTGCTGGTTGCACGAGCTGTGGTCGTCGAGATCAAGGCCGTTGAGACCGTTTCGCCGATTCACGAAGCGCAGTTGCTGACCTATTTGAAGCTCGGACGCTGGAGACTCGGACTGCTCATCAACTTCAATGTTCCCGTCCTGAAAGACGGCATCCACAGGAGAATACTATGATGTCTCCGTGCCCTCTGTGTCTCCGTGGTGAGGGTTGATATGGAGCCCTGGTACAAGGTCGCCACGCCGCGCAAGGAGGTCCGCGAGGGCCGCTCCTTCAACCCCGACGAGTTCGCCATCGCACTCGAGCAGGTGGTCGCCGGGACGGCGCCGGAGGACTACCGCAAGCCCGACCAGTTCTTCGCGCGCACCTGCTTCACGCGCGCGCTGCGCGAGCACGCCGGCATGGTGCTGCGACGGCTCTCCGGCCGCACCGACAACACGGCGCCGGTGCTCACGCTGATCACCCAGTTCGGCGGCGGCAAGACCCACACCCTCACGACGCTCTACCACCTGGCAAAGAACGGCGAGGCCGCCGCCGGTATGAACGGCGTGGCGGACCTCGTGCGCGAGGCCGGCATTGCGTCCGTGCCGCATGCCAAGGTGGCCGTGTTCGTCGGCAATGCGTGGGACCCGCAAGGCGGGCGCGAGACGCCGTGGATCGACGTGGCGCGGCAGCTCGCAGGCGACAAGGGCATCGAGGCGCTCGGCTCCGCAGCCAGGACCACGCCACCGGGCACGGAGGCGATCGCGCGCGTCTTCCAGGCCGCGGGCGGGCCGGTGCTGCTGCTCTTCGACGAGGTGCTGAATTACCTGAACCGCCACCGCGCCGGCGCGGAGTCGTTCCACGCCTTCATCCAGAACCTCACGGTGGCCACGACCGGCACCACGCACGGCGCGTGCGTCATCTCGCTGCCGCGCAGCCAGATCGAGATGACCGAGTGGGACCAGGAATGGCAGGACAAGATCGCGAAGGTGGTGCGGCGCGTCGCCAAGGACCTGATCGCCAACGACGAAACGGAGATCAGCGAGGTCGTGCGCCGGCGTCTCTTTCAGGACCTGGGCAGTGACAAGATTCGGCGCAACGTCGCCAAGGCTTACGGTGACTGGTGCTTCGAGCGCCGCGCGCAGCTACCGCCGGAGTGGACCGCGGTGGACTCGGCAGCCACCGAGGCCAAGGCGCGCGAATTCCTGCAGCGGCGGTTCGAGGCCTGCTACCCGTTCCACCCGGCGACGCTCTCCGTTTTTCAGCGCAAGTGGCAGTCGCTGCCGCAGTACCAGCAGACGCGAGGCACGCTGGCGATGCTGGCGCAGTGGATCTCGCTCGCCGCGCAGGACGCCTTCCGCAAGGCGCGTACGGAGTCTCTGATCACCCTCGGCTCCGCGCCGCTCGGCGAGCCGGGCTTTCGCAGCGTGGTGCTCGGACAGCTCGGCGAGTCGCGGCTGGTGGCCGCGATCGACACCGACATCGCGGGTGAGCAGGCACACAGCCGGGCGCTCGACGCCGACACCAAGGGGCCGCTGCGCGACATCCACCGGCGCGTCGGCACGGCGATCCTGTTCGAGTCCTCCGGCGGCCAGACGGACAAGATGGCGCACCTGCCCGAGCTGCGGTTTGCCCTGGGCGAGCCGGAACTCGATACGACCTCGATCGACAATGCCGCGTTCGCGCTGGAGGACCGCTCCTACTTCGTGCGCAAGGCGGGCTCGGACGGCTTCCGCATCGGCTACCAGCCGACGATGAAGAAAGTGGTGAGCGACCGCCGCGCGTCGCTCGACGACGAGACGGAAGTGAAGCCGGCGATCCGCAAGCTCGTCGAGGACGAGTTCCGCCGCGGGGCGAGCGTCCCGGTGGTCGCGTTTCCGCTGGACGGCGCCGAGATCCCGGATACGCCGCGACTCACGCTCGTCGTCGCCGATCCCGAATTGGAGTGGTCGGGCACCGGGCCGTTGCGCGCGCAGATTGCCGAGTGGACGAAGAACCGCGGCAAGTCGCCGCGCCTGTACCCGGGCGCGCTCGTCTGGTGCCTGAAGAAGCCCGGGCGGGACCTGCGCGAGAAGGTCGAGATGTCGCTCGCGTGGCGGCGCGTGGCGCGCGAGGTGGCCGACGGCACGCTCGGCGGGGAGTTCGACCGTAGCGACCGCGCAGATCTTCAAGCGAAAGTGCGTGACGCCGAGGAGGCCGCGAAGGACGAGGTGTGGGGAGACTTCCGCTTCGCGGTGGTCGCGGACGGGCAAGAGACGGACGGCCTCAAGGTCATCGACCTCGGCGCGGGTCACTCGTCGAGCGGCGAGACGCTGTGCGGACGCGTGCTCGCTGCGCTCAAGTCCGAGGCGCTGCTCAACGAGTCCGTCGGCGCGGGCTACATCGAGCGCAACTGGCCACCCGCGCTGAAAGCCGAAGGCGCGTGGCCGCTCGCGAGCTTGCGGCAGAGCTTCCTCAACGGATCGCTCACGCGGCTCGTCGATCCTGACGCGGTGCTGAAGTCGAAGATCGTCGAGTTCGTGGGGCGTGGAGACTTCGGGCTCGCATCGGGTAAAAGGGCCGATGGATCGTTCGAGCGTGTGTGGTTCCAGGAGTCGGTCGCCGGAGATGAGGTCGCGTTCGAGTCGGGCGTGTTCCTGTTGCGGAAGTCGACCGCCGAGGCGCTCAAGGCCGGCGCGACGCCTGCGCCCTCGCCGATCCCTGCACCGGCTCCTCCGGCACCGCTGCCGTCCGAGCCCGGTCCAGAGCCCGGCCCCGGGCCCGCGCCTGCCCCGCGCACCCGGACGCTCCGCCTCCAAGGCAACGTGCCGGCGGAGGTCTGGAACCGGCTGGGCACAAAGATCCTGCCGAAGCTCAGGGCGGGCACGAACCTTCGAATCGGCGTGGACTTCACTGTCACGGTCTCGGCCGATACCGGCTCGGCGCTCGAAACTGATCTCCGGCAGATTCTGCAAGAACTGGGGCTCGGAGAAGTTGTTCGAATCGAGTGAGGCTGGGGCTTCGCGCGGCACATAGGCGACCTGCTGCCGAACGACTCGGTCGTCGGCTTTACGGGCGCGTCGTGGCGTGCACCGGTCGGCCGGGCTTGCCGGCCGGGTCGGCGACCCCGTCACGTGGGGTCGTCACTTGCGCCAGCCTGGGTCAACCCATTGATGGCTGGTGCATTTCGCGCGTCGTCACTACCGGCTGGCGCCGTGCAGTGACGCGCGGTTGGCGCAGAGGATCCGTCGCTGCGACTGGCGCAGGCGGTCCGCCGCGCCTTGGCGCAGGGACCGGAGCGTGCCGAGCTTGAGTCCAGCGTGATGAACGCGACGTGGATTTCCGGCCTCGCGGCCGCCGGCTTGCAGAAGATGAGGCCGGCTTGGGCGCCCGCTGTTGCGGGCTGGGCGATGCGCTGACGGGCATCAACCGGGCTGACACAGCCAGCGTGAGATCGCACGAGCAACTGTAGCCCGCGGCCTCGCGCTCACGCAATCCCAGTGGCGATCCCGGTTGCACAGGGCATCGATCGTCGGGCGCGCCGTGCAATCGCGTCGCGCTCCGCGGGCGGCCGCAAGCCCGCGGCGCAAGCCGGCGCCGCACACGCCGTTCCGACACTTTCCCGCGCGAATCCGTATCTCCTGAAGGGGGCCGCTGCGTGCCGCGGGCGTGCGACGCCGGGCCCGACGATCGTCCATTCACATCCGGGAGATGACGAACATGCACCAGAAGATCCAGCACGAGCCGGTCATCCTGCGCCGGCCGCAGGTCGAGCAACGCACCGGCCTGTCGCGCAGCACGCTCTACCAGTACATCAAGGACGGCGACTTCCCCAAGCCGGTGCGGCTCGGCCTGCGTGCCGTCGGCTGGCTCGAATCGGACATCAGCGAGTGGATCGCCGCGCGGGTGAAGGGGGCGCGCCAAGGCAACGCGCCGGTCGCGCGGTGACCGTGCGGCATGAGCATCCACCGCTTCATGGCAGCGGCACGGAGACTGGCGCGACCCCGCATCGCTCTAGCGATCAGCCGACCGCTAATCTAGCGTTCAGCCGACGCCGATTCTTGCATTCAGCCGACCACGCGCACTACTCTCCGGCATGCCCACGATCCTCGAGCCCTACCCTCGACTGGTTGCACCGCGGCTGCGCGAGGCGCTCGCTGACACGCCGGCGGTGCTGATCCACGGGCCGCGGCAAGCCGGCAAGACGACCCTTGCCCGCCTGGTCGGCGAGCCCAAGGGCTACCGCTACCTGTCGTTCGACGACGAGGCGGTCCTGGCCGCCGCGCGCCGCGATCCGGTGGGCTTCGTGGACGGTCTCCCCGCGCGAGCCATCCTCGACGAAGTGCAACGGGTGCCGGAGATCTTCACGTCGCTCAAGGCGGCCATCGACGCGCATCGATCCGCCGGCCGGCTCATCCTGACCGGCTCGGCCAACGTGCTGCTGGTGCCCCGGTTGGCCGAATCGCTGGCCGGTCGCATGGGGCTGCTGCGCCTGCATCCGCTGTCGCGCTGCGAACTGGAGCGCCACCCGCCGCGATTCACCGATGCCCTGTTCGCGGGCCGCTTCAAGACCCGCGTGTTCGAGCGGCTGGGCCTTGGGCTCGCTGCGCTCGTCGTGGCGGGCGGTTACCCCGCCGCGCTGGCGCGCCAGGCCGCGGCGCGCCGGGCAGCCTGGTATCGCGACTACGTCGAGACCCAGGTGCAGCGCGACGTGCGCGATTTGTCACGCGTCCATTCGCTGGACGCGCTGCCCCGCCTGCTGGCGGTGGCGGCTGGGCACACCGCGAGCCTGATCAACGTCGCCGACCTCGCCTCGCCCTTCCAGCTGACGCGGCAGACGATCCACGACTACGTCACGCTGCTGGAGCGCGTGTTCCTGCTCGAGCGACTTCCCGCCTGGCACACCAACCAGCTAAGCCGGTTGGTCAAGCGTCCCAAGCTGCACATGGGCGACACCGGCGTCGCCTGCGCGCTGCTCGGCATCGACACGAAGGCGCTCGAGGCCGATCGCTCGCTGTTGGGGCCGCTGCTCGAGACCTTCGTGTTCCAGGAACTGCGGCGACAGGCGAGCGGTCGCACTCAGCCGCTGGAGTTCTTCCATTTCCGCGACCGCGATGACTTCGAGGT
The DNA here is from genome assembly GCA_964439475.1 of uncultured Alcaligenaceae bacterium. GTDB lineage: Bacteria > Pseudomonadota > Gammaproteobacteria > Burkholderiales > Casimicrobiaceae > VBCG01. The sequence goes on from CAYTOT010000007.1 coordinate 17,971, forward strand.
CGACATCGTGCTCGAGCAGGGTCGTACGGGTGTGGCCGGCGTCGAGGTGAAGGCAGCGGCCAGCGTGAGCGATGCCGACCTGCGCGGTCTTCGCAAGCTGCGCGACGCGGCCGGCCCGCGCTTCAAGGCCGGCGTGGTGCTCTACGACGGGACGGCGACGATCTCGTTCGGCGACAACCTGTACGCAGTGCCGCTGCGCGCGCTGTGGGAGAGCGCATGAGTCGGGTGTTCGCGGAAGCTGTGGTCGGGGACGCCGCCCTCGCGCCAGGAGCTGGCAATGGTCAGGCCACCTGCTTGAAGCGCCCCAGAACCACTTGCCCCGTGGTCATCAGCTGCTCGATGGTGTCGGCCCAGAACTGCAGCATCTCGCGCCGTTGCGGCGCGGTCTTCAACGCGGTGTTGATCGCGTTGTGCGCGAAGGGCTTGAGGAAGCGCACCTATTTCCCGATGCAAAACCTCCCGAAGATCTCCCCCAGCAGATCATCCGCCGTGAACTCCCCGGTGATCGCGGCCAGCGCATTCTGCGCTCCCCGCAACTCCTCGGCGAAGAGCTCGATCGCCGGCGGCGCCCGCAGGATCTGCGCCGCCGCCCCCGCGAGATGCGCCGCCGCCGTCTTCAACGCCTCCACGTGACGTTCCCGCGCGAGGAACGTGTCCTCGGTCCCGCCACTCGCACCGACCAGGTCGAGCACCGCGCTCTCGAGCAGCGGCAAGCCGGCACCGTCACGCGCGCACACCCACAGGTGCGTCACGCTCTCCAAACGCTCGGCGTGCGCCGCGACGCCGGCAAGATCGCACTTGTTATGCACCACTAGGCGCGGCAGCGCCTCCGGCAACTGCGCCACGATGGCGGCATCGGCCGCGTCGAGCGTGGTGCCGGCGGTCACGCGCGCGTCGACCAGCACGATCGCCACGTCGGCGCGCTCGATCGCAGCGCGCGTGCGCTCGATGCCGATGCGCTCGACGGGATCGTCGGTGGCGCGCAGGCCCGCGGTGTCGATCACGGTGAGCGGAATGCCGGCGATCTCCACGCGCCGTTCGACGGGATCGCGCGTGGTGCCCGGCACCGGCGTGACGATCGCCGCTTCCTCCCGCGCGAGCGCGTTGAGCAGGCTCGACTTGCCGACGTTGGGACGGCCCACGAGCACGACCGCGAGGCCGTCGCGCAGGAGTGACCCGGCGCGCGCCTGCGCCAGCACGGCGTCCACGCGCACGCGCAGCGCATCCATGCGGGCGATGACGTCGCCGGCGGCGAGGAACTCGATCTCTTCCTCGGGAAAGTCGAGCGTGGCCTCGGTGTAGGCGCGCAGCTCGGTGAGTCCGGCAACGAGATCGCGCACCTCGCGTGAGAACTCGCCGGTGAGGCTGCGCGCGGCGGCGCGCGCCGCGGTGGCAGTAGCGGCGTCGATCAGGTCGGCTACACTTTCCGCCTGCGCGAGATCGAGGTGGCCGTTGAGGAACGCGCGCTTGGTGAACTCGCCGGGCTCGGCAAGACGCGCCCCGAGCTCCACGCAGCGGGCGAGCAGGAGCCGCAGCACCGCCGAACCGCCGTGGCCCTGGAACTCGACGACCGCTTCGCCGGTGTACGAATGCGGCGCGGGAAAGTACAGCACGAGGCCCTGGTCGAGCACGGCGCCCGCGCCGTCGCGAAAGTCGGCGAGCGTGGCCTCGCGCGGTGGCGGCACGCGGCCCGCAATCCCCTCGATCACGTCGCGCAGCTCGCGCCCCGACACGCGCACGATGCCGATGCCGCCGCGTCCGGGCGGCGTCGCGATGGCGGCGATGATGTCCGGCGCAGTCACGGGACCCTCCGCGCTGCGCGCTGCGGGACCCATTCGCCCTCGGGACGGCCCTTCGCAACATGGACGACCCTCCGCGCTGCGCGCTGCGGGGCTGATTCGCCCTCGGGACGGCCCTTCGCAACATGGACGACCCTCCGCGCTGCGCGCTGCGGGGCTGATTCGCCCTCGGGACGGCCCTTCGGTCTCATGCCGCGAAGCTTAACGCGCGCCCCGTCATAATGCGTTGCATGCGCAACGCGCACATCCTCGCGGTCGACGTGGGCGGCGGCTCGCTGCGTGCGGCGCTGGTGCGCGTCGACGGCACGATCGTGGCCTCCTCCGCGATCGCACTCGCGATCGACGAGCCGCGGCCCGGCTGGGCGGAGCTCGATCCGGAACGCTGGTGGCAGGCATTCCGGCGCGCGTCCGCCCGCGTGCTGCGCCATGCGCCGCAGCCGGACGCGATCTGCGTGTGCGCCTTGACCCGCACGCAGGTGCTGCTCGATGCCGACGGCCGCGCCCTGGGCCGCGCGATCCTCTTCCGCGACCGGCGCGCCGCGGCCGTCGCGCGGGAACTCGACGGCGTGACCGCCTTCGATGCGCGCGCGCGGCTCGCCTGGATCGAACGTCACCAACCGGCCCGATTTGCGCGAATCGCCACCGTGGTCGAGCCCAAGGACTATCTCAACTTCCGGTTGACGGGCGTCGTCGCCGCCGACAGCGTGACCCGCTCGCGCGGCGCGCAAGCGGCGTTGCCTCCCGCCCGCGAAGACGGGCAAGCCGACCGCAGGAACGAGGGCGTTGCGGAGCGCGTGATCGCCCCGTGGCAGCAGGTCGGCGTCGTGCAACCCGGCACCCTCCCCCGTCTTGCCGGCGTGCCGGTCTTCGCCGGCGCGCTCGATACCTGGGCCTGTGCCGTCGGCGCCGGCGCCGTGGCGCCCGGCCAGGCCTACGACGTGGCGGGAACCACGGAAGCCGTCGGGCTCGTCACCGCGCAGCCGGTGACCGCACCGGGCCTGCTGCGCCTCGCCTGGACGGAAACCGCGCACCAGCTCGGCGGCCCCACGCAGGCGGGCGCCGATTGCGCGCGCTGGTGCCACGATACCTTTCGCGTGCGCGGCACGCTGGCGGCCGCGATCGAGCGCGTGCGATCGACGCTGCGCCCCGACGCACCGCTCTTCCTTCCGTATCTCGCCGGCGAGCGAGCGCCGGTATGGTCGAGCGCCGTGCGCGGGGCCTTCCATCGCCTCGACCGCGCGCACGGACCCGACGATTTCCTGTGGAGCACGCTCGAAGGGGTGGCGCACGCGGTGGGCGACATCCTGCGCCGCGCACAGGCGAACTCCGGCGTGACGGCGCACGAGCTGCGCGTCTGCGGCGGAGGGGCGCGCTCCGATGTCTGGTGCGCGCTCAAGGCCGACGTGCTCGGCCTGCCGGTGCTGCGCACGCGGGCGGCGGAGACGGGGATCGTCGGCGCGGCGATGGCCGCGGCGGTCGGCATCGGCGCCTGTCCCGACCTCCTGCACGCCGCGCGGCGCATGGCCCGCGTCGGACAGCGCTTCGTCCCGCATGCGCGCCACGCCGCCGCCTACGCGCAGCGCGCCGCCGACTACGACGCGATCCGGGTCGCCGCGCTCGCGCTGGCCGAACGCGCATGACGCCGTCGCCACGCCCGGCGATGTCCAGCCCGCCGTTCGAACGCGGCGCTCCCGCCTGCGTCTCCAGCCAGTCGGTCAACGGTGCCGCTCGTGCCTTCTTCCCCAGGCACCATGACCCGCCTGCGCACGCGCCGCCGCACGCTATGATCGCCACCGCCGCACCCATCCCTCGCCACGCACCATGAAGCGACACTTCCTCGCCACCTACGGAACCGCGCTCGCCGCGCTCGCGCTGTTCATCTTCTTTGCACTCGCCGCGGATAACTTCATCAACCCTACGAACCTCCTCAATGTCGGCAAGCAGGTGAGCTTCCTCGCGATCCTCGCGATCGGCTTCTCCCTCGCCTTCACGACCGCCGAGCTCGACCTGTCGTTCGCCGCGGTGTGCAGCCTGTGCGCGGTGGTGGTGGGCGGCCTCGTCTTCCACAACGTCGCGCCCGTGCTCGCGGTCGCCGCGGCCCTCGCGGTGGGACTCGTCGCCGGCATGATCAACGGGCTCCTCGTGACGCGGCTGCGCATCCCGTCGCTCATCGCCACGCTCGCCATGGCGTCGGTGGCCACCGGAACCGCCTTCGGCATCACCGGCGGCGTCGCCTTCGTGGGCCGCTGGGATCCTGCGTTCCTCGCCCTCGGCCGCGGCAGCGTGCTGGGCATTCCCGCGCTCATCCTGTGGACCGCGGCGGTGGCACTCGCCACCGCCTTCGTGCTGAAGCAGACGCGCCTCGGCATGCACCTCGTGTTCACCGGCGAGGCCGACGAGGCGGCGCGCCTGGCCGGCGTCAAGGTCAAGCGCATGAAGGTCATCGCGCTCGCCTTCGCCGGCCTGTGCGCAGGCCTCGTCGGGACGCTGCTCGCAGCCACGCTCAACTCTGCCGCACCCGACATGGGCAAGGACTACCTGCTCACCTCGATCGCGGCGGTCCTGCTCGGCATGACCATGTTCGAGCCCGGCCGCTGCAACGTCCCGGGCACGCTGGTGGGTGCGGCCACCATCGGCATGCTCGGCAATGGCCTGGTGCTGATGGGCGCGCCGTACTATGTGCAGGACATCGCCCTTGGCTTTATCATCGTCGCGTCGGTCGCCGTGTCGGCCGCCGCACTCAAGAAGGCCGCATTCGGGATCTAGGCTTAGCCGTAGCGAGCTTTGCTCGCGTCACTCCAGCGCCGGGTGTACCGGACCGCCGAGGACGACGCCAACCATCGAGGGGACTCCAATCATGCTTCGCACTTTCGCCGTCGCCGCGCTCGCGCTTTTCGCCGCGACCTCCGCCCACGCCTTCAAGCTCGGCATCATCGCCTTCCAGATGTCGGCGGAAACGCACGCGCGCTGCTCGAACTCCGCCGCCGAGGCCGCGAAGAAGCTCGGCTGGACCGTGCAGCAGCTCAACTCCGAGGGCAGCCTGCCCAAGCACTCCGAGCAGATCGAGGCGATGATCCAGGCCAAGGTCGACGGCCTGATCCTGTGCATGGGCAAGCCCGTCGAGGCCGACGCGCAGTTCGCGGCGGTCAAGAAGGCGGGCATCCCGCTCGTCACCGTGGTGTCGGGCACGAGCCCGTATTCGCTCTTCGACATCCAGGTCAACGACTACGTCAACGGCGCGCAGGCCACGCTGTACCTCCTGTCGAAGATGAACTACAAGGGCGAGATCCTCACCGCCCGCTTCGAGCAGAACGTCGCCTCGCGCATCCGCGGCAAGGAGCTCGACGTCGTCCTCTCCGAGAATCCCGCGGTGAAGGTGCTCGGCAGCCACTCGATGGCGCGCACCGCGAGCTGGCGCGACGACGTGCGCAATGGCATGCAGGCGCTCATCCTGCAGAACAAGGGCAAGTTCCAGGGCGTGTGGGCGTCGTGGGACGGCCAGGCGTGGATCATCGACGACCTCCTGCGCGCGCAAGGCTACAAGAAGGGCGACGTGACGATGGTCAGCGTCGACGGCGGGCAGGAGTCGTATCGGCGCATTAAGGATCCGGCGAGTCTCTTCACCGCGACGGTGGCGATCCCGTTCGAGTCGATGGGACAGATGGCGGTCGATGCGCTCGACAAGATCGTCGTCAAGAAGACCCCGCGCGACAAGGTGGTGTCGGGTCCGTACATGTGGGTCGATGCCGAGCTCGTCGATGCCTCCAACGTCGACAAGTTCATCAAGTAGCCTCTTGCGCGGCGAACGCGGACCGCCTGCACCCGCTGGCGTGATCGCCTCGGGACAAGCCGGCGTGGTGGCCGGCGACGCGCAGGCGCGCCCGCCGCTGGTGCGACTGTCCGGCATCCGCAAGCGCTACGGTGCCGTCGAGGCGCTGCGCGGCGTGGACCTCTTCGTGAATGCCGGCGAGGTGCTCGCGATCTGCGGCGACAACGGTGCGGGCAAGTCGAGCTTGATCCGGGTGATCTCCGGCGCGCACGAACCCGACGGCGGCAGCATCGAGATCGAAGGAAGTACGGTCAGCCTGGGCTCGCCGCAGGGCGCGCTGGAGGCCGGGGTGGCGACCATCTACCAGGATCTCGCCCTCGCCCCCCGCCAGCCGATCTGGCAGAACATCTTCATCGGCGCCGAGCTGACGCGCACGCTCGTCCCCGGCGTGCGCATCCTCGACAAGAAGCGCATGCGCGAGGAGGCGCGCCGTTATCTCGCGCGGCTCAAGGTCACCATCGACGACGTCGACCGTCCAGTCGACACGCTCTCCGGCGGCCAGCGCCAGGCAGTCGCCATCGCGCGCGCGCTGCGCTGGAATGCGCGCCTCGTCATCATGGACGAGCCGACCGCAGCACTCGGCGTGGCCGAGAGCCGCCAGGTGCTCGACCTGATCCGCGAGCTCGCCCGCGGCGGCACCACGGTCATCCTCATCAGCCACAACATGGCCGAGGTGGTCGACGTCGCCTCACGCGTCGCGGTGCTGAAGGCCGGCCGCAAGATCGCCGACCGCGCGACCGCGGGCCTCACCGGCGACACGCTCGCTCACCTCGTCATGACCGGGCAACCGGCGCCGTCGTGATCGCGCTTGCCGCCGCGACGGATCATCCCGCCACGATGGCGCCGGAATTCCGGCCGGCGCGCCGCAACGCCGTAAACAACAGGCCACGCATCGCGCCTGACGACCCCGCGACCTGAACCGTCACCCACGCCACCACCGAGACGCCATGACCGACTTCACGACCGAACTCCGCCACGCCGCGGAAGCCGACATCGCCGCCGCACGCGACGCCGCGCTGCGCGCCCGCACGATCCATTCGCGCGCGGAGCTCATGCGGCACATGATGCTCACCACCGCCAAGTCCACCGACCGCAGCCGCAGCGAGTCGGTGCGCCTCGTCACCGACGAGTGGCTCGACGCCTGGCGGCGCGACGCCGGCAACTACCCTTACGTCGCGCAGATGGAGGCGCTGTCCGGCGCCTGCTACGACGCGCTGAAGGGACCGGGTGAGGTCACCGATCGCGCGGTGCGCGAGGCGTTCGCGGCCCTCGAACGCGCCTGCGTGGCGCACGGCACCACGCTCGCCGACGAGATGGCGTGGCGCTCGGGCTGCTCGCACGAATGGTGGGGCGACGTGCACCCCGCGCCCGACCGGCCCGAGTACCGCGAGCAGGCGAAGCGAAAGACGTCGCTGTGGCAGCGCGGCTGCCCGCCGGAGTGCCTGGGTTGACGATCCTCCGAAACGGCAAAGGGCGCGACCTGCGCGCGCCCGGCGCGCTCGCGCCTTGCTGGCCGCGCGCGCGTCGCTGACCCGCTGGCCTACCGCCGCTTGGCCGCCTTCACCGCGGCCTCCTTCTCGAGCAGCCGGTTCATGTGCCACTGCTGGAGGATCTGCAGCAGATTGTTGACGAGCCAGTACAGCACGAGCCCCGCCGGGAAGAACACGAAGAGCACCGAGAAGGCGATCGGCATGATCTGCATCACCTTGGCCTGCACCGGGTCGGTGATCGGCGTGGGCGAGAGCTTGACCTGCAGGTAGGCCGTGATGGCGTAGATCACCGGCAGCACGAAGAAGGGATCGGGCGCCGAGAGGTCCTTGATCCACAGGATCCATGGCGCCTGCCGCAGCTCGACCGCCGACAGCAGCACCCAGTACAACGCGATAAAGACAGGGATCTGCACCAGGATCGGAAGGCATCCGCCGAGCGGATTGATCTTCTCGGTCTTGTACATCTCCATCATCTTGACTTGCAGCTGCTGCTTGTCGTTGGCGTATTGCTCCTGCAGCGCCTTCATCTTCGGCGCGATGAGCTTCATCTTGGCCATCGACCGCGCCGCGGCGGCGTTGAGCGGATAGAAGGCGCCCTTGATCATGATCGTCATGACGACGATCGCCCAGCCCCAGTTGCCGAGCAGTCCGTGCAGCCACTTGAGCAGCACGAAGAGCGGTGCCGCGAGCACCGTGAAGATCCCGTAGTCGACGACCAGATCGAGGCCCTTCGCGGTCTTGGCGAGCACATCCTGGTCCTGCGGCCCGACGTACAGCGGCACGCGCACCTCGCCGGTGGCGCCAGGGGCGATGCTGCCGACCGGCACGATCACGCCGGCCGCGTACAGGCCGTTGTCGAGCTTGCGGGTGAAGAACTCGCGAGGCGTGTGCTTCTCGTCGGACGGCAGCCACGCCGCCACGAAGTAGTGCTCGATCATCCCCACCCAGCCGTTGTCGGCGTTCTTCGTGAACGCGGGCTTGCGGTTCGGATCGGCGGCTTCCTTGTCGATCTCGCCGAAGTCGACCTTCTTGAAGTGGTCCTTGTCGTTGTAGACGACCGGGCCGACGTAGGCCGCCGGCGCCATCGAGCTTTGCACCACCGCCTGCTTGGTGTCGCGGGTGAGCTGGAAGTAGGCGTACGGCGAGATCGGCGCGCTGCCCTTGTTGGTGACGTCGAAGGCGACGTCGATGAGGTAGCTGCCGCGGTGAAAGGTGAGGACCTTGTTGATCGGGTCGCCGTTGGGCGTGGTGGCCGTCAGCCGCAGCTCCACGCGCTCGGCCCCGGCCGCGAGATCGCGCGGTCCCGGCACCACCGTCCATTGCGTGCGATGGTTGGGCAGTCCCTCGCCGATCAGGCCCGACTGCGCGATGAAGGTCCGGTCGGAGGTGCGCTGAAGCGCGAGGTACGGCTTGGTCGGATCGTGCGCGTCCTGGTGCTTGTTGAGGGAAACGAGGGTGATGACGCCGCCCAGCGTGTCGATCTCGGCGGTGTACAGGTCGGTGCGGATGGTGACGATCTCGCCGGCGGTCGCCACCGGCGCACCGGTAGGCGTGGGCACGCTCGCGGCGCTGCCCGCAGCGGCCGGGGCCGCCGCCGGGGCCGTTGGCACGTCCCTGGCGCCCGCGGACGGTGCCGGCACGGCACCCGGTGCTCCCGAAGCCGCAGGCGTCGCCGGCTGCGCGCTCTTGGGTGGGGGCGGCGGCATGTGCTCCTGCTGCCACGCGGTCCACAGGAAGAACGCGGACGAGAAGAAGATCACGAACAGGATGAGGCGGCGGATGTCCGTCATGGGCATGGTGACTTGACCGGCCGGCCCGACGGGATCGGGGGGGCCGCTGCTTTCGTAAACGCGTTGGGTGCTGCTAGGGAACCGGGTCGACGCCCCCGGGATGATACGGATGGCACCGGGAAATCCGCCGGATCGTGAGCCAGCTGCCGCGCAGCGCGCCGTGTCGCTCGAGCGCTTCGAGCGCGTAGTCGGAGCAACTCGGGTAGAAGCGGCAGTTGTTGCCGAGCATGGGCCGCAGCAGGTACTGGTAGGCGCGGACCAGGAAACGCAGGACGGCCTTCATCGGTACCGGGCTCCGGCGTCGTTGGCATCCGCAGCGGCCGCAACGAGCTCACCGAGCAGGCGCCGCGCCTCCTCCGTGGCGGCGTCCTGCTCCCGCCGGCTGCGGCCGCGTTTCACGCGCAGCACCAGATCGTAGCGATCGGCGGCCGCCGGCAATGCGCGCAAGACCTCGCGCAGCTTGCGGCGGATGCGATTGCGATCTACGGCCCGCGGCGAGACCTTGCGGCCGATGATGAAGCCGCTGCGCCCGCCGTCTTCCGGCGCGGGTGCAACGATGAGCTGGAGGTACTGACCTTCCATGCGGCGACCGGCGCGCAGCACCGCGTCGAAGGCGCCGTGACCGGTCAGGCGGCGCAGCGGGCGCTGCGTAGCCGTGCCGGTTGCCGCGGGTGTTGCGCCGCCGTCACCGGTGGAACCCGATCCCGCGTGTGCAGACGCGGTCAGACGACGGTCAGGCTCTTGCGGCCCTTGGCGCGCCGCGCCGAAAGCACCTTGCGGCCGCCGACCGTGGACATGCGTGCGCGGAAACCGTGGTTTCGGGCACGGCGGATCTTGGAGGGCTGGAACGTCCGTTTCATGGCGAACTCGCTTCGAGATTCTCAGGGGCTTCGCCAGACGGCGAAAAGCCTTATATTAGAGCGCGTTATGGTGTGAACTGTCAAGACGCGGCCGAAACCGCCGGATCGGCGCCGGCGGTGCGAGCGGTCACTTTCGGCCCTGCTCGCCCGCACTGGCCCCTGTCAATATCCGTGCCGCCAGACCGTGCCGGCGTTGTGGATAACTGCCGCCGGGCCGTCTAGAATCCACTCCCGCGCCGTGCCGACGTACCCGTCGACGGTCCGCTGGCCCGAGGCTGGGACGCCCGGGTCTTCGGATCCGGCGCGGACGCGCGAATCCACCGACCACAGGCCCCCACAAGAGGCTCGCTTCCATGACGTCTGCCGTACCCGCCACCCTGCCACCCTTGCCCTGGCAGGCCTGTCTCGATGCTTTTGCACGCGAGCTCACCCCCCAGCAGTTCGCCACCTGGATCCAGCCCCTCTCCTGCATGGAAGCGGGTACCGATCCCTTCACGTTGCGGCTGACCGCCCCCAATCGCTTCGTCCTGCAATGGGTGCGCGAGCGCTTCGGCACGCGCATCGCCGCGGTGGCCGGAACGGTGGCCGGCGGTCCGGTACGCCTCGAGTATGCGGTGGCGGACGCTGGTGCCATGGCGGCACCGCCACGCACCGAACCGGCGCCGGCAGGGGTGGCGGAGCCGGTGCGGGCGGCTGCCCTCGCCCCGGCGGTATCCACGGCCATCCCTGTGGATACCTCCTCGACTGTCCGGCTCGCAGCCCCGGGTGGACCCCGGAAAATGGACCCGTCGAGCCTCAACCCGACCTTCAATTTCGCGACCTTCGTCTCCGGCAAGGCCAACCAGCTCGCCCGTGCCGCCGGCCTGCAGGTGGCCGACCACCCGACGTCCTACAACCCGCTCTTCGTGTACGGGGGGGTGGGCCTCGGCAAGACCCACCTCGTCCAGGCCATCGGTAACCACATGCTGGCGGCGAGTCCCGCGGCCCGCATCAAGTACATCCATGCCGAGACCTACGTGAGCGACGTGGTGCGGGCCTACCAGCACAAGGCGTTCGACGAGTTCAAGCGCCACTACCGCAGCCTCGATCTCCTGCTCATCGACGACATCCAGTTCTTCGGCGGCAAGAGCCGCACGCAGGAGGAGTTCTTCTATCTCTTCAACACCCTGATCGAGGCCCACAAGCAGGTGGTGATCACCTGCGATACCTTCCCCAAGGAAATCGAAGGCATAGAGGAACGGCTGAAGTCGCGCTTCGGCTGGGGCCTTACCGTCGCGCTCGAGCCGCCGGAGCTCGAGATGCGGGTGGCGATCCTGCTCGCCAAGGCCCAGTCCACGGGCATGCGCATGGACGAGCAGGTGGCCTTCTTCATCGCCAAGCACATCAGGAGCAACGTGCGCGAGCTGGAAGGCGCACTGAAGCGCGTGCTCGCGTACTCGAACTTCCACGGCCAGGACATCTCGCTGGCGCTCGCCAAGGACGCCCTGCGCGACCTCCTCGCGGTCCAGAACCGCCAGGTCAGCATCGAGAACATCCAGAAGACGGTGGCCGATTACTACAAGATCCGCGTCACGGACATGCACTCCAAGAAGCGCTCGCGAGCCGTGGCAAGGCCGCGGCAGGTGGCCATGGCGCTCGCCAAGGAGTTGACGCAGATGTCACTGCCCGAGATCGGCAGCAATTTCGGCGGCCGCGACCACACCACCGTCCTGCACGCCTGCCGGCAGATCGCCAAGCTCCGGGAATCGCTGCCGGAGATGAGCCACGACGTGAACTTCCTGCTTCAGGTGCTGCGCAGCTAGTCCGCCCGCGGAACCCCTTTCCTGCAGGGCCCGGGACCGGCGGCCAAGCCTCGCCGGAGGGCCCTGTTTTCCCTATGAAAAGGGCCCTCCGCGATGTATAATTGATGAGCTTTTCCTGTAGCGGCCGGGAGTCTTATGTGGACAAGCCGCCTCGCCGCCAAAAGAACGATCTCGCCCCCAATCGCTCCACAGCCCGTTCAGGCGTTTTCCGGCATCTGCACCATCTGCGAAGGGCTTGGGCGGAAAGCGTTTTTGCTGCTTTTCCCCGCCGTCGCCGATCTCTTATTAACTGTTCCTACTGTTGGACAAAATGCAACTAAAACAGATCGCCCGTGATGCGCTCTTGAAACCGTTGCAAGCTGTCTCCGGCATCGTCGAGCGCCGGCACACGCTGCCCATCCTCGCCAACGTGCTGCTGGAGCAGAAGGATGGGAGCCTCCATGTCACCGCCACCGACCTCGAGATGCAGATCACCGCGCGTAGCGAAATGGCCGGCAAGGATGGCCAGGCGATCACCGTCGGTGCGCGAAAGCTGCAGGATCTGCTGCGCGCGTTGCCTGACGACACGCAGATCAACCTCGACGCCACCGGCAATCGGATGACGGTCCGCGCCGGGCGCTCGCGCTTCAACCTGCAGACGCTCGCCGCGACGGACTACCCGCGCATCGGCGTGTCGACCGAGCAACTGCAAACGCTCACCCTGCCGCAGAAGGACCTGCGCGCGCTCTTCAAGCTCGTCGAGTTCGCGATGGCGCAGCAGGACATCCGCTACTACCTGAACGGCATGCTGCTCGTGGTCGATCAGGGGACGCTGCAGGCCGTGGCCACCGACGGCCACCGCCTGTCGTGGGCGAGCATCCCGGTGACTGGCGACGGCGCCCCCGACATGACCCGGCAGGAAGTGATCCTGCCGCGCAAGACGGTGCTCGAGCTCGGCAAGCTCCTGACCGACGCCGACGACCCGGTCACGCTCGACATCCTCGCCAACCAGGTGCGTTTCCGCTTCGGCAACGTCGAGCTCGTCTCCAAGGTCGTCGACGGCAAATTCCCCGACTTCAACCGCGTGATCCCGGTCGGCCACAGCAAACACGTGGAGATGGACCGTCTCGAGCTCCTCTCGGCACTGCAGCGCGCGGCGATCCTGTCCAACGAGAAGTTCCGCGGCGTGCGCGTGGTACTGGGCGCCGACCAGCTCAAGATCATCTGCACCAACAGCGAGCAGGAAGAGGCCGAGGAGGAACTCGCCATCGACTACAAGAACGATCCGCTCGATATCGGCTTCAACATCACCTACCTTCTCGACGCCCTCGCGAACCTCAATGTCGGAAGGGTGAAGCTCGCCTTCGGCGACGCCAATTCCAGTGCGCTCGTCACCATGCCCGATCGCGACGACTACAAGTACGTCGTGATGCCGATGCGCATCTAGCGGCGGGCGCAACAAAAGCAAGGACTCAATGTCTTCAGCTCAAGCACAGCCGCTGCCGCCGTCGTCGGGCAGCGAGTACGACCAGTCCAGCATCAGGATCCTGAAGGGTCTCGAAGCGGTCCGGAAGCGTCCCGGGATGTACATCGGCGACACGTCCGACGGCACGGGCCTCCACCACATGGTGTTCGAGGTGCTCGACAACGCCATCGACGAGGCGCTCGCCGGGGTGTGTGACGACATCAAGGTCACGATCCACGCCGACAACTCGGTGTCGGTCCAGGACAACGGGCGCGGCATTCCCACCGGCATCAAGGAAGACGACGAAGGCAGGCGTTCCGCCGCCGAGATCGTGATGACCGAGCTCCACGCGGGCGGCAAGTTCGACAGCAACAGCTACAAGGTGTCGGGTGGCCTGCATGGCGTCGGCGTGTCGGTGGTGAACGCCCTGTCCGACTGGCTGAAGCTCAAGATCTGGCGCGACGGCCAGCTCCACCAGATGGAGTTCCGCCGGGGCGAGGCGGTGGCGCCGCTCGCCGTCGTGGGGCCGTCGCACCTGCGCGGCACCGAGGTGCACTTCATGGCCTCACGCGACACGTTCAGCACCGTCGAGTACCACTTCGACATCCTCGCCAAGCGCATTCGCGAGCTCTCGTTCCTCAACAACGGGGTGGCGATCGAGCTCATCGACCAGCGCGACGGCAAGAGCGAGAACTTCGCCTACTCGGGCGGGGTGAAGGGCTTCGTCGAGTTCATGAACCGGACGAAGTCCGTGCTGCATCCCAAGATCTTCCACGCGATCGGCGAGAAGGACGGCATCACCGTCGAGGTCGCCATGCAGTGGAACGACAGCTACGCAGAATCGGTGCAGTGCTTCACCAACAACATCCCGCAGCGCGATGGCGGCACGCACCTGACCGGGCTGCGGCAGGCGATGACGCGCACCCTCAACAACTACATCGAGAAGGAAGAGATCGGCAAGAAGGCCAAGGTCGAGACCACCGGCGACGACATGCGCGAGGGGCTGACCTGCGTGCTGTCGGTCAAGGTGCCCGAGCCCAAGTTCAGCTCGCAGACCAAGGACAAGCTGGTGTCCTCCGAGGTCGGTCCCGTGGTGCAGGAGGTGGTGGCGGCCAGGCTTGCCGAGTTCCTGCTCGAGAGCCCGCAGGACGCCAAGATCATCTGCGGCAAGATCGTCGACGCCGCTCGTGCCCGCGAGGCCGCGCGCAAGGCGCGTGAGCTGACGCGCCGCAAGGGCGTGCTCGACGGCCTGGGCCTGCCCGGCAAGCTCGCCGACTGCCAGGAGAAGGATCCCTCGCTGTGCGAGATCTACATCGTCGAGGGTGATTCCGCCGGCGGCTCGGCCAAGCAGGGTCGCGATCGCAAGTTCCAGGCGATCCTGCCCCTGCGCGGCAAGATCCTCAACGTGGAGCGGGCGCGCTTCGAGAAGCTCCTGTCCTCCGATGCGATCTCCACGCTGATCATGGCGCTGGGGGCGGGCATCGGCAAGGCCACCAGCGGCAACGAGAAGGAGGACAAGGACGCCTTCTCCGCCGACAAGCTGCGTTACCACCGCATCATCATCATGACCGACGCCGACGTCGACGGCTCGCACATCCGCACGCTGCTGCTCACGTTCTTCTACCGGCACATGCCCGAGCTCGTCGACCGGGGCCACATCTACATCGCGCAGCCGCCGCTGTACAAGGCCAAGCAGGGCCGCGAGGAGCTCTACCTCAAGGACGATCACGCCCTGCAGCAGTACCTCCTGCGCGCGGCGCTCAAGAACGCCGAGTTCGTGCCCGGCGCGGATCGTGCGCCGCTCGCCGGCGATACCTTCGCCGACATCGCGCGCAAGTACCAGCTTGCCGAGGCCGTCATCTCGCGGCTTGCCCGCGTGATCGACATCGCAGCACTCACCGCCATGCTCGACGGCGCCGAGATCAGCCTCGACACCGAGTTCGCGGCCGAGCGGAGCGCGCAGGCGCTGCAGGCGGCGATCGCCGAACCCAACGTGACCGTCGAGGCGCGCTACGACGCCACCACGGAGACGCGCCGGCTCGTCGTCAAGCGGGTTCACCACGGCACGCCGCACGTCTCGGCCATCGATGCCGACTTCCTCGCTGGCGACGATGCGCAGGTGATCCGCGACGCCGCGGTGGTGGTGCGCGGCATCGTCCACCCGGGCGCCGTGATCAGACGCGGCGAGAAGCAGCTCGCGGTGCGCACATTCAAGGAGGCGCTCGACTGGCTGCTCCAGCAGGCCCGTGACGCCACCTCGGTGCAGCGCTACAAGGGTCTGGGCGAGATGAATCCCGAGCAACTCTGGGAGACCACCATGGATCCCAAGGTGCGCACGCTGCTCAAGGTGCAGATCGAGGACGCCATCGCGTCCGACGAGATTTTCAGCACGCTGATGGGCGAGCAGGTCGAGCCGCGGCGCGCGTTCATCGAGACGAATGCGCTGGGGGTGCGTAACCTCGACGTGTAGTGGGGTGGCCCATGTTTCCCCCTTGGCTTCGAGCGGTATGAGGGAGGGAAAGGAGGGAAAGCATGTCTAACTTGCGCAACCTGACAGGTGACCGTCCTGTCGCCATCGTCGGCGCGGGCCTCGTGGGCGCGGGCTGGGCCATCGTGTTCGCCCGTGCAGGACTTGAGGTGCGCGCCTTTGACGCGGACGCGGAGGTTACGCGTCGGTCATTGCCGATGATCGAAGAGCAGTTGCGTGCCCTCGCCGGCCATGGACTGATCGACGAGGACCCGGCAACGATTCTTGCCCGGATCACCCCCGTAGCCACGCTTGCAGAAGCCATCGACGGCGCGGCCTACGTGCAAGAGTCGGTGCTCGAGCGGGTGGATGTGAAGCGGAAGCTGATGCTCGAGCTCGATGCCATAGCCGCCGGGGATCTCGTCATCGGCAGCTCGACCTCGGGTATCCCAGGCTCCGCCTTCGCGCTAGACCTTGCGATCTCGCCGCGGGTCGTGATCGCGCACCCGGTAAACCCGCCCTACCTGGTCCCCATCGTCGAAGTCGTGCCGTCTCCGCAGACCTCGCCAGACACGGTCGCGTTCGTCGACGAGCTGATGCAGGCTGTCGGGCAAAGCGTCGTGCACGTGCGCAAGGAGGTTGAAGGGTTCGTGCTCAATCGCCTTCAAGCCGTCCTGCTGCGGGAGGCATGGGCATTGGTCGAAGACGGCGTGGCCACCTGTGACGACATCGATAAGACGATGCGAGATGGCCTCGGTTGGCGATGGTCCTTTATGGGACCTTTCGAGACAATCGATCTCAATGCGCCAGGCGGCGTCGCCGACTACGCAGTTCGGCTCGGGCCGCTGTACCGACGCATTGCCGATTCTCGACGCCACGACAGCGATTGGGATGCGCAGTTGATCGCCAAAGTCGAGGCGCAGCGTCGCGAGTTTCTGCGGAAGGAAGACCTCGGGTCCCGCCGCGCCTGGCGCGATGAACGGCTGATGGAGTTCGCAGCAGGCCTCCGATCCAAGCGCACTGGTTCCTGACGAAGGCTCGTGCGCGGGGTTGGTGGGTCAGCAAGCGTCGAGCCACGACTGCTCCTCCACATGGTTGAAGGGCTCATTGCTGCGCCAGCAAACCTGTCAACGACTCACTCCTGGGCGAAACCTGTCGTCGTTGTGGCGCTGAGGATCGATGCTGCCCGACGCTCGGGACGGGATTGAAGGGTTCACCGCCTACGGCCATGCCACGCTATGTCGCCTTCCTTCGCGGGGTGAGCCCCGCCAATGCGAGCATGCCGGCGCTCGCCCGCGCCTTCGAGGCGGCAGGCTTTGCCGACGTGCGCACGATCCTGTCGAGCGGCAACGTGGCCTTCACCACGCGCGCCGCGAGCGATGCCGCGCTGGCGAAGCGGGCGGAAGAAGCCATGGGCGGCTCGCTCGGCAAGGCGTTCCCCACGATCGTACGCGCCACCGCGCACCTCGAAGGGCTGCTCGCCGCCGATCCGTTCGCCGCATGGGAGCTCCCGGCCGGGGCCAAGCGAGTCGTGACCTTCCTGCGCGCGCTACCGGCGTCGGAGCCCGTTCTGCCGATCGAGCGCGACGGCGCGCGCATCCTCGCGAGACGAGGTGGCGAGGTGCTTGCCGCCTATGTGCCCGATCCCAAGGGCCCCGTCTTCATGAGCCTGCTCGAGAAATCGTTCGGCAAGGCGATCACGACGCGTACGTGGGATACCGTGCGCCGCTGCGCGGAGGCCTGACGCCTGCGCCGGCCGACGCCGCTCCTGGGAGGTCGGCGGGCGGCCCGGATCATCGTGATCAGCGAGCGCGGTCGCGTGTTCCTCCTGCATGCGCGGGATCGCGTTGCCGGCCGTAGCTGGTGGATGGCCCCCGGCGGCGGCCTCGAAGCCGGCGAGTCCTTCGAGGCAGCGGCGCGTCGCGAGCTCGCCGAGGAGACGGGCTTGATCGCCGCGAGGCACGCGGCTTCACGCGAATGACCACGATCCGCACGGTGACTTCCTCATTGCCGGCAAGCTGGACTTTCGTGCGGTCAACCCTCATGCCTCGCATCCCATTTGGATCTCAACAGAGCCACGACTTTTCGCTTCGCCATCACTGGTTGAGCTGACACGGTATCCTGGCTGCCCATGACCGAAGATACCCTTTACGACCGGTATGGGTGGCAGTCGACGCTGGAGCAATTCTCGCGCGCTGAGTCCCGTGTCGTTCGCCTCCAGTTGCAGCGCTTCGTTTCCGACGCATCCACCGAGCAGGTTCGGGCATGGGATCAGGCGATCCCTTGGCTGCAGCGGGAGTGCCGCGAGTTGGAGGACCGTGACCCGACGGCACGCGAGTACACGGCGATTCTCGAATACCAGCTGCCTAGGGATTCCCGCCGCCCGGACGTGATTGTTCTCGAACGGGGATGCGTTGCCGTTCTCGAGTTGAAGGGGGCTCTTTACGCGACCCAGGCTGCGTTGGATCAAGCGTATGGTTATGCCCGCGATCTGCGCGCATACCACGCCGCATGCGCGGGCCGCGAAGTGACCCCCGTACTGCTCGTGCGTGGCGGTGGGGCGCGCGCTGTCGTACGAGACGGAGTTCGTGTGGTTGGGCCGGAGGGGCTCGATTTGCTGCTCGAGGAGCTTTCGACTGCCGATCGACCACCGATCACACCGGCGGAGTTCCTTGCCCGTGACGCCTATGCACCGCTACCGACCATCGTGCAGGCGGCGCGTGAGCTTTTCCATCGCCGCGAGCTGCCAGCCATCAAGCGCGCGCGTGCTGCAACCGATCCCGCCCTGCAGTACATCTCGAACATTGCGAGGGAAGCCGCGCACTCACAGACGCGACACCTCGTTGTACTGAGCGGCGTGCCTGGCTCGGGGAAGACGCTGGTTGGCCTGCAACTGGTCCACGCGCATTGGCTGGACGACCTGGCCGTGCCGCGCGTGAATGGGAAGCCTACCGCGCCAGCTGTTTACCTTTCGGGAAACGCACCCCTGGTGCAGGTTCTCCAGCACGCGCTCGAAGACGCGGGTGGAGGCGGACGAACCTTCGTTCAAGCCATCAAGAATTACATCGCGCAGCACACTCGACGCGGCCATCCGGTCCCACCGGAGCACCTCATCGTATTTGACGAGGCGCAGCGCGCCCACGACGCGGAGCGTGTCGCGTATGTCCACAAAACCGAGGTTGACAAGTCAGAGCCGGAGCACCTGATCGATCTTTGCGAGCGAGTACCGGGATGGTGTGTGCTGGTGGCACTTGTTGGCAGTGGGCAAGCAATCCACGCCGGTGAAGAGGGAGGGTTACCGCTGTGGCGCGAAGCGATTCGCCGTTCGAAGCGCGGATCGGAGTGGACGGTGCACGCAGCGCCCGCGCACGCCGAAGTCTTCGCGGAGATTCGAAGCGCTGCGCGCACGAATCCGGTACTGAACCTCGACACCGAGATCCGATTCCACTTGACGCCGAAGGTTCACGAGTTTGTCGCGGGACTTCTGGACGGCGCATCCCTCAGCTCGCTTCGCAGGCTCGGCGATGAACTCCATGCGGCGGGGCATCGATTTCTCGTGACTCGCGATCTTGCCGCTGCGCGGGCGTACCTCCGCGAGCGCTACGCCGACGCGCGATTTGCACGCTATGGCCTTGTTGCCTCGTCCAAGGACAAGTGGCTACCGATGTATGGTGTCGACAATACCTTTCACACCACCAAGCAACTCCGCGTGGGACCGTGGTACAACGCCGACCCGGGCGACCCGCGATCCTGCTGTCAACTTGAAACCGTCGCGACCGAGTTTTCTTCCCAGGGCTTGGAACTCGACTGCGCGCTGCTCGCTTGGGGATCGGACTTGCGGTGGGTCAATGCAGGGTGGTCTATCGAGTTTGCTGGCAAGAACCAGCCGCCTCTAAAGGACCCGCTTTCGGTTCGGAAGAATGTATACCGGGTGCTTTTGACCCGAGGGCGCGACGGTACCGTCGTCTTCCTGCCCCAAGAGGCAAGACTCGGTGAAACCTACGACTACTTGTTGGCTGCAGGGATGCGGCAGCTCTGACGCACCAAGGAGTCGGCGACGGATACCTGCGCAAGTGCGCAGCGGCATTGTCCGCGATCGGGGTCCGCCATCGCAGCGGGCGCCACCCTTTCGCCCGCATCGTTCATCGGATCGCCATGATCCGTCCGCCGGCCGGCCCGCTTCGATGGTGTAATGGCGCGCGCTGGTGGCGCCGTCACCGGTCCGCGTCTCCGCCACCCTCCGGGTCGGCGTGACGCGGCGGGCGCTTGTTGCTGCCGCTACGTGCCGTTCGACCCTGCCCCAACCCCCGACGATCGTCATGACCGCACCTGTCCAAGCCTGCTTCCGGCGTGTCGCCGGACTGCTCGCCCCCGCCCTGCTCGCTGTCGCGACGCACGCGGCCTCCCAGTCCGTCGAATCCTTCAGCCCGCGCGGCGAGGTCAAGGGCGTGCGCCAGGCGACCGCGCGCTTCGCGCAGCCGATGGTGCCGTTCGGCGATCCGCGCGAGGTCGACCCGTTCACGATCGACTGCGCGGAGAAGGGTACCGGACGCTGGGCCGATCCGCGCCATTGGGTGTACGACTTCGCGCGTGATCTGCCGGCAGGCGTGCGCTGCAGCTTCACCGTGAAGCCGGGGCTGACGGCCGCCGATGGCGCGGCAATCGCCGGCGGCCAGCGTTTCGAGTTCACGACCGGCGGACCGGCGATCCTGCGCAGCCTGCCGTACGAAGGCAGCCGCATCGACGAGAACCAGATCTTCATCCTCGGCCTCGACGCACCGGCGGAGCCTGCGACGATCGTCGCCAACGCGCGCTGCGTGGCGGCGGGCGTCAACGAGGAGATCGGCGTGCGCCTCGTGACCGGCGAGGAGCGGCGCATCGTGCTCGACAATCGCAAGTCGTTCCTCGCGAGCTACCTGCGCGTGCTCATGCTCTCACCCGGGGACGGTCGCAGCCGCGGCATGCTCTTCACCCTGCCGGCCACCGGCAGCGACCGCGACCGCTTCCTGCGCCTGCGGGATGCGCCCGACTCGCCGCTCGTCACCCTCGCCTGCGCGCGCACGCTGCCGGCGGGTGCGGAGGTCAAGCTCGTGTGGGGGAAGGGAATCGCGGCGACGACCGGCGTCACGACGGGAGCGGCGCAGGCGCTCGCTTTCACCGTGCGCCCGGCGTTTCGCGCGGCGTTCTCCTGCGAGCGCGTCAATGCGCAGGCGCACTGCATTCCCATCCTGCCGCTCACGCTGTCGTTCACGGCGCCGGTCGCGAAAGGGGAAGCGCAGAAGATCCGCCTCGTGGAGACGTCGGCCGGCGGCAAGTCGTGGCCGGCCGTGCTCCCGAAGGACGCGAGCGGAGGCATCACGGAGGTGACCTTCGGTCCCGGCCTGCCCGAGCAGGCGCAGTTTCGCATCGAGCTCCCCGAGGGACTGAAGGACGACGCCGGTCGCGCGCTCGTCAATGCGCGCTCGTTCCCGCTGCGCGTGCGCACCGACGAGAATCCGCCGCTCGTGAAGTTCGCGGCAGACTTCGGCATCCTGGAGCGCGTGCTGCCGGGCGGTGAGAACCCGCTGCTCCCGGTGACCGTGCGCAACGTCGAGCCGCTGCTGCCGGGGAAAGTGGCGACGGTGCGCGATGGTGGTCGGGAACCCGCGGCCCCCGGCGCGCCGGGCAAGGCCGCAAGCGGCGCCGCAGGCGATGCCTCACCCGGCGCGGCGGCCCGCACCGGCGCGACGGCCCGCACCGGCGCGACGGCCCGGACCGGCGCCAGCGCCGCGGCCACCGGCAGCGACGCCCCGATCCCGGGCCGCGTGGTGCAGGTCCGGCGAGGCGAGGAAATGCAGATCGTCGACTGGCTGCGCAGGCTCGACCATGCGAACCGGATCGATCGCGAGTACGACGAGAAGAACGACAAGTGGATAGTGAAGCGCAACGGCTACGCCTCGTCGATCTTCGCCAAGGGCGACCGCACCACGCCGATCTCGGTGCCGAAGCCGGGCGGCAGGAAGGCGTTCGAGGTGGTGGGCATACCGCTGCCGCAGCCGGGCTTCTACGTGGTGGAGCTCGCGAGCCCCAGGCTTGGAGCGGCGCTGCTCGCGCAGCCCAGGCCCTTCCACGTGCGGGCCGCTGCACTCGTCACCAATCTCGGCGTGCATCTCAAGCTCGGACGGGAATCCTCGCTCGTGTGGGTGACGCGGCTCTCCGATGCGCAGCCGGCGGCCGGTGCCGACGTGGCGATCCGCGACTGCAGGGGCAAGGTGCACTTCGAGGGCCGCACCGACGCGAGCGGAATCGTGCGCGTGCCGCGCGCGCTGCCGCCACGCGATGCGTTGCCTGCGTGCGGCCGCGGGGAGGAGCGCCGGGAGTATTTCGTCACGGCGCGCACCGCCGATGACTTCGCGTTCGCCTTCTCCGACTGGGGCGAGGGCATCGCGCCGTGGCGCTTCAACGTGCCCACCGGCAACTGGCAGGGACCTTACGTGGCGCATGCGGTGCTCGACCGCTCGCTCGTGCGTAGCGGCGAGACGGTGTCGATGAAGGTGTTCGTGCGGCGGCAGACCGGCACGGGCTTCGCGCTGCCGCCACGCTCGGCACTCGGCGACATGCTGCTCGTGCGCCATGTAGGCTCCCAGCGCGAGTACAGCGTCCCGGTCACGTGGAACGGCAGCGGTTCCGTGTCGGCGGGCGAGGCGAACTTCGCGGTGCCGGCGGATGCCTACACCGGCGCCTACCAGATCATGGTCCGCGACACGCTGTCGCCGCAGTCGAAGGAGATGCAGGAGCGTACGGCCGGGAGCTTTCGCGTGGAGGCGTTCCGCGTGCCGCTGCTGCGGGCGCGCCTGCAGGCGGTCGGCACGCCGCTGGTGGCGCCGACCGACGTCGGCATCGACGTGCAGGTGAGCTATCTCGCCGGCGGCGGTGCGGGCGGGTTGGCCACCGTGTTGCGCTCGCAAGTCGACGACAAGACGGTGACCTTTCCAGGCTACGACGACTATGCCTTCGCCGGCGGCGACGTGAGGACGGGTCGCGAGGAAGAGGGCGATGGCGCGGCCCGCTACGGCGGCTTCTCCTTCTCCGAACCCGATGCCGACGAGGATGGGCAAGGCGGTGCGTCGCGCGCCCGGCGCGGGACCGATCTGCCGCTGACGCTCGGCGCCGCCGGCGGCGCGCGCGCGACGATCCCAGGCATCGAGCCCGCGGATCGCCCGCGCGATCTCCTCGCCGAGCTCGAGTACCGCGATCCCAACGGCGAGACGCTCACCGCCACGACGCGGGTGCCGCTGTGGCCGTCGCGCATCGTGCTCGGCATCAAGCCCGACAGCTGGCTCGCGAGCCGCGAGCGCATGCGCTTCTCGGTGGTGGCCCTCGACGTGACCGGCAAGCCGGTGCCCAATGTGAAGGTCGCCACCGACGCCTTCAAGCGCGACTACTTCTCGCATCGCCGCCGTCTCATCGGCGGCTTCTACGCCTACGAGCACGGCCACGACACCACGCGCGTGGGGCCGTTGTGCGAAGGCACGACCAATGAACAGGGCCTCGTCTTCTGCGACATGGCTCCGCCGGCCGCGGGCAACCTCATCGTGCGCGCGCAGGCCGCCGACGCGCAGGGGCGGGTCGCGCTCGCGCGCACCGACCTGTGGGTCCCGGCCGAGGACGACCAGTGGTTCGCCGCGTCCGACAACGATCGCATCGATCTCCTGCCCGAGAGGAAGCGCTACGAGCCGGGCGAGACCGCACGCTTCCAGGTGCGCATGCCGTTCAGGGAGGCCACCGCACTCGTCACGGTCGAGCGCGAGGGCGTGCTTGCCGCCTTCGTGAAGACGATCTCGCGTGCCGATCCCGTGCTCGAGGTCCCGCTCGCAGGGAGCTACGCGCCCAACGTATTCGTGTCGGCGTTCCTGGTGCGCGGGCGTGTCGACGGCGTGGCGCCCACCGCGCTCGTCGACCTCGGCAAGCCCGCGTTCCGTATGGGGCTTGCCGAAGTGCGCGTGGGCTGGGCGGCGCACGAGTTGGCGGTGGAGGTCGTGCCGTCGCGCGAGGTCTACAAGGTGCGCGAGAAGGCGAACGCGACGATCCGCGTGCGCCGGCCCGATGGCAGCGCGCCGCCGGCCGGCAGCGAGGTCGCGCTCGCCGCCGTCGACGAGGGCCTGCTCGAGCTCCTGCCCAACGACTCGTGGAAGCTCCTCGACGCGATGATGACGCGGCGCGGCGAGGAGGTGGAGACCGCGACCGCGCAGATGCAGGTGATCGGCAAGCGCCACTTCGGACGCAAGGCGGTGGCCCCGGGCGGAGGCGGCGGCCGTGGCAGCGCGCGCGAGCTCTTCGATACGCTGCTCCTGTGGCGGGCGCGGGTGCCGCTCGATGCCGATGGCAATGCCACCGTCGAGATTCCGCTCAACGATTCGCTGACGAGCTTTCGCATCGTGGCGGTGGCGTCGGCCGGCCCGGGGCTCTTCGGCACGGGTGCGGCGTCGATCCGCGCGACGCAGGATCTCATGCTGCTGTCGGGGTTGCCGCGCGTCGTCCGCGACGGCGATGCCTTCCGCGCCACGTTCACCGTGCGCAACGCCGGCACCCGCCCGCTCGCGATCTCGGTTGCACCGCGCCTTGCCGGCAGCGCGCTCGCGGTACAGGAGACGCAGCTCGCCCCGGGCGCGGCGCGCGAGCTCGGCTGGGACGTGACGGTACCCGCCACCGGCAGCGCGCTCGACTGGCAGGTCGACGCCGTCGAGCGCGACGGGCCTGCGGGCGTCGCGCCGGCGCGCGACGCGCTGAAGGTCGTGCAGAAGGTCGTGCCGGTGGTGCCGGAGCGCACCTACCAGGCGACGATCGCGCAGGTCACCGCGCCGCAGGACGTCGCCGTCCAGCGGCCGCAGGGCGCGGTCCCGGGCCGCGGGGGCCTCGGCGTGCAGATGCAGGCGCGGCTCGCCGGCGACCTGCCCGGCGTGCGCGACTGGCTCGCCGCGTACCCGTTCTCGTGCTTCGAGCAGCGCGCCTCGGTGGCGATCGGCCTGCAGGATCGCGCCCGCTGGTCGAGTCTCATGGCGGCGCTGCCCGACTATCTCGACCGCGACGGCTTCGTGAAGTACTGGCCCGTCATGCGCGACGGCGACGACGTGCTCACCTCCTACCTGCTGTCGATCGCCGGCGCGGCGGGCTACGCGCTGCCCGAGCGCGAGCGGCAGCGCATGGAGGCCGCGCTCGTGGCGTTCGTGGAGGGCCGAGTGCTGCGCACATCACCGCTGCCCACCGCCGATCTCGCCATCCGCAAGGTGGCGGCCCTCGAAGCTCTGTCGAGGCGTGCGGAGCCCCTCGACGCCAAGTGGCTCGACAGCTTCGCCATCGAGCCCAACCTGTGGCCGACGTCGGCGGTGATCGACTGGTATCTCGTGCAGAAGCGCCAGCCGAAGCTGCCGAAGCGCGCCGAGCGTCTCGCCGAAGCCGAGCGCATCCTGCGGGCGCGCCTCGACTTCCAGGGCACGACGATGCGCTTCTCCACCGAGCGGAGCGACGCGCTGTGGTGGCTCATGATCTCGGCCGACGTCAACGCCAACAAGCTCCTCGTGGCCGTCAACGACGTGGCGGCGTGGAAGGACGACATGCCGCGCCTCGTGCGCGGCTCGCTTGGCCGCATGCAGCGCGGCCGCTGGAACACCACGCCCGCCAATGCGTGGGGGGTCGTGGCGCTGCGCGAGTACTCCGCGCGCTTCGAGAGCATTCCGGTCACGGGTGCGACCACGGCCACGCTCGGCGCGCAGGCCTTCACGCACACCTGGCAGGCGGACGACGCAAGCAAGACCTTCACGCAACGCCTGGCCTGGCCGGAAGGAAAGCAGGACCTGCGCATCGCGCACGACGGCAGCGGCGCGCCATGGGTGACGCTGCAGTCGATCGCGGCGATCCCGCTCGCGACACCGCTGTCCTCCGGCTATCGCATCACGCGGACCGTGACGCCGGTGACGCAGCAGGTGCCGGGGCCGTGGCGCCGCGGCGACATCGCGCGCATCACGCTCGAGATAGAGGCTCAAGCGGACATGACCTGGGTGGTCGTGGACGATGCGCTGCCGGCGGGCTCGACCGCGCTCGGCCGCGGGCTCGGCGGCGAGTCGACCCTCGCCACGCAGGGCGAACGCCGCCAGGGCGCGGTGTGGCCGGCCTTCGAGGAACGCACGTTCACCTCGTATCGCGCGTACTTTCGCTACGTGCCCAAGGGTCGCTTCGTGACGTCGTACACCCTGCGCCTCGACAATCCGGGGAGCTTCAACCTGCCCGCCACGCGCGTGGAAGCGATGTACGCGCCGGAGATGTTCGGGGAACTGCCGGTACCGCCGTGGAGCGTGCAGCCGTGAGTGCGCCGGCAACGCCGCTTCGTCGCGTCCTGGGTGGGGTCGTCGTGTCGATCGCGGTCGCCGCAACCTCTGTGCGCGCCATGGACGTGCCCGCGTTCGCCGACGTCCGCGCACGCACGCCGTCGTCGCAGGCCCGGCTCCTCGATCGCCACGGCGTCGAGCTCGACAGCTTGCGTGTGGATGCGGCGGCGCGACAGCTCGCATGGACGCCGCTCTCGGCGATCTCGCCCGCGCTGCAGGCGGCCCTCGTGGCCGGCGAGGACAAGCGCTTCCGCGACCACGGCGGCGTCGATTGGGCGGGCCTCGCGGTGGCGGCGTGGGACAGTCTGTGGCGCGCCGCCGACGGCCGCCGGATACGAGGCGGTTCCACCCTCACGATGCAACTCGCGGCGCTGCTCGATCCCGCCTTGCGGCCGCGTGACGGTGATGCGCGCACGCTCGGGCAGAAGTGGGATCAGATCGAGGCGGCGCGGACGATCGAGCGCACGTGGTCCAAGGCCGAGATCCTCGAAGCGTATGTCAATCTCGTCACCTATCGCGGCGAGCTCGTGGGGATCCGCGCGGCGGCCTACGGATTGTTCGGCAAGGCGCCGTCGGGCCTCGATGCGCGCGAGTCGGCGATCCTCGTCGCCTTGCTGCGGGCGCCCGGCGCAGGGGCAGGCATCGTCGCGCAGCGCGCCTGTGCCGTTGCGCTTGCCGCCGAATCCGGGGCGCCGTGCGAGGCGATCCGCGCCCGCGCCGGCGTGGCGCTCGCCGGCGGCTATCGTGCCCCACCGCGCGCCGGGAGCGCCCCGCACGTCGCAGCGAAGCTCCTCCGTCCGGGTGCGCACACGGTCGCGACCACGCTCGACGCGACCCTTCAGGATGTCGCCGTGCGCACGCTGCATGATCACCTGGCGGCGCTCGACGGGCTCAACGTCGAGGACGGCGCGGTGGTGGTGCTCGACAATGCGACCGGAGACGTGCTCGCCTACGTGGGCAGCAGCGGCGACCTGTCGCGCGCGCCCGAGGTCGACGGCGCGAGCGCACCGCGCCAGGCGGGCTCCACGCTGAAGCCCTTTCTCTACGCGCGCGCCCTCGACGATCGCGTGCTCACCGCAGCCTCGCTGGTCGACGACAGCCCGCTCGCCATTCCCACGGCGCGCGGCGTGTACGTGCCGCAGAACTACGATCGCGACTTTCACGGCGCGGTGAGCATGCGCACCGCGCTCGCCGGCTCGCTCAACGTGCCGGCGGTGCGCACCGCGGAGCTCGTGGGCATCGCGCGCGTGCACGAGGACCTGCGCAGCCTTGGCCTCGATACGCTGACCCGCGATGCGGACCACTATGGCGCGGCGCTCGCACTCGGTGGCGCCGACGTTACCCTGCTCGCGCTCGCCAACGCCTACCGTGCGCTCGCCAACGGCGGCAGGTGGAGCGCGACGCGCCTGCGGCCTGACGACCCCGCAGGTTCTCCGCACGAACGCGCTGCGGCGAGCGCGGGCGATACATCACCCATGCACGGCGGCCTGCCCGCACGCCCTGCCGCGCATCGCGTGTTCGGGGCGGCGGCCGCATTCGTCGTCACCGACATCCTGGCCGACCGTGGCGCCCGCGCCGGCACCTTCGGTCTCGACAATCCGCTCGCCACCCGGGTATGGAGTGCCGCCAAGACCGGCACGTCCAAGGACATGCGCGACAACTGGTGCGTGGGCTTCACCTCGCGCTACACGGTTGGCGTGTGGGTAGGCAACTTCTCGGGCGAGCCGATGCACGACGTTTCGGGCATCACCGGCGCGGCGCCCGTCTTTCGCGACCTCGTCCATTACCTGCATCGCGATGCGCCTTCGACGCCGCCACGCGCGCCGCCGGACGTGGCCGCGCAGCAGGTGGTTTTCGAGCCCGCCGTGGAGTCCCCTCGAAGCGAGTGGTTCCTGCGCGGCACGGCAATGGTCCGCGTGCGCGCGGTGGGCAGCATGCAGGCGGTCGTCCACGGCGACGCGGCAGCGAATCGGAGCGGGATCTCCATGGACCGCCACGCCGTGACCCAAGGCGGCCGCGGCGATGCCGCCATCGGCATGCTCCTGCCGCGCATCCGCTATCCCGCCCCCGGGACGCTCATCGCGCTCGATCCCGACATCCCGCCGGGACACCAGCGGGTGATCCTCGCCGCCGCACCTGGCGCGCACGAGTTGCGCTGGCGCATGGACGGGCAGTTGCTCTCCTCGTCCGGCGCGCGCGTGGCGTGGACACCCACCGGCGGCAGGCACCGCCTCGTTCTCGAGGACGGCGCCGCGACGATGCTCGACAGCGTCGAGTTCGAGGTGCGCGGCGGCGCGCGCGTGGTGGCGTCCGTGAAGGGGGGCCGGCAGCCATGATCTCACTGCGCAGGAGCGTGAGCCTGCTGCCGTGCGTTGCCCTCGTCGTGCTGCCGGCACTCGCGGAGGCGCGCCTGTTCCCGTCACCCGATCGCGACGCGGCATCGGCGCCGCACCTCGTCGTCAGGCTGCGCGCCGACGGGGCGCCCCGGACGCCGGCAGCGCGCGTGGCGCGCCTTGCGGCAGCCACCGGCGTGCCGCTGGATTACCGGCGGACGCTGGCGGTCGGCGCGTACGTGGTCGCCTCGTCCGCGATCGCCAGCGCCGCCGATGCGCAGGCGCTGGCGGCGCGCATCGCGCGGCATCCGGACGTCGTCTACGCCGAACGCACGCGGCGCCTTCGCGCCGCGGCCCTGCCGAACGATCCGCTCTTCGCGCAGCAGTTCTACCTGCAGGCGACCGCCACCGCGATCCGCGCGACCGAAGCCTGGGTCGTGACCACGGGATCGGCGTCGATCGTGGTCGCCGTGCTCGATACCGGCTACACAGAGCACGCCGATCTCGCGGGCCGCCTCCTTCGCGGCTACGATTTCGTGGCGCCGGCAGCATTGAGCAACGACGGCTCGCCGCAGAACGCGCGAGGCGACCATCGCGACGACGATCCGCGCGATCCCGGCGACTGGGTGGCCCTGGAGGATCTCGACGGACCCCTGGCGGACACCGATTGCCAGGTCCGTCCAAGCTCATGGCACGGGACGTCCGTGATCGGCGCGATCGCGGCGGTGAGCGACAACGGGAGCTACGTCGCCGGCGTGGACTGGCGGGCGCGCGTGCTGCCGGTGCGGGTGCTCGGCAAGTGCTACGGCGACGATCCCGACACTGCGGACGCGATCATGTGGGCCGCGGGGCTGCCGGTGCCGGGCGTGCCGCCGAATCCGTCACCCGCGCACGTGATCAACCTGTCGCTGGGAGACCCGGGGCCCTGCCCCCAGTTCATGCAGGATGCGATCAGCGCTGCGCTGGTGCACGGCATCACGCGCGCCATCGTCGCGGCGGCGGGCAACGAGAACAGCGCGGGGCCGCACTTTCCGTCCGACTGCGTGGGCGTGATCTCGGTCGCCGCCACGCTTGCCAGCGGCAACCGTGCAGGCTATTCCAACTACGGCGCGCGCATCGACGTCGCCGCACCCGGAGGTGGCGGCTCCGCGACCTTCCTCGCGCTCTTCGATGCGGGCGCGACGATCCCCGCGGGCGACACGGCGACCTATCGCACCGGCACGAGCTTCGCCGCGCCGCTGGTGAGCGGCACCGCCGCGCTCATGCTCGCGGTGGCGCCGGGGCTGACCGCAGACGAACTGCGCAGGCTTCTCGTGACATCGGCGCAGCCGTTTCCCTCCGGCAGCAACTGCAACACCGCGATCTGCGGGGCCGGAATCGTCGACGCGGCAGCCGCGGTCCGCGCGGCGCAGGCCACCACCGGCGGCAGGCCGCGCGTGCTTCTCGTCGAGTACTACAACGCCTCGCTCGATCACTACGTCCTCACCTCGAGGGACGACGAGATCGTCCTGCTCGACGAGGGCGTGGTGCTCAAGGGCTGGCAGCGCACGGGACTCGCCATCGAGGCGCTGCGCGATGCCGCACCGGGCACGTCGCCCGTGTGCCGCATCTACATCCCGCCCGGTGCCGGCGATGGCCACTTCTTCGGCCGCGATGCCTTCGAGTGCGCGGGCACCCTCGCGGCGCATCCCGATTTCGTGCTCGAGGATCCCGCCTTCTTCCACCTGTACGCCGCGGATCGCGGCGCCTGCGGCGCCGGGACGGTGCCGGTGTATCGCCTCTTTTCCGATCGCGCCGATGCCAATCATCGCTACACCATCGATCGGGCACTGCGCGACGCGATGGTCGCGCACGGCTGGCTCGCCGAAGGCGACGGCCCCGACACCGTGCTGATGTGCGCGCCGGCGCCGGGCGGCGCGTAAGCGCGGCCGGGTCGGCCCGGGGGCGAGGACCGAAGCGCGCTGCGCGCGGCCGTTCACCCCGTCCCGCGGCGCGCCCAGGCGAAGTACGGACGCTCGGCCACCCACCACAGCGCAGTGGCGGCAAGCGCGGACAGGGCAAAGCCGCCGAGGAAGATCGCGGCGGCGGCCGCCGTGCCTGGTAGCGCGCCGGCGTCGGCGGCACGCGCGACGAGCACCACGATCATCCAGTGCACGAGGTAGAACGAGTAGCTCACGCGGCCGAGCTCGCGCAACGGGCGCCACGCGAACGTGGCGGCGAGGACGTTGTCCTGCCCGAGGCACTTCAGCAGAACGAGCGCGGCCGCCACGCCGAAGGCGACGATGGCGGGTACCGCCGGAAGCGCGTCGAGCATGGCGAGCGTGGTCACCGCGAGGTAGAGCGAGATCACGATCGGCACCGGCGTGCGCGCCAGCGCATCGCGCAGCGGCGGATGCGCGGCGAGGAGCGCGCCGCCGAAGAGCAGCGACCAGCACAGCACGATGGCATCGGCGCCGAGGGCGGTGGCGACCACCGGCAACACCACGCCCGCCACGCAGGTCAGAAGAGGTGAGCCGATGCCGCGGGCGACCTGCACGACGAGCGGAAACGCGAGATAGAACGTCGACTCGTAGAAGAGCGACCAGGTGACCACGTTGAACGCGTCGACGCCGGCCGGTGGCCAGCCGTTGAGGAACACGAGGTTGCCGGCGATGCGCGCAAGGTCGGGCGACGTGAAGCTTCCCTGGACGTGCGCGAAGGCCAACGACGCCGCGAAGGCGACGAGAAAGGCGGGGTAGATGCGCAGCGCCCGCCGCATGACGAACGCGCCCGGCGCCAGCGTCATGCGCGGCCATCCCATGCGACCGATGAGGTAGCCCGACAGCAGAAAGAAGATGAAGACGCCGTGGTGCGAGCGGAAGAGCCAGAAGAGCAGGTGCTCCGTGGTCCCCGTCAGCGCGAAGTAGCTGGTCGCGCCGAGATCGCGGCCGAGCATGACGACCGCGAGGTTGCCCGCCGCGTGGACGCAGAACACGAGGAGGACGGCGAACCCGCGCAGGCCGTCCAGCGCGGTGAATCGTGGCGCCGCCGCGGTCAAGACGTCTTGCGCGTGCCCGTGGTCTTGCGTGCCGTGGCCTTGCCGGCGGTCCCGCGCGTGGCCGGCGCCTTGGGCTTGGCGCCCGCCTTTGCCGCGGGCTTCGCGGCGGCCCGGGCGGTCCCCTTCGCGGTGGTCTTGGCGGCGGACTTGGCTGCGGCCTTGGCGGCGACGCTCGCGGCCGGACGTCGGGCGGCGGTCCTCGCGGAGGCCTTGGGCGACGCGGCGTCCGGCGCCGCCGCGGTTGCCGCGGTCCTTGCCGTCGTCCGCGTCGTGCCCGTCGTCCTCGCCGCGCCTCGCGCGCCGCGCGCCGGTACGGCCTTCACCCCGGCGGCACGCGCGCTGCCCCCACTGCGCCCTGCCTTGGCAGCGAGGAGCGCGAGCGCGTCGTCGAGCGTGACCGACTCGACCGTCGCGCCCTCGGGCAGCGTGGCGTTCACGCTGCCGTGCTTCACGTAGGGGCCGTAGCGGCCGGCGAAGACCTCGACCGGCTGCCTGTCGCGCGGATGCGCACCGAGCACGCGCAACGCGGCGGAGGCGCGCGGGCCACGCGCCTTCGACGGATCGCGCGGCTCGAACTCGAAGCCGACCTTGCCGTCGGGCTGCACCACGAGGAATGCGGAGAACGGCCGGCGCGTGCGGGTGGACACGAACTGCAGGAGGTCCGTCTTGCGGTCGGCGAGGAGCTTGCGCATCTGCTCGGGCTCGATCGCGCGCATGAGGATCGTGCGGCCGCTGCGGAAATCACAGGTCTTGTCGAGGCCGACCGCCTTCTCGCACACGTAGGCATTGCCGTGCTCGTAGACATTGCCGCCACACTTGGGACACTTGCCGAGCGGCTCCCGCGCGGAGAAATCGGGCGCCTCGCCGTCGTCGCCGTCGTCGGCATTGCCGAAGTCGAACACGACCTCGTTATCGGCGTTGAGCTTCAGGCTGGCCGAGAACGGCCGGCCCATCTTGCTGCGAAAGCCGTCGAGCGGGCCGACCTCACGCGCCTCGATGAGGGTTTCCGCTTCCTGTGGCTCGATCTGGCGGCCGCCCATGATCTTCCAGAAGGCGAAGTCGCACGTCGGATTCATGCACTGGAACTTCTTGTACTTCTCGTGCACTTCGCCGCCGCACTTGGGACACGGCTGCGCGAGCGTGGCGAAGTCGCCGGGAATCGTATCGCTCTCGTAGTTCTTGGCCTGGCCGACGATGTGCTCGGTCATGGCCACGATCTCGTTCATGAACTCGGGTCGGGCGAGCTGGCCGTGCTCCATCTGCGCGAGCTTGAACTCCCACTCGGCGGTGAGCTCGGGCGAGAAGAGTTCGGGCACGCCGAGGCCGTGCAGCAGGGTCATCAGCGAGAAGGCCTTGGCGGTCGGTGTGAGCTCCTTGCCGTCGCGGTGGATGTAGCGCTCGGCGATGAGGCCTTCGATGATCGACGCGCGCGTGGCGGGGGTGCCCAGGCCCTTCTCGCGCATGGCTTCGCGCAGTTCGTCGTCCTCGATCGCCTTGCCGGCGCCTTCCATGGCGGACAGCAGCGTGCCTTCGTTGTAGCGCGGCGGCGGGCGCGTGACGAGCTTGTTGGCATCGACGCGGTCGGTGGCGACCTTCTCCTCGCCCACGAACGAGCGCTTGCCGACGCCTTCGGCGCGCCCGCCTTCGACCTGCCCGGTCTCCGCGGCCGGTGCGGAGCGTTGGCGGCCGGCGTCGGTGCGCCCGCCTTCGGCCACGACCTCGCGCACGCGCACCGGCACCAGCGTGGACTCGTCGCCTTCGGCTTCCTTGCCGTACACCGCGAGCCAGCCGGGGTTCACGAGCACCTTGCCCTCGGTCTTGAAGGGCTCGCCTTCGACACGCGTGATCCGCGTGGTGACCAGGTGCTCGGCGGCGGGATAGAACACGGCGAGGAAGCGGCGCACGACGAAGTCGTAGAGCTTGGCCTCGACCTCGTTGAGATGCTTGGGCGTGGATAGCGTGGGGATGATCGCGAAGTGATCCGAGACCTGCGCATTGTTGAAGATGCGCTTGTTCGGCACGACCCACTTCCGCTTGAGGATCTCGCGGGCGTGGCGGCCGAAGGCATTCGTCTCGCCGAGCTCCTCGAGCGTGGCCTTGACGGTGCCGAGGTAGTCCTCGGGCAGGGCGCGCGAATCGGTGCGCGGATAGGTGAGCACCTTGTGCTTTTCGTACAGCGCCTGCGCGATCGACAGCGTCGTGCGCGCCGAAAAGCCGAAGCGTCCGTTGGCCTCGCGTTGCAGGGTGGTGAGGTCGTAGAGCTGCGGCGGGTTTTGCCGGGTCGGACGCGACTCCTCGGTCACCTCGCCCGGCTTGCCCGTGCATTTGGTCACCAGCGCGTGCGCCCGCGCTTCGTCGAACACGCGCTCGGCCCGAAGGTCGGGATCGTCGTCGACCTTCCTCCACGTCTCGTCGAACCAGCGACCACTGTACTCGCCGGCCTCGGCGCGAAACGTGCCGATCACTTCCCAGTAGTCGCGCGGCACGAAGGCGCGGATCTTCGCCTCGCGCTCCACGAGGATCGCCAGCGTGGGGGTCTGGACGCGGCCCACCGTGGTCAGCTGGAAGCCGCCCGATTTGGAGTTGAACGCGGTCATGGCCCGCGTGCCGTTGATGCCGACGAGCCAGTCGGCCTCCGAGCGGCACTTGGCGGCATCCGCGAGCGGCAGCATGTCCGTATCGCTGCGCAGTGCGCCGAAGCCGTCGCGGATGGAGGCCGGGGTCATCGACTGCAACCACAGGCGGCGGATCGGCTTCGCCGTCTTCGCGTACTGCACGATGTAGCGGAAGATGAGCTCGCCCTCGCGCCCGGCGTCGCAGGCGTTCACGAGCGCGGTCACGTCCTTGCGCTTGATGAGCCTCAGCAAGGTGCGCAGCCGGTTCTCGTTCTTCTCGATCGGCTTCAGCGCGAAGTGCGACGGCAGCGCCGGCAGGTGGGCGAACGTCCACTTGCCCCGCTTGACCTCTTCCTCCTCCGGCATGCCGATCTCGAGGAGGTGACCTACCGCCGAGGAGATGACGGCGTCGTCGCTCTCGAAGTAGTCGTCGTGACGGACGAAGCCGCCCAGCGCCTTGGCGATGTCCGCGGCGACGGAGGGTTTCTCGGCAATGATCAGGGACTTGGACAAGGTTCTCGGGCTCCGCGGCGTCCGGGCTCGGCCGCCTGAAGGCACGGCGGGGTAGCCAAAGGGACCGGAATACTACCCTACGGTTCGACGGATGGGGCTTGCAAGTGCCGTGCGCAGGCCCTCTGGCTGAACGTGGCGCCGTTGCCAGCGTCCGCCGGTGAGCGACCCTACCACCCCCGCGACCTCGAGCTCGCCGAGCTGGGAAACCACGGTCGCGGGCGCCAGACCGGTGCGCGCAATGAGCGTATCGAGATCGACCGGATCCTCACCCATCGCCGTCAGCACCACGCTCGAAGAGATGGGAGCCTGCGTCGCGGATTGCAACCCACCGGGCAGCCCGAGTTCCTCCAGGATGTCGCCCGCTGTCTCCACCAGCTTGGCCCCTTCGCGAATCAGCCGGTGACATCCCTTGGACAGCGGCGAGTGGATCGACCCGGGAATGGCGAACACCTCGCGCCCCTGCTCCCCGGCCAGCCGCGCCGTGATGAGCGAGCCCGATTGCAGGGCTGCCTCCACCACGAGCACGCCGCGGGACAACCCGCTGATGAGGCGATTGCGGCGCGGAAAGTGATAGTCACGCACGGGCGTGCCGGGCGGGAACTCGGACACGAGGAGCCCGCGCTGCGCGATGGCATGGGCGAGATCCCGATGCCTTGCCGGATACACGCGGTCGAGGCCCGTGCCCATCACCGCGATGGTCGAGCCCTCGCCATCGAGGGCGCCTTCGTGCGCCGCGCCGTCGATGCCCAAGGCGAGCCCCGATACGATGGTGAGGCCGGCGGCAGACAGGGCGCCTGCGAAGGCGCGCGCGTTGTCGAGTCCCTGCGGCGTCGCGCTGCGGCTGCCCACGATGGCAAGCGCGGGGCGCGCGAAGAGCTCGACTCGCCCGAGGATGTAGAGGACCGGGGGCGCGTGACCGAGCTCGAGCAGCGCCGGAGGATAGCGCGGGTCGTCCCAGGCGAGCAGGTCGTGACCGGGTTCGCCGAGCCACGCCAGGGCCCGGTCGAGGTCTTCGGGGACGGGGGCCGCGAATGCCGGTTCGGCCGCGCCGGCGACGGCCGCGCGCTGCGCACGCGTGGCGGCGAGCACCGACGCAGCGCTGCCGAACGCCTGCAGCAGCGCCACGAGCGCCGGCGCGGGCACACCGCGCAGCGAAAGCTCCACCCAGGCGCGCCGATTCGCGTCGTCCATGGACGCAGTATGCCGCGCCGGCGCGGCGTACGGCATCGGCCCTGCGGCCGAGGGTGCGGCGGCTACGGAGTGCGCGCGTAGTCTCCCGGCCGCACCGGGTCGGTGGTGTTGAGGAGCACTCCGAAGGCGACCCGGTCGAAGGTGCGGAAGACGAAGAGCAGGCCGGTGCGCTCGTCCGCCGGCTTCACGTACTCGCGCGGCGTGAACACGGTGGTGGGATCGAGGTAGCGCAGGATGATCGTCTGCTGCCGCGACGGCCGTGGATCCACGATGGGCTTGACCACGCGATAGACCGCGAGCACGTTGCCCACCTCGAGGCCGTCGGCCTTGCCCTTGTCCAGGGTGACGATGCCGCCGCGCGCGGTCTCGAGGCCGCCGAAGGGCACGCGCAGGATGCGTGCATCGATCGCCGTCGTGGGCGCGTGCGGGACGTAGTTGACGAGCGTGTCGCGGGGCGCGGGCAGCATGCGGTCGCCGACGAGGATCTCCTCCACCGCTGACTCCACACGCACGGTGGACAACTCGCCGAACTTCTCCACGCGCGCCGTGCCCAGGAACTTGTTCTCGTAGCCCAGCACGTCGCTGCCGTCGAGGGTCACGATCGCGCCGGCCGGCCGGTAGATGTACCAGTAGTCACCCGCCTTCTCGTCGATGCCCAGGACGTAGACGATGTCACCTGCCCCCCGCACCACCCGCTCCGACTCGCGGCCCTGCAGGATCTCGGCGGAACCGGGCAAGCCGCGCGAAGCCGTCACGAGCGGGCGCGTGAGATAGGGCTCGAGATCGTTGGGCGGGATGGTCGGAATCGCGCGATCGGCAAGCGGGCTCACCCGGACCGTGGGGGAGAGCACGGTGGCATCGTTGCGCGACACGCTGAGCTGCGGCTGCCCGTCGACGAACGAGAGCTTGATCACGTCGCCGGGGTAGATGAGGTGCGGATTGCGGATCTCGTCCCGATTCATCCGCCACAGGTCGGGCCATCTCCAGGGTTCCTTCAGATACTTGCCGGAGATGCCCCACAGGGTGTCGCCCTTCTGCACCGTGTAGGTGTCGGGGGGACGGTCGACCATCTGCAGGTTTTGCGCCGCCGCCTGCCCCACCGTGAGGACGGCCACGGCAGCAATGCGCAAGGCCATGGTAAACTGTTGAAGCATAACGCCTCTTTTCTTTGCGCGATGTCCGGTTACGCCCTGCGCCATGACGTCTCCTGCGAGCCGCGTCGTGCAGCGCCGACGGCGTGGACCCAGCCGGGCGGCGCGCAGTCCGCGCGGGTGCCCCGGGTACTTGCCATCGTCCTAAAGCGCCACAAAATAACGACTTAACACGGATTCTGCATCCGGTCTATCCGATTTGGCAAGCCATGGCACTTCTCCCTATCCTCGAATACCCCGATCCGCGTCTTAGAAAAGTTGCAGCGCCGGTCACCGCCTTCACGCCCGAGATCGTGAGGCTCGTGCGCGACATGGCGGAAACCATGTACGCCGCTCCCGGGGTTGGGCTCGCCGCCACGCAGGTCGACGTCCACAAGCGCGTCATCGTCATCGATACCTCGGACACCAAGGACCAGCTCCTCGTCCTCGTCAATCCACAAATCGTCGCGGCCGAGGGCGAGGCGGAGTGCGAGGAGGGCTGCCTCTCCGTGCCGGGGTACTACGACAAGGTCACCCGGGCGGCCAGGATCACGGTTCGGGCGCGCAACGAGCACGGCGAGCCGATCGAGCGGACCGCGGAGGGCCTCCTCGCCGTGTGCATCCAGCACGAAATGGACCATCTCGTGGGCAAGATGTTTGTCGACTACCTCTCCCCGCTCAAGCGCGCCCGCCTGACGACCAAGCAGCGCAAGAAGCAGCGGCTCGCGGGCTAGGTTACGGCCGCGTGACGGACCGCGCTTCCGGCGAGCGTCCGCTCGCGCGCCTGCGCGTCGGCTTTGCCGGCACGCCCGCCTTCGCGGCCACGGCGCTGCAGGCGATCGTGGCCACCGGGGCCCAACTGGAGTTAGTGCTTACTCAGCCTGACAGACCCAGTGGAAGGGGCATGGCCGTCGCGCCCTCGGCGGTGAAGGCCGTCGCGCTGGCGCACCGCCTGCCGCTCCTGCAGCCTCCCACGCTGAAGACCGGGGAGGCGCGCGCCCCACTGCTCGACGTCACGCTCGACGTGCTGGTGGTCGCGGCCTACGGGCTGCTCCTGCCACCGGCGATCCTTACCTGGCCGCGTCACGGCTGCCTCAACATCCACGCATCGCTGCTGCCGCGCTGGCGGGGCGCCGCCCCCGTCCAGCATGCGATTCTCGCCGGCGATGCGACGACGGGCGTCACGATCATGCAGATGGACGCCGGATTGGACACCGGCCCGATCGTCACCACGCATCCGGTGACCATCGGCGCGCACGACACGGGTGGCAGCCTCACGAGCCGGCTTGCCGAAACGGGCGCGCAGGCGATCGTGCACGCCCTCACCTGCCTCGCCGCCGGCGGGCCCCTGCCCGCCACGCCGCAGCCCGCCGAGGGTGTGACCTATGCCGGCAAGATCGGTCGCGCCGACGCGCAGCTCGACTGGACCAGGCAAGCGGTCGAGCTCGACCGGACGATCCGCGCCTTCGATCCCGCTCCGGGGGCGGTCACCATGCTTCGCGCCGAGCCGGTGAAGGTCTGGTCGGCTCGGCCGGTCCCTGCGGCGAGCGGGGCCGGCACGGCGCATCGGCCCCTCGCGTCGCCTGCGGTCCTTCCCGGGACGGTCGTGGGCGTCGGTCCCGGGGGTATCGACGTCGCCTGCGGCGAGGGCGTCCTTCGCCTCGTCACCGTCCAGCCTGCCGGCGGCAAGCGCATGAGCGGGTCCGCGTTCGCCGCCGGGAGGACGCTGGTACCGGGGACGCGCTTCGGCGCCGTCGGGCAGGCGCCTTGAATCAGGAACAGCGCGCCGCAGCGCTCGTCGTGCGGCAGGTCATGGCGGGCCACACCCTGCCCGCGGCCCTCGCCGGGCTTGCGCAGGACGGCACCGCCGGCAATCCGGCGTTCGTGCAGGAACTCGCCTACGGCACCTTGCGCCACTGGGGACGCCTCGAAGCACTCGTGCAGGCGCTGGCGGCCAAACGACCGGATCCTCCGCTCGCCGCCCTCGTCGCCGTCGCGCTCTACCAGCTCGACCATACGAACGTGCCGCCCTTTGCGGTGGTCGACCGCGCCGTCGAGGCGGCGGCGGCCGTGGCCCACCCGGGCACCAAGCCCTTCGTGAACGCGCTCCTGCGACGCTACCTGCGCGAGCGCGACGCGCTGAACGCCGCCGTGGCGCTGGCGAGTCCGGTGGCGCGCTGGTCGTATCCCCGATGGTGGATCGGCCGGGTCCAGGCGGACCATCCCGCGCACTGGGAGGCGATCCTCGCCGCGGGCAATGCGCGACCCCCGCTCACCCTGCGCGTGAATCGCCGCGCGACGACGCGCGCGGACCTGGGGTCGGCATTCGCTGCCGCCGGCATCGCCACGGCGGAGGTCGGCGAGTGCGGGCTCGTCGTCACCGATCGGCAGCCGGTCACCGGCCTGCCCGGCTTTGCCGCCGGCGCGTTCTCGGTGCAGGACGCGGGAGCGCAGCTCGCGGCGCCGCTGCTGGCCCTCGCCGACGGCATGCGCGTCCTCGATGCCTGCGCCGCACCCGGCGGCAAGACCACGCACATTCTCGAGCTCGCCGACGTCGATCTCCTTGCCCTCGACGCCGAGGCGGCGCGC
This sequence comes from uncultured Alcaligenaceae bacterium, assembly GCA_964439475.1. Taxonomy (GTDB): domain Bacteria; phylum Pseudomonadota; class Gammaproteobacteria; order Burkholderiales; family Casimicrobiaceae; genus VBCG01. Next base: position 57,224 of record CAYTOT010000007.1, read on the forward strand.
CTGCCGCGCATCCACGACAATCTCGCGCGCCTGCGGCTCGCGGGCCCGCGCGTGAACGTGCGCGAGGGCGACGCCGGCGCCCCGCGCGGGTGGTGGGACGGCCGTCCGTTCGACCGCATCCTCGCCGACGTCCCGTGCACGGCGTCGGGCATCGTGCGGCGGCATCCCGACGGCAAGTGGCTGCGCCGCAAGAGCGACATCGCGAGCTTCGCCGAACGGCAGCAGCGCATCCTGGCGGCGCTCTGGACGGTTCTCGCGCCCGGCGGCGTGCTCCTCTACGCCACCTGCTCGGTATTCGCGCAGGAGAACGAGCAGGTGGTGCGCGCGTTCCTCGCGAATCGTCCCGAAGCGTTGCGCGAATCCCTCAATCCCGGCCCCGGCGTCCCGCACGAGGGTGGGCAACTCTTGCCAGCGGGCGAAGGGGCAAGCCACAATCAGGACGGCTTCTTCTACGCGCGGCTGCGCAAGGTGCCGTAGCCGCGCGCCCGAGGCCGCAGGGCCGCGCGAGGCAGCGTCCGCTGTTTTTCGCGCCTCGTGCCGGAACCGTCCACGATCCCACCGGCATGTCGTCCGTTCCCGCTCCCGTTGGTCCTTCCGTTCCGCGCCTGGCCCGCCCGGCGTGGAACGCGCTGGTCGCGCTCCTCGTGGGTGCGGCGCTGGCGCTCGCCGCGACGGCCGCGCGCGCGGACCTGATCCAGGTCAAGACGGGGGAGCTGCGCATCGAGGACGGTGAGGTGCTGCTCACCGCCGACTTCGACTTCACGTTCAATGCGACGCTGGAGGAGGCGCTGCAGAACGGCATCCCGCTGTATTTCGTCCTCGAGTTCGATCTCGTGCGCGCCCGCTGGTACTGGTTCGACGAGAAGGTTGCGCAGGCCTCGATCACGTACCGCGTCTCGTACACCGCGCTCACCCGGCAGTATCGCGTGAGCAGCGGCCTGCTCGCGCAGGCGTTCAATACGATCGAGGAGGTGCAGCGCTACGTCGGCCGCGTCACGTCGAGGCCGGTGGCGGCGGCGTCGGCGCTCGCGAAGGACACGCGCTACGACGCCGCCGTGCGGCTGCGCCTCGACATCAACCAGCTGCCGAAGCCCTTCCAGGTCAATGCGCTGGCGTCGCGCGAATGGACGCTCGCCTCGGACTGGTATCGCTGGAGTTTCGTGCCATGAGCGCCCGGTTGGCGTGCCCTGCATCGCCCGCGTCTCTCCACGGGCAGCGGCGGAGCGCCGCGTCATGACCCACGGCCTGCCCGGCAAGCGCGGCCTGCAGTGGCTCCTGCTCACGGCGGCGTCGCTCTCCGCGATCGGCGTGTTCCTGCTCGCCACGGCCACGTCGAACACCGGGCTCTTCGCCACGGGCTACGACACGCTCCTCGTCGTCAACGGCGTGCTCGTCGGCCTGCTGATGGCCGTCGTGGGCTGGCAGCTCTGGCGGTTGCGGCGCAGCCGGCGCAAGGGTGTGTTCGGCTCGCGTCTCGCCGTCCGCCTCGTGCTGCTCTTCGCGCTGGTCGCCGTGCTGCCGGGCGCGCTCGTGTATGCGGTATCGGTGCAGTTCATCGGACGCAGCATCGAAAGCTGGTTCGACGTGCGCGTGGATCGCGCGCTGGAGGGTGGCCTGGCGCTCGGCCAGCGGACGCTCGACTACCTGCTCAAGGACAGCGTGAACAAGGCCACGCAGATGGCCGCGTCGCTCACCGACAGCACCGCCAACGCGGCCGCCGCGCTGGGGCGTGCCGCGGAGCAGACCGGTGCCTGGGAGGCGGCGCTCTTCTCGCCGACGGGGGCGGTGCTGGCGGTGGCGGGCACCGGACCCGCGCGCGCCACGCCCGAACCGCCGCCGCTCGCCGCCGTGCGTCTCGCGCGCCTGCAGCAGCCGTACTCGCGCATCGAGCAGGCCACCGACGGCGGCCTGCTGCTGCGCGTCGTGGTCGCCGTGAATACCGACGACAGCCTGAATCCCCTGCGCCTGCTGCAGCTCGTGGAGCCCGTGCCCAAGGTACTCGCGCAGGACGCCGAGCGGGTGCAGGCGGGCGTGCGCGACTACCAGGAGCTCTCGTTCTCGCGCGAGGCGCTGAAGCGCCTCTACGCACTCACGCTCACCTTGACGCTGCTCCTCGCGCTCACGTCGGCGCTGGGCCTCGCGGTCGTGCTGTCGGAGCGCTTCGCTGCGCCGCTCGGCCTGCTCGCCGAAGGCACGCGTGCCGTCGCCCAGGGAGACTTCACGCGACGCCAGCCCGTGGTGTCGCGCGACGAGCTCGGCGTGCTCACCGATTCGTTCAACACGATGACCGCGCAGCTCGCCGAGGCGCGCTCGCGCGAGGAGGAGAGCCGGCGCGCGATCGAGACGACGAGTGCGTACCTCGAGAGCATTCTCGGCAACCTGTCGGCCGGCGTGCTCGTGTTCGACGAGCAGCATCGCCTGCGCACGGTCAATCCGAGCGCTGCGGTGATCCTGCAGCAGCCGCTCGCCGAGCTCGTCGACGTGCAGCTAGACGAGTGGGCGAGGCAGCGTCCCGCGCTCGGACCGTTCGCCGATCTCGTCGCCGAGGGTTTTCGCGGCAGCCGCGACGGCCACTGGCAGAAGGAGGCCGCCGTCACCGTGGCGAGCCTCTCGCGCACGCTGCTGATGCGCGGCACGCGGCTTCCGGGTGCTGCGAACGCGGGCGGCTACGTCGTCGTCTTCGACGACGTGTCCGAACTCGTGCAGGCGCAGCGCGACGCAGCCTGGGCCGAGGTCGCGCGCCGTCTCGCACACGAGATCAAGAACCCGCTGACGCCGATCCAGCTGTCCGCCGAGCGGCTCGCGGTCAAGCTCACGCCCAAGCTCGATGGCGCCGACGCGGAGGCGCTGCGCCGCGGCACGCAGACCATCGTGTCGCAGGTGGGCGCGATGAAGCACATGGTCGACGACTTCGCGATCTACGCGCGGCAGCCGCGGCCGGGACAGCTCGCCCTGGTCGACCTGGCCGGACTCTTGCTGGACGTGCTCGCGCTGTACGACAATCTCGCCTCCGCCGTTGCGCTATCCTTGCCGCCCACGCCCCTCTACATCCAGGGCGAGCCAACCCGCCTGCGCCAGGTGCTTCACAACCTCCTCTCCAATGCCGTCGACGCCCAGGTCGACGTGGCGAATCCGCGCTATGCGATCAGCCTGTCGGCCCGCGACGGCGAGGCGCAACTCGTGTTCGAGGACGCGGGCCCCGGCTTCGCCGACGATATCCTGGCGCATGCCTTCGAGCCCTACGTCACGACCAAGTCGAAGGGAACGGGCCTGGGCCTCGCGATCGTGAAGAAGATCGTCGACGAGCACGGCGGGCGCGTCGTGCTCGCCAACGCCGCGCAGGGCGGTGCGCGCGTGACGGTCGTGTTCCCCATGCATGGAACGGGCGGCAGGACCGCCGCCGTCGCGTAAAGGGTTACCGGACGTCATGGCGCAAGCGAAGGAAGTGCTCATCGTCGACGATGAGGTCGGCATCCGCGAACTGCTCTCGGAGATCCTGCAGGACGAGGGCTATCGCGTCGCGCTCGCCGAGAACGCCGGCGAGGCGCGCGCGTACCGCCAGCGGCAGCAGCCCGCGCTCGTGCTGCTCGACATCTGGATGCCGGACACCGACGGCGTCACGCTGCTGCGCGAGTGGGCCGCCAACGGCCAGCTCACGATGCCGGTCGTGATGATGTCGGGCCACGGGACGATCGAGACCGCGGTCGACGCCACGCGGATCGGCGCCTTCGACTTCCTCGAGAAGCCGGTCGGCCTGCAGAAGCTCCTGTCCACGATCGCGCGGGCGCTGAAGAGCGCGGCGGTGCAGGAGCCGCGCCGCGTGTCGCTCGCGGCGCTCGGCGCGAGCAATGCGATCCGGGAGACCGAGCGCAGCCTCGAGCATCTGCTCGCGGCGCGGCGACCCCTGCTGCTCCTGGGCGAGCCCGGCACCGGCCACGACATCGCCGCGCACGCGTTGCAGGCGCCCGAGGCGCCGTTCGTCACGCTGACCGGCGGCACGCAGAAGCTCACGTCCAATCCGCTGTCGCTCCTCGAGGAGGCGCGCGAGGGCGTGCTCTACTGCCCGGAGATCGGCCAGTACTCGCGCATCGAGCAGAAGAGCCTCGCGTTCCTCCTGCCCAAGCTCGACAAACAGAACGTGACGCTGGTGTGCACGAGCAGCGAGCATCTCGGCAACATGGCCGCCGAGGGCAAGTTCGACGCCGCGCTCCTCGCTCAGCTCTCGTCGGGAACGGTCATGCTCCCGCCGCTTCGCAAGCGGCGCGAGGACATACCGCCGCTCATCGAGCGCTACTGGCGCGAGGCGTCGAGGGACGACCCGCCCACGCCGCTCCTCGCCGCGCTCACGCCCGCCGCGCTCACCGCGCTGTCGAACGCGTACTGGCCCGGCAACCTCGACCATCTCGCGAGTTTCATCGCCAATCTCGCCCTGGTGCGCGGCGAGATCACCACCGAGCACGTCAAGCGCGTGCTCGGCGAGGCCGCGTCGCCCAACCCGGCGCCCGCGCCGGAGATCACGTCACGCTTCTTCGAGCTGCCGCTGCGCGAGGCGCGCGAGGCATTCGAGCGCATTTACTTCGAGCAGCTCCTCGGCCGCGAACAGAGCAACATGAGCAAGGTGGCCGAGCGCGCGGGCCTCGAGCGCACGCACCTGTACCGGAAGCTCAAGCAGCTCAACATCCGCTTCTCGCGGCGCTCGGACGACAGCGCATAGCACGCCGGTCGCGATCGGAGTCACGCCTTGAGCGCAGCACCCCACGATCGCAGGAACCAGGCAGCCCTCGTCGTAGGCGCGATCGGTGTCGTCTATGGCGACATCGGCACGAGCCCGCTGTACATGTTGCGCACGGCATTCTCCGGCGACCACGGGCTCCCGCTCACGCCCGACAACGTGTACGGTGTGCTGTCGGCGGTCGTTTGGTCGCTCGTGGTGGTGGTGACGCTCAAGTACATCACGCTCATCATGCGCGCCGACAACAACGGCGAAGGCGGCATCCTCGCGCTCACCGCGCTCGTGTCGCGCGGCCTCGCGCGCCACGAGACGCGCCGCTGGTGGCTCGTGGGCTTCGGCATCTTCGGCGCGGCGATGTTCTACGGCGACGGCATGATCACGCCGGCGATCTCGGTGCTGTCCGCGGTCGAGGGCCTCGAGGTGGCGCTTCCCATGCTGAATCCGTACATCGTCCCGATCACGCTTGCGATCATCGTCGTTCTCTTCGGCATCCAGAAGCACGGCACGTCCCGCGTCGGCCTGTTCTTCGGGCCGGTGATGACCTTCTATTTCGGCGTGATCGCGGTGCTCGGCCTCATCGAGGTGGTGCAGGCGCCGGCGATCCTTGGCGCGATCAATCCGCTGCACGCCTGGCGCTTCTTCACCGAGAGCCCGGGTCTTGCATTCCTGGCGCTGGGCGCGGTCGTGCTCGCCGTGACGGGCACCGAGGCGTTGTACACCGACATGGGCCACTTCGGCCGCTCGCCGATCCGGCGCGCCTGGCTCCTCCTCGTGCTGCCCGCGCTCGTGCTCAACTACTTCGGGCAGGGCGCCCTCCTGCTCTCCGATCCCTCGGCGATCCGCAATCCGTTCTACCTCCTCGCGCCCACCTGGGCGCTGCTTCCGCTCGTGGCTCTCACCACCTGCGCCACGGCGATCGCGTCGCAGGGCGTGATCTCGGGCTCCTTCTCCCTGACCCGAGCCGCCATCCAGATGGGGTACTGCCCGCGACTGAAGATCGAGCATACGTCGGAGCGTCAGATCGGTCAGATCTATATCCCGTTCATCAACTGGTCGCTGTTCATCGCGGTCGTGCTGCTGGTGGTCACGTACCGGTCGTCGTCGAACCTCGCCGCTGCATACGGCATTGCCGTGACCTGCGCGATGCTCATCGACTCGATCCTGATCTTCGTGGTGATGCGCCGCTTGTGGAACTGGCCGATGGCGGCGGCCGTCGCGATCGCCGCGCCGCTGCTCTTCATCGACCTGGCGTTTCTCGCCTCCAACTCGCTCAAGGTTCCCGCCGGCGGCTGGTTCCCGCTCGTGGTCGGCGCCGTGATCTTCACGCTGCTCACCACATGGAAGCGCGGCCGTGCGCTCCTCATGGATCGCCTGGCGCACGATGCGCTGCCGCTCGACCTCTTCATCCAGAGCATCGAGATCTCGCCGCCCACGCGCGTGGAAGGCACCGCCGTTTTCATGACGTCGACGCCCGACCTCGTGCCGCATGCGTTGCTGCACAATCTCAAGCACAACAAGGTGCTGCACGAGCGCGTCGTGTTCCTCACCGTGGTGATGAGGGACATTCCCTATGTCGATCCCGAGGACCGCATCGAGATCAAGACCCTCGGCGCGCACTTCTACCAGTTTCTTGCGTACTACGGCTTCAAGGAGGACCCCGACGTGCCCGAGCTCCTCGAGGAATCGGGCCGCAAGGGTCTCGCCTTCGAGATGATGGAGACGAGCTTCTTCGTATCGCGCGAGACACTCATCCCGACGGTGTCGCCCGGCATGGCGCTGTGGCGCGAACGGCTCTTCGCTTCGATGTCGAAGAACGCCGTCAAGGCGAGCGAGTTCTTCCAGATCCCGACCAATCGCGTGGTCGAGCTGGGCACGCAGGTGGAGCTGTGAAATGAAAGCGCCGGCACGGGGCCGGCGCTGTGAACGCAGTGCGGGAATCGGCGTCGGCTACATCACGTCGATCATCTGCAAGCGCATCGTCTTCATCGCCTTGCTCTCGATCTGGCGAATGCGTTCTGCCGACACGCCGTACTCGTTGGCGAGATCCTGCAGCGTGGCGGCCGACTCGTCCTCGCGCAGCCAGCGCGCCTCGATGATCCGGCGGCTGCGGTCGTCGAGCCTGGCGAGCGCCTTCTGCAGGCCCTTGGTCCGGTTGCTGGCCGTTTCCTCGCGCTCGAGGATCCGCGCCGGCTCGTCTTCGCTATCGGTGAGATAGGCGATCGGCGAGACGAAGGATTCCTCGTCACCCGGGGTCGGGTCGAGCGCGACATCGTGACCGCCGAGGCGCGTTTCCATCTCCACGACCTCCTCGGGCTTCACGCCGAGGTCTTTGGCGATCCGCTTCGCCTCGTCGACCGACAGCGCCGCCGAGCTGGCCTTCATGCTCCGCAGGTTGAAAAAGAGCTTGCGTTGCGCCTTGGTCGTGGCGACCTTGACCAGACGCCAGTTGCGCAGGATGTACTCGTGCATCTCGGCGCGGATCCAGTGCAGCGCGAACGACACGAGGCGCACGCCGCGCTCCGGATCGAAGCGGCGCACCGCCTTCATGAGGCCCACGTTGCCTTCCTGGATCAGGTCCGCCTGGGGAAGGCCGTAGCCCAGGTAGTTGCGCGACACCGCCACGACCAGCCGCAGGTGCGACAGCACCATCTGCCGGGCGGCATCGATATCGCCGGTCTTCCTGAGTTCGCGGCCGAGCGCCGTCTCCTGCTCCGGGGTGAGCAGGGGAAAGCGGTTCACGGCCTGGATGTAATGGTCGAGGCTGCCCAGCGAAGCGGGGGTGGGGAACGCCAGGGTGGTACTCGTCATCGTCATGTCTCCTAGTCGAGGCACCGCGCGGGCGGGCTTTCTTCGTCGACACCCGCCGCCGCGTCGATGTCATTTTAGCACTCGCGGAGTTGGAGTGCTAACGAGGGGGCGAGTTCCCGACTGCCACGCTCGGGCTTTCGAGCCGCCCGCGTTCTCCTGTCAGATGGCGGGCGGCGGCGATGGTTCGAGCGGGCCTGGAGGCGGCGCGGACGACGCTTCGGCGGGCGACCGCCGGATCGTCCAAAAGTAAGCGCCCGCTATCTCGCAGCGCCGCTTCAGGACTCGGCAGGGAGCAGTGCCTCGACGAAATCCCGGGCAACGAAGGGTCGCAGGTCGTCCAGCCCTTCGCCGATGCCGATGAACTTGAGGGGAACGGGATGCTGCTTGGCGATGGCAGCCACGACGCCGCCCTTGGCGCTGCCGTCGAGCTTGGTGACGACCAGGCCCGTGAGTCCGGCCGCGGCGTCGAAGGCCTTGACCTGGGCCAGCGCGTTCTGTCCGGTGTTGGCGTCCACCACCAGCAGGACCTCGTGCGGCGCCCCTTCGTGGGCGCGGCCGATGACGCGCTTGACCTTGCGCAGCTCCTCCATGAGATGGCTCTGGGTGGGCAGGCGACCCGCGGTGTCCGCCAGCACGACGTCGATCCCGCGCGCCTTGGCGGCGTTCACCGCGTCGAACATCACGGACGCCGCGTCGCCGCTCGTCTGCTGGATCACGGCCACGCCGTTGCGTTCCCCCCAGGCGGCGAGTTGCTCGCGCGCGGCGGCCCGGAAGGTGTCCCCTGCCGCCAGCAGCACCGTCAGGTTCTGCTGCTGAAGCCACTTGGCGAGCTTGCCGATGGAGGTGGTCTTGCCGGCGCCGTTCACGCCGGCCAGCATGATCACGAACGGCCGCTGCGGTCCGATCACGAGCGGCTTCTCGAGTGGCGCGACCAGGTCGACCAGCGCGCCGGCCAGTTCACGGCGGGGGCTCGCGTCCTCGCCTGCGCGCTTCCACCGGGCCTCGAGGTCGGCGATGAGGTGCTGGGCGGCGTCGACGCCCACGTCGCCCGCGATGAGGGCGTCTTCCAGATCCTCCAGCGCCTCCGCGTCGAGCTTGCGGCGGCCAAACACGCTGGTGAGGGCCCCCGAGAGCTTGGCCCGGGACAGCCCGAGACCCGCCTTGAGACGATCCTTCCAGGAGCGGACGGGTGCCGCGGGTGCGTCCGTGCCCGGCGCTGCCGCTTCCGGCGCCGTGCGCCCATCGGACGCGACCTCGCGGATACCGGCGGCTTGGGGCCGTGCCGCGGCATCGGCGATCACGTCCTGTGGAGCGACGATCGTGTCCGCCACGAACGGGGCCTCGACCGCGGCATCCGTCCCGGGGGACGCCCGCTCGGCGTCGCCCCCCGGCTCCGGGAAAGGCGGCGCATGGGTGGCCGGGGACGGGGCCGGCCGGGACTCGCCGGCCGGGGGCTTCTTTCGGAAGAAATCGAACAAGGCTGCTCCCGCGGGACCGCTATGCCGCGGCAAAGCTAGAATTCTACCGGTTGCGTCCCGCCCGTTGCCGATCCCCCGTGTCCCATCCTCCCGGCGCCCGTGCGCAGCGCCTTCGCATCATCGGCGGCACCATGCGCGGGCGCGTGCTGCGCTTCCCTGCGCTGCCGGGCGTGCGCCCGACGCCGGACCGCGTGCGCGAGACGCTTTTCAACTGGCTTGGACAGGACCTCACCGGCCTCGCCACCCTCGAGCCCTTCGCCGGCAGCGGCGTGCTCTCGCTCGAAGCGATCTCGCGGGGCGCACGGCTGGCCGTGGCCATCGATCGCGACCGGCGAGCCATCTCCGCCCTGGAGGCGACGGCACGGGAGTTCGGTGCACACGGCATCGAGGCGCAGGTGGGGGAGGCGAGGATCCGGCTTGCGGCGGAGACGCGGCGCTTCGACGTGATCTTCCTCGACCCGCCGTTCGCCGACGACCCGTGGCCCTGGCTCCTGCCGGCGTGCACGGCACGGCTCGCGGCCGGCGGCCTCGTGTACGCCGAGGCCCGGCACGCGATCGCGCCAGCGGCCGGACTTGCGATGCACCGCTACGCGAAGGCGGGACAGGTGCATTATCATTTGCTGCGCCTGCACAACGAGGCATCGCCATGATCAAGGTTGTCTACCCCGGCACGTTCGATCCGCTCACGCGCGGCCACGAGGACCTCGTGAGGCGTGCCGCGCACGTGTTCGACCGCGTCGTGGTGGGCGTTGCCGACAGCAAGGCCAAGAACCCCCTCTTTCCGGTCGACGAGCGCGTGGCGATGGCTCGCGAGGTGCTGGCCCGGATTCCCAATGTCGAGGTGACGGGCTTCTCGTCGCTCCTCATGGATTTCGTGCGCTCGCAGGGGGCGAGGATCATCCTGCGCGGCCTGCGTGCCGTCTCCGACTTCGAGTACGAGTTCCAGATGGCCGGCATGAACCGGCACCTCCACCCGGACGTGGAGACGCTCTTCCTCACGCCCTCGGAGCAGTACACCTTCGTGTCGGCCACGATCGTGCGCGAGATCGCGCGGTTCGGCGGCGACATCTCGCACTTCGTGGATCCGCTGGTCGAGGTGCGCATTCGCGCGCGCGTGGCCGGGCAGGCCGGCAGGGGCTGATCGTGGCGCTCACGATCACCGACGAGTGCATCAACTGCGACGTTTGCGAGCCCGAGTGCCCGAACGACGCGATCTCGCAGGGGACGGAGATCTACGTCATCGACCCTGCGAAGTGCACCGAGTGCGTGGGCCACTTCGACGCGCCGCAGTGCCGTGAGGTCTGTCCGGTCGACTGCATCCCGGTGCACCCGGAGCATGTGGAGTCCAGGGCTGAGCTCCTGCTCAAGTACGAAGGGCTGATGCGGACGAAGGCGGCTGTCGGCGTTGGAAGCTGACGGCGTCCCCGTCGAGGGGTCGGATCGCGCCCGCGCGGGGAAGGGTGCCCAGAAAACAAGACGCCACCGGCGAGCATCGCCAGTGGCGCCTGTCCTTGCGGACTACCGTCCCGTCACTTCGGGAAGTTCGTTTCGATGGCGGCGTTGCACACGCCCGTGCAGTTGTAGTTCTTGAAGTTGAAGTAGTAGGTCTGGCCCGGTTGCAGCGCAACGTCCGCGCCCGGTCCGACGTTCCAGATGATCGACGCCACGACACCTCCCGTGGAGAAGTACGGGCCGTTCGCACCGGACGCATCCTGCTCGCGGAAGTCGCAGGGCGACTTGGAAACGGTCATGAGCCGTATGGTTGGAGCTCCCCGGTACTCGTACATCGTCGTGTACCCGGGACTCGACAGCGAGGTGATGTTCGGGGGAACCGTGAGCGCCATCACGATCACGCTGTTGTTGCCGAAGGTGCCTTCGTCGAACGGATGACGCGTGCCGTCGCCCCAGCCAAGCGTGAACTGCTGCACGCTGCCGTACTGGGCGCACGTTCCGCCGCCGCCGCCGCCGCTGCTGCCGGACTGCCAGGACACGGAGATCCCGGCCCCGTTGCTCGCCCCGTACTGGTTGTGGCCGACGACGGTGTAGATGACCGGAACGGCAGCGCTCGACGTGGTCGTGCAGGTGGGTGAGGCATTCGAGGTCGGCGTGCAATTCGTCCATTCGAAGGTCGTGGGCGATCCCGTACACGACGCGGCGAGCGTAATGGACTGGCCCACGGCAGGCATGGTGCTGCTCGCGCTGATCTGGCACACCGGTGGCTGCGAAGGCACGGCGCCCCAATTGACGGTCACCGATGCCGGTTGGCTATTGCCGTTGGCGTTGGTCGCCATCACCGAGTACGTCCTCGCTCCGACGCTCGATCCCGAGTCGGTGCAGCTCGACGAGGTCGATGCGCACCCCGTCCAGGTGAACGCCGTGGGGTTGTTGGTGCAGGATGCGGCGATCGTGATCGACGTGCCGACGGAGGGATTGGTGCTGCTGGGGGTGAGGGTGCACACCGGTGCCGCCGGCCCCGAGCTGTCCCTCCAGTTCAGGGTGATCGTGGCCGAATTGCCCGTGCCGGCCGCGTTGACGCCGTACACGGAGTAGGTGCTGCTACCCACTGCCGCGGACGAGACCTGGCAGTAGATGCCGCTGCTGCAGGCCGCGCCGTCTCCCCACACGATCGAGGTGGGGCTGCCGGTGCATGACGCGGTGAGGCGAATCTGCGTCCCGATGACCGGATTGGAATCGGAAGAGTAGATGGTGCAGACCGGAGGCGGGTCATTGGGATTGCCCGGGTTCCCGGGGTTGCTGCCACCCAGCCATTCGACGTTCAGTGGCTTGCGCGCACCCTTTCCGGCGCTGTTGATGCCGGCCACCATGTAACGGTGAAAGCCCGGGATCGAGGTCGAGATCGAGCAGGTCGCGGCGGTCTTGGAGCATTGCGGCATCACATTGCAGATGTCCTGCACGAGGTAGCCGCACTCGACCCACTCATAGCTCGTGGGCGCCTGGTTGCAGGTCGCACTGAGCGTGAAATTGGTGCCGGTGGTGGGTGTCGCGGTGCTCCCCACGAGCTCGCAGACGGGCAGCGGCCCGCCATTTGCGCCACCCCACGCCACGCTGATCCCGACGGGGTCACCCGGCCCTTGGGCGTTGGCCGAGTAGAGCGTGTACTGCACGTTGCTCGCCGCGGTGCGCGTGTCGCTGCACTTCGGATCCTTGCCGGCGCAGTTGATCCACAGGTACGACGTGGGGTCGTTGGTGCACGTCGACTCGAGCGCGAGGGTGCTGCCCAGCGCCGGCGCACCGCTGCTTGCGGTGACCGTGCAGTTCGGGGCTGCGGCGGAGGGCGCCGGGACGGCCTCGTCGCCGGCGGGCGTGCAGAACGCGACCGGCGTGGCCGGGCTGCCGTCGCCTTCGGGCACGTAGCCCTTGCCGAGCATGAACACGTACGCCGACAGCTGGGTGGTGTAGCGATGGTTGGGATCCCCGCGCTGGTTGAACAGGCGATAGGCCGGCACGGTGTCCGCGGGGCAGGCGCCCGTCTCCGGGTTCACGAGGAAGGCGCGGAAGACCTCCGCCGATTCGAACTGCCAGGTATCCGGGAACTTGGCCTTGACGTCCTCGCACTCGCTCGCCTTGGCGCTGTAGAAGTGCGTGCTTGCCGACGGGCTGTAGAACCGGCACATCGGGACCGAGTCCTGGTACGTGCTGCCGGACTTGATCACGGGGAAGCGGTAGCCGGTGCGGGTCCATCCCGGATGCTTGCCGGTGTCGAGATCGCTGATCTCCGCGGGGTCCGCACTGATGAAGTAGTGATCGAGACCCGCGTGGTAGAACTCAATCGCGGTTGCCTGTTCGGTGGCGGGAATCGCCGCGGAGCCGAGGCTCGCGGCGCAAAGGGAGGCCGCTGCGCAGAGGGCGCCCAGCAGTTGTCGCAATCGCATAGGTTTAGAGCCGGTGGTGCCGGGCAAATGAGTGGTTGGGCGTGACGCGCGAATCAGTGCGAACGGGCAAGGAATCGGACCTTGGCCTGACCATAGGCCGAATTATAGGACACCCTCGGCAGGACGCGAGTTCCGTGTACCCGCGGCAAATGCTCGAATTGCCAGTGCATTCCGCAGAGATTCAGGGGGTTGCCGCCGACGGGAACATGCCTCTCCCGCACGCCGGCGGCCGTTTTGTCGTCATATGGCGTCACCGTATCAACCATTGGCCGCCATCGGCAGCGAATCGGGCGCGTCGGTGATCAAATCGATGCTCGCGAGCCGGGCCGACAACCCGGCGACTTGGCTGGCCACGGCCGCGGACTGCTGCTGGAGCTCCGCGATGCGTTCCTCGAGCTCGTCGCTGGCGCGATGGATGCGCTGGATGCTGTCGAGGCGGCGCCGCAGTTGCAGGTGGTGCTCGCGAACCTGGGTCTCCAGGGGGGACATCACCGCCTTGAGCCATGCCTCGGCGTCGCGGTTGGCGATCACGTAGACGTGCTTGACGCGGGAGGCGATCGTCTCGAAGAAGCGCTTCATCAACGCGAACTTGGCCTTGCTCACCATGTTCCAGAGCGTGTTGAAGTGGGTGTTGTACGCCCGCTCGAGCCGTTCGATCTCCTTCTGGTACTTGAGCACGGAGAACGGCGGCGGGTTGAAGGGCTCCACGGCGTGCTCTTTCGCGAACCGGGCGTACATGGCGCGCATCATGTCGTGGATCTCGCCCGAGCGTCGCGCGGCCGAGGCGAGGTCGCCGTGGATCTTGCGGAAGAATTCGCCCATGGCGCCGCGCACGCCGCGGGTGAAGGGGCTGCTCTCGATCTGGCGCCGCGTCTCCGCGGCATTGCCGCGCAGCGCCTCGAGTCCGATGTCGTCGAGGAAGTCGTTGGTCTGCTGCGTGAACACGTTTCGCAGCGCCGTGTAGCGAGCGAGGCCGCGCTCGAAGCTCTCCTTCTCGGTGCGGACGCGGTCCATCATGTGGCCCACGACGTCCTGGTTCTTGCCGCGGAGCGCCACGAGCTCGTCGAGCTGGTCGCCGATGCCGGCCGCGCGCGCGTCGAGGATGCTGCGCACGCCTTCGCCGAGCGAATGGATCTCGGCCTTGGAGGCCGCCCCCACGATGTCGCGCTTGGCGGGAATGAGTTTTTGCGAGAGCGACGCCTCGAGCTCCGGCAGCCGGCTCCGCGCGAGCAGCGCATCGTCGCCGTTCACCTTCGCGAGGAGTGCCTTCTGCGCCGATGCGGCATACACCTGCGACTGCGGGACCCCGAGGAGCTGTGCCGACGCCTTGACCTGCCGCTCGATCTCGGCGTCGATCTCGGCGTCGGACTTGAGGTCGTCCCACAGGCCGTCGATCTTGTTGAGAATGACGATGCGCCCGGCCGCGGTGGCTGGATCGTCGCCCGCGAGGTGCTGGTTCCACACCTCGAGATCGGTCTTGGTGACCCCGGCGTCGGCGGCGAGGATGAAGAGGATCGCGTGTGCGTTCGGCAGGAGGTTGAGCGTGAGCTCGGGCTCGGTGCCGATGGCGTTCAAGCCTGGCGTGTCGAGGATCACGAGCCCCTGCTGCAGGAGCGGGTGCGGGAAGTTGATGATCGCGTGACGCCAGCACGGGATATCCACGGTGCCTTCGTCGCGATGCTCGAGTGCGGCCACGAGATCGTCCTCGCCGTACAGCCCGTACTTGCGGGCGAGTTCGACGGGCACGCGCTTGACCTGCGACACGCGCGACAGCGCCTCCCCCATCCTCTCGGCCGACGACAGGTCGAGCGGGAAGCTGGCCCACTCGTCGGCGTAGCCCTTGAACTCGGCGACGGTGGCATCCTTCTGGCGCGTCTCGATCGGGAGCAGGCGGATCGACGGCGGACGCGACGCATCGTAGAGCAGCTCGGTGGGGCACATCGTCGTCCGTCCGGCAGACGAGGGCAACAATCGGGCACCGAAATCAGCGAAGAAGATCGCGTTGATGAGCTCCGACTTGCCGCGCGAGAACTCCGCCACGAAGGCCACCACGAGCTTGTCCTGGTGCAGTCGCTCGAGGAGCTGCTGCACGCGCAGGTCGACCTGCGCATCGGCCAGGTCCTGCTCCTGCAGCCATTCCTGGAGGCGCAGGACGCCCGCGGACAGCCTTCGCCGCCAGTCACTGTATGCCTCGAAACGGGCGGCGAGGTCACGCGAGGCCACCATGGGGTTTCTCCCTTGTGCGCGCCTTCGGGGAGGGATCGCTCTCCGGCCGAACGCCGGCCGGCGCGTCTTCGAAAGGGGCGCCACTGTATCACGCCTGTGAAGCACAACCCGTGCCGAGCCCTGCCCGCTTCTTCGCGGGCCGGAGGCTGTGCCATCGCGCGCCGGCGGCACCCTTCGCCTGCCCCGGGGCAGGCGTGTCGCGTCACCGCTGACAGGAGGGGCAGTAGAACGACGCCCGCCCTCCCAGGCGCCGCATGCGCACCGTCGAGCCGCACACCCGGCAGGGTTCGCCCTCCCTGCCATAGACGAAGTAGGCGAGCTGGAAGTATCCGGGCTCGCCCGTCGCATCGACGTAGTCGCGCAGTGTGCTCCCGCCCTTGGCGATCGCCTCCGTCAGCACGGCCCGCACCGCGTCCACGAGACGGGCGAGGCGCGGCCGCGAGACCTTGCAGGCAGGCGTCGTGGGCCGGATCCCGGCACGGAACAGCGCCTCGCTGGCGTAGATGTTGCCCACGCCCACCACCACGGCGTTGTCCATCAGGGCGACCTTGACCGCGGCACTGCGCGAGCGCAGGACGTGCCACAGGTAATCGGGCTCGAAGGCGGCGTGAAACGGCTCGGGGCCGAGGCAGGCGAGCAGCGGATGCTCCTGATTCGACGCCGGAATCCAGAGCATCGCTCCGAACCGGCGTGGATCGTGGTAGCGCAGCAGCGCGCCATCGTCGAGCACGATGTCGACGTGATCGTGCTTCACGCGCGGGGGCGCATGCTGCCGGTAGGCGCGCAGGCTTCCGGTCATCCCGAGATGGATCAGCATCCGATCCTCGCCGAATCGGAATAGTAAGTACTTGCTCCTGCGATCGATGCCGTCGATCCGACGTCCGGTCACCCGTGCCGGCAGGTCGGCGGGAACTGGCCAGCGCAGCCGGGGGTCGTAGACGTTGATTGCCTCCACGTGCCGCCCGACCGCAAGCGGCGCGATGCCACGTCGCGTGGTCTCGACCTCGGGTAGCTCGGGCATGGGATCGCGGTGGCAGACGCGGGTGGCTGGAGGACGTGCGGCGGGGTGTCGGTGGGAGCGCGTCCGCAGACAACCTGTCGTGGCGGGTTTGTTGCGTCGCCGGATATAGCCTAACATCGACCGGCCCGGTCGTTCCTGCCGCCTCCGGTGCGTTGCGGCGATACTTCCTTCATCGCTTCATCGTTTCGCGAGCCTTCATGCCGAGTCCGAGCCGTCTCCCCTCCTCCATCGGTCGCCGACGCCTTGCGGCGGTGCATCTGCGCGCGCTCTCGGTCGCCGGTATCGCGTGCGTCGTGTGCACCGCGTGCACCGCGTGCGCCGTCCCTACGCTGGCGCAGCCGAAGGGTGCCGAGGCGGCGGCCGCGACGCCCACACCCGCGCGCGTGGCGCAGGCGCAGCCCAGGACCCCCGACGCCACCCCCTCCACGCCGGCGACGCAGCCCGGGACCCCCGACGCGACGTTGCCGCCTCCCGCGACGAAGGCGCCGTCGCCGCCGCAATCCGGGCTGACCGCCGACATCTTCTATCGGATCATTCTCGGCAACGTCGCCGAGCAGCGCGGCGAGACGTCGCTCGCGGCGCGCGCATTCTTCGAGGCGGCGCGCGATTCCCGCGATCCGCGCCTGGCCAGCCGTGCCACCGACCTCGCCCGCCGTGCCGGCCTGCGCGGCCTCGCGCAGGAGTCGGCGCAGCTTTGGGCCTCGCTCGACCCCGACAACCCGCGTCCGCGCGATCTTCTCGCGGCCTATGCCGACGGACGCGCGGGGCCGGGAGGCGTCACCTACGATCCCGAGCTCAAGGCGCGCCTCGAGAAGGCGCTGGCGGACGCCGCGACCACCGAAGCGGGCGTGCGCGAGATCTTCATGCAGATGAATCCTTACCTCGCCGAGCGGCTCGACAAGCGGCAGGTCTACGAGCTCGTCCGCGATGTCGCCAAGGGCTACCCGGCCTCACCCGAGGCGCACTACGCGCTGACCATCGCGGCGTTCAGTGGCGCACCGGAGAACCAGCGCGACCGGATCGCGCGCGATGAGATCGACAAGGCCCTTGTGCTCAAGCCCGACTGGGAGCGCGCGGCCGTGGTCAAGGCCGAGCTCGTCGGACGCAAGGACCCGGACGCGGCGATCGCCTTCCTCGAGAAGTTCACTGCCACCTATCCCGAAGCGCGCTCGGCGGCCGCTGCCCTGGGCCAGCTCTACGTGGACCAGAAGCGCTACGCCGAAGGTCGCGCGGTCCTGCAGCGCCTGCTCGACGAGAGCCCGGACGCGCGGGAACTGCAGTACGGCATCGCCGTCATCTCGATGCAGATGAAGGACTGGCAGACGGCGGAAGCGATGCTCACCGAGCTCAAGAAGGCGAAGTACGGTGACAACGGCGCAGTCGAGCTCTACCTCGCCCAGGTGGCGGAGGAGCAGGGACGCTTCGAGGAGGCGATCAAGCGCTACAAGGCGGTCCCCGAGGGCGAGCGCAACTGGCTCGCACAGCTTCGCGTCGCGTTCATCATGGGCAAGATGGGCAAGGTGGGCGACGCGCGCCGGTATCTCGCCGACCTGCCGGCAGTCACGATCGACCAGCGCGTGCAGGTGCGCCAGGCCGAGGCCCAGCTCCTGCGCGACGCCAACGACATGGAAGGCGCCTACGCCGTGCTCCTGCTGGCCAACAAGGAGCATCCCGACAACCCCGACATCCTCTACGACACCGCGATGGTCGCGGAGAAGCTCGGCCGCATCGACGACGCCGAGGCGCGGCTGCGCAAGGTCGTCGAGCTCAAGCCCGACGACGCGCAGGCCCTCAACGGCCTGGGCTACACGCTCGTCGACCGCACCCCGCGCGTCGCGGAGGGCTTTGCGCTCATCGAGCGCGCGCACAAGCTCGCGCCCGACGATCCCTTCATCCTCGACAGCATGGGGTGGGCGCTCTTCAAGCTCGGACGCTACGACGAAGCCGAGACGTATCTCCGCCGCGCGCTGAAGGAGCGTCCGGATGCCGAGATCGCCGCGCACCTGGGCGAGGTGCTGTGGGCCGCGGGACAGCGCGAGAAGGCGCAGGAGATCTGGCAGTCGCAGCTCAAGGTCACGCCCGACAATCCGGTGCTGCTCGAGACCGTTCGCCGCCTCGCACGGTGACCCGCCACGCGCGGCGCGGCGCGCTCGCGATCGGCGTCGCGCTCGTTCTCGCGGCGTGTGCGGGCATCCCGGCTCCCCCGCCGGTTGCGCCGGCGGACGTCGCGCCCGACCCTGCCTTCCGCGTCGAGGGCCGCATGTCCGCGCGCCGCGGCAGCGAGGGCGTGGCGGTTCATTTCGACTGGCGCCATGCGCCCGACCGCGACGAGTTCGACCTGTCGACCCCGCTCGGCCAGAGCGTGGCACGCATGCAGCGTGACGCCGCCGGTGTGCGCCTGGAGCGGCCAGGTGAGCCCGTGACCGGCTACGCCTCGTGGCGAGCGCTCACCGAGGCGGTGCTCGGCGTGGCGATTCCCGTCGAGGGACTCGCCTCGTGGGTGCAGGGCGCACCCGCAGCCGGTGCGGCTGCGGACCTCGAGCGCGACGCTGCGGGGCGGGCGAGCGTGTTGCGCGAGCAAGGGTGGGAGATCCTGTACTCGTACGCGGACCCGACGACGCGGCGGCCGTTCCGGCTCGTGTTGCGCTACCCGGGCAGCGAAACGATCGAGGTGCGCATCGTGCTGGATGAGTGGAGCAGGCCATCGTGAGCGATACGCTCACCGTGGCGGCACCCGCCAAGGTCAATCTCTTCCTGCATGTGACCGGCCGCCGCGCCGACGGCTATCACACGCTCGAATCGCTCTTCGCGCTCGTCGACCTCGCGGACAGCCTCACCCTGACGATGCGAGACGACGGCGCGATACGGCGCACGTCGATCGTGGCAGGCGTACCGGCCGACGAGGACCTCGCGCTGCGCGCGGCTCGTGCGCTGCAGGAGGTGTCCGGGACACGGGCTGGCGTGGACGTGACGGTCGACAAGCGCATTCCCATGGGCGCGGGCCTCGGGGGCGGCAGTTCCGATGCGGCGAGCGTGCTGCTGGCGCTCAACCGGCTATGGCGGCTGGGCTGGCCGCGCGCACGCCTTGCCGAGGTGGCCGCGTCGCTCGGCGCCGACGTCCCGTTCTTCGTGGGTGGCCGCAACGCGGTGGCGCGCGGGATAGGCGAGGCGCTCACGCCGGTGACGCTGCCTGAGCAATGGCTCGTGCTCGTGCAGCCACCTGCGCACGTGCACACCGCCGATGTGTTCGCGGCGCCGGAATTGACACGCGATTCACCGTCGGCGAAAATAGACGTCTTTTCCGAGGGTTACGGTCGCAACGATCTCGAACGGATCACCCGCTTGAGACATCCGTCCGTCGACGAGGCGCTGGTGGCGCTGCGCGAGGTAGCGCCGCAGGCGCGGATGACAGGCTCGGGAGCGTGCGTGTTCGCTGCCTTCGCAGCGCGAGCGCAGGCCGAGCGTGCGGTTCGCGCCATGGCGGGCCACGGAACGACACACCTCGTTCGCACGCTCGCGCGCCACCCGCTCCTCGGATTCGCGCGATAATGCAATGCTCGCGGCGCGTGCGCCGTGAGCGGATGGCCAGACGGTTTCCGCTGGGGAGTCGCCAAGTGGTAAGGCACCGGATTTTGATTCCGGCATTCGTAGGTTCGATCCCTACCTCCCCAGCCACTTCCTTTCCGCCAGCACGCACCCGCCCGTTCACGCCGGATCGCGCGCGGGCAGCCGCCGGACGGAGCAGCGTCGTTTTCGGATAGACTCGCAGGCTCCCGCTTCACCCCCACTCCGGGCACGGTCGTCATGGCATTCGAGCGCATGCGCATCTTCACGGGCAACGCGAACCCGAAGCTCGCCGAAGCCGTCTGCCGGCACCTCAACATCAGTCTCGGCCGCTGCGTCGTCGACCGCTTCTCCGACGGCGAGGTCATGGTGGAGCTGATGGAGAACGTCCGCGGCCGCGACGTGTTCGTCCTGCAGTCGACCTGCGCGCCCACCAACGACACCCTGATGGAGATCATGGTGATGGTCGATGCGCTCAAACGCGCGTCGGCGGGACGCATCACCGCGGCGATCCCCTACTTCGGCTACGCGCGCCAGGACCGCCGCCCGCGCTCGGCGCGCGTGGCGATCACCGCGAAGGTCGTCGCCGACATGCTCTCGACCGTGGGCGTGCAGCGCGTGATGGTCATGGACCTCCACGCCGACCAGATCCAGGGCTTCTTCAACATCCCCGTCGACAACATCTACGCGACGCCGGTCCTGCTGGGCGACCTGTGGAAGCGCGACTACGAGAACCTCCTCGTGGTGTCGCCCGACGTGGGCGGCGTGGTGCGCGCGCGCGCCATCGCGAAGCGGCTCGATTCCGATCTCGCGATCATCGACAAGCGCCGCCCCAAGGCGAACGTCGCCGAGGTGATGAACATCATCGGTGACGTCGAGGGACGCACCTGCGTGATCATGGACGACATCGTCGACACCGCGAACACGCTGTGCAAGGCGGCCTCGGCGCTCAAGGAGCGCGGGGCGATGAAGGTCGTCGCCTACTGCACGCACCCGGTGCTCTCGGGCGGCGCGGTCGAGCGCATCCGGACCTCGGATCTGGACGAGCTCGTGGTGACCGACACGATTCCGCTGTCCGAGCAGGCGTCGAACTGCGCCAACATCCGCCAGCTCTCCTGCGCGCAGCTCCTTGCCGAGACCATGACGCGCATCTCAAACGAGGACTCGGTGTCGTCGCTGTTCACGGACTGAAAGCGCGGCCTCCGCGCGACGGCGTCCGCCTCCGCGGAGGGTCGCGGATCGCCACCATCCACGCCAACCTGCGGCAGGCGGTGCCCAGCCGACGCCGGGCACCGTCCAGCGGCAACCTTCGTGCGGCAGTTTTCTTGGACAACCCCTCATGATTCACGCTACAATGGCAGGCTTTTCCGCCCTTTGACGGATCGGCATCTCGCCGGCCGTCGTCGAGGCGGTTGTCGCCCATCGAGGGTTCAACTTGAGGCGGACGACCGGAAGGCGAGCGTGATGCGCTGCGCGAGCCCGGGAGGCCGCAGACAACCGGAGTTCCCATGACCATCGAATTCACTGCCTTCGCGCGCACGACCGAAGGCCGCGGCGCTTCCCGCCGCATGCGCCGTGCCGGCAAGGCTCCTGGCATCGTCTACGGCGGCGTGGCCAAGCCCACGCCGATCGAGCTCGACCACAACGCGCTGTTCCACGCCCTTCGCAACGAGGCATTCCATTCGTCGATCCTGCTCATGAAGCTCGACGGCGCCGCGCAGAAGGTCCTGCTGCGCGACGTGCAGATGCATCCGTTCCGCAACGAGGTGCTGCACGTCGACTTCCAGCGCGTCGACGAGAACCGCAAGATCCACATGAAGGTGCCGCTGCACTTCGTGAACGGCGAGATCTCGCCGGCGGTGAAGCTCAATGCCGCGATCGTGAGCCACGTGATCACCGAGGTCGACGTGGTCTGCCTGCCGAAGGACCTTCCCGAGTTCGTCGAGGTGGACCTGTCGGGCCTCGAGGTGGGTCACTCGATCCACGTATCGGCACTGAAGCTTCCCGAGGGAGTTGCGGTGGTGATGCGCGGCAAGACGGATCCGGTCGTCGCCACGGCGGTGGTGCCGCGCGCCGCGGCCGAGGCCGAGGAAGCCGCCGCGGCCGACGCTGCCGCGCCGGCGGAGGCTGCCAAGGGCGCCGAGAAGAAGGACGACAAGAAAGAAGAGAAGAAGGACGACAAGAAGAAGTAAAGCGGTTCTCCGGCGCCTTCGCGGCATCGGCTCGAGGCTCGCGCATCCCGCGGGCCTTTTTCATTGTCGCCTTACCCCGTACCCGATCATGAGCCCACCGATCAAGCTCGTCGCCGGCCTCGGCAATCCCGGGCGGGAGTATTCGCGCACGCGGCACAACGCGGGCTTCTGGTTCGTGGACGGGCTCGCGGCGCGGCTCGGGGCGTCGTTCACCGTGGAATCGAAGTTCTCGGGCGAGGTCGCGAAGGCCGGCGACGTCCGCCTCGTCAAGCCGGCCACGTTCATGAATCTGTCCGGTCGCTCCGTGGCGGCGCTCGCGCGTTTCTTTGCCATTACCGCGGATGCGATCCTCGTGGTGCACGACGAGCTCGACCTCAAGCCTGGCGAAGCGAAGATGAAACTCGGCGGCGGCCACGCCGGCCACAACGGCCTGCGCGACATCCAGGCGCAGCTCGGCACCTCCGAGTTCTGGCGGTTGCGCCTGGGCATCGGGCATCCGCGTGACTCCGAACTTCCGCAGCAGGAGGTCGTCGACTACGTGCTGAAGCCGCCGCGCGCGGAAGAGGCGGGGCCGATCGACGAGGCGATCCGTCGCTCGCTCGATGCGTGGCCCGCCATCGCGGCGGGCGACATGGAGCGCGCGATGCTCGCCCTGCACACCCGGCCGGTGCGCCCGCCGGCGGGACCCCCGGCATGACGCCCGGCAGGACCGTCGTGTCCGCCACCCCTGCACCGCGCGTCGTGATGCGGCCTCGCTCGCGCCCCGCGAGTCGAGACGGGCGCTCCGGCGACGCATCGCGACCGTTCCCGCGCGGCGTTCCGCGCCCATCGCCATCGAGCGGATCGCGACCCGCGGTCCGCGCTTACCGGATCACCCGACCATGAGTCTCAAGTGCGGCATCGTGGGCCTGCCCAACGTGGGCAAGTCCACGCTCTTCAATGCGTTGACCAAGGCCGGCATCGCCGCCGAGAACTATCCCTTCTGCACGATCGAGCCCAACGTCGGCATCGTGGAGGTGCCGGATCCGCGGCTCGCCGCGCTCGCAGCGATCGCGAAACCGGAGAAGGTGATCCCGGCCGTCGTCGAGTTCGTGGACATCGCGGGCCTCGTCGCCGGCGCGTCGAAGGGCGAGGGCCTGGGCAACCAGTTCCTCGCGAACATCCGCGAGACCGACGCCATCGCCCATGTGGTGCGCTGCTTCGCCGACGACAACGTGGTGCACGTCGCCGGCAAGGTCGATCCCGTCTCCGACATCGAGACCATCGATACGGAACTCGCACTGGCCGACATGGCCGCGGTCGAGAAGCAACTCGCCAAGTACGCGAAGACCGCGCGCTCCGGCGGCGACAAGGAGGCGCAGCGCATCGTGGCGGCGCTCGAGAAGGTGCAGGCGGTGCTGGACGACGGGCGCCCGGCGCGCACGGCCGACCTGTACGAGGAGGAGAAGGATGTGCTCCGCCCGTTCTTCCTGCTCACGATGAAGCCCACGATGTACGTCGCGAACGTCGCCGAGCACGGCTTCACGAACAATCCACGCCTCGAGGCCGTCGTCGCCCGTGCGAAGAAGGAGGGGGCGCCCGTGGTGGCCGTGTGCGCGGAGATGGAGGCGCAGATCGCCGACCTCGTCGGGGACGACAAGGCCATGTTCCTCGCCGACATGGGCATGACCGAGCCGGGCCTCGATCGCGTGATCCACGCGGGCTACGCCTTGCTGGGCTTGCAGACCTACTTCACCGCCGGACCGAAGGAAGTCCGCGCGTGGACGATCCACACGGGCGACACGGCGCCGCGGGCCGCCGCCGCGATCCACACCGACTTCGAGAAGGGTTTCATCCGCGCCGAGGTGATCGCCTTCGGCGACTTCGTCGCGTGCAAGGGCGAGGCCGGCGCCAAGGAAGCGGGAAAGATGCGGGTCGAGGGCAAGGACTACGTCGTGAAGGACGGCGACGTGATGCATTTCCGGTTCAACGTGTAGCGCTTCGCTCCGGCCTCGGCACCGGCTGCCCCATGCAGGCGGCGGCCGTCGAGTGCGGCTACTTCCAGGTGATGTCGCGCGTGTCGCCCGACCTCGCCCGACGCCAGGCGGAGCCCATCGCCGGGTCGGTCGCCAGGTCAGTCGTTGTCGGCCTCGCGGCAGGACTTCGTCTCCTTCGCGAGCAGCGGCTTCAGCGGAACATCCACCCACGCCCCCTTCTCCTGCCGCTCCATCTTCTTCACCGAGTTGAGCGCGACCATCGTGTAGCCGCCCGGAAGCTTGCGGTCGAGGACCACCATCGTGCAGCCGGATCCCTTGTTGAGCGTGACCTTGCCGGTGACGAAGGAGCCGTCGCCCACGCCGCTCGGGATGACGCGCACCGGCGTGCTGTCGGGGAGTGCCTGCGCGGCGACCGGCAGGGCGGCGATGAGCGCAAGTACGGCGGCGGGAGCAAGTGCGACAATGGTGCTTTTCATGACGGGACCGTGTGGTGACGAAGGGGCAATGCTACGCGAACGCTGGTCCGGCACGCCCGGCCCTGGCACTGCTTGCCATCCTCGTCGTGGCGGGCTGCGCGGCGCTGCGGCCGGAGCCGCCCACGCTGGCCGTCGCGGGAGTGAGCGTCGATCGCCTGGCACCCGCTGATGCGCGCTTCAGCGTGTTCGTCGCGATGGGCAATCCCAACGATCGCGCGATCGCGGTGGACGCGATCGTGGCGAACCTGCGCATCGAGGACGTGATGATCGGCAGCGCGCGTCTCGCGGAGCCGGTCACGCTGCCCGCGCGTGGCGAGACCACGGCGCGGCTCGTGGCGCAGGCCGACCTTCCCTCGTCGCTGCGCGCGGCCGCGGAGATCGCATCGCGGGCGCTGGTCGAGGGTGCTGCATTTTCCGGCATTCGCTACGCGGTCGACGGCACCGCGACGATCGACGGCGGCAGCGTGTATCCCTTCTCGCGCCGGGGAGAGATCGCGTGGAACCCGCGCTCGCCATGAACGGCGCTACCGTGCCCGTCGGTCCTGGAGTCTCCTTGCGGCGAGCCCGGGTACCCGTTTCGCGCGTGAACGACCGCGCGAGGACTGCATGAGCTTCGCCTTCACCAAGATGCAGGGCCTCGGCAACGACTTCGTCGTCATCGACGCCGTACGCCAGCGCATCGAGCTCGACGCCGCGACCGTGCGTGCGCTTGCCGACCGCCGCTTCGGCGTTGGCTGCGACCAGGTGCTGGTGGTCGAGCGCGCGCACGGCGACGCCGATTTCCGCTATCGCATCTTCAACGCCGACGGCGGCGAGGTGGAGCAGTGCGGCAACGGCGCGCGCTGCTTCGTCGTTTTCGTCCGCGACCACGGACTCACCGACAAGCGCGAGATCCGCGTGGAGACGAAGGGCGGCGTGATCGTGCCGCATCTGGGCGACGATGGCCTCGTCACGGTGGACATGGGCGTGCCGCGCCTGCGGCCCGAGGACGTGCCGTTCACCGACGGCACCGGGGCGATCGAGGAAGCGCTCGCCGTCGACGGGACCGAGGTGCGGGTCAGCGCGCTGTCGATGGGCAATCCGCATGCCGTGCAGGTGGTGTCCGACATCGACCGCGCACCCGTCACCACTCAGGGACCGCGCATCGAGCACCATCCGCGCTTTCCCGCGCGCGTGAACGCGGGATACATCGAGGTGGTCGATCGCGCTACCATTCGCCTGCGCGTTTGGGAACGCGGCGCGGGTGAGACGCTCGCGTGCGGGACGGGCGCCTGCGCGGCAGCGGTGGCGGGCATCCGGCGCGGACTCCTGGACTCGCCGGTGCGCGTGATCACCCGCGGCGGCGAGCTTGGCATCGAGTGGCGCGGCGACGGATCTCCGGTCTTCATGACCGGGCCGGCGGTGACGGTATACGAGGGTACCTGGCCGCGCTGACGGACGTCGTCGCGGCTCGAGAAAAACGACAACGCGGGACGTAACGATGGATGCAGCGGCGGTTGCCGAATACCTGAAGTCGAATCCGGAGTTCTTCGAGGACTACGCCGACGTGATCGCGGAGATCTTCGTGCCGCATCCCCACGGCGGCCATGCGATCCCGATCGCCGAGCGGCAGATCGTCACGCTGCGCGAGAAGAACCTGGAGCTCGAGGCGAAGTTCCGCGAGCTCATCGCGTACGGGACCGAGAACGACCAGATCAGCGAGAAGGTGCACCGGTCCACGCTTGCGCTCTTCGCAGCCCCCGACCTCGAGACCACGCTCGCGGTCCTGTATCACAGCCTGAAGGAGGACTTCGGGGTGCCGCAGGTTGCGGCGAGGCTGTGGGGCAAGGTGCCGGAGCAGTCGTACCTGCCGGAGCTCGCGGCGGCATCGAGCGAGATCCGCCAGTACGCCGACCAGCTCGGACAGCCATACTGCGGGCCGGTCGCCGCTTTCGAGTCGCGCGAGTGGTTCGACGATGGCGACATCCTCACCTCCTTCGCCTTCCTGCCGCTGCGCACCGCGCAGACGTTCGGCGTGCTGGTCCTGGGCAGCCCCGATCCGCAGCGCTTCCACCCCGGCATGGGCACGCTGTACCAGACGCGTGTGGCCGAGCTCGCGAGTGTCGCCACCGCGCGCTTCCTCCCGGCGTCCTGACGCCGCCGTGTCGCGGCGCACGCCGTCGCCGGCGAACCTGGCGCTGCTCGAAGGCTTTGCGCGCCACCTGGGTGCGCGGCCGAGGCTGACACGCGAGGCGTACCTGCGCGACGCGACGCGCCTTGCGGCATGCGCGGGAGACGCACTCCTCACGTCGCTCACGCGCCGGGACGTGTCGCGTCACCTCGGCTCGCTGCACGCGGCGGGTCTCTCCGGACGCAGCCTCGCCCGCATGCTCTGCTCGTGGCGCGCCTTCTACACCTTCGCGCTCGAGCGCGACGCCGCGCTGCGCGACAACCCCTGTGCGGGGCTCAAGGCGCCGAAGGCCTCCAGGCGGCTGCCGGCCGCGCTTACGCCCGACGAGGCGGTGCGGCTCGTGGCGATCGACGATGAAGCCGATCGCTGGTCGGCGCGTGATCGTGCGCTCTTCGAGCTCGCCTACTCCTCGGGGCTGCGCCTGTCGGAACTCGCGGGGCTCGACGCCGACGGCCTCGATCTCGACGAGGGCGAGGTGCGTGTCATGGGCAAGGGTGCGAAGGAGCGAGTCGTGCCGGTAGGTGCCGCCGCGCGCGAGGCGCTCGCGCGCTGGCTGGCCGAACGCCCGAGCGTGGTGCGCGAGGGCGATACGGCGCTCTTCGTGGGGCCGAGGGGCCGCCGCATCGCGGCGCGCACGATCGAGCGGCGGCTGGCGACGTGGGCGGTCCGCCAGGGACTCGACCGCCACGTCCATCCGCACATGCTGCGGCATTCCTTCGCCTCGCACGTGCTGCAGTCGTCGGGCGACCTGCGCGCGGTGCAGGAGATGCTGGGGCACGCGTCGATCGCAAGCACGCAGGTGTACACCCACCTCGACTTCCAGGCGCTCGCCAAGGTGTACGACGCGGCACATCCGCGCGCGAAGCGGAAGAATCGGGCCGAATAGGAACAGGCGGGAAGGGAGCCCGGAAGCAGCGATCGCGTCGGTCACCGACGACGATCCTGGCGCAGGTGCGGCTGCGGTGCCGGCAGTCGTGCCGGCAGCGGGCGCTGCGCTGCGGCGCCTACGCCGCGACCGTCTCCGGCTCGGCCGTGCCCTCGAGCTCCTCGACCTCGATGGCGGCCGCCAGTTGCGCGAGCCTGGCGACCACGCCGTAGGCGTAGAAGCGATTGGGCGGACAGCCCGCGGGCTCGTGCAGGTCGGGAATGCACGGAGATTCGAAAGCGAGCGGCACGAACTGGGCGCCGGGCGCGTTCAGGTTCTCGTCCTTGCCGCGCGCGGTATGCACGCGATAGAAGCCGCCGACCACGAAGCGGTCGATCATGTACACGACGGGCTCGGCGATCGCATCGTCGATCGACTCGAACGTGGGCACGCCTTCCTGGATGATCACCGAACTGACCTCGAGGCCTTCCTTGACGACGGCCATCTTGTTGCGCTGCCTGCGGTTGAGCGCGCGCACGTCGTCCACGTTGCGGACGGTCATGATGCCCATGCCGTAGGTGCCCGCATCGGCCTTCACGATCACGAAGGGATTGTCCGCGATGCCGTACTCGTCGTACTTCGACCTGATGCGCTTCAGCAGGTCGTCGACGTTCGCTTCGAGGCACTCCTCGCCGGCGCGCTCCTGGAAGTTGATCTTTCCGCACACGCCGAAGTAGGGGTCGATGAGCCACGGATCGATCCCGACGAGCGAGGCGAACTCGTCGGCGACGGCCGCATAGGCCGTGAAATGATGCGACTTCTTGCGGTTGTACCAGCCTGCCGCAAGCGGCGGCACGACCGGCTGGTCGATGCCCGTCAGGATCTCCGGCGACCCCGCGGACAGGTCGTTGTTGAGGAGCACCATGCAAGGATCGAAGTCATTCGCCCCGACGCGGCGTCCGTGGCGCTGGATGGGTTCGAGCGTGAGCGACAAGTCGTCGCCGAGGTCGATCCTCGTGACCTGCGTTATCTCCGGATTGAGCGAGCCCACGCGCACGCGCATGCCGGCCTGCCGCAGGATGCCCTCGAGCGTGGCCACGTTGCGCAGGTAGAACATGTTGCGCGTGTGGTTCTCCGGCACGAGCAGCACGCCGCGCGCATCGGGACACACGCGTTCCACCGCGGACTGGATCGCCTGCACGCACAGCGGGAGGAACGACGGATTCAGGTTGTTGAATCCGCCCGGAAAGAGATTGGTGTCGACGGGTGCGAGCTTGAAGCCCGCATTGCGCAGGTCGACCGAGGAATAGAACGGGACCTCGTGCTCCTGCCACTTCGTCCGCAGCCAGCGCTCGATCTCCGGCATGCGCTCGAGGATGCGGCGCTCGATGTCCTGCAGCGGCCCGGTAAGTGCGGTGGTGAGATGCGGGACCATCGCGCGATTCTATCCCACCCTCCGCCACCGCCCTTCACCGGGGCAACGCTGCCGGACCTGGCGCCGGCTAGCTGCGATACGCCGATTCGCCGTGAGCCGTGATGTCGAGACCCTCGCGCTCCTGCTCTTCCGGCACGCGCAGTCCGATCGTGAGGTCGACGATCTTGTAGCAGATCCAGGCAACCACGCCCGACCACACGATCGTGAGGAGGACGGCCTTGGCCTGGACCAGCACCTGCTCGCCGATGCTCGTGAAGCCCGTGGCCCCGGTCACCCAGTCGGTCACGAAGCCGGGACCGCCGAGCGCCGGGGAGACGAACACGCCGGTGAGGAGCGCGCCGACGATGCCTCCCAGCGCATGAACGCCGAACACGTCGAGCGTGTCGTCCACCTTCAGCATGTGCTTCAGGCCGTTGACACCCCACAGGCAGACGAAGCCCGCGACGATGCCGATCACGAATGCGCCGGGAATGCCCACGTTGCCGGCCGCCGGGGTGATCGCCACCAGGCCCGCCACCGCACCCGATGCCGCGCCGAGCATCGACGGCTTGCCCTTGAACACCCACTCGCCGAAGGTCCACGCGAGCACGGCGCAGGCCGTGGCGAGGTAGGTGTTGAGGAAGGCGAGGGATGCCGAGTTGCCCGCTTCGAGCGCCGAGCCGGCGTTGAAGCCGAACCATCCCATCCACAGCAGGGAGGCGCCCATCATCGTCATCGGGAGATTGCCGGGCGCCATCGCCTCGCGGCCGAAGCCGATCCGCTTGCCGATCACGTAAGCGCCCACGATCCCGGCGATGCCGGCGTTGATGTGCACCACCGTGCCGCCCGCGAAGTCCAGCGCGCCCCACTGCCAGAGGAGGCCGGCCTTGGCGTTGTTGGCCTCGACCACACCGGCGGTGGTGTACGCATCAGGTCCCGGCCAGAACCAGACCATGTGCGCGATCGGCAGGTAGGCGAACGTGAACCAGAGCACGGCGAAGACGAGCACCGCGGAGAAGCGCACCCGCTCGGCGAAGGCGCCGAGGATGAGGCAGACCGTGATCGCCGCGAACGTGCACTGGAAGGCGACGAACACGATCTCGGGGATGACCACGCCCTTGGAGAACGTGGCGCCCATGGCGAACTCGCCCTTGGCCGCGTCGACGACACCCGCGAGGAACAGCCGGTCGAGCCCGCCGAAATAGGCGTTGCCTTCCGTGAAGGCGATGCTGTAGCCGTACACGCACCAGAGCACCGAGATCAGCGAGAAGACGACGAATACCTGCATCAGGACCGACAGCACGTTCTTGCTGCGGACCATGCCGCCGTAGAACAGCGCGAGGGCAGGCACGCTCATCATGAGCACGAGCGCGGTGCAAACGAGCATCCACGCCACGTCGCCCTTGTTCGGCGTGGGCGCCGCAGGCGCTGCCGCCGAGGCGGCCGGGGCCGCCGCGGACCCTCCGCCCGCGGCAGGCGCGGCGGAGGGCGTGGTCGTGGACGCTGCGGTGGCGGCGGGCGCCTCGGGCGCCTTGTCCTGCGCGGCGACGGGCGCCGTGAAGGCGAGCATGCCGAGCATCGCCGCGATCGCGAGAATCTTCTTCATGGTATGGGTTCCCGTTAGAGTGCGTCGGCACCGGTCTCGCCGGTACGGATGCGCACGACCTGGAGCAGGTCGAAGACGAAGATCTTGCCGTCGCCGATCTTGCCGGTGCTGGCGGCCTTCTCCACCGCTTCGATGACGCGATCGACGAGGTTGTCGTTGACGGCAGCCTCGATCTTCACCTTGGGCAGGAAATCGACGACGTATTCGGCCCCCCGATAGAGTTCGGTGTGGCCCTTCTGCCGCCCGAAGCCCTTGACCTCGGTGACGGTGATGCCTTGCACGCCGATGGCCGAGAGCGCTTCGCGGACCTCGTCGAGCTTGAACGGCTTGATGATGGCGGTAACGAGTTTCATGGATATCCCCGCAGAGGGCGCGGCAGCGGGACCGCCGCCGCGCGAGATCGACGATCGTCAGAACGTCTTCTGGACGTACCCGACGAACTGGTTGCCGGCGGTGTTGCGCCCGAAGCGATTCGTGTAGAAGGCCGAATCCGCGTCGGTGCCGGTGCCGAAGATGCCGACGGTCACACCCCACAGTTCGGTGGAGGCGCCGACCTTCCAGTCGGTGTACGAGTAGTCGCCGTTGTTGCGATACGACTGGTACCCCACGTGCGCGAAGAGCGTGACCTTGCCGACGACGTCGTTGACCTTGTCGATCACGTCCCAGTTGAGGTTGCCCTCGACGTAGTAGGAGTTCTTCGAGTCCGGATAGCCGAAGGTGTCGGACACGCTCTGGCTGTACTTCGCGGAGAGCATCTTCCAGGAGAGCGCGGCGTAGAGCTCGGTGGTGTTCGGGCGCGTGTAGCCGTCGGGATAGGTGCCGGGATACCAGTAGTAGAGGACGCCCACGTCGGCGCCGAAGTCGGCGGGCAGCGCGAATCTGAAGCCGCCGTACCAGTCCCACTCCATCGAGGCCGACACGTCGGGATTCCCGTCGGAGAGCCAGGAGACGTTCGAGGCCCACGTGCCCACGTAGAACCCGCTCTTGTGGGCGAGGTCGAGGCCGCCCTGCACGGCCGGCTTGTTGTTCGTCTGCTCGATGCCGCGGAAGACGTACTCGCTGAAGAGGCCCACGTTCCCCGAGAACGTCCAGGCAG
The DNA here is from genome assembly GCA_964439475.1 of uncultured Alcaligenaceae bacterium. Lineage (GTDB taxonomy): Bacteria > Pseudomonadota > Gammaproteobacteria > Burkholderiales > Casimicrobiaceae > VBCG01. Next base: position 88,741 of record CAYTOT010000007.1, read on the forward strand.
GTTCGGGGGCAGGGGCGGGCGCGGGTGACTGCGCCGCGGCGGTTCCCGTGAGCAGTGCCGCCAGCGCGACCGCGGCTGCTTCGGGAAAGGCAAGCTTGCGTTTCATGGTGGAATCCCAGGTGTGGAGGAGGTACAACGATGGTTTCGGAAGTTGCGTTTGCATTTCGTGTGCCACTGCACAAAAATCAGTACAATCAATGATTTAAGTATGATTCTCGGGCTCCTCCCGGAAACCCGCTGCGATGGGCTGCACGGATTCGGTGCGCCGGGGGTGTCGATCGCCCAAGGCCGGTGCGGCGGGCCCGAAATGCGCCTGCGCGCGCCTTCGCTTGCTAGACTGGCTGCCTTCGGAGGCCCCGCATGCTGAACTTCCAGAGCAAGACGCTCGACGACCTCGCGGCACGCATCGGTGCGGCCGTCGCCGCCAGTCCCGCCAAGGACATCGAGAAGAACGTGAAGGCGATGCTGCAAGGCGGCCTCGCACGGCTCGACGTGGTCTCGCGGGAGGAATTCGACACGCAGGCCGCGGTGCTTGCGAAAACACGCGAGAAGCTCGAACAGCTCGAGGCGCGCGTCGCGGAGATGGAAGCGCGCCGCGGTCCGCGCGCCGTGTAGTCGCGACGGGCTGCGTTCGAGCCACGGTTGCGAGCGCTGCCCTCGGCCATCCGATATAGGGCGGGATTGCCCACGACCGGCTAAGGTCGTCCTCTCGAGCGCACGGCGCGCGACGAAAGAGGCCGACATGGCGGTGGCGGTCGTTCATACGCGAGCGCTCTCGGGTGTGCACGCACCGGGGGTCACGGTCGAAGTGCACGTGGCCGGCGGCCTGCCGGGCATCCACGTCGTGGGATTGCCGGATACCGAGGTTCGTGAGGCGCGCGACCGCGTGCGCGCCGCGCTGCAGAACGCGAAGTTCGACGTTCCGCCGCGCAAGGTCACGGTCAACCTCGCGCCGGCAGACCTTCCCAAGGAATCAGGGCGCTACGACCTGCCGATCGCCCTCGGCATCCTCGCCGCCACGGCGCAGATTCCGTCGCAGGAGCTCGGCCGCTACGAGTTCGCCGGGGAACTTGCCCTGACCGGCGAGTTGCGCGCCGTGCGCGGCGCGCTCGCGATGGCGCTCTCGGCGCGGCGCGAGGGCCGCGCCTTCGTCCTGCCCGAGCGTTCCGCGCTCGAGGCGGCCCTGGCGCGCGATGCCACCGTCTTCGGAGCGCGCAGCCTGCTCGCGGTGTGCGCCCACCTGACGTCGCGCGAGCCGTTGCCCGCGGCGCGGGCGCCGGCTCCCGAGGCCGCGGCGGACATTCTCGACATCGCCGACGTCCGCGGCCAGGCGCAAGCCAAGCGCGCCCTGGAGATCGCCGCCGCGGGCGGCCACTCGCTATTGCTGGCCGGTCCCCCCGGATCGGGCAAATCGATGCTCGCGCAACGCTTGCCGGGTCTGCTGCCGCCGCTGGCCGACGACGAGTCGCTCGAGGTCGCGGCGATCGCATCGGTCGCCGGGCACTTCGCGCCGGAGCGCTGGGGCGCGCGTCCTTACCGCAGTCCGCACCACACCGCGAGCACGGTCGCGCTCGTGGGCGGCGGTGGCGATCCGCGTCCGGGCGAGGTCTCGCTCGCGCATCACGGCGTGCTCTTCCTCGACGAGCTCCCCGAGTGGGACCGGCGCGTGCTCGAAGGCCTGCGCGAGCCGCTCGAATCGGGCGTGATCCACATCTCGCGCGCGGCGCGACAGGCCACCTTCCCCGCGCAATTCCAGCTCGTCGCGGCGATGAATCCTTGCCCATGCGGCTGGCACGGCGATGCGAGCGCACGGTGCGCGTGCACGTCGGACCAGGTGCTGCGCTATCGGGCGCGGGTGTCGGGGCCGCTGCTCGACCGCATCGACCTGCGTCTCGACGTCCGCGCGGTGCCGGTGGCCGACCTCGTGGCGGCGCCCGCGCCGGACCGGGTCGAAGGGTCGGCCGCCGTGCGCGAGCGAGTCGCTGCCGCCCGTGCGCGCCAGATCCTGCGGCAGGGCAGGGCCAACGCGCGCCTCGGGGCCGCCGAGGTGGCTCTCCACTGCACGACCGATGCCTCGGGGCACGCGCTGCTTGCCAGGGCGATGGACCGCCTCGGCTTCACTGCCCGCGGCTACCACCGCGTGCTCAAGGTGGCGCGCACGATTGCCGATCTCGACGCCAAGGAGGCGGTCGGTGCGGCGCACGTGGGGGAGGCGCTCGGCTATCGCGGGGGTCCGGCGGGCGCTCCGGACACCCGGATGCCGTGAAGCTGCCGGTGTTCCTGATGCAACGCCCGCGCCCGGCGACTTCACCAGGGATGCTGCCCAGACCTGGACCTGGCCTACTAGAGATACTCGCCTTCGATTCCGGTTTCCATCCAGTACTGGTCGGCCCTCGTCGGATGAAGATAGACCATCACCGTGTCTCCGATCTGGAATCTTCTCGCGGGGTTCCTTCGAAGGATGTCGCTCTTGAAGACGACCTCGCGTCCCGTGCGCCTGTCGACGTACGTCGACGTCACGCGCCAGGCGGTCCGCGACCCTCGTCTCTTGATGGTGGCTATCCTGGTCTCGAGCGGTTTCCCGTGTCGCAGGAAGTAGTCCCGTCGGCGGCTCTTTCGACCGGAGAACAGCACATAGAGCACGGTGTGCAAGGTCAGGATGAGCGCGACGAATCCCGCTGCTCGCGCGTAAGACGCCCTGCCGCGGGGGACGCAAGCGACAGATATATCGTGAGACCCCACAAGGCCACGCTTGCGGCGACGAACACCAGGGCCCCGATGGCTCGTTTCGGCATGGCAGGTGGTCAGGTGCAGGCAGTGCCGTCGCCATGCGTCGCGAACGCCAGGACGTGAGCGTCCGGATCGAGCGAATAGGCGACAAGGTGACCCCACGAGCGCGGCCCGAGGGGGCTGAGTTCGACGGCCCCGGCCTCGAGCGCACGGGCGTGGTGGCCCGCCGGATCGGGGACGACGAGGTAGAGCTCGGCTCGCGGCGTGCCGCGGGCGCGGGAGGGACTCGGCAATGCGGGCCCGAGCAGGCGCTCGATGCCTGTCTCCGGCATCAGTCCCAGGATTGCGCCGCCGGGAAGCGTGAACTCGGTCATGCCCGGCACGTTCAGCCGGGGCGTGAAGGCCAGCACCGCCGAGTAGAAGCTCGTGCTGCGCGCCTGGTCTGCCACATACAGGATGAAATGCGCTGCGTCGCCCATGGGCGTGTGCCGCCTCGTCCTCACGGCCCGTAGACATCGATCGGCTGCGTATCCACCGCGCAGAGCCAGCACCCCCCGGCCGCCGCGATGCCCTGGATCACCGAGTACGCGTTTCGATGCGGCACCCAGTCGTCGGCCGCCACGAAGCTCGCGCTGCCGTCAGGCTGCGTGAGCAGCGTGTAGGCGCGCACCGGTGCGGTCGGCAACGTACTGAAGTTCACCCAGTTCGGATAGTTGGTGAAGAACTGCATGAGTCCACCCGTGCTCGCGATATCCGGCGATTCGAGGAAGATGCCCTGGAACGGCTGGCCGTCGCCGGTCCAGCCCTGGTCGAGGAGCACGCCGTTCACGTCGAGCGTGCCGCCGGCCTTCAGCACGATCGCGCCGGGGAAGACGAAGTCGTGCGTGCCGCCGTCGACGAGCGCAAGCGCACCCGTGGCCTGCAGGATCATGCTGCCGCCGCCGTAGGAGGGCTTGGGGGTTCCGGGCGGGCGCACGGCGCCGGGGGCGAGCGGATTGTTGTTCTGCGGCAGCGTGGAACCGGCGGGCCACGACGACGGCATCCACACGCTGCCATTGCCGTGGATCGCGAGGTTCAGCACCTGCGGTTGGGTGCCATAGTGATTCAGCGTGAGCTGCACGCCATCGCCGGTGCTCGGGAAGAGCTGCAGGCCGTTGGCGAGGAAATCATCCCCGTTGACTGGGTTGTTGGCGTTGCCGAACGTCCCCAGGCGCATCGCATTGCCCTTGAAGGCGCCGCCGCCGCGCAAGCCCGCGCCGTAGACGACGAGCGAGGCGCCGCCGTCCACGGTGCCGGCGTTCTGCACCAGTCCGCCGGTGACGAGGTTCGCAGCGGTCGCGTCGACCTCGAGGCCACCCGGTGCGGCGAGGAGGCCGGCCGCGCCGATGGTGATGCCATCGGGATTCGTCACCCGCATCGGCAGGGGCCCCGCGATGCCGCCCTGCGCGCGCAGCGTCCCCTCGATCACGCTGGGCCCGGCGCCCACGCCGCGCAGCACGACGGCCTGCCCCGGCGCGCCGGCGAGGATCGTGAGCGTGTTCCCGGGACCCAGCGCGAGCGACTGGAAGTCGAACTGCGCGAACGAGCCCGGCGCACCGGACGCAGCGCCGAGCTGGATCGTCACGTTGGTGCCGAAGTTGGAGATCGTCGTGCCGCTCAGGGTCGCACCGGTCACGGTGAGCGCGCCGTAGGGATTGGCGACGATGGCCGCACCCGACGGCGTCACCCCGCCGATCGTGAAATCGGCATTGGAGACGTCGAAGAAGATGTTGTCGCTGCACGCCACCATGACCCGCGCCGTCGAGGTGGCAGCAGCGGGAACGGTCACGGCCTGCGAGCCGTCGTTCGGCGTTGCGGCCGCGAGCATCGTCGGAAACGTCTGGCCGCCGTCGCTCGACAGCAGGATGTCGACGTTGGCGCATGCCACCGGGGCGTTCGCCGTGTTCGCCACGTTCCATGTCACGGTCTGCGTGCTGCCTCCTGGCCACGTCACGGCGGTATCGGGCGACGTGACCACGAACGGTCCCGCCGCGGACGTGACGAGGAAGTTGACCTGCGCGCGGTCGACGCCGCCGCGGTTGTCGCGCGCGGTCATGCGAAAGCGCAGCGTGCGGCTCGCGTTGGGTAGCACTTCGCCGATGGCGAGCGTGCCGGCGAGAAGGTCGGACAAGCGCGGAAAGATCCGCGTGGAACCGGGGGTCGACGGCCAGGAGCGGAAGAACGGCGCGGCGGTGGCGATGCCGGGCGGGCCTCCGGGATTGACGCCCGTGTCGTACTCCTCCCAGTTGTAGGTGAGGACGTCGCCGTCGGGGTCGGTGGCCGAGCCCATGAGGGCGAACGGCGTGCGCGACGGAATGGTGAATCCGCCGGCCGGCAGGGTGACGACCGGCGGCGCATTGCCCGTCGATGCGACGGTCCCGCACTTGCTGCCGCCGTCCTCCGTGGTATAGGCGACGATCTCGTCGAAGCTCGCCGTGTGGAAGTACACGTCGCTGTGCGCCTGCAGGTCCTGCGATTCGCAGATTCCCGCGTAGGCCATGATCGTCGACCCGCTGCCGGGCTCGAACGATGTCGCCTGGTGGCGGTTGCCACCGCCGCAGTTGTGCTCGTTGCCGTTGAACGTGTGGTTGGCGCCGAGCTGGTGCCCGATCTCGTGGGCGACGAAATCGACGTAGAAGGGATCGTCGACCGGCGACGGATTGCCGGTGACGCCCTGGGCCTTCTGGGTGGCGGAGCAGGCCACGCCGAGGCTCGCGATACCGCCGCCGCCGGTCGAGAACACATGGCCGATGTCGTAGTTCGCGCTGCCGATCACCGCCGTGATGTTGGCCTGGTTCTGGTCCAGCATCGCAGCGCCGTCGTCGTTGGTGTAAGGATCGGCGCCGGTGTAGACGAGGAGATAGTTGTTGGCCACGAGCTGCATCCGCACCGCGATCTCCTGCTCGTAGATGCCGTTGATGCGGTTGATCGCCGTGACGATCGCGGCCAGACCCTGCGACACCGTGCCTCCGAAGAACGCGGTGTACTCGCTCGTCGCCGCGACGGCGAGGCGATAGGTACGGCGCTTCGTCCCGGACGGCTTTTGCGCGGTGTCGCGGGCGGCGATCCGCTTGGCGATGCGGGCGGCGGTGGCTCCGCCGGGATCGACCGGAGGCATCTGCCGCGTGCGCGCGCCGGTCGGACTCACGTAGTCCCGGGCGTAGTAACTCATGTAGGTCACGGTGTCCGCGCGGGTGAGCGGATTCACGAAGATCCGCCCGCGCGTGGGCGACAGCACCATCGCGTGAAAGCCGTGGGGCGTCCAGTCGAGGCGGATGGTGGACGAGGGATCGTCGACGTTCTCGCCGGCCCAGGTGCGGATCTCCGGGAACATCGCGGCGAGTTCGGGGGCCATCGTCGGCGTGTCCACGATGCGATAGCGCGCCACGCCGCCGTCCGGCAAGGGGAGGGGAACGATCACCTCGCTTGCGCGCATCGGCGCATCGGTTTCCCTGGGCGCAGCGCCGGCAAGCACGTGGAACTTCCCGGCGTCGAGCGTCACGACGCGATAGGTCGCCGGCACGCTCGCGCGCGCTGCGGTTCCCGCCGGCGTGGTCCTGGGCTCGCTCCACAATCCCGCGGTCTCGACGGACAGGGGCTCGGCGGCGGTCGCCTGAAGCGGCATCGCGACGAGGGCGACGACCGTGCAGGCGAGTGCGAGGATGCCGTGGCGGCGGGACATCAGGAACATCGGGCAATCTCCGAAGTGCGAGCGCCCGACCGACTGCGGGCATCGTGCCGCGTGCCGGATCCATGATCCGGCAAGACGTTCGATTGTGCGTGATGGTGCGCTGCGCGCGCGACACCCCGGCGCGGGCGGATCGTATCGCACGACGAACGGATGCCGAACGGATGCCCTCGCTGCGGGCCCGGCGCGGGCGCCGTTGGCCCGCGTCGTTGCGATCTCGCGCGTCCATCGCAGCGCGCTGGCGCGCACCGGAGCCTATGGGCCCGCAAGAAGACGCCCGGGTTATCCTTGCCCATGGCCTCCACGATGCGGCGCCGGATCCTCGTTGCCGGGCTTGGCGCACCCGTACTCACGCTTGCCGGATGCGGCGACGACACGACCCCGAAGAGCACGCAGTACGACACCGCCTTCCGGCGCCTCTTCGGCCAGTATCACATGGTCGGCGCGCTCGCCAGCGTGCGTGTACCGGGCGAGCCTGAATGGCGGGCGGCGCTGGGTCATGCCGATCTCGCGAGTGCGACACCGTCCGATTTCGCGGGCCACTATCCGATTCGCAGCGTGACCAAGTCCTATACCGTCACGCTCGTGCTGCAACTCGTGCGCGACGGGCTTCTGGCGCTGGACGACAGGCTCGAAAGCCACGTGCCGGGCATCCCGAACGGCGCGGCCATCACGCTCGCGCAGCTCGCCGGCATGACGAGCGGCATCGCGGACTATTCGTCGAGCCCGCAATTCGTGCAGGCGCTCGTCGGCGACTTCGGACGTGCGTTCACGCAAGAGGAGCTCGTCGGCTACGCGGTTCCCCTGTCGCCACGCTTCGACCCCGGCACGCAGTACGAGTACAGCAACACCAATACCGTGCTGCTCGGCATGATCGTCGAGCAGCGGCTGCGCACGACGCTGGCGCAAGCGCTGCAGGCGCGGATACTGACCCCGCTCGGGCTCTCGGGCACGAGCTACCCCTACGCGACGGCGCTGCCCGATCCGCATCCGTCGCCTTACGAGGTGGACGTTGCCACGGGCACCCCCGAATTGCTGCCCGATCTCAATCCGACCTCGCTCGCCGGGGCGGGTGCGATGGTCTCGACGCTCGACGACATGCAGACCTGGGCGGCGGCCCTCGGTGACGGACGCCTCATCGGCGCCGCGCTGCAGGTCGAGCGCGTGGAACGCTCCCGGGTCGTGACCAACGGCCCCACCTACGACCGCTACGGCCTGGGCATCGGCATCCTGCACGGCTGGTGGGGTCACACCGGCAGCGGCCTGGGCTTCCAGCTCGCCACGTTCTACGATCCGCGCACGCTGTCCACCATCGCCGTGATGGTGAACTCGACGCCGGACACGGCGGCCCCGCCCGACCTCAACTTCGCCGAGGAGATCTTCAAGACGCTGGCAGGGATCGCCATCGACTGACGATTCGCCGGGGGCGGGAGCCGCGAATCGGCCCCTCGGCGCGGGCCGGGACTACGACTTGCGGCCTGCGTACTTCTCGCCCGCCGCGATGTCTCCCTTCAGCCAGTTCTGCGGCGGTGGCAGCGGGCAGGTGGTGAATGCCGAGAACGCGCACGGCGGGTTGTAGGCACGATTGAAGTCGACCACCCAGGTCACGCCATCGCGGGGCTTGTCCACCACGAGGAAGCGTCCAGGGGGATAGGTCGCGGAGGTGCTCGTGCCGTCGCGGAAGATGATGAACAGGCTGCCCTCGTCGTCGAGTGCGTCCATCGTCATCTTCCTGCCGTTGACGGTGAATTCGAGCGTGCCCGCGACCTTCTCGTAGCTGATCTCCCCGCGCACGTTGGCGATCGGAATCGTGGCGCCGTTGGCCACCGGGATGAACCTGGCCGGGACCTTGTAGGCGGCGTCCGGCTCGTACCAGAGGCGTCCGGCAAAGGTCTTGCGGCGCGGCGAGTCGCGATCGGCTGCACGCACCACGATGCGGCCGTCCTCGCGCTTGACGAACTGCAGCGAGAGCCTGCCCTGCGTGACCCACTCGACCCGGGTCGCGCCGGACACCATGTCGCGCGCGGTGAACTCGTCGGGCAGTGCCTCCTTGTCCTTGCTCACCACGGTCATCTTCTGCCCGGGGGCGAGTGTCAGGCGGGCCCGGTCGCCCGTGACCACGATGGTGCCGAGATGCGCCGGGCCGAGACCTTTCGGCAGCACGATCTGGTTGTCCGCGGCGGTGCCGATCCGGTAGGTGCCCGCCGTGAGCTCGTCGCGGGAGACGATCGACAGCCACCCCCGCTCGCGCTTCAGACTGTCGGTGGCGCCGGCGCGCCATTTGCCGAGCCCATCGAGCCAGGCCGGATCGGCCGCGGCGCCGGCGGCGGGCGCGGGAAGCGGCAGCGCGAGGAGCGAGGCGAAGGAGAGGATGGCCAGAGCGAGGCGCGGCGCCATGATGCGCTCCGAGGAGACGGGGAATGCGATTCTATCCTGCCCGGACGCACCGCGCGCTGCCCGGCAGCCGATCCCGATGCTGCGCTGCGGTAGACTAGCCGGTTCCGCATGAACACCGTCGCCGACGCCTTCGTCGATCAGGACAGCGCGCAAGCCGCTCCCAGGCTGCGCGAGATTCCGTACAACTACACGTCGTTCTCCGATCGCGAGATCGTGATCCGCCTGCTCGGGGCGCCGATGTGGCAGTTGCTCACGGAGTTGCGCGGCGAGCGACGCACGGGGCGCTCCGCCCGGATGCTTTTCGAGGTGCTGGGCGATATCTGGGTCGTCGACCGCAACCCCTATCTCCAGGACGACCTCCTCGACAATCCCAAGCGGCAGGCCCTGCTCGTCGATGCCATGCGCCATCGCGTGCGCGAGATCGAGAAGCGGCGCGCCGCCGCGTCCGACGACGGCGAGCGCGACGTCAAGGTGACGCGCCTCGTGGCCGCCGCCAATGCGGCGATCGAACGCTTCGCCGGCTCGTTCAGGGCCACCGCCGACCTGCGCAAGCGGACCCGCAGGACGCTCGCCCGCCATACCGACAAGGACAACATCGCCTTCGACGGCCTCGCCCGCGTTTCGCACGTGACCGACGCGACCGACTGGCGCGTGGAGTATCCCTTCGTGGTGCTCTACCCCGACACCGAAGACGAGATTCGGGGACTCGTCGAAGGCTGCATCGAGCTGGGCCTCACCATCATCCCGCGCGGCGGCGGCACGGGCTACACGGGCGGCGCGATCCCCCTCGATGCGCGCTCGGCGGTGATCAACACCGAGAAGCTCGAGCGCCTCGGCGCGGTCGAGGCGATCGTGCTGCCGGGCCACACGGAGGCGACCCCCACGATCGACTGTGGCGCCGGGGTCGTCACGCGCCGGGTCATGAATGCGGCCGAGGCCGCGGGGCTCGTGTTCGCATGCGATCCCACGTCGGCGGATGCGTCGTGCATCGGCGGTAACGTGGCGATGAACGCCGGCGGCAAGAAGGCGGTGCTGTGGGGCACGGCGCTCGACAACCTCGCCTCCTGGCGCATGGTCACCCCCGACGCCCGGTGGCTCGAGGTGACGCGCACCGATCACAACCTGGGCAAGATCCACGACGCTGCGCACGCGACGTTCGATTGCGCGTACTACGGCAAGGACGGGTCCACGCTCCTCAAACGCGAGACGCTCACGATTCCCGGCTCGACCTTCCGCAAGGTGGGCCTCGGCAAGGACGTCACCGACAAGTTCCTCGCGGGGCTGCCCGGCGTGCAGAAGGAGGGCTGCGACGGCCTCATCACCAGCGCGCGCTTCATCCTGCACCGGATGCCACCCGCGATCCGGACCGTCTGCCTCGAGTTCTTCGGCCTCGCGCACGAATCCACGCCCGCGATCGTCGAGATCAAGGACTATCTCGACGGCCTGCCCAAGGCGCCTGGCGGCCGCGTGATGCTCGCCGGTCTCGAGCACCTCGACGAGAAGTACGTGAAGGCCGTCGGCTACGCCACCAAGGCCAAGCGTCACGGGCGCCCGCGCATGGTGCTCCTGGGCGACATCGTCGGCGACGACGACAACGCGGTGGCCCGGGCCGCCTCCGAGGTGGTGCGGCTTGCCAACCTGCGCGGTGCCGAGGGCTTCGTCGCGGTGTCGGCCGACGCCCGCAAGAAGTTCTGGCTCGACCGTGCGCGCACCGCGGCGATCGCCCGCCACACCAACGCCTTCAAGATCAACGAGGACGTGGTCATCCCGTTGCCGCGCCTGGGCGACTACACCGACGGCGTCGAGCGCATCAACATCGAGCTTTCCCTGTCCAACAAGATCCGCATGGCCGACGAGATCGCCGCCTTCCTGGCGAGCCCGACGCTGACGCACGTCTGGCCGCCCGAGAGCGAACTGCGGCCGCCGCAGGAGATCGTGGATTCCAAGGTCGAGGAAGCACGCGCGCTCGTCGCACGCATGCGCAACGTGTGGCAGGACCTCTTCGACCGCCTCGACGTGACCTTTCGCGACCTGCAGAGTCATGCCGTGGTTGCGTCGTGGAAGCGCGAGCTCAAAGCCCCGCTCGGCGAGATCTTCACCGGCCTCGCCTTCGCGCCGGTGATGAAGCGCATCGACGAGATCCACGCGCGCGTGCTGCGCAGCCGCGTGTTCGTGGCGCTGCACATGCACGCCGGCGACGGCAACGTGCACACCAACATCCCCGTCAACTCCGACGACTACGGGATGCTCAAGGAAGCCAATGCGGCAGTGGCGCGCATCATGGCGCTCGCGCGCAGCCTGGGCGGCGTGATCTCGGGCGAGCACGGCATCGGCATCACCAAGCTCGAGTACCTGACCGCCGCGGAACTGGCGCCTTTCGCGGGCTACAAGCGCGCGATCGATCCCGACGGCCGCTTCAATCGCGGCAAGCTCCTGCGGGATGTCGCCCTGCCGGCCGACCTGTCGTCCGCCTACACGCCGAGCTTCTCGCTCATCGGCCACGAGAGCCTGATCCTCGAGCAGAGCATGATCGGGGAGGTGGCCGAGTCGATCAAGGACTGCCTGCGCTGCGGCAAGTGCAAGCCGGTCTGCGCCACCCACGTGCCGCGGGCCAACCTGCTCTACAGCCCGCGCAACAAGATCCTCGCCACGTCGCTGCTCATCGAAGCCTTCCTCTACGAGGAGCAGACGCGCCGCGGCATCAGCCTCAAGCACTTCAATGCCTTCGGCGACGTGGCCGACCACTGCACGGTGTGCCACAAGTGCCTCAATCCCTGCCCGGTCGACATCGACTTCGGCGACGTCTCCATCGCCATGCGCAATCTCCTGCGTCGCATGGGCACGCGCAACTTCAATCCTGGCACCGCGGCGTCGATGTTCTTCCTCAACGCCACCAATCCCGCGACGATCAAGGCCACCCGGAAGGCGATGATCGACTGGGGCTACAAGCTGCAGCGCATGGCGTACCGCTTCGCGCGGACCACGCGCGTGGCGCAGCGGCAGACGCGCCATCCGCCGCCGACCACGGGCAAGCGACCGGTCAAGGCGCAGGTCATCCACTTCATCAACAAGCCGATGCCGGGGAACCTGCCCAAGCGCACGTCGCGGGCGCTGCTCGACATCGAGGATCCGTCGATCGTGCCGGTGATCCGCGACCCGGCGCGACCGGCCGACGAGGGCGAGGCGGTGTTCTACTTTCCGGGTTGCGGCTCGGAGCGGCTCTTCTCGCAGGTGGGGCTCGCCACGCAGGCGATGCTCTTCCACGTGGGCGCGCAGACGGTGCTGCCGCCGGGATACCTGTGCTGCGGCTATCCGCAGACCGCCGCCGGCAACCACGACGAAGGACAGAAGATCACCACGAGCAATCGCGTGCTCTTCCATCGCGTGGCCAACACGCTCAACTACCTCGACATCAAGACCGTGATCGTGTCCTGCGGCACGTGCATGGATCAATTGCTGAAGTACGAGTTCGACAGGATCTTCCCGGGTTGCCGCCTGCTCGACATCCACGAATACCTGATGGAGAAGGGGGTGGCGCTCGAGGGGTTGACCGGCGTGCGCTACATGTATCACGAGCCCTGCCACACGCCGATGAAGCAGTACGCATCGATGGGCGTGGTGAATCGCCTGATGGGCACCGAGGTCGCGCTGAACGAGCGCTGCTGCGGCGAGTCGGGCACGCTCGCCGTCACCCGGCCCGACGTCTCGACGCAGGTCCGCTTCCGCAAGGAGGAGGAGATGCGCAAGGGTGCCGGCAAGCTGCGCGCGGACGGTTTCACGGGCGAGGTCAAGGTGCTCACGTCCTGCCCGTCGTGCCTGCAGGGACTGTCGCGCTTCGAGGACGACGCCGGGACCAGCGCCGACTACATCGTGGTGGAGATCGCCCGCCACGTGCTCGGCGCAAACTGGATGGCCGACTACGTGAGGAAGGCCAACGCGGGGGGGGTGGAGCGGGTGCTGGTGTAACGGTTGCCCGCGCTCACGTCCTGCGCTTGGTGCACGGCGGCAGCTACCGCGTCCCGGCAGGTTCGCAGGCGTCCCCGTGTGCCGCGCAGTCGGCATGCGCGGCGAAGGGCGCGACGGCGGTGGCGATCGGCGTGGCGCTGGGCGCCGGGGCGTAGCGCACGATGACCGGCGCCGCGAGCAGCATGATCGCGTAGATCACCGCCACGAGAAGGTGACCCAAACCCGAAACCCGGCCCCTTGGCGGCGGTGCGGGTCCGGCGGTGTGTCGGAGGGGTGGCAGGGTGGCAGTCATGAACGTTCTCCGGTTGCCCCGAAAAAATGCCCGCGAAGGCTCGCCATGGGGTGGGCGTTCGCCGGCGCTTCGGAGGAGGCCGGGCGCGCCTTCGCGGGGGGAGGCAAAGCGGGCCGCGACGGCACATGTCCCGGGTGATGCTGCGTGGCGATGTGTGTGGTGGCCATGTGCAAACGGTACTGGACAAGCGGCCGGGTCGCAGCCGAGCAATGCGTGTCCTGCCTGCGGAAAGTTCACGTCGACACGCGTGCTCGGCGCTGCCGGAGACTGCGGAAAGTCCACGCCGACGCGCGCCTTCCGTGGCCGTCGGAACGGGGTCGCGCACCTTCCATCGGCGGCGGGGCGGTGGAGGCCGCCCACGATATGCCGTTGTGCTATAAGTTGCTCCTTCGACCCACGGCGTCGTTGCGATGCAGGACACCGCCTCCCAAGCCCAGCCGCTCGATGCGAACGCGTCGGCACCTTCGTCGCCGCCGGACGCCTTGCCCGCGCTTGCCTTCGCCGACGCCGAAGGCGCCAAACGCTGGGTCAAGTCGCTCCTCATCACCTCCGTCACGCCGTTGTACGAGGCGGTGCGGGGGCAGTTGCGCGCGGTCACCGCGGCCGAATTCTCGCCGCGCGAGCGGGCGACGATCGCCGAAGTGCTGCGCGAGCAGGTCGCGCATCTCCATACCGAACTCGCCCGACGCTACGCCGGCAAGCCGCAGCCCGCGGCCGAGCGCGAGGCCGACGCCGCCGAGCAGGCGATCGCGCTGTGGCAGGCGCTGTGGGAGCAGTACTCGACCTGCCTCAAGCCCCTGCTCGAAGGCGATGCCGAGCTGCAAGGCGTCAAGGCCAAGCTCCTCCAGCGCGGGCTGTACGTGGGCAAGCAGCTCGTGATCGTGTACGGGCTCGCGCGGCGCGTGCCGCCGCCGACCCTCTGGCAGGAGCTCCACGCCTACTACCGGCTCGCCGAGCTTCTCGACTGCGCGGTGACCGCCGTTTCCGACGATCTCATGCCGCACGCGGTAGGCATCTCCTGCTATTCGACCTACGCGCACGCGATCCTGATCGGGATATCCGACCCCTGCGGCATGTCGGTGCGCCAGATCGAGCTCACCGACCGCTGGCTCGGCCAGTGGGCGCGCAAGATCTTTCCCTATTCGCAGCAGCGCGAGACGGAAGGGCCGGTGATCGTGATGGACCTCGACGCCTCGGTACCGGGCTGGCTCGCCACGACACCCCCCGCGGCGACGACGCCGTCGATGCGCTTCGGTTACCCGGGCAAGCTCGCCACCTCGGTGCGCGGACGCCTGAAGCGCCTGGCCAACGGCGCGACCCCCGCCGAGTTGCAGCTCGGCCACGACACGTCGGTGGAGACGTCGCAAGGGCTGCTGACGCGCCTCGACGATCACTGGTATCAGCCGCCGGCGCACCCCGACGACGCGATTCACGACACGCTCGAGCTGTGCGCGGGCGGCGTGCAGGCTGCATACTTCCGCGTAGGGGGGCGCACTTTCGATCGCCAGGATCCGCTCGGTCGCCTGTCCTTCCAGGGTGCGCAGCACCTGCAGACGCTCGGTGCGCTTACCGACTACGACCGCTACAAGGAAGACGCGGAGAAGAACTGGCCGTGGGAGGCCTGGCAGGGTGAATGCCGCGCGAGCGGCGCGAATCTCATCCGCCGCGAGGAGACGCGCTACCGCTGGTTTCTCGACCAGCTCGTGGTGGTGCGCGATCACGAGCGCTCGCGCCTGGGCTACGTCACGCGCGTGGCGGTGGGTGCGCCGCCCGAGTTTTCGCTCTCGCTCGCCACGTGGCCCGGGGTGCCGCACTCGCTCGCGGTGCGGCCGTCGTCGGTGGCGTTCAGCGAGGAGCTGCCGTTGCCGGCGATCCAGTTGTCGGCCACCGAGGCTGCGCCCGCGTCGCTGGTGGTGCCGCCGCGGACGTTCAATCCGGGCCGCGTGCTGCGATCGATGGACGCGGGGCCGGAACGCAAGCTGCGGCTCACGAAGCTCCTGCAGCGCGGCGGCGATTTCGAGCGGGTCGCATTCGAGGAGTCGTAGCGTCCGGCGGCTCGCCGCTGCAGTGCGGCGCCTTGCCGGCGACCCGCCCCGGAACTCACCCGGGATCGGTCGTCGTCATGTCACGCGACGGCGCGGCCGGCACCATCGGCACCGCGGCCGTCGCCACGGCCCGTCCGGACGGCTACACACTCGCCTTCACACCCAACGGTCCCATTATCGAGATGCTCGGCGTGCCGCTCCGCGGCGATCCCCAGGCGATCGTGGCGCTGAAGGGCGGCGAGATCGATGCGGCGATGATGAACATCGGGGGTGCCAAGGCGCAGGGCTTTCGCATCCTGGCCACCTTCGCGGATGCGCGGCAGACCGAGTGCGATCAAGGGCGACATCGCGCGCCGGGCGGGGATCAAGGCCAACTGAGACGGCGGTCGACGGACGATGTGCACGAGCCCGAGGCGGCTGGCCGGCTCGTGGGTGCTCGAAGCAATCGGGCAGGTGCTGAGGACGTGATCTGCATCAAGAATCGAGGCGCAGGATTCCGCTGCGTTCGTGGCAATCGAAATGGCGCTCCGGTAGAATCTGCATCACTTGTCGTCCATCCGATCGTCCCTTCAACTCCGGAGTCGCCCAGTGAAAGCCGCTTCCGCCACGCTCGCATCCGCCGCCACGCTCGCCCTCGCCCTTGCCATCGCCGCACCGGCGCACGCCGCGCTCGACAAGGCCGCCGCCGAGGCGCTGATGAAGAAGGACGGCTGCGCCGCCTGCCATGCGATCGACAAGAAGATCATCGGACCCTCGTACGTCGACGTCGCCGCCAAGTACAAGGGCGACAAGGATGCCGTGGCCAAGCTGTCGAAAAAGGTGAAGGACGGCGGCAGCGGCGTGTGGGGTCCGATCCCGATGCCACCGAATACCACGACGTCGCCGGCCGACATCACCGAGCTCGTGACCTGGATCATGACGCTCAAGAAGTAGCGCGGGTACCTGCCGGAGGGCCGCGGCATCGGCGTGGGCATGTGCTCGCCGACGCCGTAGTGCCGACGCCGTAGTGCGAGGCGGCGGCGGGCCTTTGCGGTAGAATCTGCCTCGTTCGTGCAGGAGAGCGCAGCGTGCGGCGGAAGCGGCACGGTGCCGCCGAAGGCGTAATCCCCAAGATCGCTCAGGCACCGAGGACTGCACGAAGCGCAACCGCAATCTGGAGAGCGGTCGGCGGGCGGATACCGAGACGGTGCCGCGCGCAAGCGACCCACCGAAGGGGCAAGCGCCGGCGGCAGTCAGGCTGCACGCAGCGCAATCTCTCAGGTAAAAGGACAGACGGGGCGAGGCCGGCAAGGCTTCGCCCTTTTGCTCTCCGGGAGATTGCGATGCAAAAGCGTACGCCGCTCAACGAGGTCCACCGCGCCGCCGGTGCACGCATGGTCGATTTCGGCGGCTACGACATGCCCGTCAACTACGGCTCACAGATCGACGAGCATCATGCCGTCCGTCGCGATGCCGGCATGTTCGACGTCTCGCACATGCGTGCGGTGGACATCACCGGCGACGGTGTGCGCGACTTCCTGCGCTATGCGCTCGCCAACAACGTCGACAAGCTCGGGATTCCCGGGAAGGCGCTGTACTCGTGCATGCTGCGCGAGGACGGCGGCGTGCTCGACGATCTCATCGTCTACTTCCTGCGCGAGGACTTCTTCCGCCTCGTCGTCAATGCCGGCACGGCGGAAAAGGACATCGCGTGGCTGCGCTCGCTTGCCGCGACGCACGCGCCGCAACTCACACTCACACCGCGCGACGACCTCGCGATGATCGCCGTGCAGGGTCCGAACGCGCGTGTGAAAGTGTGGCAGGCGTTGCCCGGCACCGAGTCCGCCACCGCATCGCTCAAGCCATTCAACGGCGTGGAAGCGGACTCTCCCTTCGGGCGCGTGTTCATCGCGCGTACCGGCTACACCGGCGAGGACGGCTTCGAGATCCTGCTGCCGGCGACGCAGGCGGTCGCTGCATGGGAGGCGCTGCGTGCCGCCGGCGTGCGTCCCGCAGGGCTCGGCGCGCGCGACACGCTCAGGCTCGAGGCCGGCATGAACCTCTACGGGCAGGACATGGACGAGTCCGTGTCGCCGCTTGCCGCGGGGCTTGCGTGGACGGTGGACCTCGACAGTCCGCGCGACTTCGTGGGCAAGGCGGCGCTCGTGAAGGATCCGCGCGCGTTCACGTTCGCCGCGTTGCTTCTCACCGACACCGGCGGCATCCTGCGCGCGCACCAGAAGGTCGAGACGGCGCGCGGCGAAGGCGAGATCACCAGCGGCACCTTCAGCCCCACGCTCGGCAAGTCGATCGCGCTCGCGCGGCTGCCGGCCGGGGTGGCGCCGGGTGACGCGGTCACCGTGGTCGTCCGCGACAAGCGGCTTGCGGCGCGCGTGGTCAAGGCACCCTTCGTGCGCAACGGCAAGGTGCTCGTCGCTTGAGCGCCGGAGGCTCGTCCGTGCCGCTTCGTTGCCCCTTTCCGTTCGATGCTGGCGATGATCGTCCGCACCTGCCGGCGCAGGTGACCGTGCCCGCACCTTGCCTTCGTCCAACCCTCACCGGAGACCGTCCATGAACGTTCCTGCGCAACTGAAGTACGTCGACACCCACGAATGGCTGCGTGCGGAGAGCGACGGCACGATCACCATCGGCATCACCGACCACGCGCAGGAGGCGCTCGGCGACCTCGTCTTCGTCGAGTTGCCTGCGGTGGGGCGTGTGCTGAAGGAAGGCGAGGCCTGCGCGATCGTGGAGTCGGTGAAGGCCGCGAGCGACGTGTACGCGCCGATCGCGGGCGAGGTCGTGGCCGTGAACGACGCCGTGCCGGCGGCCCCGGAATCGCTCAACCAGAAGCCCTACGAAGCATGGCTCTTCCGCGTGAAGCCCGCCGATCCCAACGCGCTCGACGGCCTGCTCGACGCCGCGGCCTACGAGAAGCTCATCGGCTGACGACATGATGCACGATCCGACGGCGCACGAGCGCATGAGTCACGACCCCTCGGCCCTCGACCCTACCGCCCGTGACCCCATGGCCCAGGACCCCCACGACCGCATGGTCCACGCCTCAATGGCCCCGGACTCGCTCGCTGCGCTCGAAGATGCCGGCGCGTTCCAGCGCCGCCACATCGGCACGTCGGCCGCCGACCAGGCGGCGATGCTCGCGCAGGTGGGCTACGCTTCGCGCGCCGCGTTGATGGAGGCCATCGTGCCGGCCGCGATCCGCTCGCGCGAGCCGTTGCCGCTGCCCGGCCCGCTCACCGAGGTGGCCGCGCTCGCGCGCCTCAAGGCCATTGCCGCGCGCAACCGCGTCATGAAGTCGTACATCGGGCAGGGGTACTACGGTACGCACACGCCCGGTGTCATCCTGCGCAACATCCTCGAAAGCCCCGCCTGGTACACGGCCTACACGCCGTACCAGCCGGAGATCTCGCAGGGCCGTCTCGAAGCGCTCGTCAACTACCAGACGATGATCTGCGACCTCACCGGCATGGCGATCGCCAATGCGTCGATGCTCGACGAGGCGACCGCTGCCGCCGAGGCGATGACGCTTGCCCTGCGGATGACGAGGTGCGAGTCGCGCCGCTTCTTCGTGGCCGACGACGTCTTCGCGCAGACGCTCGCCGTGCTGCGCACGCGCGCGGAACCGCTCGGCATCACCGTGGTCACCGGCCCCGCTGCGGAGGCCGCCGCCGCCGATGCCTTCGGCGCGCTGCTGCAGTATCCGGGTGCGAACGGCGACCTGCGCGACTATCGCGCGCTCGCCGCGGACCTCCATGCGCACAACACGCTCGTGATCGTCGCGGCGGACCTCCTCGCGCTCACGCTGCTCGTGCCGCCGGGTGAGTGGGGTGCGGACGCCGTCGTCGGCTCCGCGCAGCGCTTCGGCGTGCCGATGGGTTACGGTGGTCCGCACGCGGGCTACATGGCCACGCGCGACGAGTACAAGCGCTCGCTGCCCGGCCGTCTCGTGGGCGTCACCGTCGACGCGCACGGCGATCCGGCGTACCGCCTCGCGCTGCAGACGCGCGAACAGCACATCCGCCGCGAGAAGGCCACGTCCAACATCTGCACCGCGCAGGTGCTGCTCGCGGTGATGGCGGGCATGTATGCCGTGTATCACGGGCCGGAGGGACTCCTGCGCATCGCGCGCCGCGTGCAGCGGCTCACGGCGATCGCGCGCGCCGGGCTCGCGAAACTCGGCTTCACGGTCGTCAACGATAGCTTCTTCGACACGCTCACCATCGTCACCGGCGACAAGACGCCCGAGATCGTCGCGCGCGGGCTCGGCGACGGCGTCAACTTCCGCCGCGTCGACGACGGCACCCTCGGCATCTCGCTCGACGAGACGACGACGCGCGACGACGTCGACGCGATCTTCCGCATCTTCGCCGGCGTGGTACCCCAGTTCACGGTCGCCGACCTCGATGCGGAGATCGGGCAGACGCTGCCGGCGGGCCTCGCCCGCACCTCGCCCTTCCTCACGCATCCCGTCTTCGGCCGCTATCACTCCGAGACGGAGATGCTGCGCTACCTGCGGCGCCTCGCCGACCGCGATCTCGCGCTCGACCGCGCGATGATTCCGCTGGGTTCGTGCACGATGAAGCTCAACGCCACCTCCGAGATGATCCCGGTGACCTGGCCCGAGTTCGGCAACCTGCATCCCTTCGCGCCCGCCGACCAGGCCGAGGGCTATCGCGAGCTCGTCGCCGGCCTCGAAGCGATGCTCTGCGCGGTGACGGGTTACGACGCCGTCTCGCTGCAGCCCAACGCCGGCTCGCAGGGCGAGTACGCGGGGCTCCTCGCGATCCGCGCGTATCACGCGAGTCGCAACGAGAGCCAGCGCAACGTCTGCCTCATTCCGTCGTCGGCGCATGGCACCAATCCCGCCTCGGCGCAGATGGTGGGCATGCAGGTCGTGGTGGTGGCCTGCGACGAGGAAGGCAACGTCGACCTCGCCGACCTCGAAGCCAAGGCGAAGACGCATGCCGCGAGGCTCGCCGCGATCATGGTCACCTATCCGTCCACGCATGGGGTGTTCGAGGCGGGCATCCGGCGCATCTGCGACATCGTGCACGCGCACGGCGGGCAGGTGTACGTCGACGGCGCCAACCTCAACGCGCTCGTGGGCCTTGCCGCGCCCGGCCACTTCGGCGCCGACGTCTCGCACCTCAACCTGCACAAGACGTTCTGCATTCCGCACGGCGGTGGCGGTCCAGGGGTCGGACCCGTCGCGGTGAAGGCGCACCTTGCGCCGTTCCTGCCCGGCCATTTCGCCTTGCCCGGCGAGGCCGGCGCGCGGCCGCCCGTGTCGGCCGCACCGTACGGCAGCGCCTCGATCCTGCCCATCTCCTGGATGTATATCGCGATGATGGGCGGCGAGGGCCTCACGGCGGCGACCGAGAGTGCGATCCTCGCCGCGAACTACATCGCGAAGCGGCTCGCGCCCCACTACCCGGTGCTCTACGCCGGCCCCGGCGGGCTCGTGGCGCACGAGTGCATCCTCGACCTGCGGCCGCTCAAGGCCGTGTCCGCGGTGGAAGCCGAGGACGTGGCCAAGCGGCTCATCGACTACGGCTTCCACGCGCCCACGATGAGCTTCCCGGTGCCCGGCACGCTGATGGTCGAGCCCACCGAGTCGGAGAGCCGCGCCGAGCTCGACCGCTTCATCGACGCGATGATCGCGATCCGCGCCGAGATCCGCGCCATCGAGGAAGGCGACCTCGATCGCAATGACAATCCGCTCAAGAATGCGCCGCACACGGCGGCTGCCGTCGCCGACGACGCCTGGCCGCACCGCTACGCACGCGCGCTCGCGGCATACCCGGTGCCGGGCCAGAAGGCGGCGAAGTACTGGGCGCCCGTCGCGCGCGTGGACAACGTGTACGGCGACCGCAATCTCTTCTGCAGCTGTATTCCGGTGACGGAGGCCGAGGCCGCGGTGCCGGAGGCCGTGGCGCCGGTTGGTGCGGCGTCGGCAGGAACCTGAGGCTTTCGCACCGGCGAGGCGCTCATCTCATGGACATGCATCGTACGCGCCAACCCGCAATCGCCCTAGCGCACACCGCTTCGTCATCCCGGAAGCCCTCATGAAAGTCATCGTCCTGGGTGCCGGGGTCGTCGGCGTCACCGCCGCGTGGTACCTCGCGCAGGACGGCCACGAGGTCACCGTCCTCGACCGTCACGAGGGTGCGGCGCTCGAAACGTCGTTCGCCAACGGCGGCCAGATCTCCGCCTCCTACGCGGAGCCGTGGGCGAATCCCGACGCGCCCGCCAAGATCATCAAGTGGCTGGGCAAGGAAGATGCGCCGCTGCTCTTCCGCCTGCGCCTCGATACGCGGCAGTGGCGCTGGGGACTGCAGTTCCTGATCGAGTGCCTGCCGTCGAACACCCGGCGCAACACGATCCAGTGCTTGAACCTCGCGCTCTACTCGCGCGATTGCCTGAAGGCGCTGCGCGCGGAAACGGGCCTCGAGTACGACCACCTCGAGCGCGGCATTCTCTCCTTCTACACCGACCGCGCCGAGTTCGAGCACGGCGTGAAGGCGGCGGCGCTCATGCGCGAGTTCGGCTGCGACCGCGACGTCAAGACCGTCGACGAGTGCGTGGCGATCGAGCCCGCGCTGGCCTCGTGCCGGCACAAGCTCGCCGGCGGCATCTTCACCGCGAGCGACGAGTCGGGCGACGCGCAGCGCTTCACGAGCGAACTCGCGCGCCTCGCGGCCGAGCGCGGAGTGAAGTTCCGCTGGAACATGCAGATCGAGCGGCTCATCGCCGAGCACGGCAAGATCACCAACGTGCGCTGCCTGAACGAGGAGCATCGCAAGGAGATCCTTCGCGCCGACGCCTACGTGGTCGCGCTCGGCAGCTACAGCCCCTTCGTCCTGCAGCCGTTGGGCGTGCCCTGCCTCATCTATCCGGCCAAAGGGTACTCCGCCACGCTCGTCATCGACGATCACCGTGGCGCGCCAACCGTGTCGCTGACCGACCTCGCCTGGAAGATCGTCTTCACGCGGCTCGGCGACCGCCTGCGCATCGCCGGCACCGCCGAGCTTTCGGGGTACGGCAAGGAGTTGAACCTCGTCCGCTGCGAGGCGCTCGTCAACCGTACCTTCGAGCTCTTCCCCGACGCCGGGGAACGGGACAGCGCGCAGTTCTGGACCGGCCTGCGCCCCGCGACGCCCTCGAACGTGCCGCTCGTGGGCGGCACGCGCTATCCCAACCTCTTCCTCGATACCGGCCACGGGACGCTGGGCTGGACGATGGCCTGCGGCTCGGGCCGGGCGCTCGCCGACGTGATCGCAGGCCGGAAGCCTGGCGTGGATTTTGCATTTTCGAGGCGAGGCTAAGTCTCGAAGCGAGCGGCGCTCGCCGCTCGTGAAGCGGGAAGGGCGCTCCGGGCAAGGCCGACGGCGCCCGACCTTCCCAGCCGACGGGGGTGACCCCGGAGCCGTCAACTGCGCGCCATGCTGACTCTGCAATCGATCAATCGCTGGCAGGCCTTCCTCATCCACCTCGGCCTGTCGATCCTCATCGCCGCCGCGGTCATCGGGCTGGTCGTGTACGTCTGGTATCCGCAGCCCTACTTCACCGCGATGGGCGGCGATCTCCTGCTCCGCCTCATCATCGGGGTGGACGTCGTCGTGGGTCCGATCATCACGCTGATCATCTTCGATCCGCGCAAGCCACGGCTGAAGGTCGACCTGGCGATCATTGCCGCCTTGCAGTTCGCCGCGCTCGTCTACGGCGTGCTGGTGATGTTCGAGGCGCGTCCGGCCTGGAACGTGTTCGTGAAGGACCGCTTCGAGGTGACCGCGGCCAATGCGGTCGACGAGGAGGCCCGGGAGCGCGCCCCGGAGGCTTATCGGTCGCTGCCGGTCACGGGGCCGGTGATCGTGGCAGGCGTGGCGCCCGTCGATCCGCAGCAGCGCCTGGACCTGTCGATGGCCACGATGGCCGGGGGGCCCGACGTCGCGGCGCGGCCGAACCTGTACGTGCCGCTCGCGCAGGAAGCGCAGGCCGTGGCGCGCGCCGCGCGGCCGTTGCAGGCGTTGTCGCGGCAGGGGAAGGCGAGTGCCGACCTCGTGAGCCACTTCGTGGCGCAGCGCGGCGCAGGCCGCGACCTGGGGTACGTGCCGGTGCGCGCCCGCAACAAGGATTTCTCCGCCGTCGTCGACCGCAAGACCGGCGAGGTCGTGGGCTACCTGCCGCTCAATCCCTG